>CBDUIC010000266.1:0-2352 GCA_965367245.1 uncultured bacterium | reverse complement strand
GGGTGCCACCACGATCCCCACCGCGCCGGGCGGCAGTCGATCGCTCAACGCCGCCGCCAGGGGCCCCACTGGGCTGCCGGCGTAGTGCTCGTGTGCCACCACAACTCCGCTCGGGGCCCGTCAGGCACGGGCCCCGCGTTGGATCACTTGGTCTTCTTGGCCTTCTCTTCCTCGTAGGCCTTCTTGAGCTCCTCGGCGACGTTGGTAGGCACCTGGCCGTACTTCTGGAACTCCATCGTGAACTCGGCCTTGCCCTGCGTGGCCGACCGCAGCGTGGTGCTGTAGCCGAACATCTCGGACAGCGGCACCTCGGCGTCGACCATGCTGTAGCCGTCTTCTTCGGTGGACCCGATGATCATCCCGCGACGGCCCATGATGGTGGACACGATGTTGCCGTGGAACTCAGCGGGCCCCTCGACAGCGACCTTCATGATGGGCTCGAGGATGACCGGGTTGCAGCGAGGGTAGACCTCACGGAAGGCCCCGCGCGCCGCGGCCTGGAAGGCGTTGTCGCTGGAGTCGACCGCGTGGTAGGCGCCGTCGTTGATCTGGATCTTCACGCCCGTGACGGGCGCGCCGATGAGCAGGCCCTTGTCCATCATGGACTTGAAGCCCTTGTCACAGCTCGGGATGAACTCGCGAGGAATGACACCGCCGGTGATCTTGTCTTCGAACAGGTAGTGCTCGCCCTCTTCCTCCGGCGGCTCCATGTAGCCGGCGACGCGACCGTACTGACCTGAACCACCCGTCTGCTTCTTGTGGGTGTAGTTGAAGTCGGCACGCTGGGTGACCGTCTCGCGGTAGGCCACCTGGGGCGGGCTCGACTCGACCGGCACCTTGTACTCGCGACGCATGCGCTCGAGGTAGACATCGAGGTGCAGCTCACCCATGCCCGAGATGATCGTCTCGTTGGTCTCGGGGTCGGAGGTGACGCGGAAGGTCGGGTCTTCCTTCGAGAAGCGGGCCAGGGCCTTCGACAGGTTCTGGCTGTACTTGCTGTCGGCCGTGATCGTGTAGTGGATCACGGCGTCGGGCACGTGGATGTCGGTCATCGAGATGTCGACCTGGCCGTCGGTGAACGTGTCGCCCGAGTGGCAGTCGACACCGAACAGCGCGACGATGTCGCCGGTGGACGACGACTCGATGTCTTCCATCTCGTCGGAGTGCATCCGCACCAGACGACCGACCTTCACCTTCTGCTTGCTGCGCTGGTTGTAGATGAAGGTGCCCTTGTTCAGGGTGCCCTGGTAGACCCGGATGTAGGTGAGCTGCCCGTAGCGGCCCTCTTCGAGCTTGAACGCGAGGCCGACGAACGGCATCTCGGGATCGGGCTGCACGATGATCGGCTCGGGGTTCTCGTCGCCCTTGGACAGGTCGAACCCGCTGTTCTCCACCTCGTCGGGAGCCGGCAGGTAGGCGTTGACGCCGTCGAGCAGCGCCTGCACACCCTTGTTCTTGTAGGCGGAGCCACAGAACACGGGCACGAGCTGGTTGGCGATCGTCGCCTTGCGGATGGCGCCCTTGAGCGTCTCGAGCTTCACGTCTTCCTCGAGCATCTGCTCCATGAGGTCGTCGTCGAACATCGACACGGCGTCGAGGAGCTCCTCGCGGTAGCTCGCGGCGTCGGCGGCCATGTCGGCGGGGATCTCGTCGATGCGGATCGTCTCGCCGTTGTCGCCCTCGAAGTAGATCGCCTTCATCTCGACGAGGTCGACGCAGCCCTTGAGCTGGTCTTCCAGGCCGATGGGCAGCTGCACCATCTGGGCGTTCAGCCGAAGCTTGTCGCGGAGCTGGTTGCGCACCTTGACGGGGTTGGCGCCCTGGCGGTCGAGCTTGTTGACGAAGGCCAGGCGCGGCACGCCGTAGCGACGCATCTGCCGGTCGACCGTGATCGACTGGGACTGCACACCCGCCACACCGCACAGCACCAGGATGGCGCCGTCGAGCACCCGGAGAGCGCGCTCGACTTCGATGGTGAAGTCGACGTGCCCGGGGGTGTCGATGATGTTGATGTGGTGGTCCTTCCACTCGGTGTGCGTTGCCGCCGACTGGATGGTGATGCCGCGCTCGCGCTCGAGCTCCATGGAGTCCATCTTCGCGCCGACGCCATCCTTCCCGCGAACCTCATGGATCGCGTGGATCCGGTTGGTGTAGAAGAGGATGCGCTCGGTCAGCGTGGTCTTCCCAGAGTCGATGTGGGCGCTGATTCCGATGTTCCGGATCTTGGACAGTTCGCTCATCTTCTTCCGGCTCCAGCAGCAGAAGGGTCGACAACGGCGCGTGTGCACGCGCCTGAGGCGGCCCAGATAGCGCTAGAGCCCCGGAGGGGCAAGGCGTTGGCCTCAGCGAGTG
>CBDUIC010000265.1:0-2473 GCA_965367245.1 uncultured bacterium | reverse complement strand
GCCAGAAGACGCGCCTCAACAAGATCAAGAAGCTGGGCAACCGCAAGGATGTCGAGGGTCTGGTCAACGCCTGTGATGCGGGGCGCGAGGGCGAGCTCATCTACCGGCGGATCGCCGAGTACACCGGGCTCGACAGCAAGCCGCAGCAGCGCCTGTGGCTTCGGTCGATGACCAAGGCCGCCATCATCGAGGCCTTCGATCAGCTCCGTCCTGGCTCGGAGCTCGACAACCTCGGCGACGCCGCGTTCTTGCGGTCGATCGGCGACTGGCTCATCGGCCTCAACTCCTCGCGGGCCCTCAGCCAACGTCTGCGGTCTCGCGGTGACGGCACATGGTCCGCTGGGCGGGTGCAGACGCCCACCCTCGCGCTGTTGGTGCACCGGGAGCGGGAGATCCTCGCCCACGAGCCCCGTCCCTACTGGGAGCTCACCGCCACCTTCCGTCATGGCGAGGGCGAGGCGGCCCAGTCGTGGCAGGGGATCTGGCACGATCCGGCGCGTTCGGGCCCCACCCGCGACGAGAAGCCCACTCGGCTGTTCGACCGGGCCGAGGTCGACGCCATCCTCGCGGGCCTGGCCGGGGTCGATGTGGGTCAGGCCGAGGAGAAGCGCAAGCTGTCGAAGCAGAAGCCTCCGGGCCTGTTCGACCTGACAACGCTGCAGCGCGAGGCGAACCGTCGCTACAGCATGTCGGCGAAGCGCACGCTGCAGGCCGCTCAGCGCCTGTACGAGGGCCACAAGCTCACCACCTACCCACGAACCGATGCCAAGCACCTGCCCGACGACTACGGGCCGGTGGTCGACCAGCTGATCGAGTGGGCCTCGGGGCTCACGGGCATCGACGGCATGACGGATGTGCCCACGGTGGCCGACAAGGTCCAGGCGGCGGGCCCCCAGAACCTCAAGGCGATCCTCGACTCGACGAAGGTCACCGATCACTTTGCGATCATCCCCACCGGCAATCCGGTCGAGCAGGAGCTCGAGGGCGACGACGCGCGGGTGTTCGAGCTCATCGTCCGTCGCTTCCTCGCCGCACTGATGGGGCCGGCGACGTGGGCAACCGTCGAGCGGCTGGTCGAGGTCGACATCGGAGCCGATCCCAACCCACGCTTCCGCACGACCGCGCGATCGCTCGAGGTGCCGGGCTTCCTCGAGGCCCTCGGTCAGGAGGCCGGCAAGGGCACCAAGCTGCCTGCGCTCGTGCCTGGTTCCGATCAGGTGCAGGGCGTGGAGGTCGACTACGACTCCGTGGCCGAGGAGGCCAAGGAGACCAAGCCGCCGCCGCGCTACAGCGAAGCGCAGATGCTGCGGATGATGGAGACGGCGGGGGAGCGCGTCGACGACGACGAGCTGTCCGATGCCATGTCGGGGCGTGGTCTGGGTACACCGGCCACGCGCGCCGACACCATCGAGGGGCTGATCTCACAGACCAAGCAGTTCGCTCGCCGCATCGAAGGAAAGATCGGTCCCACGAGCAAGGCCATGCGCCTGATCGACGTGCTGGAGCGGGTCGATGCAGCGTTCCTGGCGAGCCCCAAGCTCACCGGGGAGTGGGAGCACGCGCTGTCGCAGGTCGAGGCGGGGGAGCAGTCGCGAGACGCCGTGGAGCAGTCTCTGGTGGCGTCCACCAAAGAACTCATCGAGAAGCTGGTGGGCTTCGACCATCGCACGCTGTGGGATGGCGAGCCCCCCGTGGGCATCTGCCCCAGCTGCGGCGGCAACGTCGTGGAGAGCCACTGGGGCTACCCCTGCGAGCACAACAAGGGCAAAGACGACGGCTGCAACTTCATCATCTGGAAAGACCGGATGGGTCGATACATCGACCGCAAGCTGGCTGCCAAGTTGATCCGCGACAAGAAGGTCGGTCCCATCGACGGCTTCGTCGATCGCGCCGGTCGCCGCTACCTGCAGGGGGTGCTGTCGTTGGTGCCTGACGCCGAGAAGGGCTGGGTCCTCAAGACCGAGTTCGGCGATGCCCCCGAAGAAGAGGAAGAGCCCGAGGTGGTGGTGGGGCCTGCGTTCCCCTGCACCTGCGGGGAAGGCGAGCCGCACCAGGTCTTGGAGACGAACCACCGGTGGGTGTGTGAGCTGAAGATCAAGGGTGAGAACAAGAAGGGCCCCGTGCTGCCCAAGCACGTCTGCAAGCGGCCGATGCAGGCCGACGAAGCCGCGGCCTACTTCTCCGACGCGGGCAAGACCGAGATTCTGGAAGACTTCACGTCGAAGCGTGGGCGCCCCTTCAAGGGCATGCTCATTCGCCAACCGAGTGGTCGACACAAGTTCGAGTTCCCGCCTCGCGAGCGCAAGGCCACGACCAAGAAGTCGACGGCGAAGAAGTCGACGGCCAAGAAGGCGCCGGCCGCCAAGGCGGCCGCCAAGGCGCCAGCGAAGAAGAAAGCGCCAGCGAAGAAGAAGGCGCCAGCGAAGAAGAAGGCGCCAGCGAAGAAGAAGGCGCCTGCGAAGAAGAAGGCGCC
>CBDUIC010000264.1:0-3005 GCA_965367245.1 uncultured bacterium | reverse complement strand
CCCGCCCGCTCGGCCACCACGCGGTCTGGAACCTGCCCCACGAGGTGGGCGAACGCATCTACCTTGGACTTCGGCCCTCGCTTCGACCGCCGCTTCGCGCCCTTCGGCGCCTTCGCCTTCGCCTTCGGGGTGGCCGACGCCTTGGCCTTCACGGGCTTGCGCGTGGTGCCCGTGCGGCGCAGCGCAGCCACCAGCTCGACCGGCGAAATCTCGTAGCGCTCTGCCGTCTCAGCCAGCGAGTGCTTCTGCACACTCTTCACGAGCTCCGGCCAGAACGCTTCGTTCTCGATCACCACAGAGTACCCCCTCATAGGTGGTCACATATCTACGCCGATTCCACCCCAAGCGCCAGCTCACCACAGCCCGTTCCACGAAAAGTACAGGCTGCACGCGGCTACCGCCGCCGACACGCCCACGATGTCGGCGGTCAACGCCGCGGCCATGGCGTGGCGAATGCGCTTGACCTGGACGGCCCCGAAGTAGACGGCAATCACGTAGAAGGTAGTTTCCGTCGAACCCTGCAGGGTACTCACGATGTAGCCAATGTAGCTGTCGGGGCCGTGCTCGGTCATCGTCGCCATCATCACGCCGTAGGCACCCGACCCAGACAACGGTCGCAGCATCGCCATCGGCAGTGCCTCTGCGGGCATGCCCAGGGCCATGCTGTAGGGGCCGACCAGCGCCACGAAGCCGTCGATGGCCCCCGACCCACGGAGCATGCCCACGGCCGCGAGGATGGCCACCAGGAAGGGAATGATCTTCACAGCGACTTCCCACCCCTCCCGCGCGCCCTCGACGAAACACTCATACACGGGGACCCCCCGTGCGGCGCCCGCAGACAGGAAGCCCACCACCATCGCCGGCACGATCCAGGGCCCCACGACCTCTCCATAGATCAACGACAACGGCACCAGGGCCACCACGACCGCCATCGCCACCAGGCTCACCCACAGTGGGTAGGCCTCGTTGCTCACCGCTGCTTCCTCCTCGTCGTGCACCGCTACGGGTGGCGCCGGGGTGAAGCGCTGCAGCAGCTTGGTCACACTGATGGCCGCGGCCGTCGACAACAACGTCGCCATCAGGGTCGTCGGCAAGATGGCCTGGGGCGCCGAGGAGCCCAGCGAGGCACGGATGGCAATGACCCCGGTGGGCAACAGGGTGACCGAGCTGGTGTTGATGGCCAGGAACAAGCACATCGCGTTCGTCGCCGTGCCCTTCTCACCATTGAGGGAGTCGAGCTGCTGCATCGCCTTGATCCCGAACGGCGTGGCCGCGTTGCCCAGGCCCAGCGCATTGGCGCTCATGTTCAAGATCATCGCCGACATCGCGGGGTGATTGGGCGGCACGTCGGGGAACAGGCGCACCATCACCGGCCGGAGCAACTTGGCAATGACCTTCATCAGGCCCGCCTCTTCGGCCACCTTCATCAGCCCCAGGAAGAAGGCCATGGCCCCTACGAGGGGTAGCACCACGGTCATCACGGCCACCTTGGCCATGTCGAACAGCCCCTCGGTGAACGCCACGATGGGGCGGGTCGCCTCGGGCTCCAGGGTGACGTAGCCCAGCGCGAGCTGCACCTCGCCCCAGCCCGCGACCAGGAAGGCCACGACGATCATCCAATAGAAGATGCGATTCACAGCCCCTCCGCAAAGGCGCGTACCGCGGCGAGGATGCGGTCGTCGACGTCCTCCTGGGTGGCCTGGTTCTGCTTGCACCAGGTCTTGGTCACGACCAAGGAGTGGTCGCCGGCCTCGACCACGTGCAGCTCGCTACGAGCGGTCATGCGCTGCCGAACCTCACCGAGCAGGTCGAGGGGGCACAGCCGGTCGCGGGTGCCCTGCACGAACAGGATGGGGACGCGCAGGGCGAGGAGGACTTCGTCGCGCAGCTTGTCGCGGCGCCCGCCACCCGCCAGGGGGTAGCCGAAGCAGACGAGGCCCCGCACCGCGTCGGGCTGCGCCACGGCGACGTGGCAGCCCACCCGACTGCCCATCGACTTGCCCACCAGCAACGGCCGCTCGAGGCCGTCGAGCGCCGCTTGGTGGGCGGCGATCAGCGCGGGGAGACGGTCGGGACGACGCCGACCAGCGGCCATGTAGGGATAGTCGAAGCGCTCGACCGGCCCCAGGCAGGCCAGCCTCTCGGCCCACGCCGCCATCCAAGGAGAAGTCGACGGCAGCCCCGCACCGTGGGCGAACAACACATCCATCGGGCCTCCCGGGGTGGCCCCCTCGCCGTGGCGCGACCTTGTACCACGGGTTTCGCGATGGTTGCAGACCCTCAAGAGGCAGGCCGCCCGTTCGAAAGGACGAATGGGAGGTCCCCATGCGCTGGTACGACGAACACCCGACCCTGGCCCGCGGGCTCGCGGCGCTCCGCGATGCCCCCCAGCCCCTGCGCCGAGCCCTGGTCAAGGACTGCCTGGGCACCCTGCAGCGGCTGGCCGGCAACGTGCTGGAGCGGCACGTGGGCAGCTTCCCCCTCGAGGTGCACCGACGTCGCTGGTACGACGACGACCCGGAGCTGTGGATGCTGGTGCATGGGCTGCAGCACGCGGGGCCGACCTGCCACGATGCCGTCGCCGACCTGCTCCGCCTCGGGACATCCCGAGCCGCCTGACCGCGTTCACGTCAGGTACGCATGGGTTCTTCGCACGATTGAAGCTGCGTCGCCCTCCCCTCCACGCCAGCCGGCGACCTTCCATGGACCGGCCGAGCCGGGGGAGGTCCCATGGAGCAACGCATAGACCGATGGCTGGCGACAGCCGCTGCCGTGGTGGGCGGCATCAGCCTGCTGGGGGGCGTCGCCTACGCCCTCGACGCGGCCTGGACCGCCGGGTGGGTAGGACCCGCCCACGCCGCCGCCATGGCCCTGATGCTGGGGACTGCCGCGCTGATCGCTGGCGACCGCATGTGGTCGGGTCGATGGCGCACCACCGCCGCCGGCCTGTCCGGCGCCGGGATGGGGGTGCTCTACCTGACCCTGTTCCTGTCCTACGACCACTT
>CBDUIC010000263.1:0-3006 GCA_965367245.1 uncultured bacterium | reverse complement strand
TTCATGCTGGAGGCACTGATGCACCAGCGGAACCGGAGGACACCATGTCCATCTTTCCCCGTACTTCCTTCACGCTGTCTGCCGTGCCGTCTGCGGTCGTGGCGCTCGCCCTGTCTGCCTGCGGCCAGCCCACCGTCGGGTCCCTGACCCCCTCGGCCCCTGCCGAGCGAGGAGCGACCGAGCTCACTCCTTCCCCCGACCAACGCATCGACGAAGACGCCGTCCTCCGGGCCCAGCGTCTCGATGAAGTCGGGGCTTACCTCACCTACCGACTCCTCGCGCGCTTCGCAGCCGAGTCGCGGCCTGCCGACGCGTCGGAGGAGCGGGCCTTCGATGCCCTCTACAGCATGGGGCTCGACCCTCGCAGCGTCGGCGCCGGGCTGGAGGGCCCCGAGGCGCGTCCCATCCTGGCCACCGCGCACGCCGAGCTGATGAAGCTCGATCTGGAGGCCGACTACCGCGAGCTCACCTCGAGCATCTACCGCCATGCGCCGGAGATCTACACCCCCCCCAGCGACGAGGAGCCCACCGCCCCCCCCGCCTTCGCACCGACGGCGTCTGCGGCAGAGTCCGCCGGGCTTCGCTGCCTCGACCTCAACAACTGCATCGAGATCGCCGGAGACGCCCACGGAAACTACAAAGCAAACATCGCCAAGTCGCATCCAGAGCTGCACTCCGCCTACGGCGACATGGGCTCCCACGGCGCTCCGGGCTGGAAGCCCGCCGGAGGCAACCAGGCCCTCCACGTGCCCGTGGCCTACACGAGCTTCGGCTCCCTCGAAGCCGCGCCGGTGGCCTGCCAGACCGACGCCGACTGCAGCGCCCTGGGCGACCAGCGGCCCACCTGCATGCCCCTCGACTCCGACGCCGACACCGTGCCCATGGCAGAGGCGTACGTCGCCGAGTATGAACCCTGCGTATCGAGCAACGGCTACGGCACCTACTACGACGTGAACCCCGAGGCAGTGCTCGACGGGTGCCTCCCCGGTGGCGGAAACTTCGGGCACCTGGCTTCCCAAGCGGGCGTCCCCCAGAGCCTGCTCGACAGCCTCCCAGCAGCCAGTGACCCACTTGCTGGCGCGGTGAGCGTGTGCGGCCTGGCGCCATCCTGGTCGTCGCCCGGCGGCGTAGAGGTCACCAACGTCGACACCTTCCGCGTCTACGTCGCGGTAGACTCGATGACTGACGTGAACGCAGGCGCGACCTTGCTCAGGGTGGCCGACGCCGAGGGCCGTCCGCTGGGTCCCATCGCCACCGTGCGCATGCCGGATGGCGACCTCGAGGTCGTGTTCGACAACGGGCAGCGACAGTCCGCCGTCGACTTCCAGGCCGACGGCGGGGCCTTCGCCGAGATCGAAGACACGGTGACCATCGGCGCACAGGGCGCCAGCCAGCCGCTCCTCGAGTTCCTCGTCGACGCGCCCAACGAAGTCGAGCGCTACCTGCAGCCCTCCCAGACCGCGGTAGACGACCTGTGGGTGGTGGACCTCCCCGAGGGCCTGCCCGCCGGGGTGTACGAGCTACGGGCCGACTGGCACGCCCAGGCCTACGTCGACGCGCTGTACAGCGACGGCTCGGCGGATGAGGACAGCCCCCTCGGCGTGCTCTACGACCAGTGCCGAGAGGCATGGGCGCTCGCAGGCGCCTCGGCCCTCGACGGGATGTGCGAGATGTACAACCCCACCACCTACACCGGGACCCTCGAGACCGACTACACCTGGCTGTCCAACCCCGTGTACATCCGCATCGTCGACGGCCAGCGCCCTGAGCGCGTGCGCTTCGAGGTGCCGGACTTCCGCCTGGCCGAGGCGCAGGAGACGTACGACGACCCCACCTTCCAGACGGTGATGATGGCCATCGACACCAGCGCCCCCGCCAGCATCGAGGCCTGTCAGGAGCAGCTCACCGAGATCGCCGCGGGCGGCAAGGAGCTCGAGCTGTCCGACCTCGTGGAGCCCACCGACTGCCTCGTGCGGTCGTTCGGCAAGGGCCCCTTCGACGACCTCGACGAGGGCAAGACCTACCCCCTCGACTTCAGCGCCACCTTCGATCTGGGGCCCGACCACGAGGTGGTGATGATCACCGAGATGTGGGAGGACGACGACGACGGGGCCACCAGCGCGGCACTACTGAAGACCAAGACCGTCGTGCTGGCCGTCAAGGACCTCTTCGAGAGCGCGGAGTCTGACGACGGGGGGGAAGAAGGTGATGTCGATGTCGGGGCGGTGCTGGATGTGGTGGGCACCCTGCTGCAGGACTTCACCTCCGACATCCTGGGCCTGAAGAAGCCGGAGTACCTGGGCAAGACCTCCGCCAGCTACAGCTACGACGACGTGCTCTACCTGACCCACGCCGCGCAGCAGGGCCGCAGCTCAGCCGACGTGCTCGCCGCCCACACCTCGGGGGACCGACCGTTGCCCAGCCTGGAGTCCCACACCTTCCAGGCCACGCTGGCGGCGCTCGATCAAGGCACCGTCACCGTCACCGACCAGCCCTACCTCGACGGCCTGGGCGCCTTCGTCATCCACGGCGACACCGTGTGGGGCGAACACCACCAGATCCGGCGGGTGCACGCCGTCAACCCCGATGGCACCTGGGGCAGCGACGACTCCACCTACGAGCTGCACCACGCCATCACCCACGTCAGAGACTGACCGAGCGGAACAGGCGAAACCCCTGGTAGTCGAGGCGAACGACGGCGACCCCAGAGGCGGGGCCGTCGACCCGACAGGTGAAGCCTCGATACATCCAGGCGCCCCCCTTGAGGCGGCGGCGCCGACTGGGCTGCTCCCGAACGGGGGCAGCCCGTTGTTCGTGGACCAGGGCGAAGGCGGCAGGCTCGGGGTCGGCCAGCCACTCGGTGACGTTGCCGGCGCAGTGGCGCACCCCGTACACCGAGGTATCGGCCGGGAAGGTGCCGACCGGGGCAGGCCCTTCGTGCTCGGCGGTGGAGTCCCGCATGCGACAGAAGCTCGGGTGAAACCGATGCCCCCACGGGAAGGGGCG
>CBDUIC010000262.1:0-3009 GCA_965367245.1 uncultured bacterium | reverse complement strand
GCCCAGCCCGTGGCCAGGTAGGCCTCGCGCACGGCCTCGTCGCCCGCGGTGAGCAGCACCACCTGGCCGTGGCGAAGGGCCTGCAGGGGCGCGGTGACCCTCGACAGGTCGGTCGTGGTCGCGGTGCCCGCATGGCAGCACTCCAGCACCACTGTCAGGCTCCACGGCCCTGTGGCCTGGGCGTCGGCGCGCTGCAGGATCGACACCAGCTGCCGCAGGCCGAGGCCCCGGCCCGAGGCATCGTCGCTCGCGAGCAGGCGTAGGTCGGACGAGTCGCTCTCGCCGTGGCCGCTGAAGTAGAGCAGGCCGCGCTGGCCAGGGGCGGCGGTGAGCCGCGAGGCCAGCCCCTCGACGGCCTGACGCAGCGCGGTGGCCGTGGCGGGGGCGCTCGCCACCGGGGGCTGGGCACCTGCCCTCGACAGGAGCAGGTGCTGGTGGGCATCGGGCACGCCCAGCCGCGTGGCGAGGGCCCGCCACGCCAGGGCATTGTCGACACCGGCCCCGAGGTCGCTGCCCGCCGGAAGCTCCGGGTAGGCATCGACGCCGACGAGCAGAGCATGCGCGTGGGCGTCATCGCGGGGCGACCAGGGTGGACCGTGGGGGTGGCTCATCGTGACTCCGGGCTCGACAGGGAGACCGAGTCTACGCTGAGTCAGCAGGGCGGGCCGTTACTGCACCGTGACCACCAGCCGTGGGCCGCCCGACGGGATGTCGCCGTTGGTGACCGTGAAGGGAGTCAGGCCCTGCCAGACCGTGGAAGGGCTTCCGTCGAGGGTCACCGACGTGTAGGGCTCGCTGTAGGTGACATCCCAGTTGGAGCCACCGAACTCCACGTCGCCGGTCCACTTGACCGACACGCCGCACAGGTCGCCGGGGTTGATGGCGACCGTGAAGCCGTTGACGAGGTCGACGGTCTTGTCGACCTCGAACTGGTCGTAGCCGCCGCCGCACTTGTGCACGCGCACGTAGTCGACGGTGGCGCCGGCGTACGACAGCTGCGTGCCGGGGAGCTCGATCTTGAAGTTGCCCTCCGGGTTGCCGACGAAGATCCAGGCGTGGGCGACGGAGGAGAGCAGGGCGAGGGACGGGAAGAGCATGTGGCCTCCAGGTGGCGACCTGGAGAGAAGCAGGGCTCGTGCCACCCGGCCGACATGGCGCTGAGTGAGCTTTGATGGGGATCGTCACCGTGGTCGGCCATCAGGCCTGTCGGATCGAACCGACAGGGGCGCCATCAGGTGTCGGATCCACCCGACACCTGCCAGCGGGCGAGCAGGTCGTGCAGGTAGGTGCGGTGCAGCCCGAGGGCCTCGGCGGCGCGGGTTCGGTTGCCACCGCAGGCGTCGAGCACCCGCAGCACATGCCGCCGCTTGAACGACTCCATGGCCGAGCGCAGGTCGGTGGCGGCCGGGGGGGGGCCGGTGCGACGCCCCGAGATCAGGTGCTCGGGCCGGATGCTGCGGGCACCCACGCCGTGGGCCCACAGCAGCGCGGACAGCAGCCGCTGGCGCAGCTCGCGGATGTTGCCCGGCCAGGGGAGGGTCTCCAGCTCGGCGATGGCGGCCGCGCTGACCGGCAGCGGCGCGAGCTGCAGCTCGCGGGCGATGGCCTCGCTGAGGGCCGGGACGAGCAGCGGCACGTCGTCGAGGCGCTCCCGCAGGCCGGGCAGGTGGATGGGCACCGCCGACAGACGCCAGTAGAGGTCTTCCCGAAAGCGGGTCGCGTCCGACAGGTCGGCGGAGGTGGCGGCGATCACCCGCACGCTGGCCTGCCGTGGTCGCTCCTCGCCCAGGCGGCGATAGCGCCCGTCGTGGAGGAAGGTGAGCAGCTGCGCCTGCGCCTCCGGCGGGAGCTCGGCCACCTCGTCGAGGAACAGGGTGCCGCCCTCGGCGGCTCCGACCAGCCCCTCCCGGGCGCCGCGCTGCCCGGTGTAGGCGCCGGGGGCGGCGCCGAACAGGTCGGCGTGCAGGCGGTCGGGCCGCAGCGACGCGCAGTTGACCGACACGAAGGGTGCGGGGGCCCGGCGCCCGTTGTCGTGGATCACCCTGGCCAGCAGCGTCTTGCCGGCGCCGGAGGGCCCGGTGATCAGCACCGAGATGTCGAGGGGGGCCACCTGGGCCACCCGTGCGAGCACCTGGGCGATGGCCTCGGAGCGGCCGAGTAGGGCGTCGGCCGCGAGCCGCTTGCGGAAGGGCCGGGTGGGGTCGTCGCCGGCCTGGCGCCGCTGCCGGTGGGCCACCAGCAGGGGGCCCAGCTGCCGCACCAGGCCCCGCATCATGGCGACGTGGGCGGCGGCGAACGGCCCGGGGCGGGTGCGACCCTGCAGGTAGAACACCCCGCCGGGGAGGGGCGCGCACAGCACCTGCTCGATGCGGTGCCGCCGCACGCTGGTGCCGCCGCGGAAGCGGGGATCGACCTGGGCATCGTGGGTGACCACGAGCTCGCCTTCCTCCCGGGCCACCCGGAGCACCGTGGTGCTCACCCGCTCGCGGAGGGCCTCGGGGTTGGCCGGGTGGCCCTCGATCCAGAACGCCTCCGGGGAGGCGAGGGAGTCGCCGGTGGCGAGGAAGCCCAGGCGCGCCGAGGTCGCCGCCACGGCGAGCTGCAGCACCCGAGGCAACACCTTGTCGGGGTCGTCGTCGGGGGCCAGCTGCATCATGGAGCGGTACAGCTCGAGCTCGGACAGCTCAGCGTTCACTCCGGCGGGCTCCGGGTGTGGGGGAAGGCGGCGATCACCACCTGCATCACCTCGCCGGGCTCGTCGCCGCCGTGGGCCGTGGCCAGCTCGATCAGGAGCTGCTTGGACTCTGCGAGTACCTTGGTGGCGCTGTTCTTGGGGGTCGAGAAGATCACCGACGCCACGGCGCGCTCACTGCCGGGCAGCTCCTCCAGCGCCCGCAGTGCATGCTCGAGCTCGGTGCGGTGCAGGGTGCGCGCCTGCTCGGCGGCCTCGGTGTCGTGGATGCGCATCGCCGTGCGCAGCGGCGCCATGTCGACCTCCCATCCGGACGG
>CBDUIC010000261.1:0-3141 GCA_965367245.1 uncultured bacterium | reverse complement strand
GCACCATCCACGAGGCCTTCGAGCACAGCGTGCCCAAGGAGCGCCACGCCGGGCCACGCATCGCCGTCATGTTCCGGCCGACTCAGCGGCCCCATGCCAGTGCGCCCACCACCGCGCGGTGATCGCTGACCGGGGTGTCCACCACATCGTGGCTCACGAAGGTGAGCTCGGGCGAGGCGAGCACCCAGTCCAGCCGGTCTCCCGTCGACGGGAAGGTCACCAGGGGCACCTCCGGATCGACGGTGTGTAGCTGCAGCTCGTCGACCAGCCACTGCATGGCGTGCGCGTCCCAGCCCATGTTGAAGTCGCCCAGCAGCACCACCGGATGCCCACGGTCCCGCACTACCTGCGCCAGCTGTCGCACCTGCCGGCCCCGCGCCCACCGGCTCGCGAAGTCGAGGTGCACCGACACCACGTCGACCGGCCGCCCGTCGAGGGTCGTTCGCGCCACCACGAAGCCCTTGGGCGGGCTGGGGAGCGTGCGGCCGAAGGTGTGCGACGACGCCTCGGTCAGCTCGACATCGCCGAGCAGGCTGGCGCCGTAGCGCAGCCCAGGCAGGTCGACATGGGTGCCGCGCACGCTTCGGGCCTTCCGGCTCGCCGCCGCGAGACGCGCCAGGTGGTCGAACCGCCCCGTGGGCCACGACGGCCCGTCGACCTCCTGAAGGGCCACCACATGGGGGGCGTGGGAGCGCACCAAGTCGCCCGCGCCGTCGAGGTAGGCCTCGTGCTCTGCTCGCCGCACCAGATACTGGCTGAAGCGCTCGCCGCGGCCGTGGGCCACGTTGAGCGACATCACCCGCAGCGAGCCCTCCGCGGGCGCACCGACCTCCCCGTGAGGGGCCACCGGCACCGCCACCGACGCCGGGCCTGGGCTCGACCACAGCAACAGCCCGAGGCTCGCCGAGGCCGTCGTCCCCACCATCACGCCACCCCGGCGCCAGCGCCCCATGTCGACCTCCTGCCCACAGCGTAGGCCCCTCCCCCGCGCCGCCCATGGCGACGAAGTGAATTCGACATGACTCGCGACGCCCCAAGACAGCTCGCTACCTGCGGAACGACAGCCTGCGCGCATCGGGAGCCGCGAAGCCCTCCACCCCCGACACCTGCTCGCACAGGGCCTCCACACCGGGCCCGTCGCCCGTGCACCACAGCTCCTCGCCCCCCGGCGACTCCACCACCGTCGCCCCGCCCGACAGCCCGTCGATGGCCACCCCGCAGGGCAGCAGGTCTTCCGACAAGCCTAGATCCCGGGCTGCGGTCGACAGCACGAAGCGCGGGCTACGCCACAGCACCTCGGCCCACCCCAGCGGCGACTCCATGTCGGGCATCTCGAGGAGGACCACGCACGTCGCGCCCTCACACACCGGCTGAGCGTCGAGCCCACACGACGCCGCCACCGCCTCCACCCGTCGCGCGAAGCCCTCCACGACCGGAGCGGGCTCTACCTCCGCCCCCTGACCGCTCTCGACCGGCCCCGTCGGCGCCCGTGGCGCCCCTGCGGCCCGCGTCGGCGCCGAAGCCTCGGCGACCACCCCCAGCACCTCCGTCGACGGCCACAGCAGCCATGCCGCCATCCCAGCGGCCACCGCCCCGACCAGCCCGCCCATCGCAGCCCGCGCCCGCACCTACGGCAGGTCGGCCGGGTAGACCGGCACCGGCCCATCGATAGGCAGCAGCGCCATCGCGTCGACCTTCGGCTTGAGCTGCGCCCACAGGTCGAGCACCCGCGGGTCGGTCGGGTCGTACAGGTCGACCTGCTCGGTGGGGTCGACCGTGCGGTCGAACATCTGCACCCTGCCCGCCCAGGCATACGTCAGCTTCAGCCCATCGACCGTGATCGACTGCTGCCCGCCGCGCCGACCGAGGGCGTCGGCGAAGATCGGCCGGCCCACCGGCGCCTCCCCCAGCACGTAGCCGGTCGTCTCTGGGGGGATCGGCTGCCCGTACAGGTCGAGAAGCGTGGGCACCAGGTCGACCGCCGAGGTGTAGCCCTCGTGGCGCCCCGGAATGATGTTGTCGGCCCAGAACACCATCACGCCGTCGTTCTCCTCGCCCTCCAAGCGGTAGGCGTGGGTCTGCTCGCCGTGCTCCCAGAACTGCTCCCCGTGGTCGTTCCAGATCACCACCAGCGTGTCGTCGAGCAGCCCGTCTTTCTGCAGCTCGGCCCACAGCGTCTCGAAGCGCTCGTCGAGCCGTCGGATCTCCCCCGCGTACAGCGCCCGCAGGTGCGCCTCGAGGAGCGCCTGCTCGTCGGCGGTCATCGACGGCCACGCATCGCGGGCGTCGTAGTGGTTGGGGCGGACCGTGAGGTCTTCGGGCCAGGGCTCGAGCTTGTCGATCCCTTCCACGTACTCCTCGGTGGGGTTGTAGGAGGCATGAGGGTCGAGCACGTGCACGTGCAGGAACCATCGATCGGTGACCTCGCCGCGGGCCATCGCGTCGAGCAGCGCGTTCTTCCCGTCGCGACCGATGGTGAGGGCCCCGCCTCCCGAGCGAATCTCCACGTCGTAGCCCTGGGTGTTGCCCCAGGTCGAGCTGAACCAGCTGTTCGAGCACGACAGCACGCTGAAGAAGCCCGCATCGCCCAGCCAGCCCGCGAGGAAGGGCGTGCCCGCCGGCACCGGCACCTTCTGGTGAGCCGCCCCGTTGAGCCTCGGCAGGTGGTTGCTCTCCGCCGCCGTGCGACCCGCCAGCGTGCACGTGGTGCTGCCCCACGTCCAGTTGCTGCACTGCACGTGGTTCTCCAGCACCACCCCCGCGTCGGACAGCGTGTCGAGGAACGGGGTGAGCCCGAGGTTCCCGTAGGCACCCAGGTGGTCTTTGCGGAAGGTGTCGATCGACAGGAACAACAGGTTCTTCGGGGGGTCGCCGGTGAAGCGCAGCACCCCGGTCTGGGGGACTCCCGTGTGACCCGTCTCCCCGGTCGCGCCCGTGGTCGACGTCGGCAGCACCGTGCCCGTGTGCGTGTCACCGGTGCCCGTCGTCGAGGTGGTGTCGGTGTCGGTGTCGGTGGCCTGCGTGTCGGTGGTCGTCGGCGACGTGGGCGCCGGTGGCGTCGAACCCACCGGGTCGGGGTCGGAGGCGCCGCGACGGCAGCCCGTGAGAGCGACCGCGACAGATACGAGCAGGGCAAAACGG
>CBDUIC010000260.1:0-3147 GCA_965367245.1 uncultured bacterium | reverse complement strand
TGCGGAACAGCGGGATCACCGACCCGTTCGAGCCGAGCACGTTGCCGAACCGCACCGTCGCGAAGCGGGTGGTGCTCCGCTGGGCCTGGGCCTGCACGTAGAGCTCGGCGATGCGCTTGGTGCAGCCCATGACCGAGGTGGGGTTGACCGCCTTGTCGGTGCTGATCATCACGAAGCGCCGGCAGCCGTGGGCATGCGCCGTGTCGGCCACGGTGCGGGTGCCACCGATGTTGTTCTTCACGGCCTCGGTAGGGTTCCACTCCATCATCGGCACGTGCTTGTGGGCGGCTGCGTGGAGCACCAGGCCGGGCTTGTGGTGCTCGAACACCCGGTCGAGCCGCCTCGCATCGGTGATATCGGCGATGATCGGCTCGACATCGACCTCCCCATAGCGGCCGCGGAGCTCGCGGTGGATGTGGTACAGCGCATTCTCCGCCTGTTCCACCAGGAGAAGTCGGCGAGGCTGGAACCGCGCGATCTGGCGGCACAGCTCCGAGCCGATGGAGCCGCCAGCGCCGGTGACCAGCACGACCTCGTTGCGGATCATGTCGCTGATCTGGCGCATGTCGAGGGCGACCGGGTCACGGCCGAGGAGGTCTTCGATGTCGACCTCCCGAAGCTGGTTGATGGTGACCCGGCCGTCGATGAGGTGCTCCATGCTCGGCACGGTGCGCACCGTCACGCCCGGGGAACGCACAGCGTCGAGGATGCGCCGCATCTGCTGGCCGGTCGCCTGGGGGGTGGCGATCACCACCTCCACGATGGACTGCTGCTCGATCACGGCCTTGGCATCGTCGACGGTGCCCAGGACCGGAACGCCGTGGATGAGCATCTTCTGCTTGAGGGGGTTGTCATCGAGGAACCCCACAGGCTGCACGCGGTCTTTCATAGAGCGTAGCGCCTCGCGCAGGAGGCTCTCCCCGGCGTCGCCGGCACCGACGATGAGCATCCTCCGCCCGGGCGCCCCGTGCATCGACTTGGTGGCCTGGGCGAAGGTGCGGTTGGCGAAGCGCACGCCACCGACCAGCAGGATCGACAACAGGAACTCTGCCGCGATGACCGCTCGGTGGATGGGCCACGTGCCGACAAACAGCAGCATCAGCGCCCACACGGCGCTCGACGCGGCCGTTGCCTTGGCCAGGTCGATGAGGTCGCGCTGCCCGGTGTACTTCCACATTCCGTGGAAGAGGCCCAGATACCCGAAGGCGAGCACCCGAAGGGTGAGGAGGACGCCGAGCCATGCCAGATACGGCGTCGTCAGGTAGTTGTCGGGCACGTTGAAGTCGAAGCGCAGCAGGAACGCACTCGCATACGCGAACGCCCAGATCGCCAGGTGCGCCAGAATCACCAGCGGTCGACGGTACGTGAGCAGCAGCTTCGCGGATGTGTCGCTCATGCGAACCCCCGGCGGTCCCTAACCCGATGGTCGAAATCCAGCCTGGCCCGGGGTACTCGTCCCGAATCTGCAGCTCGGAGCCACCCATCCGCGTTCGACTCCAAGGCCCTCCCCCCGGCTCCCTCGGCGGCGTGCAGCGCCACGTCACCGACCTCTCCGCCGCCCTCCTCCGCGCTGGGACTCCGCTCTGCGCCCCGCACACCCCCGCCGACATCCTCCACCTCAACCCCTCCCTGCGCTGGCGCGCCGTCCTCCGCGACGCCCTGCACGCGCGACGCGCCCTGCACGATGGCCAGCGCGTCGTCGCCCACATCCACGGCTGGTCCGACCGCCTCGCCGCCGGCTTCGCCCGTGCCCGGGTCGACGGCCTCGTCGGCCCCCGCGTCCGCCTCGTCACCCTCACCGAGGCCCGCCGCCAGCAGCTCCTCGCCTGGGGCGTGCCCGCCCATCGCACCGCGGTCATCGGCCCCTGCGCCCGCTCGTGGGACCTCGCTCCCCGCGACCCCGACGGCCCCTTGCTCTTCCTCGGCCGCCTCGTCCGCGCCAAGGGCGCCCACCACCTCCTGGCCGCCGCCGGCCCTCGCGAGGTGGTCATCGCCGGCGACGGCCCCGAGCGCGCCCGCCTCGAGCACCTCGCCCAGCAGCTAGGCACCCGCGCCCGCTTCGTTGGCTGGCAGACCGATATCGAGCCCCTCCTCGCCGCCTGCGCCGCCGTCGTGCTCCCGTCCTACGACGAGGGCCTGCCCATCTGCCTCCTCGAGGCCCTGGGCTCCGGCCGGCCCGTCGTCGCCACCGCGGTGGGCGGGGTCCCCGAGCTGATCGGAGACGCAGCGATTCCCCCCGGCGACGAGGAGGCCCTGCGGCGAGCCCTGGGCCAGATCACCGACGTGTCGGAGGCCACGCAGCAGGCGATCCGCGCCCGCTACGCCCCCGATGCCGTCGCGGACCAGTTCGTAGCGGTGTACGAAGACCTCATGAGGTCTCCTTGATCGTGTTGCTGCTGGCCTGCGACGGCTCGGCGAGCCTCGGCAGCGTCGAGGCGCAACTCACCGTGGGCGAGGTGAGCTGAGGCGCTTGTGCACTGGCTTCTCGATGAGTTCGTGCGTGGCCACCGAAACGCCGATGGCGACAAGGACCCCAACCAGCCACAGCGCGGTGCCCGAGCCGCCTTCGAGCGCGATTCCTGCCTTCTTGAGCCCGTTGAAGTACACCGTCTGCGTGATTCCGTGGGTCATGTAGAGCGCAAAGGATGCGTGCCCCAGGTACTGAACCGAGGGCGACAACCATGGCGCCTCCGCTGGGAACGCCAGAAGGGGCAGGGCGAGCATCAGCAACGCAAGCGAAGGGTGCTCGGTAGGTGCGTAGGCTGCGGTGAGGGCGACCATTCCGATCATCAAAAGCGACGATGCGGCTGAGAGGCGCATTCGCTGCCAGTGTTCAGACCATAGAATCCAGCACGCCATTCCGAAAACGAACTCTGGCATGACTCGGATGATTCCGGTGGTCTGCATCGCCACGAAGCGACTTCCGAGCAGCCCATCGACCACGGCGACGGTTGCCACCAGGGCGAGGCTAGCTGCCCCTACTGCGGGCAAGCCTCGGAGCTTGGCGATCGCTGGAGCCATCCAGGGAAAGAGCAGGTAGGCAAACCACTCTGCAGAGATGGACCAGCTTGGGATGTTCCATGAGTGGGAGTTGGTCGTGCCCCAGGCGTGCACGAGCAGAAGGTGTTTGGGTAGTTCGCCAAAGTC
>CBDUIC010000259.1:0-3147 GCA_965367245.1 uncultured bacterium | reverse complement strand
CTTCGGGCGGGCGGCCGGCGGTGGTCGTGCGGGGGCTGCTGGACGACGAGGCGCGGCGGCTGTTCGTGCACATCGACTGAGGGGCGAGGGCGGTCAGGGGGCCAGCGCCACCGTCTCGGGGGGCCAGCGTATGCAGCACCTCTTCAGCCGGGCCACGGTGTGGCACGCTCATGGTCCGCGCCGGGTCTCCTTCATGGCTTGCGTCCGGTGAGCTGGAAGCCGCTACCCCTCCCGTTCTCCTGGACTCGCACGTCGTCCAACGACTCCCGCAGGAAGGCCTTGCCCTCCTGCCAGCGCGCCCAGAGCCGGTCCTCGTCGAGGTCCTCCTTCGAGTCCACACCTGCCGCTCGCAGGACGCAGTGGACCACCGGATCCAGCACATGCCGGCGCAGACCCGAGCTGGCGCGGGTGCGGTGCAGGTCGAGGATGGTGAGCCGGCCCCCGGGTTTCAGCACCTCGACGGCGCGTCGCAGGGCCGAGGGCAGGTCATCCACGATGCCCAGCGCCCATGTGCTCATCACCGCGTCGAAGTCCTCGCCGACCCCTGCCAGCTTCGCGGCATCCCCTTGAACGACAACGACGTTGCGCCAGCCCGACCGTTCGACCTTCAGCTGCGCGCGATCGAGCATTCCCTGCGAGTAGTCGAGAGCCACGACCGACCCTTCGGGACCGACCGCAGCGACCAACAGAGGTAGGTTGAGGCCCGTGCCACATCCGATGTCCAGCACCCGGTGTCCGGCTGCGAGATCCAAAGTGGCCACCGTCTGCTCGCGCAGTCCCGAGATTCCCGCGAGGGGCTCCGCGACCCAGCGGTCCCAGAAATCGTAGGAGCGAGCGAGCCGATCGTAGTTCTTGCTGACGTTCTCGAGCTTCATCGTGACCTCAGGCGCAGGAGAGGGTGGGGTCGTCGGACTGCTCGAGTCCCACGACCTCCAGCGTGGAGTGTTCGATGCCTGCGTCCTGCAACACCTCGGCGACGCTGCTGGGTGCGAGCGCGCTGGTGTGCCTGCTCATGACCGGAGCGGCCGCCATCCGCGGTTCGCGAGTGTTCATCTGGAATAGGCCGGCCTCAGGACTACGGGATGGCACGAGTCATCGGCCCCCGTCCGGTCCCAGGTGAAGTCCACAACGGTCCATACACCTGCCGTCCCGGTAGGGTTCAGTGCCTTGGGGCCGTGCCCGCTGCGCCGAGAGCCGTCGGGCGCAAAAACCCAGCGCAAGTGCACGCTGCCCATTCCTGCCCAATCCACGTCGCTCACCCGAAGGCACGTGGATGGTAGGCCTTGATCTCCGTACAACGTGGGCAGTTCGTCTGCAGAAGGGACGCTATCTGCCTGCCCTAGCAGCGTTAGGGCGAACGCCTCGAGCAAATCGGGGGCCATCGCCTCCCCAGCCGCATCTACCAACACGTGGGCGGCAAGCAAATGCAGCGGCACGGCGCGGTCGATGATTGGGTCTAGCGTTTCCGGGAATGCCCGACCACATCTGCTTCGGATGTCGTCTACAGAAAGCTGGTCGATCGAGCTGCCGCCACAGTGACGCTTGCAGGGACCATCCGGCCCCAACGCGGTGGCTAGGAGAGTCGTTCGCATCGGGTTGGAGGCTACATCGAATGCGTGAGACAGGGCTGCTGAGCAGCCAAGCGGGAGCGCTCCTGTGGACTCCATCTGCTCGGCGAATCTCGGGAGGGCGTGTCGCGGGGGCAGTGAGGCAGCATGATCGATCGCCGCCTGCACGGCGACCGTGTCTGGGCCCCGCCCACAGCCAATGAGGAGAATTGACCACCACACGATGCACCCCCATGCTCCGGGCTGGTAACGCCGATGAAGGCGTTCGGATGGACGGCGGCCCACGAGGCAGCACGGACAGGGGATGTCGGGGCGCTGGATGGCGGTGATCCCGAGGCGACGACACGTCCGGCGCCTGCTGAGCCCTGGCGGTGCGCGGCTGGTGGTGGCGCTGGGCGCTCTCCCGCAGGGCATCGACGCGACCTAGACCTGCTGGGCGTGGCCGCGGCAGCTATCCGGGAAAAGGCCCGGCCACGGTCTCCTCTCGCCCGTCGGCGTGAAGGCGGACGTACTCTTCGTCTCCGAGTTCGTCGTACCACAGGTCTACATGACCTCGTTCCGCGCCGTCGACGAGGTCTTCGAGCCACTCGTAGAAGTCGAGGTAGCCCTGGTTGGAGAAGCCCACGCCGTCGCCGAGGTCGAGGGTGAGGACCGCGCCGTGCTGCTGAACCGCGTCGTCGAGCAGGCCGGCTTCGTCGTCGTCGAGGTCGGCGAGGAGGGAGGTGAGGGTGTTCTCGTCGGGGTACTCGAGGTGGCCTCGGGCGCGGGCGTCCATGCTCATGGTGGGCTTCCTGTTCGGCTGTGGGTGCGCTCTTCCCTCGGTGGGTTGCCTTCGCTACTCGGTGCGGCAGCCCTCGTGTAGTCCGCCGTACTGCCAGCCCAACGTCCGGTGGACCACCGTGGGATGGGGGCTGTCACCGGCGGGTGCCCAGCGCTCCTCGAGCTCGAGGGCGCCGTTGCGCCAGGTGTGGGTGGTGGTGACGGTGGCCTCGGCGTGCCAGCCCTTTTGTGCTGTGCTGTGCCCTGAGCGGGCCATCCACACCTCGGTCTGGTGCCCATCGGGGAGCCCTCGCTCGGGGCATCCCTCCCCGTGGCGTGGCCCCTTTCCGATGTCGCCGAACCGGCGGCGCTCATCGAGGGCCGGGTAGCCGACCACCCACACCACCATCTCCTCGCTGTGCAGCGCATGGTGCTCGGTTCGCCTCGCGAAGGTGCCGGACACCTGCACGGCGGTGGTGTCGGGCCAGGCGACCTCGGCCACCGAGAGCTGGACGTCTTCGAACCAGCGGTCGAGGCCCGGCCCCCGGAATCCCAAGCCCACCGCCTCCATCGGGGCGTTGCCCTTCTTCCAGGCGACGAGTTGGTTCATCTCGCCCATCAGGGCCATGCAGCGGACCCAGAGCAGCACGGTGTCGCTGTCGTGGGTGACCTGCTCGACCGAGATGGGGTGGTTGCCCGACCGGAGGTATTCGCCCACGGCGATGTGCTCTTCGAGGAAGGGCAGCACCGCGGGGGGAGCGCATGCGTTGGGGATGCCCGCGAAGGCTGCGGTGAGGAGCCACATGCGGAGACTCTACCT
>CBDUIC010000258.1:0-3152 GCA_965367245.1 uncultured bacterium | reverse complement strand
CGACGGCTTCGTGGCCGAAGCGACCGAGGGGCAGATCTTGCTGTGCCTCCAGGCGCTCCCACGCGATGGTGCGGCCATCGAGGCGCGGCACCGTGCCCGTCTTCAGCCGCTGCAGCCGCAGCCCCAGCCCGTCGAGATGCTGCGCCAGCGATACGGCAGCCTGGTCACCGACCCGCCCTCCGTCTTCCCGCTCTTCGCCACGATGCAGCACCCCGCGCAGGAACGTGCCCGCCGTGACGATGACCGCGCGGCAGGCGAGGTGCGACCCATCGGCGAGGTCGACCCCCACCACCCGGGCCCCGTCGAGGCGCAGCCCGACGACCTCGCCCTGCACCACCCGCAGCCCCTCGATGGCCGCGAGCTGGGCCCGCATCGCCTGGGGGTAGACATCGATGTCGACCTGGGCCCGGCTGCTCTGCACCGCCAGCCCCTTGCGGGTGTTCAGGCGGCGGAACTGCACCGTGGCACGGTCGGTCACCCGTGCCATGAGCCCACCGAGGGCATCGAGCTCGCGTACGAGCTGACCCTTCGCCAGGCCGCCGACGGCCGGGTTGCACGACAGCCGACCCACGTGCTCGGCCGCGAAGGTGACCGCGACCACCCGGGCCCCGAGACGAGCCGCCGCCGCTGCGGCCTCGCAGCCAGCGTGACCGGCCCCCACCACGACGATGTCGACCGGCTCGCTCATCCCAGCTCCCGATGTTCCACGTGGAACGTGCGGGGGACCCCGCCCGTCGCCTACTCGGTGACCGTGATCGTGATCGTCGTGGCCATCACCTCTCCATAGGAGGTGTGGTTCCCATCGGCGAACTGCATCGTCAGCTTGTGCTCGCCGGCCGGCAGCTCGATCTCCGCCTCCGTCTGGCCCTTGCCGAAGTGGATGTGCTGCTCGTCTTTGGGCACCGCCTCCCCCTCGGGGATCCCTGCCGGGCCGATGATCACGTGATGGTGCCCCGTGTTCTCCGCCAGCTCGCCGGCCGGGCGCACCTCCATACCCTCCACCCCGAAGACCAGCTTCACGGGGGAGGTGACCTTCGCGCCATCCGTGGGCTCGGTGAAGAACACCTTCGCCTTGGGCGCCTTCGCCTTGCCCTTGGCCGCCTTGCCCTTCGTCTTCTTCTCCTTGGCGGGCGCCTCCACCGGCGCCTCCTCCGGCACCGGCTCCGTGGCCGTGCCACCGCACGCCACCAACAGCATCGTCATCCAGGTCATCGCTCGCATGTTGCCTCCGTGCGGCCCGTTATCGCTCGCAGCGACGCTTGTGAACCGAAGTTGACGCCCAGGCCCACGACCGTGTGCCACACTGCCTGCAGGAGGAGGTGGACCTCGCTGCGAGCCGCTCATGCCATCGTCGCTGTCGCTGCCTTGTCGGCCATGGGATGTGGAAGTCGCCGGGTGCCCGAGCCCCAGCTCCCGTTCACCTGGGAGGCCCGGGCCATCGAAGGCGAGGTGCGCGTCCTCGAGGGGCTGGCGGCCCACGAGCCCGTCGCCCTGGAGCTCGGCTCCTTCGTCGGAGGCGAGCTGCCGGAGCCCAGGGCCCTCGTGCGCGAGCGGCGGCTGAGCGAAGTCCACCAGCTGCCCCAGTCCGTCGGCTGGGCGCTGCCGGGGGCGGTGAACGGAGCGCTGGCCGACCACTGGGTGGGCGACTTCCGCAGCGGCTCGTGGCCCTCGGGCCGTCGCGAGCGGGTGTTGTCGGCCCTGCAGCGCGGCCACGGCCTCGACCGCGCCCTCGGCGACGTGGCCCGGGCCGCGGGGGGCGACGCGGTGCTGGTGTCGTGGGTCGATCGCCTGCAGGCCCGGCCGCTGTCGCTCGATGGCTTTCCGGGTGAGCTGGTGCACACCCCCGCGGGCAGCGTGATCATCGATCACGGCGACGAGCCCTACCTGGTCGAGCTACGCGCCGGCATGGCGCTGGTGGCCGCAGACGGCGAGGTGGTCGTCCGCTACCACCAGAACATGGCCACGGTCGTGTCGAAGGCGCGCAGCCCCGAGGCCGTCGGCCGCGCCCTCGCCGCCGACATGGCGGCCGAGGTGGCGAAGGTGTGGCACCGCCCCGAGGCACCCGTCGCCGTCACCTCGGCTCCCTGGGCCCATGCCGCTCCCTGAGGGCTTTCGCGAGGTCGTCGTGCCCCTCACGGGCGACGGGATGCGGCTCGACCGCTTCCTGGCCGGCTTCTTCGTCGACCGCTCCCGCACGTGGCTGCGGCGGGGGATCCGCGACCACCAGGTTCGCGACCCCGACGAGCGCCCCCTGCGGGCCAGCCACCGCGTCAAGGGGGGCGACGTGCTCCGCCTCTACCTTCCCGAGATCGCTCCCAGCACCGGCCCTCCGCCCTTCCCCGACGTGCTCTACGAAGACGAGCGCCTCATCGCCGTCGACAAGCCCGCGGGCCTGCTGACCCACCCCGCCGGGTCTACCTTCGTGTGGGCGCTGGTCACCCTCGCCAAGCATCGCTGGCCCGACGACCGCATCGACCTCGTGCACCGCCTCGACCGCGACACCTCGGGGGTGATCTTCCTCACCCGCGACCTCGACGCGAACCGAGCGCTCAAGCTCGCCCTCAAGGAGGGCCGCGCCACCAAGGAGTACATCGCGCTGTGCCGCGGCACCCCCGACTGGGCCGAGCGCTCCCTGCGAGGCCCCATCGGCTACCGCGGCGAGGAGATCCGCATCCAGATGGCCGTGCGCGACGACGGGCTACCCGCCCACACCGACGTGAAGGTGCTGGAGCGGGGAGACCACCTCACCCGGGTGCACTGCCGCCTGCACACCGGCCGCACCCACCAGATCCGCGTGCACCTCGCCGACGCGGGCCTGCCAATCCTGGGGGATCGGCTCTACGGCGTGCCGCCGCACGTGTTCCTCGACACCCTCGATCACGGCGTCACCGACGCGACCGTCGCCGCCACCGGGGCACGACGGCACGCCCTGCACGCCTGGCGCACGACCCTGCCACACCCCGACGGAGGGGAGGTGACCATCGAGGCGCCGCTGCCGGCCGACATGCGGCAGTGGTGGGAGGAGCAGCCGCGCCCGACCGCGACCTGATCTGACCGCCGAGGCCGACATCGAGGCCGAGGCCGAGTCAGAAACAGCCCAAGGAACGCCAAACGCCCGCCGAGCAATGCTCGACGGGCGTTTGAGTGACATC
>CBDUIC010000257.1:0-3333 GCA_965367245.1 uncultured bacterium | reverse complement strand
CTCGACGAGGTCGAGGCCTTCAAGGTCTACATGCTCATGTGGGTGGCCACCGAGACCCTCGACACCAACTGGAAGCCCGGAAAGGGCTTCGCAGGCGAGTCCGAGTACACCTACGTGCACATCGAGCCCGAAGACGAGGCTGCCGAGGAGTAGGCGGCACACGCCGCGATCCGCAGCACCTCGCGCCAGGCCCCCTGCACGCCGGCGCGCCCACGGATAGAGGGCGCGCCTCACTTGCTGGAAGGGCCCCATGAAGATCGTCTGCGCCTACTCTGGAGGTCTCGACACCTCCTGCATGATCCCCTGGCTGTCGGAGCACTACGACGCCGAGATCGTCACCTACACCGGCGACCTCGGGCAGGGCGTCGAGACCGAAGCCATCCGCCACAAGGCGCTGTCTACCGGGGCCTCACTGGCCTTCGTCGACGACCTTCGGGATCGCTTCGTCAACGAGTTCTGCTTCCCCGCGCTGCGCGCCGGCGCGCTGTACGAGGGGCTCTACCCGCTCCACACCGCCCTCGGCCGTCCGCTGCTCGCCCAGCGGCTGTGCGAAGTCGCAGAAGAGGTTGGCGCCGATGCCATCGCCCACGGCTGCACCGGCAAGGGCAACGATCAGGTGCGCTTCGAGGTCGCCGCCCAGTGCCTCGCGCCCCACCTCAAGGTGCTCGCGCCGCTGCGCACCTGGGAGCTGCGCACCCGCGAGCAGGAGATCGACTACGCCGTCGCGCGCGGCATTCCTCTGCCGATCACCAAGGAAAAGCCCTACTCCATCGACGAGAACATCTGGGGCTGCGCCATCGAGTGCGGCGAGATGGAGAACCTGTGGACCGAGCCGCCCGCCGACGTGTGGCGGATGACCAAGGATCCCGCAGAGGCCCCCAAGGGCTCCGTCGAGATCACCCTGTCCTTCGCGCGCGGGCTGCCGGTGGCCATCAACGGCGAGTCCATGCCCCCCGTGCTGCTCCTCGAGCGCCTCAACAAGCTCGCGGGTGACTATGGGGTCGGCCGCATCGACATGGTGGAGAACCGGGTCGTCGGGCTCAAGAGCCGCGAGGTCTACGAAGGGCCCGCCGCCGTGGTCCTCCACCAGGCTCACCGGGAGCTCGAGCGCATCGTGCTCGACCGCCCCACCAGCCACTACAAGGCCAAGATCAGCCAAGACTTCGCCACCCTCGTCTACGACGGGCTGTGGTTCGGCCCGCTCCGCGAGGCCATGCAGGCCTTCATCGAGCAGACCCAGGAGCAGGTCACTGGCGACGTGCGGGTGCGCATCAGCGCCGGCCTGTCGCGGGTCACGGGCCGCCGCTCGCCCTACAGCATGTACGACGACGGCCTCGCCACCTACTCCGACGGCGACACCTTCGACCACACGGCCGCCGAGGGCTTCCTCAAGCTGTACGGGCTCAACTACGCCACCTGGGGCCGCGTGAAGCGGCGGATGGGCCAGCACTGATGGCGCTGTGGGACGGTCGATTCAGTGACGGGCCAGGCGACGACATGGTCCGCTTCAGCGAGTGCCTCGAGGTCGATCAGCGCATGTGGCGCGACGACATCGAGGGCAGCAAGGCCCACGCCACCATGCTCGGCGAGGTGGGCCTCCTCGACGAGGCGGAGGTCGCCACCCTGCTGAAGGGGCTGTCTCAGGTGGCCGACGAGCTGCAGAGCGGGGCCTTCGTGCCCCAGCCCGAGCACGAAGACATCCACATGGCGGTGGAGACGCGGCTGACCCAGATCGTCGGGGCGGTGGGTGCGAAGCTGCACACGGCGAGGTCCCGCAACGATCAGGTCGCGACCGACGTGCGGCTGTGGCTCAAGCGGCGCCTCGGGGAGCTCGCCGAGGTGCAGCGAGGGCTGGTGAAGGCATTGGTGGACCGCGCCGAGAGCGACGGCCACGCCTTGATGCCCGGGTACACCCACCTGCAGCGAGGCCAGCCCATCCTGCTGGGTCATCACCTGCTGGCGCACGCCTGGTCGATCAAGCGCGACGCCGATCGCGTCGCCGACGCCCTCGTGCGCATGAACGAGTCGCCCCTCGGGGCTGGCGCCATGGCTGGCACGCCGCACCCCATCGATCGGCACCGCACCGCCGAGCTGCTCGGCTTCTCCGGGCCGATGCACAACGCGATGGACGCCGTCGCCTGCCGCGACCACCAGCTCGAGGCCGCCAGCGTGTGTGCCATCGCCATGGTCCACCTGTCGCGGATCGCCGAGGAGCTGGTGCTGTGGAGCACGTCTGAGTTCCGCTTCGTGCGCATGGGCGACGCCTACGCCACGGGCAGCTCGATCATGCCGCAGAAGCGCAATCCCGACGCCGCCGAGCTGGTGCGCGGCAAGGCGGGGCGTGGGGTCGGCGCGGTGGCTTCGCTGCTCACGATGACCAAGGGCCTGCCCATGGCCTACAACCGCGACCTGCAGGAAGACCGGCAGCAGCTGTTCGACACCCTCGACAACACCGTGGCATGCACGGCCATCACCGCCGGCATGTTCCGCACGCTGTCCTTCGACATCGACCGCTTCGAGGCCGAGCTGCGGGGCGACTTCCTCCTCGCCACCGAGCTCGCCGATCACCTCGCGACCAAGGGCGTGCCCTTCCGCGACGCCCACCACGTGTCGGGCAGCGTCGTCGGGTGGTGCGAGGCGCAGGGGGGCGACTTCACCCTGCTCACCGCAGACAAGCTCGCGAGCTTCCACCCCGCGCTGGAGGGCGACGATGCGGCCCTCGGGTTGCTCCTCGACCCACGGGGGGCGGCCGAGCGGCGCACGAGCTTCGGTGGCACCGCGCCCGGAGAGGTGGTGCGGCAGATCGAGGTGCTGCGGGCCTGGGTCGCGGAGGGGTGACGGGCTCCGCGGGTCGAGCCCATCGTGCAGACCGCGGGCGCCAATCCGCGACAATCACCGACGGACTCGGCGCGGGCCCCGCCGATAGGCCTCCTGCAGCACGTAGGAGGTCTCATGTTCCATCGTCTCTCACTGACCGCGCTACTCATGGGCGGTGCCGCGTTCGCCGGCTTCGTGGCGCCCAGCCTGAGTGGCCCCACCGAAGCCACCCAAGCTGAGATCGACCCGCACGCTCGCGGGCATGCGGGCCACCACGACCGCCACCACCGCGCCCACGGGGCCGACCACCACGCACGGGGCGCATCGAGGGCGGAGCACCCGGAGCGCGGGCACGACGGAGACCGGAAGCGTAGCTGCCACCAGCGCTGATCGCGTCGCGCTGGGGGCGCAGCGTCTCCTCGACCGCCCTGCCGATCCCAGCGTCTCCTCGACCGCCCTGCCGATCCCAGCGTCTCCTCGACCGCCCTGCCGATCCCAGCGTCTCCTCGACCGCCC
>CBDUIC010000256.1:0-3348 GCA_965367245.1 uncultured bacterium | reverse complement strand
CTCCCACAGGAGGACCCCGCATGAAGCCGCCCGTCGCCGCCCGCAAGCCCCACGTCCACACCGAGCACGGCGTGGAGCGGCCCGACCCCTGGTTCTGGCTGCGCGACAAGGCCAGCCCCGAGACGCTCGCATACATCGAGGCCGAGAACGCCTACACCGAGGCCATGACCGCCTCGCAGAAGCCGCTGGCAAAGACGCTCTACGACGAGATGCTCGGCCGCATCCAGGAGACCGACACCTCCAGCAAGATCGGCCGCGGCCCGTGGCGCTACTACACGCGCACCGTGGAGGGCCTCGCCTACGCCATCCACTGCCGCGAGCCCGCCGATGGCGGCGACGAGCAAGTGCTCATCGACGAGAACGCGCTGGCCGAGGGCCACGAGTACACCAAGGTCGCCGCGGTGGTCGTCAGCCCCGACCACACCCGCGTTGCCTACACCATCGACTACAGCGGCGACGAGATCTTCACCCTCGTCGTCGTCGACCTAGCCTCGGGCGACGAGGTCGACCGGGTGGTGAGCTGCTCGGCGGGCTTCTGCTGGGGCACGACGGGCCACGACGACCTGTTCTGGCGCGAGCTCGACGACGCCCAGCGCCCATGGCGGGTGCGCCACCGCCTCCTGCCCGGCGGTGCCCCCGCCGACGACCGGGTGCTGTTCGAGGAGCCCGACGACCGCTTCCGCTGCGGCATGGTGCGCACGCCCATCGGGCGGCATCTGTGCTACGCCGGGCACGCGGAGTCCACCGAATACTGGCTGCTCCACGGCGAGGGCGAGCAGGCCGAGCTGCGCTGCGTGCAGGAGCGCAAGGAAGGGCTGGTCTACGACGTGGAGGTCGGCCACGAAGCGCTGTGGATCCGGTCCACCGACGGCGACGACCCCGCCCGCAAGGCCCCGACGTTCCGGCTGTACACCGCCCCCTTCGACGCCACCTCCCGCGACGACTGGCAGCTGCACCTCGACGCCCGACCCGACGTCGACCTCGAAGATGTCGGGGTGTTCCGCAGCTTCGTCGTGCGCCAGGAGCGCTGCAACGGGGTCGTACGCCTCGTCGTGGTCGAGCGCGACAGCGGCACCGAGCACGAGGTCGCCATGGCCGAGTCCACCTACGTGGCCGGCCTGGCGTGGAGTCCCGAGTACGACGGCGCGGGCTTTCACTACAGCTACAGCTCGATGACCACGCCCCCGTCGACCTACCGCTACGAGGTGCCGCCTCGCACGTCGCGGCTGCTCAAGCGCACGCCGGTGCCCGGCTACGACCCGTCGGCCTACCGGTCCACCCGGCTGGAGGCCACCGCCGAAGACGGCACCCAGGTGCCCGTGAGCCTGGTGTGGCGCGGCGAAGGCGAAGTCCCCAAGGGTGTGCCGGTGCTGCTGTACGGCTACGGAAGCTACGGGATCACCATCGATCCGGGCTTCTCCGCCACCCGGGTCTCCCTGTTGGACCGTGGGGTCGTCTTCGCCATCGCCCACATCCGTGGGGGCGGCTTCCTCGGCCGCGGCTGGTACGAAGCCGCCAAGTTCCACACCAAGGCCCACACCTTCGACGACTTCATCGCGGTGGGCCGTCACCTGATCGCCCAGGGCATCACCGACCGAGAGCACCTCGGCATCATGGGCGGCTCCGCCGGTGGGATGCTCATGGGGGGCGTCATCAACCGCGCCCCCGACCTGTGCCGCGCCGCCCTGGCCATGGTGCCCTTCGTCGACGTCGTCACCACCATGCTCGACGCCGAGCTGCCGCTGACCGCCGGCGAGTGGGTCGAGTGGGGCGACCCTCGACAGCGTGCGTTCTTCGACACCATGCTCGCCTACAGCCCCTACGACAACGTGGCGGCCATCGACTACCCCGACCTGCTCGTCACCAGCGGGCTCAACGACCCGCGGGTGCAGTACTGGGAGCCGACGAAGTGGGTCGCCAAGCTACGGGCGACGGCCACCGGGGGCGAGGTCCTCCTCAAGACGCACATGGGGGCGGGGCACCAGGGCCGGAGTGGCCGCTACGGCTACCTCGAGGAGCTGGCCCAGGAGTATGCGTGGATGCTCAGCAAGATCGCCTAGAACCTGCGAGACGCCGCGAGGTAGCCTGGCGGCATGTCACAGCCCCTCGGCCCCCTCCTCGAAGCGATCACCCGCGCCCAGCGCTCCTACGAAGTGGGGGCCAGCCCGCGGGCCCTGTTCGACCGGATGCTGTCCGACCTGCTCGAGCTCACCGGGTCGGAGTACGGCTTCATCGGTGAGGTGTGGCGCGATGAACAAGGCACGCCCTACCTCAAGACCCACGCCATCACCAACATCGCGTGGAACGACGCCACTCGGGCCTTCTACGCGGAGAATGCCCCCAAGGGCATGGAGTTTCGCAACCTGCACAGCCTGTTCGGCGAGGTGCTGGCCACCGGCGAGCACGTCATCGCCAACCAGCCGGCGACCGACCCGCGCCGCTGCGGCATCCCCGACGGCCACCCCAGCCTCGACGCCTTCCTCGGGGCGCCCTTCTTCCACGGCGGCGCCTTCGTCGGCATGGTGGGTATCGCCAACCGGGCCGGCGGCTACGACGAAGAGCTCCTCGCCTGGCTGCAGCCCCTCCTCACCACCTGCGCCGGCATCATCGCCGTGCACCGCGCCTGGGTCGACCGGGCCGAGGTCGAGGCCTCGCTGCGCGCCGCCAAGGAGGCCGCCGAGCACGCCAGCCGGGCCAAGAACCGCTTCCTCGCCAACATGAGCCACGAGCTGCGCACGCCGCTCAACGCCATCATCGGGTTCACCGGCGTGCTGATGAAGCGCGACACCGACCCCAAGGCCGCCAAGCTGCTCAGCCGCGTGCACGTCAACGGCCACCAGCTGCTCGGCCTCGTCGAAGACATCCTCGACGTCGCCCGCATCGAAGACGGCAACCTCGAGGTGGTGCTGGGTGAGGTCGACCTGACGGCCATGGTCACCGGCCTCACCCACGACCTGCAGGGGCGCGCCCGGCCCGAGGTGGCCCTCACCGCCGAGCTGCCCAGCACGCCGCTGGTGGTCACCTCCGACGAGCTGCGCCTACGCCAGGTCCTGACCAACCTGATGGTCAACGCGCTCAAGTTCACCCACGAAGGCCAGGTCGTCGTGCGGGTGGCCGTCGACGACGCTGGCGCGCTGGCCTCGGTCGAGGTCGCCGACACCGGAGAGGGCATCGCGTCGGAGGCGATGGAGCGCATCTTCGAGCCCTTCCAGCAGGCCGACAACAGCATGGCGCGGCGGGAGGGGGGCGCGGGGCTCGGGCTGGCGCTGGTTCGCTCCCTGGGCGACCTGCTCGGCTTCGAGCTGTCGGTCACCAGTGAGCTGGGGGTCGGGTCGACCTTCCGGCTCG
>CBDUIC010000255.1:0-3378 GCA_965367245.1 uncultured bacterium | reverse complement strand
ACCGTGCGAGCTACCTAGTGGACCTCGAGCAAGCCCAGCCCCGCGTCGGCCAGCCCGTCGCAGCGCCCGTCGCGGAAGGCCGCCTCAGGCATCGTGCCCCACCGGTCGTCGAACCGCATCCACTCGCCGCCTGCCTGCCAGGCCGGCCAGCCCGGGTCGCTGTCGTGGGCGAAGTCGGCCCAGGCGCCGCGCATCGCGTCGCCCAGCGCCAGGTCGGACGCAGTGGGGAAGAGGATGCCCAGCGAGCTGTAGGTGCCGAACACGTAGGGCAGCTCCAGGGCGTGGTGCGAGCCCAGCGCGAGGGTGGTGAGGCTGTGCTCCTGGAACTCGTACAGGTAGACGGGGGCACCGCTCGACTGCGCATCGGCGAGGGCGAGGTTGGGGCAGCTGAACAGCGCATCGGTGGCGAAGGTCAGGTAGGCGTCTTGGGGGAAGGGGTAGTCCCACAAGGTGTACAGCTCGAGCACGTCATCGGTGTAGGCATCGGTGCCCAGCACGTCGGTGACCGCCTCGTCGACATCGAACCAGGTCAGGGGCGCCGACAGGGCGAGGAACATGGTGGACTCGTCTTGGTTCGTGCCCACGATCATGGGGATGTCGGCCTCTCCCCTCGCGTAGACATCCTGCGGCGCCTCGGGGACGAACGACCCGTCGATGTAGGGCATGGGGAACGACGCGCTGGCTCCGCCGGTGAGCAGGTCGGTGGCGTTCACCAGGCCCACGAAGTCGTCGACGGGCGCGTCTTGCAGGCAAGCCAGCAGGTCAGCGGCTCCCTCGCAGCCGAGCTCGGCCACCGCGTCGCGGGCCTGCTCGATGGGTGGCACCCCACCGATGGCCCCCGCCGTGGTCGCCGTGGGCAGTGCGTGGCAGCCGACGATGCTCTGGCCGATGGCCTTGTGCATCAGCCCGTCGGTGGCGGGCAGGGTGGCGAGAATGCAGGTGGAGATGGCCCCGGCGGACTCCCCGAACACCGTGACGTTGTCGGGGTCTCCCCCGAAGGCGGCGATGTGCTCTTGCACCCACTGCAGCGCGGCAACCTGGTCTTTGAGGCCGTAGTTGCCGGGGTTGTCGTTGCCGACCTGGGCACCGAGGTCGGGATGGGCCAGGAAGCCCAGCGCGCCGAGCCGGTAGTTGACCGACACCACCACCACGTCTTCGAGGGCCATCGCCGTGGCGTCGTAGAGGTCTTGTGAGCCGGCGCCGTAGAAGAACGCACCGCCGTGCAGCCACACCATCACCGGCTTGGCCGTGCCGTCGTCGTGGGCCCACACGTTGAGGGTGAGGCAGTCTTCGTCGGTGTCGTCGGTCTGCGACAGCCAGTCGACCACGGAGACGGTGGACTGCGGGCACGCGGGGCCGAACTCGGCCGCCTCGAGCACGCCCTGCCACGGCGCCACCGGCTGGGGGTCGCGCAGCCGCAGCGAGCCGACCGGGGGCGCCGCGTAGGGAATGCCGCGGAACACCCGCAGCCCGCCTTCTTCGCGCCCAGCGACCGCCCCCGTGGACAGCTCGATCACCGTGCCCGACTGGTAGGTGGCCCCCGACCCCGGGGCCGGCGCCGTCACCGCCGGCGTGGTGGGGGCTTCGGTCGACCCGACCTCGCCAGAGGGCGATGAGGCCGTCGCCAGCGACGGCGCGGCACTGTCGACAGCTCCCGTGGCGAGGTCGGCAGGCAACGAGGCGCCGTCGCAAGCAGACAGCAGCGCGAACAGGGGGGTGAACCAGCGCATGTCGGGTCTCCAGCAAATAGCAACACACCCGTTCCGTAACGGTCGTGTCGGAATGCGCCGGTTTGATAACACATGTTCCGAAACGTGCTACATGCCCCCCATGGCTCGCCCCGCACAGCACCATCGCCACGACGTGATCGACGCCGCGATCGCCGTCGCCCGCGCCGAGGGATTTCGGCAGGTCACGGCGCGAAAGGTGGCCAAGCAGCTGGGGGCGTCCACCTCCGTGCTCTACCGGATGTTCCCCACGGTCGACGCCCTGCACGACGCCGTGGTGGCCCACGTCATCGAGCGCAGCTTCGCCCCGTGGATGCCCCGCGTCGCCACCGAGGGGCTCCGCGCCATCGTCTACGGCTTCTGCGAGCTCGGGCGCTCCGACCCCTGGCTCGTCGAGGAGCTCGCGGTGCGGCCCGACGCCCACCCGGTGTGGGCTGGCGGCCGGAGGATGCTCGCTCAGTCCCTCGCCTTCCTCCCCCGCTTCGCCGACCTCGACGACGACGAGCGGGTCGCCCTCGTCTCCCGGTTCACCCCGGCGTGCGTGGGGCTGTCCCTGTCGTGGGCCTATGGCGAGCTCACCGACATCGATGCCGGCTACGATGCCGTGGTGGAACCCGTGATCGCCCATGCCCTCGCCGTGCGCCCGCGCGACGACCTCCTCGCCGGCCGAGCTGCCGACGTCGCACAGAGCAGCCCATGATGCTCGGCGTTCAGGCCGTCTATGCGGTGCGGCTCGTCGTCGCGTTCGGGGTGCACACGATGGTCCTGGTAGGGCTGCTGTGGGTGGCCGTGCGGCTGCAGCGCGGCGAGCAGCCCGCGGCCAGGCCGCTGTTCCTCGCCGCCGGGCTGGAGGCCCTCGGCATCGCTCACCTCGTCGTCGGCCCTGCGACCCAGGCCCTGGCCTACCAGTTCTTGGTGGTCGAGCAGGCCGTCGCGGTCGGCGCAGTCATGAGCCTGGTCGGCGTGGCGGTGGTAGCCGCGAAGTGGGCCGCCGTGCTGTTCGCCCTGTACCGGCTGACCGACGCGCCGTCCGGGCCCTTCACGAGGTAGCGACGCGTCGCGTCGCCGGGGTGCGCTACCCTGCCCCATGCCCCAACCCATCGTGCTCATCGGTCCGCCGGCCTCCGGCAAGTCCACCCTCGCCGCGCGCCTCGCCGCCGACCTCGGCCGCCGCCACGTCCCCCTCGACGCGGTGCGCTACTACTACTTCCTGTGCCAGAGCGGCTACTCGCTGGCCGAGCAGATGGCCCAGCCCGACTTCGCCGCGGTGGTCGCCTACTGGAAGCCCTTCGAGATCGAGGCCGCCGAGCGGGTCGTCGCCGAGTTCCCCGACGCGGTCATCGACTTCGGCGCCGGGCAGGCCCACTACACCGACCCACAGCGCATCGCGCGCCTGCAGGCCGTGCTGGGGCCCTTACCCGACGTCGTGCTGCTGCTCCCCAGCGAAGACCTCGACCGCGCCGAGCAGATCTCCATAGAGCGCGACCGGGAGCGCCTCGGGCCGCAGTACGAGCCTACCCGCGCTGATCTCGTGTCGGCCTTCGTGCGCTCCGAGTGCTTTCGCACCGTAGCCAAGCGCACCGTGATCACCGGCGACGGCCGCACCGTCGACGACAGCTACGCCATCCTGCGCTCGGGGCTGGTGGGCTAG
>CBDUIC010000254.1:0-3426 GCA_965367245.1 uncultured bacterium | reverse complement strand
CCCGAGGCGATCGCCTCCTGTGGCTCCTCCTCCGGCTCCGGCTCCGGCTCCTCCTCTTCCTCCAGCGCTGCGTCCCCCGCTGCGACCGCGCGCACCACCGACTCGATGTCGTCGGCCAGGGGCGGTCGCACCAGGATGCCGTGAGCGTTGCCCTCGGGCGCCAGCGCCCCCCCTTCGTCGCCCGGGTTGCACACCCGCACGGCGCGAAGGTCGGGGTATTCGTCGCGGACCCAGCCCAGATCGTCGTTGCTGCCGCCGAACACCAGCACGTCGGCGACCTCCAGCATCGGGTCGAGCAGCCCCTCGGCCGTCACCACCCCGTCAAACACCGTCTGGATGACGGCGGCATCGGTCGGGTCGAGGCCCATCAGCACCACGCGTGGATCGCTCATCTCATCCTCCCCTCCCCCTCATCGACCCAGCGACGAGAGATTCGAGGGGCTAGCCACCCTCGGCGGCGCCCAGTACGATCTCCATGGCCACCAACCAAGCTTCGGTCTCCACCAGCTGAAGGGTGGCGTGTCGCAGGGTCAGGGTCACCCCAGTACTGGGATCGACGTGCAGGTTGCGCAGGGTGCGCCCATCGTCGCGGAGCAGCGCGGCCACTGCCTCCGCCACCCCTTCCTGCTCCAACAGACCGATCCCCTCGCGGCTGAACACGAGCAAGCCGTCGTGGTCGACCGGCTCCACCCCCAGCGCTCGCCCTGCCGCCCGCGCCAGCGCGTTGTCGCGGCCGATGCGCACATCGTGGGGTGGTGAGCCCGACAGCGACACCGTCAGGGTGCGCTGCGCGATGCGTGCCGTGGCCTGCCGCGCGCCCCACCGACCCTGCCACTGCCGCCCCGACAGCAGGTACAGACGCCCTGGCCCGATGGGCGCGAAGGTGGAGTCCATCACCCCATTGTGGCGCAGCCGCCACAGCAGGGCACCCCCGATGAACCCCGGCACCATCACGAAGGGGATCGACAGGAAGGCGCACCAGAACATCGGCCCGATCAGGTCTTCATGGATCACGCCGGCACACACGGGCAGCACGCACAGCATCGTGCCGAACACCATCATCAGCCCGAGGCTGAGCCCCAGGCTGAGCCCGAGCCTGCGCACGTAGGCGCCTCCGATCTTCCCCAGCTCACCCATGGCACCGTTCCGTCCGTTGGCCCCAGACATAGCCGACACAGCTCGGGCGTGCGTCGTGACCCGCTGCGCCGCGCCCCCGAGGTACAACGACGCCTCGGGAGGTTGCATGGCCACCATCTTGATCACTGGCGGCACGGGTCGCATCGGCAGTGAGTGTGTACGCCTGCTGGCAAGCCACCCCGAGCTCCCCCACATCCGCGTCGCTACGCGGTCTCCCGACGGCCCCCAGGCCACCGCGCTGCGCCAGCTCGCGCCCGGGCGCGTGCACCCCGTCGCCTTCGACGACACCAACCCCGACAGCCTACGTCGCGCGGCCGAGGGCACCGACGGGCTGATGCTCATCGCCCCGTTCACCCCCGACATGCCCGGCTGGCACCAGCGCGTCCTCGAGGCCGTCAAGGCGGTGGCGTCGCCCTTCGTCGTCAAGGTCAGCGTCACCGGAGCGCGGGAGCCCGAGGGCGAGCCCAAGGCCATCCCCGAGCGGCATGGCGCCAGCGAGCGGGTGCTGCGCGACTGCGGCCTGCGCCACGCCTGCATCCGGCCCACCATCTTCGCCCAGCACTTCAAGATGTCCCCCGCGCTCTACCAGCCCGGGGCCGACCGCTTCTTCCTCCCTACCGGCGACACCAAGGTGGCCTTCCTCGACTGCCGCGACATCGCCTCGATGGGCATGGCGCTGCTCACCCGCACCCGAGCCGAGCAGGCCGCCTACGACGGCGGAGCGTGGGAGCTCACCGGGGCCAGCGCCGTCTCCGGAGCCGACATCGCCGCGCTGCTCACGGCGCTCACCCGTCGGCCGGTCACCCATGTGGATGGCGAGGAGGCCTTCGTGGCCCAGGCCGCGGCCCTCGGGGTGCCCGACGGCATCAAGGGCATCTACCGCGAGGCGGCCGAGGGCTGGTTCTCCACCGTGCAGACCGGCCCGTTCACCTCGCTGGTGGGGCGCAGCCAGCGCACCTTCGCGCACTTCGCGATGGACCACATCGACCACTTCCTGCCGCGGTAGTCATCGGGCCGCGGGGAGCTTCACCCCCAGCAGCCACACCGTCTCTCCCTCCACGCGGACCACGCCGTGGGCGATGTCGACCGTGTCGCCATCGACCAGCACCACGCCGCCGGCGATCTCCACCCGGTCGTCGCCCAGGACGAGCACATCGCCCAGCAGGCTCAGGTCGCCGTCGGGCTGGATAGCCACGAGGTCGCTGAGGCCTTCGAGAACCTCCGCCACCTCGGCCAGGTCGCGGGTGTCGACGAGGACCTCGTGCTTGGCAGGGGGATGGGCCAGGGCCGGGCTCGCGCCGAGCAGCAGGGTCATCGACAGCAGGATGGGGCGGGTGAGGGACGGAATCATGGCTACCTCCGCCCATGGGACGCCTGTGTGGGCTCGGGCTTCGGGCGCTGGGCGGCGTTTCACGCGAGGTCCACCTCGCTAGGGGCGGGTGAGGGTCAGCGTCAGGCCGCGGTCGGAGGGGGCGGCGTGAAGCTCCCAGCCGTCGCCGTAGGCGTAGAGGCGGTCGTCGCTGGCATCGATCGTCCACGGGGGCAGGCAGGCGGCGAGCTCGGCCACCAGCGTTGGTGGGTGGCCCGGCAGGGTGAGGGTGTGGGGGGTGCCGGCGGCGACGGCGGCGCGCACCGGGTCGCAGGGTGTGGCTGGCGGAGGCGGCGCTGGCACCGGGGTCTCGATGGGTGGGGGGACCGGGCGGGTGGCGGGGTCGGCGAGGTGCAGCTCGATGCGACGGTTGGTCGCGCGGCCCTCCGCCGTGCTGTTGGTGGTGAGGGGGTAGAGCTCGCCGTAGCCCACGGCCGTCACCCGCTCGGCGCCGATGCCCAGCGCGAGCAGGGCGGAGCGGATGGCGTCGGCCCGCTGCTGGCTGAGGCGCTGGTTGTAGCTGCTCGCCCCCTGGCTGTCGGTGTGGACCTCGATCTGGACGGTGCGGGAGGTCTCGGCGCTGAGGGCACAGTGCACCTCCGCGACCGGGGCGGGGTCGGCGAGCTCGGCGGTGCGCGAGGCGAAGGCGAAGGGGCTCGCCACGCGGAGCTGCTCGCCATCGATGACGGCACAGTCGGCTGCGTGGGCGAGGGAGAGCAGGGTCCACCACATGAGGGCTCCGGGCATGAGCTGGACATAGCTGCCTAGGCCGCGAGGCGGCGGAGCCATCGTTCGCCGAGGCACGTCGCGGGTCCAGGGGCGCAGCCCTTGGCGGGGGGCGAGCGGGGGCGGAGCCCCCCGGCAACCCGTGGTGCGGATGCAACGCCCTGTCCTGCGTGGGCAGCTCGTCCTCGATCCGG
>CBDUIC010000253.1:0-3471 GCA_965367245.1 uncultured bacterium | reverse complement strand
TCCTGGCCGACGAGCCGACGGGCAACCTCGACACCGCGCGCTCCCACGGCATCATGGAGCTGCTCGCCTCCCTCAACCGCGACAAGGGCATCACCGTGCTCATGGTCACCCACGAAGAGGAGATGGCGGACTACGCCCACGCCATCCTCCGCTTTCGCGATGGGCGCATCGTCGGGCGCGACGAGCGGAAGGCCCCATGATCTGGACGACCTTCAAGCTCGCGGTCCGCCAGCTGAGCCGCAACCTGGTGCGCACGGGGCTCACGTCGCTCGGGGTGCTCATCGGCGTCGCCGCGGTGATCGCCATGGTCAGCATCGGCGAGGGCGCCCGCAAGGCGATCAACGATGACCTGGCGGCCATCGGGCAGAACCTGCTGTACGTGGTGCCGGGGAGTGGGCAGGGGCCCGGCCGCGGGGTGGGCAAGCCCTTCGCCGAGCGCGATCTGGTGGCCATCGCCGAGGAGGTGGAGGGGGTGCGGGCCGTGGCCCCCTCCGACAGCGTGTCGGGCGTGGCCGTGTTCGAGGAGAACACCTTCACCACGACCCTCACGGGGTCCACCAACGCCTACCTCGACGCCATGGCGTGGAGCCTGTCGGAGGGGCGGCGGTTCGAGGAGGGGGAGCTGCTGGCGGGCTCGGATGTGTGCGTGCTGGGGCAGACGGTGGTGGAGGAGCTGTTCGGAGAGGCCTCGCCCCTCGACGCGGTGGTGCGGGTCGACGACCTCACCTGCTCGGTGGTCGGGGTGCTGCAGGCCAAGGGGCAGAACAGCTTCGGGCAAGACCAGGACAACCTGCTGTTGATCCCGGCGCGCACCTTCCAGCGCCGGCTGCGGGGGCACCGCGACGTCGCGCTGATGATCGTGTCGGCCTACGACGGGGTGGACTCCGCTCGGGTGCAGGCCGACATCGAGTCGCTGATGCGGCAGCGGCGCCACATCCGCGAGGGTGCAGAAGACGACTTCACGGTGCGCGACATGGCGGAGGTGCTGTCGATGCTCGATGGGGTGGCCAGCGTGCTCACCGGCTTCCTCGCCGCGGTGGCGGCGGTGAGCCTGCTCGTGGGCGGGATCGGCATCATGAACATCATGCTGGTCAGCGTCACGGAGCGAACGCGGGAGATCGGCATTCGGCTGTCGATCGGGGCCCTGGCCCGTGATGTGCTGCTGCAGTTCCTGATGGAGTCGATGGTGCTGTCGACCCTGGGCGGGGTGCTCGGCGTCGGGCTCGGCCTGGTGGTGGCCTGGGGCGCTTCGGTCGCGCTGGAGATCCCGCTGCTGGTGAGCCCGCTGACGGTGCTCGCAGCCTTCACCTTCTCGGGGCTGATCGGGGTGGTGTTCGGCTTCTTCCCGGCCCGTCGTGCAGCACGGATGCGGCCCATCGACGCCCTGCGGCACGAGTAGTCGACCGTCGCAGCGTGTCGCGGCCCGCGTGGACGTCGGCAGGGAGCGCGGTATGGAGGCCGCCCGTGGAGCAAATGGTGCGAACGATCCGGATTCTCTGTGTACTGGTGTTGCTGCAGGCCTGTGCCTACGGTCGCGCGATGAAGACGGCCGACGGGCTGGCCGCGGCGGGTGACTGGAACGCCGCCTACGCCGCCTACGGCGAGGCGCTCGCCGAGAAGCCCGACAGCGAGGAGGCGAAGGCTGGCCGCGACGAGGCGCGGGATCGCTCGGTCGACGAGGCGCTGGAGTCGGCTCAGGCCGGCCTCGAGTCGGGGTCGTATCAGCAGGTGGCCGACGGGCTGGCGCATGTGGAGTCCCTCGACACCGACCGCCCGGAGGTGTTCACGCTGCGCAACGAGCTGACAGCGATGATGCAGGCCGACTTCGAGGGCAAGTGGGCCGCACAGGAGCCCCGACCGGCCTACGAGCTGGCGGTGCTCGCGAGCCAGCTCGTGCCGAAGGGCGGATTCCTCGAGGAGGCCCTGCCTACCTGCCGTGCCCACTTCACCGCGGAGGCGGAGCGGCTGTCGGCGGGGGGCGAGCACGAGGAGGCTCTGGTCGCGGTGCGCACCATCACCGACCTGGAGCCCGACCGGAAGGGCGACATCGCCGCCCTCGAGCAGTCGATCCTGGTGGCCTGGGCCGACGAGACGGTGCGCCGCGCGGTGGGGCACGCCAAGGCCAGGCGCGTGGGGGCGGCGGCGGTGCTGTATGCCCGGGCCTACGAGCTGGCGGGCCGCCGCGACGACATCGACAAGGCCCGGTCGCTGGCCTCGGGGCTACGCGACGACGGGCAGCTCACCCTCCGGCTGAGCACGCTGGGGCCGGTGGAGCGTCGCGACAGCCTCGAGGAGCTGCTGGAGAAGGGGCTGGTCGGGATCACGGCGCTGGCGCAGGTCGACACGTCGTCGTCGGCCGACCTCCGCGTGGCGGTGAAGGTGGAGCGGGCGAAGTGCACCGAGTCCAAAGAGGTGACCCCTCGCAGCAAAGACTACATCTCGGGCCAGATCGAGGTCCCCAACCCGGTGCACCAAGACCTCACCGCCAAGCGTGAGGTCGCGGAGGAGGCCGAGGCGGCCGCGTCGGCGCGGGAGGTGGAGCTCGCCCCGGATCTGGAGGCGGCCAAGGCGGCGCTGGCGTCGTACGACACGCAGATCGCCTCGCTGGAAGGGGAGAAGAAGCCGACGCAGTCGAAGCTCGACATGGCGATGACGCAGCTGAAGAGCAACGAAGCACGGCGGGAGGAGCTCACCGCCCAGCGCGCCCAGCTCGCGGGCACGCCGGGGGCCGAGGCGTCGGTGGAGTCCATCGACACGAAGCTGGCCGCTCTCACGACGACCCTCGCCGAGTGGCAGGAGCAGGTCGACCTGCACCAGAGCGGGGTCGACGACGTGCAGAAGAAGATCGATGCGCTGCAGGTCGAGCGAGGGCCCGCGGCCTCCGCCGTGGAGCGCCTGCAGGGGGGCTACGACGCTATCGTGGCCGACCGCGACGCGGCACGGAAGGAGTTCTCGACACTGTCGTCGACCCTCGCCAGCACGTCGCGCACCATCTGGGAAGACGTGCACGACACCTTCACCTACGACGAGGAGGCCTGGACGCGCACCTGCGTAGCGCCGGTGTCCGCGGTGGCCACGCCGGGCTGGCCCACCTCCCTCGACAAGCGCAAGGCCTACGCGCCGGAGCACACGACCACCGACGTCGCCCACGTGGGCCACGAGAAGGCGGAGGTTCCCGTCGACGACAAGGCCTACCCCGACACCGACCGCAGCCTGGTCATGAAGGGCGACGAGGCCACGGGGCTCGAGCTGCTCACCTGGATGACCGCCCTCGCCGACGAGCACTTCGCGACCCGCCGCACCGAGACCCTCGCGGCCCTGGAGTCCAAGCCGATGGCGGCGACCACCGATCTGGTGGGGCTCTACGTGGGTGCTCGATCACGCCTCGACGACGAGGCGGTCGCGAGCTTCTCTGCGCACGTGAAGAGCACCTTCGGGCTGGAGAAGCTCGAGCTGCTCGAGGGCGCGGGC
>CBDUIC010000252.1:0-3508 GCA_965367245.1 uncultured bacterium | reverse complement strand
TACGGTCGGCGTCGCGTGCCCTGCGGCAGGTCGCGGTGGGCGTGCGGGCGCAGGTAGGAGGCGGGTCCGGGCTGGTTGGTCCGCTCAGCGCCGCAGCCACGGCCGGTCCTCGGGCTGCTCCCGCCGCCACGCCATCGGCACCCACACGACCGCCGCATTGGCCACCACCAGCAGGTTCGCGAGGTTCATCCACAGCAGCGTCGTCCCCTCCCACCACATCGACAGGAAGAACGCGGCGAGGAAGCCCAGCGCCCCCACGAACAGCCGCCACTCCCCCAGCAGCGTCGCGAACACGGCGACCTCGAAGTAGGCGAACAGCTCCAGCGTGCCCGACAGCTCGCTGTCGATGCCTGCGAGCCACCCCCCCACGTTGAGCAGGAAGGCCAGCCCCGGCCCCGCCGCCACGCTCACGACCAGAACCCGGTTGAGCCGCGACGCCAGCAGGCTGCGCCACATCACCCCCATCACCAGCAGGGCGAGCACGAAGGTGGACCCCGAGATCGCCAGCTCCCGCGCGAAGCCCTGGGGCACGCCGAGCACCGCACTCGTCACCGGGGTGAGCACCCACACGGTCCCCAGCGCCCCCATGACCGCCAGCCGCGCCCACCAGGCCGTGCGCGGGTCGCCGTCTTCCTTGAGCTGCGCGAGCACGTCGGCGTCGCGGGCCTGGGCCGCCTCCAGCGCCGCCACCCGCTCCTCCAGCTCCGGCGGCGCCGCGTCGAGCCGCGCCAGGTGCAGCCGCGCCGCCCGGGCGTCGCCCTGCTGCAGCTCGTAGTCCACCATCAGCTCGTGGGTGGTGCGCAGCCCCTCCCTCGCCCGCCGCTGCCCCGGCCACGCGTCGAGGGCCTGCTGAAAGCCGAACCGGGCCGCGCCATACCGATCGTAGATCGCCACGCGGTCCACCTGCCCCGCCGCAATGTCGGCCTGCAGGTCGGCCAGCACCTGCCTCGCCCCCGACAGCAGCCGCTCCGCCCCCCGCCGCTCCAGGAAGCGCTCCACCTCCCGGCGAAAGGCCGCCACGCTCACGGGCCGCTCCATCGGATCGAGGGCCAGCGCCGCCCCCAGCAGCGGCGCCAGCGGCCACGACGCCTCCACCACCACCGCCTCCGCCACCGCCGCCTGCATCGCCCGCCGCACCGGCCCCTTGCGCGGCGGCTGACCCGTCACCACCTCGAACAACAGCGCGCCCAGCAGGAACACGTCGGTGCGCTCCGACAGCGCCTTTCCCTGGCCCATCGCCTGCTCCGGCGCCATGTACGCCGGGGTGCCCGCCGGCGACGACTGGTCCATCGCGCGCGGGATCCGCGAGCTGGCGTCGTCGGTCAGCGAGACCGCGGTCCCCCAGTCGACCACCCACACCTCGCCGAAGCGGCCGATCATCACGTTGTCGGGCTTCAGATCACCGTGCAGCACGCCCTTGCTGTGGGCGTACTCGATGGCATGACACACCGACAGCAGGGTCCGCAGGTGCCACTCGAGAGCATCGGGGGCGCCGAAGCGCTCGGTCACCACGGTGGGGTCGCCCAGCAGCTTCCTCCATGGGACCCCGTCGATGCGCTTCATCACCACCGCCGGGCGACCGTCGATCACCCGGATGTCGTAGACCGGCACGATGTGCGGGTGCTCGAGCACGCCCGCGACCCAGGCCTCCTGCACCACCGAGCCCACCGCGTCGAGGTCGTCGCGGCGGGGCAGCTTCACCGCCACCTCACGCCCCACCCGCCGCTGGGTCGCCACGCACACCACCCCGTTGCCGCCCTTGCCGATCACCTTGCCCACCACCAGCGACGGCCCCTCGTCTTGCAGCAGCTCCTGCAGCCGCCGCCGCGCCGTGGGCCCAGGCACCGTGCCCTGGGTGGTGTCGTCGCTCACAGGCCGCCGGGGGGCGCCGCCAAGGGGCCGCCGTAGGCTCCGATGTCGGCCGGGCTTCCGTCGGTGTCGAGCTCGGCCGGGGGCCCCGCGTCGATCAGTGGGCTGCTGGGACCCGGCTGCAGGTCCCAGGTCAGGGGGTCGGCCGCAGGAACGTACGACGCGAACCCCGGCACCACCGCGATGTTGCCACGCAGGCCCGTGGCATCGGCCAGGCCCGACCAGTTCGGGCTGTTGGCCGCCACCAGGCTGTACGACACCTGCGTCGGCGCCCCCGACACCACCTCGATGCCCGGGCCGTCGTTGTAGGCCACCGCCGCGCCGTCGATGCTCACTGGCTCGGCGCCCTCGACCCGCACCCCCGAGCCCCCGTTGCCTACGCTCGTGAGGTAGGCGGCCGGAAGCCCGGTGCCCAGGCCGCGGTAGGCCAGCACGATGCCATGGGAGCTGTTGCCCGCCGCCAGCAGGTTGTCGGCCTCGGCATCCCCGAAGGCCACGAGCACCCCGATGCCGTCGTTGTCGAGGGCATGCAGGTTCGACACCCGGATCGGCCCCCCCGAGTAGACATCCACGTCGATGGCCGCGCCCGTCGGCGCGAGGTTGCCGAAGGCGAGGATGCCGTCGACGTGGTCGGGGGCGTTGATGGCGAGGGTGCCGATGGTGCTGCCGCCGTCGTTGCCCGCGACGACCAGGTCGTCGAAGGTGCAGCTCACGTCGACGTAGCCGGCCGCTCCCCAGGTCGCGGTGTTGCCGATGAAGTCGACCCCGTCGAGAGCGCAGGTGCGGTCGTCGAGGGTGACCTCCATGTACAGCCCGCCGCCGGTGAGCCCGGTGATCTGGTTGTCGGCGAACACCGTGCGCTCGATGACGACATGGGCGTTGCTGGCCAGCCGCGCACCCCCTCCGAACGACGCGGTGTTCAGCTGCAGCAGGCTGTCGCTCACCGTGAGCTGCTCGACCCCCTCGACATACAGCCCTCCGCCATCGCCGGTGGCGTCGCTGGCTTCGATGATCACCTGGTCGAGCACCAGCTCGTCGAGGTCTTCGGCCTTCACCCCGGCACCGTTCACCGCGCTCCCCCGCCGCACCGTGAGCGCCGACAGCGTCACGCTTCCCGCCGACCCTCGCACGTCGACGACCCGACCGGTGCCAGAGCCGTCGATGAGGGTGGACTCCGCATCCGCCGTGCCCCGCAGCTCGACGGCCCGCCGGATGACCAGCTGCTCCACGTAGGTGCCCGGCGCGACCTCCACCGTCGAGCCGACGCAGGCGAGGTCGAGCCCCTCCTGGATGGTCGGCGCGTCGCCAGGAACCGACACCACCGAGCCGGGGAACAGCGCGGGCTCGAGGTCGTCGCAGTCGTCGCCGCCGTACAGGTAGCTGTCGAAGCCATCGACATCTTGGTCGTAGTCGGAGGCTCCATCGCAGTCTTGATCGACGCCGTCGTACCAGACCTCGGTGGCGTCGGGGGCGATGTCGGCGCGGTCGTCGCGGCAGTCGAGGCCCCCGTCGAGGTCGCGCTCGTAGCCGTCGCCGTCTTGATCGTAGTCGGACCCTCCATCACAGGCCTGGTCGACCCCGTCGTACCAGACCTCCGCGGCACCAGGCTGGGTGTCGGCTCGGGTGTCGTCGCAGTCGT
>CBDUIC010000251.1:0-3630 GCA_965367245.1 uncultured bacterium | reverse complement strand
CCGCGCTGCGCGCGGGCGACCTGCCCTGGACCAAGGCCCGCACCCTCGTCGCCGTACTCACCCCCGACAACGAGCAGGGCTGGGTCGAGGCCGCCGCCGTGCAGCCCGTGCGGGCGCTGGAGGCCATGGTCGCCGCCAGCCTGCCCGGAGACCCACCGCCGGTGCCCGAGCACTGCAAGGAGCCGGCCCGCACGCGGCTCGTCTTCGACCTTCCCACCGTCGAGGCCGAGGCCATCCGCGCGCTCCTCGCCACCGAGCGTGCCAAGGCCCCCGAGCTCGAGCGCACCGACGGCGAGGTGCTCGCCGAGCTGCTGCGCCGCGTGGCTCATGACGAGGTCCCCACCCAGACCGAGCGGTACCAGGTCGTGCTCGAGCACTGCCCTGACTGCGGGCAGACCGCGGGGCAGCGGGCGGAGGTCGACGACGCGCTGGCGGCGGAGGCAGCCTGTGATGCAGAGGTGGTCGACCGGGTCAGCGAGGGCGCGGGTCACGGGCGGAGGTCACGGGTGGTGCCACCCCGGGTGCGCCGGGCGGTGTTCGCGGCCTACCGAGGGGTGTGCGCCGTGCCGGGGTGTGGGTGTCGGCTGTGGGTCGACCTGCACCACGTGCGGGCCTTCGCGGCGGGGGGTGGGAACGAGCCGAGCAACCTGGTCCCCCTGTGCCCGGGGCATCACCGGCTGCTGCATCGAGGGCGGATGGGGCTCGAGCAGGACGGCGGCAGCTGGGTGTTTCGGTTTGCGTGGGGGCCGGAGCGCAGGCGGGTCGTGCCCCACGTGGGGCGGAGGTGAGCTGCGGTCAGGTGGTGGGATCACGGCCTGTCCACCGTCATTGCGTAGCGGTCCACCATGGCCTCCGCCTCCTCGTCTACACCAACCTCCGAGGGCTCCTCGCCACGAATCCACTGCTGATAGTGGACAATCTCGTGCGCAAGCGACACCAGGTATCCAGCCAGTGCATCGTCGCGCCCTTCCGAAGCCTCGTCATCCGGATAGTCTCCGGTGGAGATTCGAATGTAGGGCTCCACATCGAGCGACCATGGAGCGAAGAACGAGGCATGCGCCGACTCTCCAGTAGTGACGAGGGTGTGCCTTCGCCCGCGCCCCAGATAGACAGGAAGCCGGATCGGAAAGGGGTAGTGTTCGCGCAACCATACGGCGAATCGGATGTAGGCTCCTCGCACGCTCGGGTGGCCTCTGCGCCCCACGATCCGCAGCCCCGACCTCGCGTCCGTCGGTGGACTCTTCTTCATCGCTTCCTCCGATGCCCCCTGCCAGGTGTGTGCTTCGGCGGTTCCTTCAACGACCTATTCCGCTTCCCGCGCGTACACCGGCCCGTACCCGAGCGGGTTCGTCAGGCCGGCGTTGGCAAGGTCCACAAAGCAGCCACAGCGGCCCCCCTCGGTGGTGAACCCCACCCGCCCGAGTCGCCTCCACCGTGAACGTGGCCCTCGCTCTCCCATGGCCAACAGGCGCAGCAGACCCAGGTGCTAGGTGCTGTAGGTTGGGCTGACGATTCGCTGCATCGTGGTGATGGCCGAGGCATACGGAGTATCCCAGGACACCGTCGCGATCTCCTCGAACGCTACGTCTTCCAGCTCGGGATCCACCTCGCCATCTGGCTCTACCAGCAACAGCCGGATGCCACGCTCGCCAACCTGCACGACCCGGGCAAGCCAGAGCACGTCTTCCCGCAAGTGAATCTCGCACCACACCTTCCTGGCCTCCAGGTACTCGAACAGCGCCGACCAATCAGCGAGCGGGCCACCATCGAGCACGGGTGGCTCTCCCCATGTCTGACGCGCCACCTCACCCACCAGCTTCGGCTCCAGATCCGGCTGCGTCGGATACGAATGCCGAGGGTCCCACGCAAGAAAACCACCCCACTGGTAGCTGTCGGTGAGCTGCACACCGACGGTGATCGCCTCTCTTTGCACGACAAGAACCCAGGCCCCGGGCTCCTGGCCCTGGAGTCCGACGAAGGCGACGTCGCCTATGGTGCCTTTCACGCTGGAGACGCCTTCTTCTGGCTCCGTTCTCTCCGCCATGTCGATCCTTCCCTTCGCGCCGTCTGCTTCTCTGGTGCTTGTTCTACGAGGACTTCCCCCTAGTCCTGGAGTGGTCAGCTGACTCCTCGTTTGTGATCCTTGACTCGGTTCTTGAAGGACCTTGCAGAGCCCTCCCAGATCATCACAAACCCCGCACCAGGCGCTCGCGGCGGCACCCAAGGTGCCATGTCGCAGAGAGCATGACGGACTCTCCCAGCCACGACGCATCTGCGCCTGCCGCCTCCAACCCCCTCACTCAAACCCCTCGTCACGGACCGGTGCCCCTTGGGGAGAGGGTGTGCTGGCAAAGGCCAGTGCTGTGTCCAGCCACCACCGTTCCACCACGTAGCCTCCCGGAAGCGGAATGCAGTCGAGGCCGGGGTGCATCAGGAAGGATTGGATCACAGCTGCATCGCCAGCCACCAGGACATGATGTCGGTCGTGCTGTGTCGTCGCGAGCAAATCGAGTGAGGAACTGCGCAGATGGGACACAAGAAAGGTCATTCCAGCGAACGCACTGCGTGCTCTCAGTAGATCAGAGACATCGACGGAAGCGCGGTCGATTCCGAATTCATCGAACACATCGATGGACCGCTCCCCATGACCAAGGAGAACACTCCCGATCGTTGCCTCTAGGCTGCTCGCGATCATGCCTGGTGGCGGCGGGGCGAGCCCTCGCGAAGCGATGAACGCCTCCACGTCGGGGCGCGGTGCGACATGGCCAGCGGGCAACTCGTGAACGTGATGTAGAAGCGAAGTGGCGAGTTCGGAGACCGAGCAATTCAGCCGCTCGCAGAGGTACGACCACCGGACCGATGTGGCGTCTTTTCTCGCCTGCTCCGTAAACACTTCGGAGGGCTCAGCAGAAAACGGTGGGAGCACCAGAGCGAAGGTGTCGTAGCTCGAACCGAACCACTCAAGCAGAGTCGCACCCTTCGTGGGGTGGCAGGGAGACTTCATGTTCTACTGCTCATTGGACGGGTGTGGTTGAAGGGAACTTCACCTTTCTATTGCCCTCTGCACCCTTCGTCGGAGTTTGTATCTCTACAGTCGCAGGCTTCGGTCCATCGCTCGCTACCTCTGGTGGGCGATAGACGACATTCGAGTCTTCGCGCTTGGCCAGCTTCTTTCCGTCACCAATGTCGACTACGTCGGCTTCGCCCGCCAGCCCCTCGAACAAGCCCTCAGCAGCCTCGACGTCGCCAGGAGCATTGTGTACCTCTGCACGTCCGCGGCCGGCTTGCTGAACAGGCGGAGCCCCTCCGGTGACAGACTCAATCAAATCGTCGTCCGACCTGGCGCCCCCATCACCCCCCGCCGCGTTCTGAACCCACTGCGAAGCGCTATCGTACGCGCCCTTCGCCCAGGATGCCGTCGCCGCCGCGCCCCGCCCCACCGCCGCTGAGACTTGGGTGCCTGCCTGCGACAGGCCGCCGTCTGTGGCGACCTCGACGATGGCAACCGCCGCAACCACACCGCCGGTTACCGCTACCGCCGTGGCCGCCGTGGCCGGTGGAACCCCGAGGAGCGCGGCCATTTCACCCGTCGGGTCCCCGTACAGGTTGCTGTTCCCCCGCGCGTACACC
>CBDUIC010000250.1:0-3896 GCA_965367245.1 uncultured bacterium | reverse complement strand
GTGTCGGTGTCGGTGTCGGTGTCGGTGTCCGTGTCGGTGTCGGTGTCCGTATCGGTGTCGGAGTCCGTGTCGGAGTCGGAGTCGGTATCTGCGTCGGCGTCGGAGTCGGTGTCGGTGTCGGAGTCGGTGTCGGTGTCGGCGTCGGTGTCGGCATCTCCCACGTCGACGACGGTGGTGTCCATGGGGGTCTTGCCATCCAGCTCTTCGCCGTCTTGCCCACCGAGCATGCAGGCGTTGAGGGCGCACAGGGCGAGTCCGATCGAGATGAGGCGAGCCAGTGGGTACATCGACAACTCCAAGGCCACCATGCCGGTCGCGGGCGCGGATGGCCACCCGCATCTGCACTTTCCTTGGGGCGACAACGCGCAGGCATGAGCAGAACTGCTAGGTTTGCCAGCATGAACTTCGAACGCGTCGCGCGTCAGCTCCTCCGCGCCCTTCGGGCGCATCGGTCTCAGGTGCAGTGGTCACGGTGGCTGGGCTACCAGAGCAACGTTGCCTATGCCTGGGAGAGCGGGCGTCGCTTTCCCACGGCGGCTGAGGCGCTTCGGGCCGCGCAGCGCGGGGGCGTCGACGTCGCCGAGGCCATCCGCACCTTCTACCTCAAGGAGCCCCCCTGGCTGGCGGTGCACGACCCCTGCACTCCGGAGGGGGTCGCGGCCTTCCTCGACGACCTCCGGGGGCAGGTCACGATCACCGATCTGGCCCGCCGTGCCGAGCTGTCGCGGCACAGCGTGTCCCGCTGGCTGGCGGGGCAAACGCAGCCGAGGTTGCCCGACTTCCTGCAGCTGCTGGAGAGCGCGAGCCTGCGCATGGCCGACCTGGTGGTGGCCCTCGTCGGCCCGGAGGCGGTGCCTGACGTGCACGAGGTCTGGGTGCGGATGGAGGCCCGACGCAACGGGGCCGCTCGGCACCCCTGGCTACAGGCGGTGCTGCGGGTGCTGGAGCTCGACCGCTACCGGGAACTACCGAGTCACGACGACGCCTGGGTCGCCGCCCAGCTCGGTGCCCCCGTCGAGGAGGTGGCGGCCTGCTTGGCGTTCCTCGTGGAGACGGGGCAGGCTCGCTGGGTGCGTCCGCACTACGTGCCCGAGGTGTTCAGCGTCGACACGAGGGGGCGACCGGAGATCAGCCGGGCTCTCAAGGCGCACTGGACGCGCGTGGCGGCCGAGCGCATCGAGGCCAGCTCACCGGGTCAGTTCAGCTACAACGTGTTCACGGTGTCGCGCGACGACTTCGAGCGCATCCGCCAGCTGCACCTCGACTACTTCCGCGCCCTGCGAGCCATCGTGGGCGAGAGCGAGCCGGGGGAGGTGGTGGCGGTGGCCAACGTGCAGCTGTTCGGCCTCGAGGAGGGGGGCCCTGCGTGACGCGGGCGCGCCGGGGGGGCGCCTGCTCCGACCTCAGAGCACCCAGGTGAGGGCGAAGGTCACGCTATCGTTCTGCGAGAAGTAGCCGGCGGGGCCCCCCTCGTAGATGAGTGCACGCGGCATGCCCGGAGGGGCATTCCACGGCGAGTCGAGGAGCAGCGCTCCGACCTCGGCACGCAGCGCGTCGCTGGCGCGCCACTCGAGCTTCGGCAGGAACATCCACTCCGCGAAGGCCACCGAGTAGCTGCCGCCGAGCTGAAGTCGGAAGCGATCGCGGGCGAAGGAGAACCGCCCTCCGCCGGCGAGCATCAGGTCTTCAGGGGCGACCATCAGCAGCTCGTCGGGGGCGTCGATGCGCCGCTCGTAGCGGGCTTCCGCCGAGATCTGGATGGCGGTGCCCCGCAGGTAGACCGCCCCTACGCCCGCGCTGACCAGCGGCGTCGTGGTGGCCTGGCCGTACCACTGCCGAACCACCTTGTGGCTGGTGTAGGCCGCCTCGCCGCGCAGCGACAGCGGCCCCACCACCCCGGAGCCCTCGATGGCGGCGAAGCCGGTGCGCGGCCAGTTGGCCTTCAGCGGGCCTCCTGCCAGGGCCTCTCCCAGTGGGGCCAGCCCGCCATCCTCGGTGGCCTGCGCCTCGGCGAGGTCGGGCAGGCGACGCTCGCGCAGCAGCTGGGCGAGGTAGGGGTCGAGGGTGGTGCCGGGCTGCCGGTTGCGCATCAGCGCGCCCATCACGGCCACGTCGAAGCCGTTGCCGAGGAACTCGAAGCGCTGCGCGAGCTCGCCGTTGGTGAACAGTGCCTGGGGCAGGCCCTTGTCGGCGACGGCCAGATCGAGGGCGCGTCGCTGGGACGGGTCGAAGGTCGACGGTGTCGCGCCGGCATTCTGGAGCAGCGGCGTGAGGAGGAAGGCCGTCTCGCCCTCCCACGTCGCCATCCGGGCCGTCATGTCTTCGGCGAGGCCGTTGCGCATGTACGACCAGTCGGTGCCCCGCGTCCACAGCTTGTCGTGCGAGGCGAAGGGGATGAAGGTCGTCTCGGAGCGGACCGTGTCGCTGCCTACCGACACCGTCAGCATGGGGATCGGAATCCGCTGGAACTCCTGCGGCACCAGCGGGCCCTGGGTCAGGTCGCGGGGGTTGAGCACATCCGCGACGGGGAGCAGGTCGAGCTTGCCCCAGCGCTCGACCAGGTTGCCGACCCGCAGCCGCACCGGCCCGGCCACCTCGCCCTCCCAGCCCGACTCGCCCATCGAGGCTTCCCACCATCCCTCGGTGTCGTCGCCGACGAGCACATGGTGCCCGGCCCGCACCTCGACGAACCAGGTGCCGTCACGCTCGGTGTCGCCGCGGGCGAAGGCCCGCACACGGGTGTGGACCTCGGTGTGATCTTCCCCAGGCCGATCGTCGGCGGCATCGACCACCAGCTCGGGGCGCACGATGGCGCCCACTTCTTGGGCCAGGGCAGGGGAGGCGAGCAGGGACAGGGCCACCAGGGCGGTCATGGCGTCTCGAGGGCTGTGGGCGGAGCGGGGCCACTGGATTAACGCGGACGTTGTACCCGACCCGCGGGGTTGGTGGCTCGACACTACGGAGGTCTCGTGACGTCGCTGTTCGCTGTGCTGCTCTTCGCTTCCCAGGCACTGGCTGCCACCCCTGCCGAGATCATGGCGGAGGTGAAGTCCGCCAACGAGACCACCACCAGCGTGCAGAAGGTCGAGCTGGTGATCACGGGCAAGTCGGGGTCCACCAAGACCAAAGAGCTCGAGATGAAGGCCAAGGTCAAAGATGGTCTGCGGTTGTCTCACGTGCGGGTGTTGAGCCCCAGCGACGAGGCGGGCACCGAGTTCCTGCAGCTCGAGAAGAAGGGGGCTGCCGACGAAGTATGGACGTTCATCCCCGCGATGAAGACGACCATGGGCATCTCCGGGGCGGCCCGCAAGGGGGCGTTCATGGGCTCCGACTTCACCTACGAGGATCTCGAGCTCGACCCCGAGCTCGGCACCCACACGCTGCAGTCCGAGACCGACACCCACTGGGTGATCGAGACCGTCCCGTCGGACTCCAAGCAGTACGGCAAGGTGGTGAGCACCATCGACAAGGCCAAGAAGGTCGCCACCAAGGTGGAGTTCTACGACACCAAGGGCGAGCCCTTCAAGGTGCTGGAGATCCAGGAGATGAGCTCCGAGGGCGGTCGCAACCTCGCGAAGAAGACGGAGATGCGCAACCTCAAGAAGGGCACCAGCAGCACGCTGTTGGTCAAGGAGCAGCGCATCGACGTGGGCGACGAGGAGCTGCCCGACGACGCCTTCACCAAGGGTGCGCTCGGGCGCTGACGCTGACGCGGTGGCCGCTTCCGCTCGCCGACGCACGTCGCGGGTCCAGGGACGCACCCGGCCGGACCGCCCCCAAACTGCGCCCGCACGCCTACCGCGACCTGCCGCAGGGCACGCGACGCCGACCGTAGCGAGCCTGCGAGCGCAGGTCCAGGAGCCTGCCCTGCCGCGTAGGCAGGTCGCGCTCCGGGG
>CBDUIC010000249.1:0-4182 GCA_965367245.1 uncultured bacterium | reverse complement strand
GTGGTGCTGCCACGGATCCCGTTCGTGGCGTGGGTGCAGCTGCCGCTGGGCTGGCTGGGCACCCTGGCCCACGAGACGGGCCACGCCCTGGCCGCCCTGGCGGTGGGAGGGGAGGTCTCCGGCATCGAGGTGTTCCTCAACGGGTCGGGGGTGACGCACTCCAGCTATACGAGGTATGTCCCATGGTATCTAGCGATCACTGCCGTCGCGGGCCTCGTGGGGCCGGCGGTGGTGAGTGCGGGGCTGCTGTGGGCTTCCCTGGGGCCGCGCCTGGTGAGGGTGTGTGTGGGGCTGCTCGGTGCGGCGCTGTGGGTCGAGGCGTTCACGCTGACGCAGGGCTTCGCCACCATGATCGCGCTGAGCTGGGGAACGATCGCGCTGCTGGCGGCGTGGAAGCTGCCGGGGCGGCTGCTGCGCTTGGGCACCCTGGTGGTCGCCGTGCAGCTCGCGCTGCAGGTCTACCGCGGCTCGGGCTACCTGTTCGTCGCTGAGGCGCAGACCGGTGCGGGGGCGCTGTCCTCGGATGTCGCCAACATCGCGTCGTCGCTGGGCGGGCACTACCTGCTGTGGGGGGTGGGTGTCGGGCTGCTCGACCTGCTGCTCCTCGGGGTCGGGCTCCTCGGCTTCTTCTTCGGGGAACGGTGGCTGTCACGCTGATGAGCAGCGGCTGATCGGGCCGGCGTGTGCCGTGGGTGGCGCCCCCGTCCCCACACAGAGCGGTTACGACCGCCGGCAACAGGGCAACGTCGCGGAGACCCTCTCCGCGCACCGTCCTCATCCTCGGCGGCCTCCCGGGCGCGCCGTGCAGCTGGAGGGCCGCTTGTCGTTCGCTTCCCTGGGCCTCGCCCCACCGCTCCTCGAGGGCCTTACCGACATGGGCTTCACCGAGCCCACCCCGATCCAGGAAAAGGCCATCCCCCTGGCCATGACCGGGGGCGACCTCATCGCGTCGGCGTCGACGGGCACGGGCAAGACCGCCGCGTTCCTGCTGCCCATCTTCCACCAGATGGTGGGGACCGAGCCCGGAACGCTTCGGGTGCTGGTGCTCACCCCGACCCGTGAGCTCGCCCTGCAGATCGACGAGCAGGCCCTCGCGCTGGGCTACCACGCAGGCTTCTCCAGCGTCGCGGTGATCGGCGGGGTGAAGATGGGGCCGCAGGAGGAAGCGATCAAGGCGGGGGCCGAGATCATGGTGGCGACGCCGGGTCGGCTCATCGACCACCTGCGCTTCCCCCACATCGATCTCAGCACGGTGACCTACCTGGTCATCGACGAGGCCGATCGGATGTTCGACATGGGCTTTCTGCCCGACGTGCACCGCATCATCTCCCGCACCTCCAAGAAGCGGCAGACGCTGCTGTTCTCGGCCACCATGCCCCCCAAGGTGCGCAGCCTGGCGGATGAGGTCCTCACCGACCCGACGGTGGTGGCGGTCGCGGCGGCGCGGATGGCCGAGGGGCTCGTGCAGCGGGCCTTCCTGGTGGCCCCCGACCGCAAGGGGCCGCTGCTGGGGCGGCTGCTGGAGCACAAGTCGACCAGCTCGGTCATCGTGTTCGTGAAGCGCAAGCGCGACGCCAACCAGCTCGCGCGCCTGATCACCCGCAACACCGGGCGCAAGGCGGCGAGCATCCACTCCGACCGCACGCAGCAGGAGCGGGTCGACGCCCTCGAGGCCTTCCGCAAGGGGGCCTGCCCCATCCTGGTGGCCACCGACGTGGCGGCCCGAGGCATCGACGTCGACAACGTGACCCACGTGGTCCACTACAACGTGCCCCACTCCGCGGAAGACTACATCCACCGCAGCGGGCGCACAGCTCGGGCAGGGCAGAAGGGCACGGTGCTCACCTTCGTGAGCCGCAGCGAGGCGTCTGACTTCGCGGCCATCGAGAAGCACATCGAGATGGACATCCCCCGGGCCAAGCTCAAGGGCTTCGACCATGGCAGTGAGAAGGGCTCGGCGAAGCCGCGGGCCAAGGGGGGCGGCCGGCGGCGGCGCTGACGTCGCTCAGGGGCAGCTCGGCACCGCCTCCTGGCGAGGCGTCGACCAGTCGGACCAGGCCAGGTGCTCGTCGCGCACCCGCACCCGCCACGTGATGTCGGTGGTGCCAGGGGGCAGCTCGTCGAGGGCCTCGTCGAGCAGGTCATCGTCGGCCTGGGTGTCGACGCCCATGAACTCGTTGCGGGCCTGGCGCCAGCGGTCGAGGAGGGGCGCGGTGAAGCTGCCGTCGAGGTCGACCTGCCAGTGGGTGGCCTGGTGGCCGTGGCCCTCGGGGTCGGTGAAGCCGTCGATGGCCAGGGTCGGGGGGCAGCCCAGCGGGAGGGGCTCGGGCGCCTCGGGGGGCTCGTTGTCGCGCAGCACGGTCACCTGGTCGGACACGACGTTGGCCAGGGGCGCCTCGGGGGTACCGCGGCTGTAGCGGGTGAGCTGGAAGCGTGGCGCGTCGCCGGCCTCGACGTGCACGGTGACGAAGCCGTAGGTGTCTTGGCTGACGGTGAAGGGCTCGTAGTCGACCTGGGGTTGCTCGCCCCACCGGTCGAGGGCGCCGCCGGCGCTGGCCACGTTGACCATCAGGTGCTGGTGGTCGCGGCTCTGGCCTCGAGAGTAGCCGTGGGTGTGGCCGAAGAAGTGGATGGACGGCTTGCCGCAGGCGGTGGAGAAGGCCTCGAGGCGGGCGACCACGTCGGCGGTGAAGTCGGACTCGCCTGGGGTCCACAGCTCTGAGAGCATCGGGTGGTGTAGCTGGGCGAACACGAAGTCGACCTGGGGGTGCGTGCAGGCATCGGCCAGCTGCTCGTCGAGCCACAGCAGCTGCTCGTCGGGGCGGAAGCCGTTGGAGTCGAGGGCCACGACCCGCAGGTTGCTGTAGTCGAGGTGGTAGGCGTGCTCGCCGAGGTCGGCTTCCTCGGGCAGGTGGAAGTAGCGGAAGTACAGCGGGCTGCCGCCCTCATGGTTGCCGATGGCCGGGTAGACGGGCGTGGTCGCCCACAGCGCGGCACCGGGGGCGAAGAACTCGTCGCGCCACTCGTCGATGAACCAGCCGTTGTCGACCAGGTCGCCGGGGAACAGCACGAAGGCGGCGTCACCCTCGGCGGCGAGCACGGGAAGCACGCCATCGTCGATGAGCTCGCGGAAGACCTCGGGGTGGGCCGCGTCGAGCTGGCTGTCGGACATTGCGACGAGGTGAAAGGCGGCCTCGGCGTCGGGGAGCGGCGCGGTGCGGAAGCGGTGCTCGGCGCTCGAGGTGTCGCCGGTGCGCACGCGGTAGGCGTAGCTCGTGTCGGGGAGCAGGCCGGTGAGCTGGGCAGCGTGGACCTGGGTCTCGGCCTCGTCGGGGTCGCCGTCGGGGAAGCTGGGCACGCGCACGCCACAGGCGAGCTGGTCGAGGGTGCTCTGACCGAAGTCCACCCGGGAGCCGACCCCTGCATCGGTCTCCCACATCACCCAGGCAGAGGTGGGGGTGACCTGCTGCAGGTAGGGGTGGATGCGCAGGGTGACGGGGCCTCCGTCGTCGCCCTCGCAGCCGGGGGGAGGCGTGGTGGGGACCGGCATGGGCGCGGGCGCGGGGACCGTCGGCGCGGGCTCGGTGGTCGTGGGCTCCGTGGCTGGGGGAGCCGACGAGGGGCCGCAGCCGATGGCGAGGAGGAGGAGGAGCATGCCGCAGTATGACGTGTGCGCGGCGCGGCATCGACAGGCAGTGCGCCGAGCCACTCGTGCTGGTGCGAGGCCAGCTGCGCCCAGGCTCGGCTGCCGTCGTCGCAGACGGCCAGCCGGGTCGAATCGGACGCCCTGCTGAGCCCAGCCAGGTCGAATCGGACGTCGAGCCACGGACGTGCTCTGCGAGTGTCGTATTCGCCAGGTTGGCCCGTGGCCCTCCGCTCGGAATGGTCCGCTGAGCGCGCCAGACGCCCGATTCGACCTCCCTGGCCGATCCGACCCACCCGATTCGACCCCCCTGGGCCCCACGCTCAGCGGCACCGCCGGCACGACCTGCACCACGCCCGGACGCAGCGTGGCCGGCCGCCGTGCATGTTGCTCCCTCCGGAGGTCGACCGCGAGTGGACTGGGCGCCGCCCCGGCGGCACGAGGGGCGAAGCCCCGGCAACTGGTAGCGGGATGCTGGGAGAGGCAGCTGGCCGGTCGCGGACTCGGCCTCCCGCTCGCCAGCACGACGTGCACCCCGC
>CBDUIC010000248.1:0-4184 GCA_965367245.1 uncultured bacterium | reverse complement strand
CGGGGCACGCGGTACCAGTCGCGCTGGAAGGCGTCGTAGTCGAGGGCCTGGTCGACCATCGGGCCGAGCCCCCCGTCTTCGCGGAGGGCGAAGACGTCGTAGCGGTCATCGGCGGTGTGGGCCCACTGCTTGCCGCCGGCAACCTGCAGGCCGAAGAAGCCGCCCTCGGCGTCGGCGATGGTGAAGTAGGACACCGCCGGGAAGGCGGGCTGCAGGGCGAGGAGCTGCTGCCGCCACGCCGCCTCGTCGTGCAGGTCGAGGGCGCCCGTGAGCAGGGTGGCACGCTGCACCGCGTTCGCCTGCCCGGCCTCGGCGACGAGATCGACGACCGCGTCGTGGACGGCGCTGTCGACCTCCGCGACCAGCCGGTCCACCAGCGGCTCGATGGCCCGCTGCCCGCCACGAAAGGCGAGGCCGCCGGCGATGAGGGTGACGACCACCACCTGGATCAGCGAGGTGGTCGTGAGCAGGGTGCGGAGGCGGATCACCGTGCGGGGGTGAAGCGCTCGACACCCTGTTGGTTGGCGAGCACCTGGTCGAGGGTGGTGTGCATCGGCCAGGTCTCGTTGGCGAGCCACAGCGACGCTTGGTCGGCGAAGTAGGGGCTGTCGTTGAGCCCGGACTGACCTCCGGGGAGGATGTTGATCCCCTCGGCCCCGTCGGGGCCCAGCGCGATCACCATGCGGAAGACCGGGCCCGAGCCGTAGGTGTGGTCGTAGGTGCCGAAGCCGGGGTTGCCCGCGTCGACGTTCAGCATGTCGCCGTGCCGCGGGAACCAGGGGAGGTCGGCGCGGGGGTCGCCCGCCGGGATGGACGGGGCGAGGGGCAGCACGTCGGGGGTGACGGAGAACTGGTCGACGAGGAAGCTGAAGGTCGGGTCGTCGCCGAACAGCTCGGCGAGCAGCGACTCGAACTTCGCCATGTGACGAAGCCCCCACAGCCACTGGCTCATGTCGTCGGTGCCGAAGCCGCCGTAGCCGGGCTCGTCGTTGGGAGCCTCGAGGGTGTCGAGGGCGCGCTGGAGCGCCAGCAGCATCACCTCGTGGGAGGTCTCGAGCTCGGGGGTTCCCCGCACGTCGAAGTAGATCGACTCCTCGGTGACCGAGCTCCAGCTGGCCTGGTCGAGGGGGTTGGTGGGACCCCGCCCGTCGAGCATGAAGGTGATCAGCCGGGTGCGGCCCGAGTCGCCCGTCGGGTAGTTCACGTTGGGGAAGCCCTCGTCGTTGAGGGTGTCTTCGAGGAAGGCCGAGATCCAGGTGTGCCAGATCGTGGTGGCGACGGCCGCGTCTTCGTCGCCGGCCTGCAGGGGGTCGTAGAAGGTGTCGACGCCCGAGCGGGCCCAGCCTCCGGTGGTCGCCCATGCGGCCAGGCGGCTGTCGACCTCGTCGAAGCGCGCCTGGTTGGCGTCGTAGAGGGCCGCCAGCCGCTCCTCGACGCTGCCCGCGGGGTGGGGCCCGCTGAGGGAGGCGTCGCGGCCCGCGGCGAGACCGTCGAGCAGGTAGGGGAGGAAGTGCTCGGCGGTGGTCGACTTGTGGTCGGCGTGCAGGGTCGCCATCGCCTCGATGTCGGCGCTGCCTTCGTCGACGTAGCGCTCGAGCTCGTCGACGATGCGCTTGGCGCGGTAGCCCTCGAGCCAAGGGCCGCCGATGTAGTAGGGGTCGTCGTACAGCGAGCCGTCGGTGCTGATGCAGCCGATGTCGTTGTTGGCCGTCTGCACCCAGCCCTCGGGGGGATCGATGACCTGCGGGTAGGCGGTGAAGGGCACGACCTGGTGGTAGGGGTCGGTGGCGGTCTCGTCGACCTTGCCGTCGGCGCCGATGGGGATGGTGAAGCCGCCGTACTGCGTGCCGTCGAGGAGGCGCGTCGGGTCGGCCCCCGGCAGCCAGCGGCCGTCGGCGTCGCGGGGCAGGTAGTCGCGGAGCGGCACGGCCTGGTAGCCGGTGTAGAGGACGTGGCCGTCGGCGTCGGCCGCCACCATGTTCTGGCTGTAGGCCACCAGGCGCTTGGTCTCCTCCTGGAAGGCATACACGTCGTCGGCGCGCCCGAAGCCGTCGGAGGCGGCGAGGATGTTGCCTTCGTCGAAGGCGGTGTGGTCGACGCTCACCGCGCTCACGACCCCGTCGCCGTCCATGTCTGCGGGGACCACCCAGGCGCCTGACACGTTCACCAGCGTCTCCCCGGCGGCCAGGGGCTCGTCGGGGCTTGCCTCGCGGCCCTCGATGTCGGTGATCAGTCGCCCGTCGAAGGTGGCGTAGCGGTCCCACGTCTCGGTGCGGCCGATGCTGCCGAGCAGCGGCACGCTGGCCACCTCGTAGGTCTCCGGCGTGACGACGAGGGGCTGGCTCGCGCCCTGGAACCTCGAGGCGATGGGCGCGCCGTCGGCGTCGAGCTCGAGCTCCTCCGCATACCAGTCGGTGATGTCGCCGAACAGCTGCGTCTGCGACCAGGCGACCTTGCCGTTGGTGCCCACCGCGAGGGTCGGCAGGCCGGGGAGCACGGTGCCTACCTGGGTGATGTCGCCTCCCCCCAGCAGCTCGGTGTTCATGCCGATGGCGTAGAACAGGCTGGGGATCGACAGCGGCAGGTGCCCATCGCCGGCCAACAGGCTGCGCCCATCGGTGCTGGCGCTGCCTGCGACGGCCCATGCATTGGAGCCGAAGCCCTGCTCGTGGTTGTGGCCCAGGCGTCGCTCGAAGCGCTCCAGCCGCTCGGTGAGCCGCTGCAGCATCGAGGAGGGGACCTTGTGGGTGCGCGCCACGCCCGATGCGGCGGTGCCGGCCGTGCGAGGCAGGGTGCCCCATCCCGGGGCGGAGCACACGGGCCACACGGGGTCGGCGCGGTCCCAGATGTCGGGGAAGACGCCGGCCTGGCGCAGCGCCTCTTCCTCGGCACCGGCGAACAGCCCGTCGAGCTGCTGGTAGTTGGCGTCGCGACCCACATCGGTCGTCTCGAAGCCGAGGTTGTAGACGATGGTGGCGGCCATGGCGGCCATGTCTTCGCGGGTGAACGGCTCCATCAGGTCGGTGGGCTCTTCGACGCCGATCAGGGGCCCCAGCAGGGCGAGCTCGCTGGGCACGGGTAGCTGCTCGGCCTTGACCGCGTCGATGTAGGCGTTGATGCCGGCGGCGTGGCCATCGAGCAGGGCCGTGAGCTCCGGGTCTTTCTCGACCGCGGCCTGGAACTGCGCCGCGACCACGGTCATGCCCATGCCGCGGGATTCCTGGTCGGTGGCCAGGCCGGGCTCTCCGACCAGCTCGCTCACCCGGCCCGCGCCGAGCCGTCGGATGAGGTCGATCATGAAGTAGCGGTCGCGCGCGAGCACGAAGCCGGTGACGGCGGCGAGATCGGCTCGGTCGGCGGCGTAGATGTAGGGGATGGACCCCTCGGTGCGCACCACGACGGCATCGGCCTGCAGCCCCGGCAGCGACCACGTCTCGTCGACGGCCAGCTCGTCGAGTGGGGTCGTCGAGGGCGTCGTGTCGGTGTCGGTGTCGGTGTCGGTGTCGGTGAGCGTGTCGGTGTCGGTGGTGGGCACCGGCACGCTCGTCTTGTCGGGGTCGTCGCCTCGGCAAGCGAACAGCGCGAGGGCAAGCAAGACGGAACGCATGATCTCTCCGGGCGTCCGCCCCCCTAACCGCTCGGTTCGCCGGGCCACCTCGTCGCTCGCCATGACCATCGGTCAGCACGCCTGGCTCGCGTGCGCTTCAATGGGGCGGTGAACGATACGGATCCCGACATCTTCGGCGAGCGCTACCGGGAGCGGGGACTGATCGCCCTGGGCGGCATGGGCGAGGTGTGGCGGGTCTACGACGAGGTGCTGCAGCGCACCGTCGCCATGAAGCGAATCCGGCCCGAGCTGTGCTTCGACGAGGTCTACCGGGAGCGCTTCCGCGAGGAGGCCCGGGCCACGGCCCGGCTGGAGCACCCGGGGATTGTCCCGGTCTACGACCACGGGGAGCTACCCGATGGTTCGCTGTTCTTCACCATGCGGGAGGTGCGAGGTCAGACCCTCGGCTCCGCGCTGACGGCTGCGCACGCGCGCGAGGCGGGGTCCCTCACCCTTCGTGAGCTGGTGGAGGTGTTCGCCCAGGTGTGTCGTGCCGTGGCCTACGCCCACCACCACGGGGTGCTCCACCGCGACCTCAAGCCCGACAACATCATGTTGGGCCCCTTCGGCGAGGTGC
>CBDUIC010000247.1:0-4220 GCA_965367245.1 uncultured bacterium | reverse complement strand
CACCGCCGCCACCGGCAGCGCGTAGTCCACCGCCGAGGTCGCCACGATGCGCTCGCTCCGCGGCGGGAACATTCGACCCATGAGGACCTCGGCCTGCGCCACCTCCGCCGCCGGCCGCGTGGTCGCCAGGCTCACCCCCACCACCACCGCCGTGTTCGCCACCGCCGCCCACACGTTCGCCGTCAGCCCGTAGCGGCTGGCGAAGGCCGGCATCCCGATCACCCACTCCACCTGCGTCAGCAGCCCGGTGTACAGTACCAGCCCGGTCACCCCGCCCCAGAATGCGCCGCGCTCGGTCGTGCCCCGCCAGTACAGCGACAGCAGCAGGATCGGCAGGTAGGTGCAGGCGAACACGCCGCCTCCCCAGCGGGCGATGGTGTACACCGTCGCCGGCCTCGCCAGGGCCACCGCGCCGAGGGTCAGGCCCACGGCGACGACCGCGAGGCGGGTCCACGAGGTGATCTTGGCCAGGGGCAGGTCGAGTCCCAACAGATCCGAGGCGATGTCTTTCACCAGCGCCTGGGCAAGGGTGAGCACCTGGGTGTTGATGGTGGACGTCGCCGCCAGCAGGATCCCCGCGAACAGCAAGCACCCCACCGGGAGCGGCACCAGCTCCCGGGCCAGGGTCGGCATCACCAGGTCGCGGGAGGCCAGATCGGGCAGCGCCAGCCGAGCCGCCGTGCCCATGCCGATCACCGCGAGCAGGAAGGGGCCGGCCACGATGGAGCCCAGCAGCATGCCGTTGAGGAACGTCTTCTCGTCGCGGGCCGCGTAGGCGCGGGTCATCAGGTGCGGTGCGCTCGCGGTCACCCCCAGCCACACCAGCGCATGCCCCAGGCACACCGCCAGCGGAAAGCCCTCGGGCCCGTTCCACGCCCAGATCCCCGGCACCTTCTCTGGCAGCTCCGTGGTCAGCGCCTCCCAGCCCCCCGCCGCCGACAGCACGAAGGGCACGGCGAGAGCCACCGCGACGGTCATCACCACGAACATCACCAGGTCGGTCCAGATCACCGCCACCATGCCGCCGAGGGCCAGGTACACGGTCACCCCGATGGCGATCAGCCCCACCGAGGCCTGGTAGGGAAGCCCGGTCCCCACCTCGAGGGCGACGGCAGCGCCGGTCACCTGGCCGACCGCATAGAACGACAGCCCCGCCAGCAGGCACACCGTGGCCAGGCTGCGCATCCGTCGGCTCCCGAAGCGCTCGGCGAAGTAGTCGGGGGCGGTCAGCAGCTTCGCGCGACGCAGCGGCACGCCGATGAGCAGCGCGAACAGGGTCGCCCCCCACAGCGAGGCGTAGGTCCACAGGGTCATCGGCAGACCCCACTCCCAGCCCAGCCCCACCTCGCCCACGAAGGTGACCACCGACAGCCAGGTCGCGAAGAAGGTGCCGGCGATGAGCAGGGTGCCCGCGTTGCGGCCCATCACGTAGTAGTCGTCGAGGTCTCTGACCCGGGTGGCCCCGAAGGCGCCGACCACCACCACCACGGCGACCGCGGCGAGCATCGCGAGGGCGTACACCTACAGCCCTCGCTTCAGCAGCCACATCGCGCCGAGGCCCATCACCACGGTGGAGGCCAGAAAGCCCGCGATCATCGCCAGCGCGTCGAGTCCGATCAGGGGGACCTCCCTGGGGGTTTGTACCGCATGGCGCGCGGTCCGTTCGCTACACTGCCCGTCGGAGCGGGGGAGCCCCATGGAGTGGTTGGTCGTAGCGATGGGGGGCGGTGCCTCGCTGTGCGTGGCGATCGCCGTGCTCGTGGTGCTCGTGCTCGTCGCTCGCCGCGCCCTGAGCTCGGCCCCCTCGCCGCCGGAGATCACCGGCCCCAGCGCGGCCCAGCTCGCCGCCGACGAGCGCGCCCTCGGTGAGGTCGACGACCAGGCCCTGTGCCGCGACCTGCTCCTGCACCGCATCGAGCACAGCCTGGGCCCCCTCGGCGACGCGCTGCGGGTCACCAAGGGCAGCCAGGGCGACCTGCGCCTGCGGGGCACCCTGGGCGGCGAGCCGGCGGCCGTCGACATCGCCGCCGACGGGCAGCTGGCCCAGGCGACCGTGCAGGGCAGCTTCTCCCCGGGGCGGCTGGTGCTGCACGCCCACCTCGCCCCCGACGACCCCGACGGGCAGCTCGTCTTGCTCCCGAGCCTGGAGGTGGCCTCGCTGACCCAGCAGATCAAGGCCGCCGGGCTGACCGCCCTGCAGTTCGCCCCCGACGGGCTCACCGCCACGGGCAGCGCCAGCCTCCACGAGCTCGAGGCGGGCAAGGAAGGCGAGGTGGTGTCGCTGACCCTCGCCGTGCTGCAGAACGCTGTGGGGCTGTGGCACGGCCGGCAGGCCCCCGAGGCCCCCGGCGTGCTGCCGCCGCCGACGAGCTGATCAGGCCGTCACAGCTCGCACGACGGCCCCTTGCGGGCGAGGCTCTCCATGCGACCGATGGTGTCGCGGATGCTGCCACCTGCGAACTGGCTGGCCAGCCCTGCTGGCACGCTGCCGCCCGGGTCGGACAGGGCCCAGAACTGCAGCAGCGTGGTGTCGTCGTCGAGCGACAGCAGCCACCAGCCCCCGTCGTTCTCCGCCGCCTGGATGCCCTTGGCAGCGATCGCCGCTGACGCGGCGTCGAGGTGCTCGGCACCGTCGGCCTGCTTCACCCACACCAGCTCCCGCACCTTCCCCTCGGAGCGCTCGCTCAGCACGGTGTTGCGCCGCTGCTCGACGACCCACCACCGGTCGCTCACCCAGGGCACCGGCAGGAACTGAAAGGCCAGCCGCCGGGCCCCGCAGTAGTCGCCCTCGAGCAGGGTCACGACCGACAGCTTGCTGTAGGCCGTCTTGTTCCGGTCGTCGTTGACCGCCGAGAACAGCTTGGCCATCGACACCTTCACCACCGCCACGCCCCAGGCGATCTTCGCCTTCTTGCCCTGCACGCTCGCCAGGCCTGTCTCGATGTGGCCGTCACGGAGGGTGGCGACCGTCTCCGCGGAGATGGGCGGGTGGCGGGTCGACAGCCGCAGCGGGGCCAGCGGCGCCACCGCGGTGAGGCGGGCCTGGATCTCGTCGGGGGTGAACGCGAACGCGGCACCCATCAGGCACGCCAGCAGCATGGTCCACCCTACCTCGCCGAGGGACCAGCCCGCTGGCGAACCCGCGGACCGTGACAACAACGGTCACGCCGCGGCAGCGGGGCGGCTACGACGCGACGGGCACCTGGCCCATCGCGGCGGCGTCGAAGATGTGGGTGGCATTGGCCGCCAGGAAGTTCCGGTAGATCAACGGCTTGCCCTCCTGGGTCCAGCACCGGGCTCCATCGGCGCAGACCGCCTGGTTGCGCTCGATGATCTCCACGAACTGCTGCTCGACCCGAGCGACGCCCACGCGGCCGTCGTCTTCGAGGACGGGGGTGTCGACGGTGGCGGCCAGGGTCGCCGTCTGCCGAAGCGGGCCTCCCTTCGTGCCCTGGATGCGGTCGAGCATGGCGAAGCCTCGATCGCGCATGTGGGACACCATCTCCTCGATGTCGCGGTACCCGGCAGCGTAGACATCGATGGTGACGTGGTTCAGATCTGGCCCGAGGGCCAGGGCGCTCGCGACCTGGCCCGAGACCTGCGCCACCGCCTCCAGGGTGCTGCGGCGGATGGGGGGCCCGTTGCGACGCATCAGCACGTCGACGAAGTGCTCCAGGAAGCTCTCGGCATCGCCTTGCTCCAGGCAGCCGCCGGTCTCGAAGGCCTCGATGACCCGGAGGAACTCGCTGTGGTCGACCGCGGCGGCCTGCACGGCGTTGTCTTCCCGGATCAGGTCTGCGACGTGGGCCGGGAAGGCATCCAAGTCCACCACAGAGACGAAGATCTTGAACTGACTCGCATCTTCTCCGACCACCTGCAGGTCGAAGGAGACGAGCTTCTTCTCGGGGAAGGCGTAGTCCATCTCCTTGCGGAGGCCGATCACCCGAGCGGCCCTCTGGAACAGGGCGGCCAGCTCGGGATCGGCGACACGAAGGGCGCCGTGGTCGTTGTGAAACCGGCCGCCGCGGGCCTCCACCATCTCCCGCAGCGCCACGAAGTCGGGGACGTTGGCCGCGAAGCGGGCGGTGAGCCGCTCGACGAACTGGTTGCGGAGCTTCTTGGGACAGACGAGCACGTGACCTCCCCGGGGACCGGAATGGGCTCTCGCCTCTGTCGTAGGCACCCCGGGGCGCCCGCCAAGGTGGCGAGACGTCGCAGGG
>CBDUIC010000246.1:0-4320 GCA_965367245.1 uncultured bacterium | reverse complement strand
ACGAAGCCGGTGTTGGAGTAGGCCCAGGCCGAGCCCGGCGGGAAGTCGAGGTCGGGGCCGTACTGCTCGGCCCACGCGACCAGCTCGTCAGGGGTGTACTCGGCGGAGCTGTCGAAGCTGGCGATGTAGTTGTAGGAGGGGATGCCGCTGGTGTGGGCGAGGAGGTGCCGCACGGTGACCCCCTGGCCGCTCCACGCCGTCGACACCCACGTCTCCAGCGGGTCGTCGAGGGACACGACGCCCTCGTCGACCAGCTGCATCACCATCGCGGTGGTGTAGGTCTTGCTCACCGAGCCGATGGCGTAGGGCAGCTCCGGAGTCCACGGGCGCTCCGTCGCCGTGTCGGCCAGCCCCGTCGCCCCCACCCACATCGCGTGCTCGCTCAGATCGACCACGGCCAAGGCCACCCCGGGGCTGTTGGCCACCGAGGGGGCGCGCTGGAGGGCCACCTCCAGCCGGGCCACCAGGTCGGCGTCGAGCTCCGCCCAGCCCTCGGTGGGCCCGCTCGTCGGCTCCCAGGTGCCCGTGTCGGTTGTCGAAGGCGTCGTGGAGAGGCCGGTCGTGGGCACCGTGGTGGTGTCGGTCGGATCAGGGGTCGTCCCCCCTTTGCAGGCCACCATCGCTACCAGCCAGAGCCATCGCATCCGCACCTCCTGGACGTGAGACCCGCGAGGTCCACCGAACGGAAACACACGGTAGCAGCTCACGGGAAAGGCCCTCGAACGCCGATCCCACGATAGCCCCCGCCTCATGACCATCGACGACCGCATCAACGCCGCCCTCGCCCCCCTCGCTGACGCCTTCGCCGCCGTGGTGTTCGTGGAGGTGCCCGTCGCGGGGGTGGGGGTGCCTCTCGTCGTCGTGTGGCTCGTGGCAGGCGCGATCTTCTGCACCCTGGCGTTCGGCTTCGTGCAGTTCCGAGGCATCGGTCTCGGTCTGCGGGTGCTCCGCGGCGACTTCGACGAAGAAGACGCGCCTGGCGAGATCACCCACTTCCAGGCCCTGGCCACCGCCGTGTCGGGCACCGTCGGCATCGGCAACATCGGCGGCGTGGCCGTCGCCATCAGCATCGGCGGGCCGGGGGCGACCCTGTGGATGATCATCGCCGGCCTGCTGGGCATGGCCACCAAGTTCGCCGAGTGCACCCTCGGGGTCCGCTATCGACGGGTGAACCCCGACGGCACCGTCTCCGGCGGTCCGATGTTCTACCTGCACCGAGGCTTCACCGAGATCGGCTGGCCCAAGGTGGGCAAGGGGCTCGGGGCGCTCTACGCGGTCGGCATCATGATCGGCTCGCTGGGCATCGGCAACATGTTCCAGGCCAACCAAGCCTATGAGCAGATTCGGGCCGCCACGGGCGGCGCCGCGAGCCCGGTGGAGGGCCTCGGCTGGCTGGTCGGCATCGTGCTCGCCATCATCGTCGGCGCCGTCATCCTCGGCGGGATCCGCTCCATCGCGGCGGTCACCGGGCGGCTGGTGCCCTTCATGGCCGGCCTGTACGTCGTGAGTGCCCTGGCCGTGATCGCCCTCAACGTGGCGGCCCTGCCCCAAGCGATCACCAACATCTTCATGCAGGCCGTCGCCCCCGACGCGGTGGCGGGCGGGGCCATCGGAGCGATGGTCGTGGGCATGAAGCGGGCCGTGTTCTCCAACGAGGCCGGCATCGGCTCCGCCAGCATCGCCCACGCCGCCGTGAAGACCCACCTGCCCGCCAGCGAGGGCCTCGTCGGCCTGTTCGAGCCCTTCATCGACACCGTGGTGATCTGCACCCTCACCGCCCTGGCCCTCGGCGTAGCCACCGTCACCTGGCCAGAGCTCGCTACCTCGGGCCTGCAGGGTGTGGCCCTCACCTCCGACGCGTTTCGTCGCACCGTGTGGTGGTTCCCCTACCCGCTGGCCCTCGCCGCCGTGCTGTTCGCGGTGTCGACCATGCTGTCGTGGTCGTACTACGGCCTCAAGGGCTGGGCCTACCTGTTCGGAGAGAACCCCAGGCTCAAGGCCATCTACAAGGTCATCTTCTGCGTGTTCGTCGCCCTCGGGGCCACCATCCAGCTCGACGCGGTGCTCAGCTTCTCCGACGCCATGGTCTTCCTGCTGTGCCTGCCCAACATGCTCGGGCTGCTCGTCCTGGCCCCGGTCGTGCGGGCCGAGATGGCGAAGCTCGTGGCCCAGGCCTAGGGCAGGCCTCCGTCGCCGTGCGTCAGTACTTGGCCGGCACGTACAGCTCGGGGGGCAGCACCGCTCGCTCGTACTCGGGGTTGAACCGCCGGTCGGGCAGCTCCACCTCGTCGTTGGGCACCGGCTCGTAGGGGATCATCCCCAGCAGGTGGTCGATGCAGTTCAGCCGCGCGCGCTTCTTGTCGGTGGCCGGCACGATGTACCAGGGCGCCTCGGGGATGTTCGTGCGGGCGAACATCTCTTCCTTGGCCTTGGTGTAGTCCTCCCAGCGCACCCGCGACTGCAGATCCATCGGTGACAGCTTCCACTGCTTCATCGGGTCGTGGATGCGCATCAGGAACCGCAGCTGCTGCTCCTCGTCGGTGATGGAGAACCAATACTTCACCAGCCGGATCCCCGACCGCACCAGCATCCGCTCGAACTCGGGCACGTCGCCGAAGAACTGCTCCACCTCGTCTTCGGTGCAGAAGCCCATCACCCGCTCGACGCCGGCGCGGTTGTACCAGGACCGGTCGAACAGCACGATCTCCCCGCCCGCTGGCAGGTGCGGCACGTAGCGCTGGAAGAACCACTCGGTCTTCTGCCGGTCGGTGGGTGCAGGAAGCGCGACCACCCGGCACACCCGCGGGTTGAGGCGCTGGGTGATGCGCTTGATGACCCCACCCTTGCCCGCCGAGTCGCGCCCCTCGAACAACACCAGCACCCGCTCACCGGTGTGCACCACCCAGTCTTGCAGCTTGATGAGCTCGCACTGCAGCTTGATCAGCTCGCGGAAGTAGGTCGAGCGGTCGAGCGCGTTGGGGTGGGCCTTCTGGTACAGCCGCCGCAGCTCCAGCGACAGCGCCGGCTCCGACATCTCGAGCTCGATGTCTTCATCGAGGGCGTCGGCCAGCTCGGCCTCGAGCCAGTCAGCCCCGCGGACCGCGTCGTCTTCCGTGCCTGCCATTCGTCCTCCTGTAGGTGGGACCTAGCTCGTTGCCTGGCCCGGATCGGGTCGCTCGTACCACGCGCCGCCACGGCGCAACCCCAACACAACGGAAATGACGCGCAGGTCGTTCGACGAACGATATCGCCTCCGCGAGAGGATGGATGCATCGTTTCCTCCTGCTGCTGTCGTGGACCCTGCTGGTGGCCGGCTGCCTTTCGAGCCGCCCGGAGCCCCTGCGTGCGGCCACCAACGTGTGGCCCGGCTTCGAGCCGCTGTACGCGGCCCGCGACCTCGGCCTGCTCGACCCACGCAGGGTGCACCTCGTCGAGGCGAGCTCGTCGACCGAGGTCATCCGCATGTTCCGCAACGGGGCCATCGACGCCGGCGGGCTGTCCCTCGACGAGGCGATGCGCCTGGCTGACAACGGCGTCGACCTCGCCATCGTGCTGGTCACGGACACCTCGCAGGGAGCCGATGCCATCGTCGCGCGCCCGGAGCTGACGAGCCTGCGCGACCTCGAGGGGAGACGGCTCGGGCTGGAGGGCAGCGCGCTGGGGGCCTTCGTCGCAGCTCGGGCCTTCGACAACGCCCACGTCGACCCCACCAAGGTCACCCTGGTGCCCCTCGAGATCCACGAGCAGGCACGGGCGTTCGCCGATGGGCGGGTCGACGCGGTGGTCACCTTCGAGCCCGTTCGAAGCAGGCTCCTCGGGCAGGGCGGTGTGAGCTTGTTCGATAGCACTCACATTCCCGGCGAGATCGTCGATGTGTTGGTGGTCCGTCGCAGCTACCTCGAGCAGGAGCCCGCCATCGTCGATCACCTCCTCAGGGCCTGGTTCGAGGCCGTGGCTCGCCTGCGGGAGCAGCCCGAGCAGGTCGTTCCGATCATGGCCGCGCGAGAGGAGATGACGCCTGGCGCCTTTCGCGCTGCCCTCTCCGGCATCGACATCCCCGACCATGCTGCCAACCAGCGGCTGATGACCGAGCCGAGCGGGCTGTCGGCGAGCGGCGCGCGCCTCAGCGCCATCATGCAGCAGCAGGGGCTGCTGTCACGCCCCGCCGACATCGGGGGAATGCTCGAGCCAGGCCCCCTACGGCGCGTGCAGCGATGAAGGGGCGAGGGCTGTCACTGCGGCTGGGCTTGCCCCTCGTGGTGGTCATCTACACCGCCATCGCCGGGCTGCTCACCCTCGCCCTCACCCTGCACCGCGCCG
>CBDUIC010000245.1:0-4370 GCA_965367245.1 uncultured bacterium | reverse complement strand
TCTGCCCACACAGCACCACCAGCAGGTTGCTGACCAGGCGCGAGCGCTCGGCGGGGGCGAGCTCGACGACCTTACGCTCCGACAGGTCGCGCAGCGCCTGCTCCACCATGCCCACGGCTCCCTCGACGATCTCCTTGCGGGCCGCGACGATGGCGCTGGCCTGCTGCCGCTGCAGCATGGCCCCGGCGATCTCGGGGGCGTAGGCGAGGTGGGTGATCCGGGCTTCCAGCACGTTCACGCCGGCGCGGTCGAGGCGCTCCTGCAGCGAGCTCAGCAGCTTGCGAGCGACCACCGAGGTGTCGGAGCGCAGCGACACGACGTCGTCGTCGACGGCATCGTAGGGGTGCTCCTTGGCGCTCTCCCGCACCGCCGCCTCGATCTGCACGTCGACGTACGACACCAGCTGGTCGACATCGAAGGCCGCCTGGGCGGTGTCGCGCACCTCCCACACCGTCACCACGCCGATCTCCACCGGATTGCCCACCAGGTCGTTGACCTTGATGGTGTCGCTGGCCATGTTCCGCGCCCGCAGCGACAGGGTGTGGCTCACCGACAGCGGGTGGACCCAGTGAAAGCCGTCGCGACGCACGGTGCCCATGTACTTGCCGAACAGCACGAGCACGGCCGCGTAGTTCGGCTGCACCAGCATCAGCCCCTTGGCGACGAACAGGGCCGCCACGACCAGCGCTACGCCCGCGCCGCCCACCACGACGCTGTGGCTGGTGGCGCTCGCATACATGGTGGCCAGCCCCGCCGCACCGAGGGCCAGGCTGACAGTGAGCCCCATCCAGCCGCTGGTCGGCGTGAGGGGTTGCTCGGTAGAGCGGGGCATCGGGCCTCCTTTTTCAGGAGTACGCTGCGCGGCCCTCGTTTCCTTCGCTCACTCCTCGTCGGGCGGGGCCTCGGGCTCGGGCTCGGGCTCGGGCAGCGTCAGGTTCTCGCCGAGCACCTCCATCCAGCTGCCCTGCTTGTCGGCCACCTTCAGGCGCGTGCCCGCCGGCAGCAGGCAGCTGATGTCGTCGTGATGGGGCTCTCCGGGTGGCTCGTCGTGGACTTCGACCTCGCGCGGTACGCGCCAGGTGCGCCCTCGGCCCGGTGGGATGAGCCCGGTGTGCCGCACCCAGCCTCGGGAGCCGCTGCTCGTCGAGCAGGTCGTGGGACCGGTCACGATCTCGGTCGCCCCGGTCGACCACAGCGCTACCACCATCACCACCGCGAGCACGCCCAGGCCAATCAGGCCACCGGCGATGAGGGTCGACCCCACGAGCATGCGCGTCTTCCGGTCGGTGGGCACGGCGAGCTCGGGCAGCTCGGGAATGGGCAGGGGCCAGGTGCGCTGCCCCTCGAGCACCTCGATCAGGTCGTCGCAGCTCGCCACCCGCTGGTTGCGGTCGGCCACCAGGCAGGCATCCACCGCCTTCACCAGGTGCGTGGGGACCCCGGGGCTCAGCGAGGCCAGCGGCTCGCGCTTGTCGGCCAGCACCGCGTTGAAGATGGTGATCGCGTCGTCGCCGTCGTAGGCGGTGTCGTGGGCGACGAGCTCGTGGAGAATGCAGCCGAGGCTGAACAGGTCGGCCCGCGCGTCGACGTTGGCGGCATCGCGGATCTGCTCGGGGGCCATGTACGACGGGGTGCCCATGGGCATGCCCGAGCGGGTGCGGCCCTTGCCGGCCTCGTCGCCGTGGATGGCCTTCGACAGGCCGAAGTCGGCGACCTTGGGCACCAGCGTGCCGTCGGCTGCCGTGGCTACCAGCACGTTGGCGGGCTTCAGGTCGCGGTGGATGAGGCCCTGGTCGTGGGCCGCCTTCACGCCGGCGACGACGCCGCGGAAGAGCCGCTCGGCGGTGGCGGGGTCGGGCTGGTTGTCGGTGATCCAGTCGTGCAGGTCGGGGCCGTCGACGTAGTCCATCACCAGACCGGGCTGCCCATCGACGTCGACCACATCCAGCACGCGCACGATGTTGGGGTGCTGCAGCCGCGCCTGCACGCGCCCTTCGTCGACGAGGCGCTCGCGGAGGCTCTTGCCCGTCACGGTGAGCACCTTGAGGGCGTGCAGCGTCTCCAGGGTGGTGTGGCGCACCAGGTAGACCACGGCCATGCCGCCTTCTCCGAGGGTGCGAACGACCTCGTACTTCTCGACGATGTGGCCGGGCTCGAGCACGGTCCTCCTAGGTCGCTGATGCTACCGCGGGACCCGCCGACCCGATGGCCTTGCCCATGCGCACGGTGTCGCCCGCCTGCACCGACCAGCGCCACGCCCCGGGGGGCGCCACCAGCACGACGGTGCTGCCCAGGTGGAAGACGCCGAGGTCGCCGCCGCGCTCCAGGGCAAGGTCGACCTCGCCGGTGGCGGCGGTGGCGCCTGCGTTGCTGACGATGTCGGTGACCACGCTGGAGATGCGCCCGACCCCGAAGGCGCCGACGAGCACCACGTCGAGGGGCCCGGCGTTGGTCTGCACGGTGACGGCGAGGCGCTCGTTGCGGGCGAACAGCCCGTCGATGGTGCGCACGGCGGCCGGGAACACGGGCCACAGGGTGCCGGGCACGTAGGCCCAGCGGGTGGCGCGGCCCTCTCGGGGCACGTGCACGCGGTGGTAGTCGGTGGGCGACAGGTAGAGCACCACGGCGTCGTGCTCGCCGTCGAGGGGACGGCCGACGAGCTGCGACAGCGACAGGTGCCGGCCCGGGGCGATCTCGATCTGGCCATCGGTGGACGGGCCGACGAAGGCGCAGGTGCCGTCGACGGGGCTGACGATGGCCTCGGGGGTGTCGTCGATGGGGCGCGCGCCCTCCTTGAGGCGGCGGGTGAACAGGGCCTCGAGGGTGGGGTAGGCGGAGCGTGGGTGCTCGGCCTCGGCCATGTTCACCCCGTAGACCGTGACGAACAGGCCGGTGAACCAGCTCGACACGCGGGTGCGGGCCGTCCAGCCCATGGCGGCCGCACCGCGGTTGCGGGGCACCAGCGACAGCGCGGAGACGATGAGGGCGTCCTTCATGGGCTCGGTGTCTATCGCGTCGGGCCTGACACGGGGCCCCGCTCAGGTGATGGTGGACCGCAGGAGGTGCGATGCTCGGCTGGCTGCTGTGGGCCTGTGGGACCCCGTCCGAGCCCGTCGACCCCGCGGCGTCGACGATGCCGACCGCGACGTCCGACACCCGCTCCGCCGTGACCGCCGACACGGCCCCGCCCGTGGGTCTGGCCCTGGCCTGTTCCGCCCTGCCAGAGCAGCCGCTGCGGGGCCAGTGCACCATCACGGTCCCCGCGCCGCAGTCGGTCGTGCTGACGGCCACCGAGATCGCCACGGGCGAGGTCCTCCGCACCTTCACGAGCGACGCCCAGGCGACCGAGCACGCCGTCGACCTGTTCCTGCTCCCCGCGAGCACCGAGCTGCTGATCACCGCCGTCGCGGGGGAGCACGAGGCGTCGGTGCCGCTCATCCTGGGCCCGCCTCCCCCCATCGCCACCCTCGACATCACCGTCTCGGGGGCCTCGTCGGCGTCGGCCTTCGGATTCCAGTCGCCGTGCCTCGGTGCGGGCGCGGTGATCGTCGATCCGGTGGGCCGGGTGCTGTGGGCGCACGACTTCGCTGCGTCTCCCGAGGGCATCAGCTTCACCGAGGAGGGCACGGTGCTGGCTGTGCTCGACCGTCCCGATGCGGTGGTCGAGGTCGACCTGGCGGGCACCGAGCGGCTGCACCTCGAGCAGGGGGTGGACTACCCCGAGGCGACCCACCACGACGTGTTCCGCCGCGACGGGCGCACCTACGTGCTGTTCGCCGAGCCGGTGGGGGGTCACGAGCTCGACGGCTTCTACGTGTTCGAGGGGGAACAGCTCGTCGGAACCTGGCGCCTCGCCGACCACCACCAGCCCGACCTGTCGCGAGGCGTCGGCAGCCCCGACTACAGCCACGCCAACAGCGTGTGGGTCGACGAGCAGGGCGACGTGTACGTGTCGCTGCGGCACCTGTCGGTGGTGGTGAAGGTGGGCGGGGTGGGGCCGGGCTTCGGCGAGGTCCACTGGGTGCTGGGCGGGGATGCCGACGACACGCGGTGGCCCAGCGACTGGGCGCTGGGCAGCGCGGTCGACGGGCCCGCGAGCTTCGAGCGGCAGCACAATGTGCACCTCGACGACGATGGCCAGCTCGTGCTCCTCGACAACCGAGCCGACGACGCCGAGGGGCCCACGAGGGTGGTCCACCTCGACCTCGACGAGCCGGCGATGGAGGCGACCATCGCCGAGGCCTGGGAGCTGCCCTACTGGTGCGACTTCCAGGGGGGCGCGTGGGGCACGGCGGCCGGCCACCCCGTGGGCACGTGTGCCTCGAACGGGCAGGGCTTCGAGTTCGCGCCGGGGCAGGCCGAGCCGGTGT
>CBDUIC010000244.1:0-4423 GCA_965367245.1 uncultured bacterium | reverse complement strand
GCGTCGAGCGCAGCCCTCGATCGATGGATCGACGCAGAGAACGAGGCGGTGGCGGCTCCCCAGGCACGCTCGGTGCTCACCCTCGACCTCGAGGCCCGGGAGATGGCCGCGGGCTGGCCCGACGGCGCGACGGGAAGCGACCGCCTGGTGCTCAAGCAGGCCCGCAGCCTCGACCCGGGCATCGCCGGCCTCCCCGACGACCTGCAGCTGCTGCCCGCCCCCTTCGACGTGCTCGCCCGCGCGGAGCACATCGAGGCCTTCGACTGCGTGGCCGACGAGCTGAGGCTGTCGGCGGTGTGGGTGCGCACCGATCCGCGATCCGCGCCCGACCTCGGCTACCGGGTCGACCCGCTGGTGGTGAGTGTGGAGGCCGAGGCGCTGCAGCCCATCGAGAGCCTGGGCTGGGCGGAAGGCGAGGTCCACACGTGGAACCACACCGACTGGATCGACGCCGAGGTAGCGGAGGAGAGGGTCACCGTGGCCTGGCCGGGCGGCGGAGCGACCCTCGCGGCGAGCTACGAACTCACGGTCGAAGGGGTCGTCATCGGGGGAAGTGGGGATTGTACGCCGTCGACGCTGTGGGCCGCCCCGAGCGCCTTCCTGCTGGACGCCCTCGAGCAGACGCAGTAGCGTACGGCCGACGTACCACCAACGGCCGACCGCCGTGACGCCCGGGGGGGCCATGTCACGACATCCGCTGAACCTCCTGGCCCTGGTCGTGGTCTCCGCCTGCGAGCCGGCGCCCGAGCGCGTGCCCGCCGACATCCCCAACCGGGCGCTGTCCGGCGTCGTGGGGGGCTCCGACTGGGCCTACCAGATCGGCCTGAGCGACCCGACGGTGTCCTCAGACGACGAGTGGTTCGTCCACCTGACCGACGACGACATCGACTGTGACCGCATCGACGGGGGCGACGAGCTGCTGATGCGCGTTCCGACTCACGAGGGCGAGTGGGAGCTGGAAGGCGACGATCTGGTGTTCTACGTGCAGGCCACCGCCGAGCGGCTGGAGGTCGAGGAGGGCACCCTGCGCATCGATGTCGTCACCAACGACCACATCGAGGGCGCGCTCATGGCCCGCGCCAACGACGACAACGACGTCGCCGGCACGTTCACCGTGCTGCGGTGCTCGGGGCTGTAGTGGCCATCAGCAGCGGCTCGTGCAGCAGGCTGTGCCCCCCGTCTTCGCCCAGCCCGTCGTGCACCTCCGCGATCCAGCTCACGGTGATCCACCACCCCTCGCCGGTGCCCGACAGCGACAGCGACACGTGGGCCTCGTCGACCGCGTCGAGATCGAAGCTGGTGGGGGCCGGCAGCGGGCCGTCGAAGCCAGCGTCGCCGTCGACCTGCACCCGGCCAGCCCCCGTCTCGTCGACCTGCAGGAGGACCTCGCCGTCGAAGCGAGGCAGCCCCTCCGCCTCGACCACCAGGTGGGCCGGCTTCGCGACCCAGTCGACGCACCACCACCCCATCTCGGTGCCGGTGCCAGAGGCCCCCTGCACGGGCTCGGTGCGCGTGAGCAGCGCCTCGCCCTCGAGCAACGCCAGCGTGAGCGCGACCTCACCGCTCATCGGCTGCTCCTCTTCGTCGAGGGGCGGCCCCACGAAGGAGCCCGTCAGCGCCTGCAGCGACGCATCGACGGTGGTGGAGAAGCCCGGCGGCTGAGTGGTGCCGGAGACCACCTCCTCCGAGACGACCTCGCAGCCCGGGCCCTCTTCTTCGACGCCGATCTGGGTGCCGGGCATCGGCTCGTCGACCGAGCAGGCCCCGCACGCCAGCAAGCAAAGCCACAGGTGACGGACGAACGGCATGACACTCCAAGGTCTCCCTGCCAACCTGACCGCTTCCTGCCCCACCGACCACCTCGACATCGAACAAACCATGCGCCAGAATGGCCCCATGACGCTCGAAAACGAGAACGTGTGGTCCGAAGCCGCCCGCCAGGTGGCCCGCGCCGTGCGGGGTCGTCGCAGCCAGCTGGCCTTCTCGCGCCGGCTGGGCTTTCGCAGCAACGTCGCGGCCGACTGGGAGGGCGGGCACCGGGCGCCGACGGCCGCCCTGCTCCTGCGCGGGATGGAGCGGGTCGGCATCGACGTGGCCGCCGGATTTCATGCCTTCCACGCCGAGGCCGCCCCCCACCTCGAGGAGGGGCTTCCCGCCTGGCTGCGCGCCCTTCGGGGCCAGGCGCGTCAGCAGCACCTGGCACAGCGCGCGGGCTGCAGCCGTCATCAGATCCGCCGCTGGCTGTCGGGGGAGGCCGAGCCACGACTCCCCGACTTCCTCCGCCTCGTGCACGCCCTCACGGGCCGGGCGCCCGACTGGGTCGCGGCCCTGGTCGACATCGAGCAGGTGCCGGCCCTGGCCGGGGCCCACCGCGTGGCCCGCACCGCCGCACGCCTCGCCTACGATCACCCCTGGGCCGCCGCCGTGCGCATGCTGGTCAACACCGAGGCCTACCGGGCCGACCCCACCGACGCCTTCCTGGCGGAGGCGCTGGGCCTGCCCCACGAGGCGCTGCGCGAGGCCGTCGAGGCGCTGCAGGCGGCAGGCCTGGTGCGCCGCCATCGCGGCAGCCTGCAGCCCGTGTCGTCGTTCACCGCCGAGGCGACCGCCTCCCCCGAGGATCGCCGCCGCCTCAAGGCCCACTGGGCGAAGGTCGCCACCGATCGCCTGCACCACCCCCGCGCCGACGACCTGGTGAGCCTCAACCTGATCACGCTGTCGCGGGCCGACCTGAAGCGGGTGCACGATCTGCAGCGGGCCTACTTCCGCGAGCTTCGTAGCCTGGTCGCGGCCTCTGCCCCCGAGGAGGTGGCGGCGCTGGTGATGATGCACACGGTGTCGCTGTCACCCTCCGCCGACCCGTGACACATGGCCCTAGCGGATGGGTAGATGGGCCAGGGATGATAGAAGCCGACAAATGCCCGGGTGTCTCATGAACAAGCTCGCTTCTCTGCTCGTCTTCGCCGTCGCCAGCCCCGCGTGGTCGGCCACCTTCGAAGACTTCGACGGCCCCTACGCCGTGACGTCGTGGTCGGCGTCGGGCATCACCGGCGGCTCCGCCTACGTCGATGTCGCGGCGAGCACCACCACCGAGGCAGTCTTCGTCTACGACGTCGACCTGGGCTACCCCGGCCCGGGCGTCAGCTACCGCACCTCTGACTACTCCATCAGCGCCACCGTCGACGGCACCGTCACCTTCGACTGGGCCTTCGACTACGACCACCGCATCCACCAGGCCCAGGTCGAGCTGTACGTGTGGTCCGAAGATGCCTCCGGCGTGCGTACCGAGACGCAGATCCACTACGACGACGTGAAGCTGGGCCTGTTCGGTCCCGACAGTGCCTACGGCAGCGTCACCGGCTTGCAGGTGGCCTCGGGGCGGCCGTTCGGGATCGAGATGGGCGGGAGCAACCTCGACGCCGACAGCCGCATCGGCGGCACCCTGGTGATGTCGAGCTTCACCCTCGACGCCGACGACGTCGACTGCAACGGCGTCCCGGGGGGTCCTGCCGAAGAAGACTTCTGCGGCACCTGCGACGCCAACCCCTACAACGACTGCGTGCAGGACTGCGCCGGCGTGTTCGGAGGCTCCGCCACCCTCGACGACTGTGGCGTGTGCGACGACGACCCCACCAACGACTGCGGCCCCGACTGCAACGGCGTGGCGGGCGGCGGCGCCACCGAAGACATGTGCGGCACCTGCGACACCAACCCCAACAACGACTGCGTGCAAGACTGCGCCGGCGTGTGGGGCGGCACCTCCCAGACCGACAACTGCGGCACCTGCGACGACGACGTAGGCAACGACTGCGTCCAAGACTGCGCGGGCACCTGGGGCGGCGACGCGATCTACGACGACTGCGGCGAGTGCGTGGGCGGCACCACCGGCCGCGAGCCCTGCGTGCTCGACACCGCCGACACGGGCGGCACCGACGTGCCCAGCACCACCGGCGGCACCACCCCGGGCACCACCCCCACCGGCGGCACCACCCCGACCGACCCGGGCACCGACCCCACCACGCCCGGCACCGACGACACCGGCTTCCCTGCCCCCGACCCGGTCAGCTACCAGCAGGTCGGCGGCTGCGGCTGCGCCTCGGCGCCCAGCGGCTGGGGCTGGTGGCTCCTCGCTGCTTCCCCCCTCGTGCTGCTCCGCCGCCGCTGAGCCCTCACACCCGGCCGCCGCCGGCATACAGAGGCGGCCCGGAGGGGTGATGGGTCGCTACGAGTGGTTTCTGAGCACCGGCTCGGTCGAGGAGGCCGCCGAGGTCTTGCGACGATCGGGCACGCACGGCGTGGTGCTGCCCGGCAACGAGCGCTGGACGCCGCTGCTCCTGCCCCGCAGCGACCACGACCGCGAGCGCATCATGACCCTCGCTGCCCACCACCCCGCCGGGGTGGTGCTGGTCGACCGCGGCCCCGC
>CBDUIC010000243.1:0-4445 GCA_965367245.1 uncultured bacterium | reverse complement strand
CGACGCCGACCGTAGCGAGCTTGCGAGCGCAGGTCCAGGAGCCTGCCCTGCCGCATAGGCAGGTCGCGCTCCGGGGGTCGAGAGGGGGCGGAGCCCCCCGGCAACCCGTAGCCGGAAGACCGGGTCAGCGAGGCCGGTCCCGCCTACGCACCCGCTCGCAGTGCCTCCTCCGTCCGCCTACGCACCCGCTCGCAGCATCCGTGACCTCCGGCACAACGACCTGACGTTCGACCTCGTCGCAGCGCCCGCAGCGTGGCGCGCGACAAACTGGCGAGCAGGAGGCCGAAGCCGCCTACGCACTCGGCCCCCACCGACACCCGGGCAGGTGTACGGCCAGGCGCAAGTTGCGGCTTCCCGTACACCCCCTCCCCTCCTTGCACATCCACCTCCTTCCTGCTATTCAAGCATTCACTTGATTATTGGAATGACGATGGACTCCTCCTCCCGCCCCCTCAAGCGCGCCGCCTACGGCCACCTCGCCGCCGTCGGCAAGGCCCTCGCCAACGACACCCGCTTGGAGATCCTCGAGCTGCTCGTGCAGGGCCCACGCACCGTCGAGGCCATCGCCCGCGCCGTGCACCAGTCGGTGGCCAACACCTCGCACCACCTGCATGCCCTGAAGCGGGCGCACCTGGTCCACGGCCAGCGTGACGGCCAGCACGTGCGCTACGCGGTGAGCGGTCCCGAGGTCGGCACCCTCCTCGGCGCCCTGCATCGCACCGCCAGCCGGCACGTGGCCGAGCTGCAGCAGCTCACCTCCGCGCTCCACGAAGCTCCCGACGGTCTCGAGCCGGTCGATGCCGCGACCCTTCGCCAGCGCCTCGCCGACGACGCCGTCACCCTCGTAGACGTGCGCCCCGCCGCCGAGTTCGACGCGGGCCACCTGCCCGGCGCCCGCTCGGTCCCCCTCGAGGAGCTCGACCGGCACCTGGCCACCATCCCTCACGGCAAGCCCATCGTCGCCTACTGCCGAGGCCCGTTCTGCACCTTCGCCAGCGAGGCCGCCCGCCGCCTCCGCCTCGCGGGCTTCGATGCCCGGCGCAGCGAGGTCGCCGTCCACCTCCCCGCGGAGCTGACATGAAGCCCACCCTCGGATTGCGCGCCAACGCTGGCGCCTTCACCACCCTGGTGCTCATCAACGCCTTCGTCGGCGCGATGGTCGGCCTCGAGCGCACCATCCTCCCCGCCCTCGCCGACGAGCGCTACGGCCTCGCCGCCCCCCTGGCGGTGCTCAGCTTCATCGCCGTGTTCGGCCTCACCAAGGCCCTGGCCAACTACGCCGCAGGCCGCAGCGCCGACCGCTATGGGCGCCGGCCGGTGCTCCTCGCGGGGTGGCTGCTGGCGCTGCCCGTGCCCGCCTTGCTGGCCTGGGCGCCGTCGTGGGGCTGGATCCTCGCCGCGAACGCGCTGCTGGGGGTGAGCCAGGGCCTCACGTGGTCCACCACCGTCATCATGAAGATCGACCTCGTGGGCCCTCGCCAGCGGGGCCTCGCCATGGGCATCAACGAGTTCGCTGGCTACGTCGCCGTGGGCGTCACCGCGTGGGCCACTGGCTACCTGGCAGGCACGAGCGGCCTCGGTGCGGAGCCCTTCCTCATCGGCATCGGCATCGCCGCCGCCGGTGCGCTCCTGTCGCTGGTAGGCGCCCACGAGACCCGAGCCCACGCCGCCGTAGAAGCCAGCCAGCACCACGTCGAGGGCCCCACCCTCACGGCCTCCGAGGTGTTCGCCCGCACCAGCCTCCACGACCCCACCCTGTCGTCGGTCAGCCAGGCGGGCCTGGTGAACAACCTCAACGACGGCATGGCCTGGGGCCTGCTGCCCCTGTGGTACGCCCATCACGGCCTCACCCTGCCCCAGATCGGCGTGCTCGCCGCGCTCTACCCGACGCTGTGGGGCCTGCTGCAGCTCGGCGCCGGCCCCGCCTCCGACCACCTGGGTCGAAAGCCCCTGCTGGTCGCGGGCATGGGCGTGCAGGCTGGCGGGCTGCTCGTCATCGCCCTGGGCTCCACCTTCGCGGCCTTCGCGACCGGTGCCGCCCTCCTCGGCGTCGGCACTGCCCTGGTCTACCCCACCCTCCTCGCCGCCATCGGCGATGTCGCCCACCCCAGCTGGCGCGCCTCCGCCGTCGGCATCTACCGGCTGTGGCGCGATCTGGGCTACGTCGTGGGCGCCCTCCTCGCAGGTGGCGTGGCCCAGGCTCTCGGGCTTCAGGCCGCCATCGTGGTCGTCGCCGGGCTCACCCTCGCCTCGGGGGCACTCGTCAGCCTGCGGATGCCCACCCCGACCCTGGTGCTCGCGCGATAGACGCCGCCATGCTCTCCCTGCTGCTGGTGACCAGCACTGTCATCGTCGTGTCTGCCGTCTGCTCCCTGAGCGAAGCGGTGCTCTACTCGATCACCCCCTCCTACATCGAGCAGCTACGGGCCGACGGCCACGCCAGCGGCGAGCGCCTGGCCGCCCTGCGGGCCCACGTCGACCGGCCCATCACCGCCATCCTCACCATCAACACGGTCGCCAACACTGCCGGCGCCGCCGTGAGCGGCGCCCTGGCCACCCAGGCACTGGGCGAGGGCAACGTCGTGCTGTTCTCGGCGGCGCTGACCGCCGCCATCCTGCTGTTCTCGGAGATCCTGCCGAAGACGCTGGGCGTGGTCTACAGCCGAGTCCTCGCCCCGTGGCTGGCGGCCCCCCTGCAGTGGGCGGTCACCGCGCTGCTCCCGGTGATCTGGCTCATCGGCCGGGCCACTCGGCTCATCTCCGCCGACGACGAGGAGGGGGTGTCCCAAGACGAGATCCTCTCGGTGGCCCGCATGGGCTTCCGCAGCGGCGCCATCGACGAAGACGAGGCCGCCGTCATCCAGAACATCCTCGCGCTGTCCACCACCACCAGCCGCGCCATCATGACGCCGCGGACCGTGGTGTTCTCCCTCGACGCCGAGACCCCCGTGTCGGAGGCCCAAGACCGCGACGAGGTGCAGGTGCACTCCCGCATCCCGGTCTACTCGGGCGAGCGTGACGACGTGATCGGCGTGGTCTACCGCCGCGACCTGCTGTCGGAAGAAAACGGCAGCAAGACCCTCGCCGACTTGCTCCGCCCGGTCGGCTACGTCGGCACCACCGACAAGGTCGACCGTGTCCTCGACATGCTCATCGAGCAGCGTCGGCACCTGGTGGTGGTCCTCGACGAGTTCGGCGGCTTCGCCGGCGTGGTCACCCTCGAAGACGTGATGGAGGAGATCCTCGGCAAGGAAATCGTCGACGAGTTCGACGAGGTGGCCGACATGCGCGCCCTCGCTACTCAGCGGCGTGCCGAGGCACTGCAGCGCATGCGGCGCCGGGCCGACACCGACGGCGGCTGATCACGCGCGGCGAGCGAGGTCCCACTCCTCCCCTGCCGCGTAGAGCACCGGCACCACGAACAGCGTGACCAGCTCCACCGCCATGCCCCCGAGCATCGGCAGCGCCAGCGGCACCATCAGGTCAGCGCCGCGGCCCTGCGAGGTGACCACCGGAAGCAGCGCCAACACCGTCGTCGCCGTCGTCATCAGGCACGGGCGGACCCTGCGCACGCCGGCCTCCACGGTGCGCTCCCGCACCGCCTGCACCGTCTTCGGCGGCTCCCGCTCGAAGCGCTGCCTCAGGTAGGTGGCCATCACCACGCCGTCGTCGGTAGCGATGCCCACCAGCGCCAGCACCCCGATCCATACCGCGACCGACAGGTTCACCGTGCCCACCTGAAACAGCTCCCGCAGCCCCTCGCCGAAGGGCGTCCACAGGAACCACGGCTGGCCATACAGCCACAGCAGCACGAAGCCCCCGCTCACCGCGACCACCACCCCCGAGTAGATCACCGCCGTGGTGCGCACCCGGTGGAACTGCAGGTAGAGCAGCACGAACACCAGGGCCAGCGCCACCGGCACCAGCACCATCAGCCGCGCCTCGCTGCGCACCTGCTGCTCGTAGGCCCCGGCGAACGCGTAGCTCACCCCCGACGGAAGCTGCAGCGAGCCATCATCCAGTGCGGCCTGCACCGCCGCCTGTGCGGCCTCCACCACCTCGACCTCCGCCACGTCGGGCGTGCGGTCGAACAGCACGTAGCTGGTGAGGAAGGTGTCTTCCGCCTTGATCATCTGGGGCCCCCGCACGTAGGCGACCGACGCCAGCTGCCCCAGCGGCACCGCCTCGCCCCCCGGCGTAGGCACCACGATGCGCTGCAGCGCCTCCACGCTGTCGCGCTCCTCCCGCGGGTAGCGAACCCGCACCGGATACCGCTCGCGCCCCTCCACCGTCGTCGTCAGGGGGACTCCGCCCAGCGCCACGGTCAGCACCTCCTGCACGTCGACGATGCGAAGGCCGAAGCGGCCGATGGCCTGCCGGTCGAGCTCGATCTCCAGGTAGGGCTTGCCCACCACCCGGTCGGCGAACACCGACGAGGCCTTCAC
>CBDUIC010000242.1:0-4649 GCA_965367245.1 uncultured bacterium | reverse complement strand
TCAGAGGCTTCGCACGAGCCGGATGCCACGCGTGAAGTAGCCCAGCCCGCCCTTGGCCACATGGCGATGGGCCAGCCCCTCCAGCGCTCCGTCGCTCCACGCATTGCCGCGGGTGACGACGTGGCTCCCTTCGGGGAGCTGGCCATCGGGCACGTAGACGAGGTCGCGCAGCCCGAGCTCCTTGGCGGGCACCCAGCCCTCGAGGCAGAAGCAGCGGGTGTTGCCGGCGAGGCCCCGTACTCCGTAGACGCTCTCGTCGTGGGGGAAGCGGTCGACCGGCGCGGGCTGGGGCGCGCCCTGGTGGCTCGCGAAGTGGCAGGCGAAGGATGGGTCTGCCTCATCTCCCCACGGGTAGCGCCGGCCGTCGACCCCACGAGCGGCCTTCTCCCACTCCCACTCCGAGGGCAGGCGCCACCGCAGGCCCTCCTGCTCGGCCCGCCACGCCGCGTAGGCCATCGCGCCCTGGCGCGACACCATCAGCACCGGGGCATCGGGCTGCCAGGTGTCGCCGTCGCTGTCGGCGGTGAGGAAGAAGCCGCGGCCCGGCTCGTGGCCGTAGATCATCGCGCCGAGCTCGCCGGGCCGGCTGGCCATCTCGCGGGGGACCCAGCGGAGCGCGTCGTCGTGCTTGCCGTGGCGGTCGAGGTGGTCGAGGAAGGCCAGGAAGGCAGCGTTGGTGACGGGGTGGCGCTCCATCACGAAGGCGTCGCACCACAGCCGGGTGCGAGAGGGTGCCGAGGGGTCGTCGTCGTCGCCGGCGAGGAACCAGCCGGCAGGGATGTACACGTCGTCGCCGGCGAGGTCGGTCAGCCCTGGCATCACGATGGGCAGGGGGCCGTCGCCGGTGGGAGGCACGGTGGTGGCGTGGCCGTTGCGCGGCACGAGCAGGGGCAGCCGCACCGTGGCGTGGTCGGGGTGCTCGAGGACGGCGACGTAGCTGCCCCGCGGCAGCGGCACCTGGCGCAGAGGCGTGCTGCCCAGCGAGCCCACGAGCTCGTCTTTCAGGCGCTTGCCGGCGCGTCGCACCCGGTAGAGCGTGACCTCGGCCCCGCTCGGCTCGGTGGTGAGGGTGAGGGTGCCGTCGCCGTTGAGGTAGCGGATGGCGCGGGTGCGGGTGGCCTGGTCTTCCGGCAGGGCGAGCACGTGGCGGCGGAGCAGGGCGCTGGCCTGGAGCACGTCGTCGGTGCGGCCGGCAGCCTCGGCGGTGGCGTGTCGGGCCTGGTACTCGTCGACCAGCGCCTCGTGGGCCTCGACCAGATCGGGCACGTGGGTGAGGGCGGCCTGCAGCAGCTGCTCGCGCTCGAGGTGGCGCAGGCGGGCCTGGCGGCGGAGCACGGCGGCGCGCTCCTGCAGGGCCCAGGCAACCTGCTTGTCGGCCTCGGGTGCCCAGGCAGGCACACCGTCGAGCAGTGCCTCGGCCTCGGCCTCCAGGGCCGCCGCGTCGCCCTCCATGCGGAAGGCCTCGGGGCGGCTCGCTTTGGCCTTGCGCACGAGCTCCAGCGCCTGGTCGCGCCGGCGGGAGCCGTCGAGCCACGCATCGAGCTCGGCGGCGAAGGCCGACGCGGTGTCGAAGCGGTCGGCCGGGGCGCGGGCCATGGCCTTCTCGCAGGCGGCGACCAGCTCGGAGGGCATGGTGCTCGACCAGCCCGTCAGGGTGGCGTGGGTCGACGGGTCGAAGGTGAAGGTCTCGTCGATGCCGGAGGCGCTGCTGTCGCCGACGCTGGGCGGCGGGCCGGCGAGGACCTGCTGCACCACCTGCTGGCCGCTCTCACCGTCGAAGGGTCGGCGGCCGGAGAGCACCTCGTACAGGATGGCCCCCAGGGCGTACACGTCGGTGCGGGGGCTGATTCGGTCGGTCTCACCGGCCGCTTGCTCGGGGGCCATGTAGGCGGGCGTGCCGGCGACCGTTCCGTATCGGGTGTGGGCCCCTGACAGGGAGCGCTCCGTGATGATGGCGTCGTCGGCGTAGCCCAGGTCGTCGCGGTCGCTGGCCACGCCCTGGATCTGCGCCAGACCCCAGTCCATCACGAACACCTCACCGAAGGCTCCGAGCAGGATGTTGTCGGGCTTCAGGTCACGGTGGACCACGCCGCGATCATGGGCGAAGGCGACCGCCTGGCTGGCCTGGTGCAGCACCCCCACGAGACGGCGGATGGCCACGGGGCGCTCGCGAGCCGGGCCGGCGTGGGCCGCTGCGATCGCCTCGGTGAAGCTGCGGCCGCGCACCTCTTGCATGGTGAAGTAGGGGTGGCCCTGCGCGTCGGTGCCGAGCTCGTGGACGGGCACGATGCCGGGATGCTCGAGCTGGGCGGTGGCCTGGGCCTCCTCGAGGAAGCGCGACCGCATCGACGGGCGGGCGGCGAGCTCGGGCCGGATCCGCTTGAGGGCCACGCTGCGGCGCAGGGCGAGGTCTCTCACTCGGTGGACCTCGCCCATGCCCCCGGCGGCGATGAGGGCCAGCTCCTCGTAGCGGGTGGCGAGGTCGGGCAGCGGCCCCTCCAGCGGGATCTCCGTCGCGGGCCCGTCGCCTCCGTCGAGGACCACGGTCTCGGCCGCGGCGGTGTGCTTGCGCCAGGCCAGCCGGAGCGCACGGACGGCCTCGACGAGGTGAGGGGCCTCGCGCGCGCAGCGCTGTTCCAGGGCCAGGAGGTCTTCGTGGAGCATGGCGCAGGGTACCAGCGGATCAGGGGAGGGAGCGAGGCCCGCGAACCAGCGCCACCAGCGCGACGACGGCCCAGGTGCCCTCGAGCACGACGAAGGGCAGGTAGTCGAGCATCACCGACGCGGCGCAGGACAGGCTGGCGCCGACGACGTTGAGGCCGTGGTAGGCGCGGCTGTCGCTGGGCAGGGTGCCGCGGGCGTTGAGGGCGAAGGCGATGAGCAGCAGGGCGACGCCCACGCCGCCGACGAGGTCGGTCATGCGGACCCTCCGGAGGAGAGGGTAGCAGCTGCTCGCGACCCGCCTGTGTGCTATCGGCGGTCGGCCAGGAGGTGGTCATGCCGTGGGTGTTGATGGTGCTGTTGTCCATGCAGGGAGCCCTCGCCGGCAAGAGCACGTGCGACAAGTTCAAGGAGTCGGAAGACCGCTTCTCCGGCCAGCCGACCCTGACGTTCCGCGCGCCCGGGGGCTGGCTGGTGCGCAGCGTCGGCGGCAAGGTGTCGATCGAGGAGTGGGAGGTTGGGATCACCGACCCGCTGCACGAGCCGATGCCTACGGGCACTCTGATGAAGGTGCGTCTGGCCGACGACACCATCCTGGAGCTGCCGACGCGCGACGTGGCCCAGCCCGATGTGCACGCGGTGGGCAACTCGTTGTTCACCAGCTGGGACCTAGCTTTCGAGCTGTCCTCGGAGCACCTCGCGATGCTGGGGTCCTCCGCGCCTCAGGCGACGGAGGTGCGGGCCCTCGGCGAGGTGATCACCAACGCCCACGGGCCCACCATGAAGAAGCTGGGCGAGGCCATGGCCTGTCTCGCCGCGAAGCCGAGCCCCTAGGCGACGAGGAGCCCGTCGCGGCTCAGGCCGCGAGCTCGTCCCACATGGGCTCGATCACCGCGCGCCATCCCCGCTCGAACGCGTCGTGCTGCGCGTCGGTGGTCACCAGGCCGAGGCCAGCCTGGTGATGGCCAGGCTCTGCGGTGGGCTGCGCATCGGCGAGGACCGTCTCGAGGTGGGCGCGGACCGTGCCGTCGTCGGTGCGTAGCAGCCAGGCCATGGCCTGCCACGCGAGGGCAGCGTGGCGCGCCTCGTCGTCGAGGATGGTCTGCAGGGCGGCGCACACGGCGGGGTCGGTGGCGACAGCCAGACGGGCGGCTGCGTCGAGCACGGCGAGGGTCTCGCCGATGCAGCCCTCGCGGAGAAGGGCCTCGGCGAAGTCGGCCTTGGACTCGGCGAGCTGCGCGGCGTCGGTGAGCTCCATGGTGTCGGGACCCAGCGAGCGGCCCAGCAGCGACGACGCCAGCGCGTAGCAGAGCCGGGCGTGCTCGACCTCGTCGCGGCCTGCCTGCATGGCCTGGTCGACGAGGTCGGGCGGGGCGCCGAAGCGCAGCAGCTCGAGGGCGAAGCGAGCGAACGAGGCGACCGAGGCGTGCTCCAGCTGGGCGGACCGCAGCCAGTACAGGCCTGCCTGCCTGCGCAGGTCGGGGGCCAGGGCGTCGCCGGCACCCGGGCGGTCGGCCCAGTCGGCGCGTGGGGCCGGATCGGCGACGACGGGCGCGCCGTCGCACAGCAGCGGGCGGCCACAGCACGAGCCGCTGCCCGGGCTGAAGACGCCCTCGTAGTAGCAGACGTCGAAGGCGTTGGGGTCGCCTGGCGCTGCGTCGTCGAAGCCGCCGTAGTAGTTCCACACCTTGTCGTACTCGCGGTACAGGTAGGTGCATGTGTCGTGGTAGTCGGGTGTGGGGCAGCAGTTGGCGTGCCCCAGGTAGGTGACGTCGGCCGCGTCGGGGCAGGTCTCGCCGGGGTCGACCACCACGTAGCCGTTGCTTCGAGCACGGTCCCCCGAGGCTCCCGAGCCGCTTCCGTAGCCGCTCATCCAGCTGTCGAAAGGCAGGTAGGCGTACTGGGCTTCGCATGCGGGGTCGCTCGCCGCGGCGAGGTCGGTGTCGGTGTCGGTGTCGGTGTCGGTGTCGGTGTCTGTGTCTGTGTCT
>CBDUIC010000241.1:0-4799 GCA_965367245.1 uncultured bacterium | reverse complement strand
CCGTCGCGGTCCCCACAGCAGACACCAGCACCGTCGCGGTCCCCACCGCCGACACCAGCACCGTAGCGGTCCCCACAGCAGACACCAGCACCGTCGCGGTCCCCACAGCAGACACCAGCACCGTCGCGGTCCCCACCGCCGACACGGGCACGCTCCCGACCGGCCCCACCACGCCGACCACGCCAGGCACCACCCCGCCGACCACGCCGGGCACCACGCCGCCCACCGCCTCCGACACCCCGCCCGATGCGGTCGCCCCCGACGCCGATGAGGCTCGGAGCTGCGGCTGCCAGGCGGGGGTTCCTGTCGGCGGCCTGTGGCCGGTGCTCGTCGTCGGGTTGGTCGGCAGGCGTCGACGCACCCGGTAGCTACCTGCCCGCGCCGCTACAGGCCCTTGCCCGGGTTCAGGATCCCCGTGGGGTCGAAGGCCGCCTTCACGCGACCCATCAGGGCCACCTCGGCCTCCCCCACCATCCGCTCCAGGTAGGGGCGCTTCAGCGTGCCCACCCCGTGCTCCCCCGTGATGCTCCCCCCCAGCTGCAGCGCGCCGGCCACGATGCGATCGAAGGCCTCCAGTGCGAGCTGCCGGCCCCCCGAGCTGGCACCGTCGTAGAGGATGGTGGGGTGCAGGTTGCCGTCGCCCGCGTGGCCGAAGGTGCCGATGGTGAGGCCGGTCTGCTCCCCGATGTCGGCGCACAGACGCAGCAGATCAGGCACCCGCGCAACGGGCACCGCCACGTCGTCGAGCAGCCACTGCCCCTGCCGCTCCAGCGCGGGCAGGGCAGCGCTCCGTGCCTGCATCAGCAGGGCTCCCTCGTCGGCATCGGCGGTGGCGTAGGCGAGGCTGGCGCCGCGTGCCTCGCACAAGGCCTGGGCCTTCGCCAGGATCGCCTCGGCACGCGCGTCGTCGCAGCCCACCAGCAGCATCGCGGCGGCCTCGGTGTCGAGCTCCATCTGCCGCATCGCCTCCACGGCCCGAACGGTGACGCGGTCCATCACCTCGATGGCCGACAGCTCGGGCCAGCCCGCGAGCTCGACGATGACCCCCCCGACATCCTCGAGGCGGTCGAAGAACGCGACCAGAGTGCCGGTGCCCTGCGGCTTCGGCATCAGGCGGACCGTGACCTCGGTGATCACCGCCAGCGCCCCCTCCGAGCCCACGAGCAGGCGGGTGAGGTCGAGGCCCGCGACATTCTTGCGGGTGCGTGCGCCGGTGTGGATGGGCGTGCCATCCGCCAGCAGCGCTCGCAGGGCGACGACGTGGTCCCCCGTGACCCCATACTTCAGGCAGCAGGCGCCCCCGGCGTTTGTCGCCACGTTGCCCCCGATGGTGGAGATGTCGCGACTGGCTGGGTCGGGGGCGTAGACCAGCCCGTGCTCCCGCGCCGCAGCGTCGAGATGCCCGTTGAGGACGCCTGGCTCCACCCGCGCCATCCGAGCGACCGGATCGAGCTCGAGGATGCGACTCATCTTGGCCAGGGACAACACGATGCACCCGTCGATGGCGTTGGCCCCCCCCGACAGCCCGGTGCCCGCCCCCCGCGACACCACCGGCACGCCGTGGGCATGGGCCACGCGGAGGGTCGCCGCCACGGTTGCTTCAGAGCGCGCGAGGACCACGGCCAGCGGCACACCGGCCGGGCACAGGCTCGCCTGGTCGCGGGCGTAGCTCGCCATCACGTCGGGGTCGGTGTGGACCTCGCGGGAAGGCAGCGCATCCCGTAGCGACTGCAGCGCCGTCATGCCTCCTCCACCGTGGCGTAGAAGGCCGTGAGGTGCTCCCGCACCAGCTCCGCCGCCGCCGCCCCGTCGCCGGCACGCACCGCGTCGAGGATGGCCTGGTGCTCGGCGGTGAGCTCGGCGATGACCGGTGCCAGATCCCCCTCGCGCCCCTTGAGCCCCAGGCCATCGCGCAACGCGGAGGTCATCGCGCGCCGCAGCACCTCCATCACCAGCGCGAAGGCTCGGTTCCCCGAGGCATCGGCCAGGGCGCAGTGGAAGGCCACGTCGCACGGCAGGAAGCTCTCCGCGTCGACCGCGTCGCGGCAGCCCTGCAGGGCCTCCGCCGCCCGGGCCAGAGCCTCGGCATCCCCGCGCTCGGCAGCGCTGGCCACCATCGCCGACTCGAGCAGCACCCGCAGCTGCACCAGATCGCCCACCGCGACCTCGCCCAGCGCCAGCAGGGTCTGCAGCGCCTCGGCGGCGACGGGCACCGTGCGCCCACCGACGACCGGCCCCTTCGTGCTCACCCGGTCGCCACCGCTCACCAGGCCCTGGGCCTGCAGGATGCGCAGTGCCTCCCGCACCGTCGACCGCCCCACGCCCAGCTGCTGACCGAGCTGCTGCTCCGACGGCAGCGCGCTGCCCTGGGCCAGGTCACCCCGCAGGATCGCCTCGCGCAGCCGCCCCGCCACCACCACCGACAGGGGCTCTCGATGCACCGGTGACAGTGCGCTCGCCCACGTCTCCAAGTCGCTCACCGCTCCTCCGTCCTACGACAGACTATCAGCTTGTCTGACAAGCAGACAAAAAGCATGCTACCGGTCTCCCAGGAGGTACCCCATGGCCATCGATCCCAAGAAGACCGCCATCCTGCTCATCGAGTTCCAGAACGACTTCACCTCGGAGGGCGGCGTGTTCCACGGCGCTGTGAAGCCGGTGATGGAGTCCAACCACATGCTGTCGAAGACGGTCGACCTGGTGTCGCGCTGGCGACAAGCCGGGGCGACCATCATGCACGCGCCCATCACCTTCGCCCCGGGCTACCACGAGATCACCGACCACCCCTACGGCATCCTCAAGGGGGTCGTCGACGGCGGTGCGTTCGTGAAGGGCACCTGGGGAGCGGCCATCGTCTCCGACCTCACCCCTGCCGACGGCGACATCGTCGTAGAGGGCAAGCGCGGCCTCGACACCTTCGCCTCCACCAACCTCGACTTCATGCTGCGCAGCAAGGGGATCGAGACGGTGGTGATCGGTGGCTTCCTCACCAACTGCTGCGTCGAGTCCACCATGCGGTCGGCCTACGAGAACGGCTACGAAGTGCTCACCCTGGTCGACTGTGCGGCCGCCACGTCGCAGGAAGAGCACGACAACGCGCTGGCGTTCGACTTCCCGATGTTCAGCAAGCCCACCACCGCCGCCGAGCTCAACGCGCAGCTCGCCTGAGCCGGGCGCGCCCTCGCAGCCCCTGGAGCGACACCCATGCAGTATCGACAGCTAGGCCGCAGCGGCCTGATGGTCCCCGCCTTGTCGTTCGGCACGGCCACCTTCGGTGGTCGAGGCGACTTCTTCGGGCGCTGGGGCGCCACCGACGTCTCCGAGGCCCAGCGGCTCATCGAGCTCTGCCTGGAGGCCGGCGTCAACCTGTTCGACACCGCCGACGTCTACTCGGGCGGGGCCTCCGAGGAGATCTTGGGCGCCGCCCTGGAGGGCCGTCGCAACGAGGTGCTGATCAGCACCAAGGCGACCTTCACCATGGGCGAGGGCCCCAACGCCAAGGGCTCGTCGCGCCACCACCTGATCGCTGCCTGTGAGGCCAGCCTCCGCCGTCTTCGCACCGACCACATCGACCTGTACTTCATGCACGGCTTCGACGCGCTCACCCCCGTCGACGAGGTGCTCCGCGCCCTCGACGACCTCGTGACCGCCGGCAAGATCCGCTACGTCGGCTGCTCCAACTTCTCGGGCTGGCACGTGATGAAGAGCCTGGCCGAGAGCGACCGTCGTGGCTGGAGTCGCTACGTCGCCTACCAGGGCTACTACTCCCTGCTCGGCCGCGAGTACGAGTGGGAGCTGATGCCCCTGGCCCTCGATCAGGGTCTGGGCACCATGGTGTGGAGCCCGCTGGGATGGGGCCGACTCACCGGCAAGATCCGTCGCGGCCAGCCGACCAGCGAGGGGCGCATCGCCAAGGGTGGCGACGTGGGTGGCCCCCCCGTCGAGACCGAACGCCTCTACGACGTCGTCGACGTGCTCGAGGAGGTCGCCGGCGAGCTGGGAGCCAGCATCCCGCAGGTGGCGCTGGCCTGGTGCCTGTCGCGGCCGTCGGTCGCCAACGTCGTCGTCGGGGCGCGCAACGAGGCGCAGCTGATCGACAACCTCGCCGCTGCCGAGCTCACCCTCAGCGCCGACCAGCTCGACCGGCTGCATCGGGTGAGCTTCCAGCAGCCCACCTACCCGTACTGGCACCAGACCGGCTTTGATGATCGCAACCCCAAGCCCACGCGGTGGGCACGGTGACGAGGCCGGCGGCGCCCCGCCCCGTCAGCTGGAGGTCGGGCTAGCGGTCCCCCCGCCGCGTCGCGGGTGCCGAGGCGCAGCCCTTGGCGGGGGGCGGAGCCCCCGGCAACCCGTGGTGCGGATGCAACGCCCTGTCCTGCGTGGGCAGCTCATCCTCGATCTCGACCGAGCCGGACGAGCAGTAGAGCGCTGTCCTCGACCACCTCACCACGCCACACCCCACGCTCCGGCCCGCCCAAGCACGTCGCGGGTCCAGGGGCGCAGCCCTTGGCGGGGGGCGAGCGGGGGCGGAGCCCCCCGGCAACCCGTGGCGCGGATGCAACGCCCTGTCCTGCGTGGGCAGCTCATCCTCGATCCGGACCGAGGCCGGAGGAGCAGCAGAGCCCTCTGCTCGACCTCCGGCACGCCCCCCACTCGAAGCTACACGAAGCCGCACGGAACGAGGCTTCGTGCGCCGTGGCTGCCAGCGCTGCGAGCGCCCTGAGCGGGAAGCGGATCCGGGCGCCGTCGAGGTGGCGTTGGGGTTGCCACATGACAGGCCCGACGGAAGGCGAAGG
>CBDUIC010000240.1:0-4814 GCA_965367245.1 uncultured bacterium | reverse complement strand
CCCGCTCGCCCCCCGCCAAGGGCTGCGCCCCTGGACCCGCGACGTGCGTCGGCGACCTGGAGCGAGGTCCCACCGAACACAACGCCCCGGGCTCGTCTCCGAGCCAGGGGCGCATCGTGCCGGCCTACCGAATCAGTAGCGGTAGTGCTCGGGCTTGTACGGGCCGTTGACGGGCACGCCGATGTAGTCGGCCTGGTCCTTGCGCAGCTCGGTGAGCTTGGCACCGAACTTGTCGAGGTGCAGGCGGGCGACCTTCTCGTCGAGGTGCTTGGGCAGGGTGGTCACCGTCTTGCCGTAGCTCTCGGCGTTGGCGTGCAGCTCCATCTGGGCGATGGTCTGGTTGGTGAAGCTGGCGCTCATCACGAGGCTCGGGTGGCCGGTGGCGCAGCCGAGGTTGACGAGACGACCCTCGGCGAGCACCAGGATGCTGCGACCGGACTCCTTGAAGCGCCACTCGTGCACCTGGGGCTTGATCTCGATCTTCTCGACCTCACCGCGCTCGGCCATGGCCTCGAGACCGGCGATGTCGATCTCGTTGTCGAAGTGGCCGATGTTGCAGACGATGGCGTTGTGCTTCATCCGCTTCATGTGGTCGGCGGTGATGATGTCTTTGTTGCCGGTGGCGGTGACGAAGATGTCCATCGTCTCGACCACATCGTCGAGGCGCGCGACCTCGAGGCCGCTCATGCAGGCCTGCAGGGCACAGATGGGGTCGACCTCGGCCACGGCCACGCGGCAGAACTGACCGACGAGGGACTGCACGGAGCCCTTGCCGACATCGCCGTAGCCCATGACCAGGGCGCGCTTGCCGCTGATGAGCGCGTCGGTGGCGCGGAAGATGGCGTCGACGAGGCTGTGACGGCAGCCGTACACGTTGTCGAACTTGGACTTCGTGACGCTGTCGTTGACGTTGATGCCGGGGAAGCGGAGCGTGCCGGCGTTGACGCGCTCGTACAGGCGATGCACGCCCGTGGTCGTCTCCTCGGAGACGCCGCGGATGTTGGCCGCCATGGGGCCCCAGAAGTTGTCGCCCTTCTCGAGACGCACCTGCTTGAGCACGCTGTACACGACCTTCTCCTCAGCGGAGCCGCCCATCTCGGGCTCGGGCATCGTGCCGCTCTCCTCGAGCTCGGCGCCGAGGTGCACCAGCAGGGTGGCGTCGCCGCCGTCGTCGAGGATCAGGTTGGGGCCACCGTCGCCCCACACCAGGGCCTGCATCGTGCACCACCAGTACTCGGCGAGGGTCTCGCCCTTCCAGGCGAAGACGGGAGTGCCGGCGGCGGCGATGGCCGCAGCAGCGTGGTCTTGCGTGGAGAAGATGTTGCAAGACACCCAGCGAACCTCGGCGCCGAGGGCCTCGAGGGTCTGGATGAGCACGCCGGTCTGGATGGTCATGTGCAGCGAGCCCATGATCTTGGCACCCTTGAGGGGCTGCGCCGCGCCGTACTCTTCCTGCAGCGACTTGAGGCCGGGCATCTCGTGCAGTGCGAGCTCGAGCTCCTTGTTGCCGAAGCGCACGGTGGCCTCGGACTCGTCGGCGACCTTGTGGTTCAGGCCGCTGAAGAGCGGAAGGCCAGTGTCGAGGAAGGGCTTGCTGTCGGTCTGGATCGGAGCGGACATGGCGACCTCTCTAGGGTGGTGGGACCTTGCTTCATCCGTTTATCCGGATGAACGGATGAACGGTGACCCCGTTGTCTTATCTGGTCGCGAAGCGATGGGCCACCGTCAACGGTGGTAGAGAGGAAGGAGGAGGTCGGGATGCGAGGCTGGATCACGCTCATGGTGTTGGCTGGCTGCGGCCAGGAGTACAGCCTGGAGTCCATCGAGGGGATCGAGCCGGTGGCCCCAGGTGAGGCGATCCGCGAGGTCCCGATCGATCCGATGGTGGCCAGGCCCGACGAGCGCGACGTGCCCGAGGCCTGGGTCGAGCTGCCCTCCCACGGGGGCTCGTCGGTGGCGGTGCGGCAGCTGCAGGGCCAGCCCGTCGTCGAAGAGACGTTCCGCTTCGGCAGCGACGCGCCCACCCTCACCGACGTGCTCTTCGTCGTGGATGGGTCCACCTCCATGGCCTCGCTGGTCGACTCGGTCCGCGACGGGATGGCGGGGCTGGCCACCGAGGGCGTGTTTCCGCCGAACACCCGGGTCGCGGTCACCAACATGACGCCGCGCAGCTTCCGGGCGCCGGGCGAGGTGTACCGCTCGGTCCGCAGGAAGGAGCTGATGCGCCTGGAGCCAGGCTTCGGCGGGCTCGTGAGCGAGGCGAAGCTGGCGGCGGTGCGGGAGACGCTGGCGGGCGAGGTCTACGCCGAGCGGGTCGACCTGACCGGCTGCGATGCCTGGTTCGAGCCGACGGAGCGCAGCCCTGACGGGGCGAGCTGCCTGGTCGCCCACACCCAGATCCTGGAGGCCTCGTCGGGTGTCGAGGCGGGCCTGCTCGCGGCGGGGCAGCTGGCCCTGGCCACCCCCGACCTGTTCCGACCGGGCGCGGCGGTGAACATCGTGTTCGTCTCCGACACCCACGACCCGGGCCTGCCGGTCGACCATCGAAACTACGACGACATGGTCACCGTGCGCCCCGACCCGGCGCAGCTCGCCGCCGGCATCATGAAGCGGATGCCCGTCGCGTCGGTGCGCATGCACGCCATCGCGCCGGCGGAGCCGTGCACCTTCGAGGGCTTCGAGTCGCCCGTCTACCACGAGGCCGCCGCCGCCACCGGGGGCAGCAGCCTCGACATCTGCACTGCAGAGCCGCGCGACTACGTGCAGCTGATGCGGTCCATCGCCGAGGAGGGCTCCCGGCCGACCCGGGCCGTGCTGGCGCTGGGATCGGAGGCCGAGCAGGTGGAGTCGGTGTTCGTCGGTGGTCGCCCGGTCGACTTCCGGCTGGAGGGTCGCGCGCTGTTCCTCGACGAGGCGCTGCCCGACCGGGCCCAGGATGTGTCGGTCCGCTACCGCACCGGGCCGGCCTCACCGCGGGTCCGCACCCGGTGACGTGGTGGCTCGCAGCGCTGGCCGTTGCTGCCCCCCAGGGGTGGGAGGTGCTGCAGTCGGAGCAGGTGGCCGTGCGCTGCCAGGGCCTCGAGGCGCCGACGTTTCGGTGCGAGGCCTCGGCGGTGCTGGCCGCCCCCCCCGACACGGTGTGGCAGCTGGTGCGCGACCCGGCGCGCTTCCCTGATGTGTTTCCGAGCATCCAGGGCGCCACCGCGCGCTCCGACGGTCGCTACGACGTAGCGGTGAGCCTGCCTTGGCCGCTGCCGGCGTGGCCGCTGGTGGTGGAGGCGACCGTGTTCGACGGGGCCCGGCAGCTGGCCCTCGCCGATGTGGGAGGGGGCAAGGGGGTGTGGGACCGTGCTGAGATCGAGGTCCACCCGCACGCACAGGGCAGCGAGCTGCGCTGGGCGTGGACGGGGCGGCCGCTGGTCGGCTGGCTGCATCGGAGGGTGCAGAAGACGTACGGGCACAACACGGTGTGGGCGGTGGCACAGGCCCTCGATGTGACACCTCGGGCCCCCGGCCTTGCCACCGACGCAGGCTGATACAGCCGCCGATACAGGCCGGAAGGCAAGGTCCACCCAAGAGTACCGCGCCGATACATCTGTGTCGCCGGCCGCTGATACAGCCCGATGCGGGTGTGACATCGGGCGCCGCTCTACCTGGGGTTCGTCAACGAAACGAACCTCCGAGCGTGTGGAGCACCCCATGAACCCGACCCGTACCGTCTTCCTCCTCCCCCTCCTCGTCGCCTGCGGCACTCAGTACGTGCAGCCCGATGTCGTCGAAGCCGACATGGAGCGCGAAGAGGTGTTGTCGGACCTCGAGCAGAAGCTGGCCCTCGCCGAAGACGCGGGCATCGAGGTGGCCGAGATGAGCGCCTACCGCAGCACCTGTGGTGCCGAGCGCTGTGCCGCCGACCTGGCCTTCCTCGATGTGTACGTCAGCGAGGTCATGGCCGACCCGACGACCTGCACCGACAGCACCGGCGAGTGGGTCGAGGTCTACAACGACACCGACTTCACGGTCGACCTGAACGGCGCCATCTTGGAGGACCGTTCCTCCGGCGCGCGCAGCACCCTGAGCAACGTCGCCATCCTCGCGCCCCACAGCTACGCGGTGCTCGGCAAGGGCAGCAACCCCTGCGGCGTCGCGGTCGACGGCACCTTCTCCAGCGGCATCGCGCTGAACAACGGCGGCGACGGCCTGTACCTGCGCCGCCCCGACGAGGCGCTCATCGACTACGTCATCACCTGGCCCGCCGCGGCCCCCGGGGTGAGCTTCGAGACGAGCTCGGGCGACTGGTGGCGGTGGCTGTCGGCGGTCGACGCCCACGGCGACGAGCTGGCCACGCCGGGGTGGGGCCCCGAAGACGAAGGCTACGTGCGGCCGCTGGCCCAGGCCCAGGAGGGTCGCCTCGACATCTCCGAGATCATGGCCGACCCGAGCTGCGCCTACGACAGCTGCGAGTGGATCGAGCTGCACAACACCAGCTGGGTGGCGCAGTCCATCGACGGGCTGTCGCTGGTGGATGCGGGTGGCAACGAAGACCTGTTCGACGGGGTGGTGCTGGAGGCCGGTGAGCGTGCCGTGTTCGGCCGCTACCGGGCGGAGAGCTGGGACGAGCCGAGCGTGAGCCCCGTGGGCTTCTACGGCAACGTGGGGCTCAACAACGGCGGCGAGTCGCTGATGCTGGTCGACGGGGAGCGGGTGCTGTTCGCGACGCCCTTCTTCGACGGCTTCGAGGCGGGCGTGAGCTACGAGCTGACCGGCTGGGACAGCGAGTCGCTCGACAGCTGGGAGCTGGCGGTCGACGCCATCGC
>CBDUIC010000239.1:0-5001 GCA_965367245.1 uncultured bacterium | reverse complement strand
GGGTCGCATCGCACGCTGACGGTGCCGGTCGGCACGCCGTCGATCCATCGCGGGCTCAGCCGCCAGATGTCGCCGAGCACGCAGGCCTCGTCGATCACGTCGACCTCGTCGAGGCCGCCCTCCCAGTCGTCGCCCTGGATGTCGACGTAGCCTGACAGGTAGTCCGAGCGGACCGACAGGGTCATCACCTCGGCGACCGCCACATCCCCGCTGGGCGTGGTGACCACCGCCTCCACGTCGACGAGCACGTGGCAGTAGCTGTCGCGACGCGCACTACCGTCGACCACGGTAGCGGACAGCTCGAGGGCCTCCTCGCGCTCGTCGAACCACACGACCGGGCCGGCCACCGGGGCGGCGAGGGCCTCCAGCGCATCGCCGAGGGTGCCGTCGTCGAGCTCGGTGTCTAGGGCCAGGCCCTCCTCGGGAACGCAGGTCTCGGGTAGCTCGGTGCCTTCGCCGCCGACCTGCGTGCCGTCGGTGGTGAGTGCCGGCGGCACGGTCGAGCCACCGGTGGGGTCGGTGGCATCGGGCGCACCCGGCGCGCAGCCGAAGAGCAGCACCAGGGCGGTGAGCGGGGCGTGGGAGTGGGTCATCGCGTCCTCCTGCTTGCACCATGCTCGGCCTCGGGGCCGATAGCCATTCAGAATTGCAGAAACCACCTGTCTGTGTTGTGTTGGACCATGCGAATCAGCTATAGCTCCGCGGCCCGCGAGGTCCTCCGAACCCTGCGAGGATCCCGCTCCCAGGTCGCGTTTGCGCGAAAGCTCGGCTACCGCAGCAACGTGCCGGCGCAGTGGGAGTCGGGGCGACGCGTGCCTCCGATGGCGGCGGTGCAGCGGGCGGCGAGGGCTGCGGGGATCGACTGGGACGCTGCCTTCGTCGCCTTTCATCCCCAGACCGCGGGCGCCCTCGCGGACGGCCTCGCCTGCTGGCTGCGGGCCCACAAGGGGCGAGCGTCCCACGCTGAGGTCGCCCGGTCGGGCAGCCTGTCGGCTCACCAGGTCGGCCGCATCGTGCGCGGCGAGACCGACCCTCGCCTGCACGAGTTCCTCGAGCTGGTGCAGGTGCTGACCGGGCGCGTCGGCGACTGGGTCGCGGCGCTGGTGCCCATCGAACAGGTGCCGAGCCTGGCGACGGCCCACGCCGCCAAGGCCCGGGCGGGCCGGCTGATCTACGAGCAGCCGTGGGCAGCGGCGGTGCTGGTGAGTCTCGGGGTGCGGCAGCCAGTGGCGCGCCCCGCCCCCGCCATCGCCGCGTCGCTGGGCCTCGACGAGGCGCTGGTCGCGGGACTGCTCGACGAGCTGGTGGAGGCGGGGCTGGCCCAGCGCACGGCGAAGGGCCTGCGGGTCGCCGACGCGGTGGCCCTCGACACCCCACCCACCGACGCGCAGATCCGCTCCCTGCGCGCCCACTGGGGCCGGGTGGCGGCCGACCGCCTGGAGGCCCCCCGGGCCGACGACCGCTTCCACTACAACGTCTGCAACGTGTCGCAGGCCGACCTGGAGCGGATCCGTGCGCTGTATGCCGACACCTACCGGCAGGTGCGGGCTATCGTCGCCGCGTCGGAGCCCGAGGTGAGCGTGTTGGTCACCTCCCAGGTGATGACCTGGCCCGTGAAGCGCTGAACCGACGCCCAGCCGGGTCGAATCGGGTGGGTCCGATCGGCCAGCCAGGTCGAATCGGACCTCGCGAGGCCCTGGGCGGCACAATGCGCCCATGGGACACGAACGAACGCCGGTTTTCACGCGCCCGTCGGCGCTGGCCGGGCCCCGACACCCGATTCGACCTCCCTGGGCTCACAGACCCACCCGATTCAGGGCGGCTGGGCCCCGTCAGGGCAGCGTGACCTCGAACCGGCTGTGCCCGTCGACCTCGACATAGACCACGTCGCCGCCGTGGTACCGCGCGATCTGCTGCACCAGCGCCAGCCCGAGCCCCACCCCACCGTGCACACCCTCCGCATGCCCGTCGCGCCGGTGAAAGGGCTCGAAGATCGCGCCCCGCTCGGCCTCGGGCAGCGCCGCCCCCAGGTCGTCGACCTGCAGCCCCGCCTCGGTCACGCGGAGCACGATGGGCGGCTCCCCGTAGCGCCGCGCGTTGTCGACGAGGTTGCGCACCATCCGCCGCAGCAGCCGCTCGTCGCCCAGCACCTCGCGCTCGCCCCCTTCGACGACCACGCCGTCTCCAGCAAAGCCCTCCAGCAGCGCCCGCAGGGCCACCGGCTCGGGCTGCTCCGGCCCGGCCTGCGCCTCCATCCGCGCCGCACGCAGCACGTCGCCGATGATGTCGTCGAGGGCCTCGACCTCCTCCACCGCCTGGTCGATCATCGGGCCCGGCTCCGCCATCTCCAGCGCCATGCGCAGCCTCGCCAGCGGCGAGCGCAGCTCGTGCGACGCATGCGCGAGCACCCGCTGCTGGCTGGTGACCAGCGCCTGCACCTGGTCGGCCGCCTGGTTGAAGGCACGCCCCACCCGGGCCACTTCGTCGCCCCCGCTCACCGCCACCCGCGCATCGAGCTCGCCGGCACCCCAGCGCTCCGCCGAGTCGCGCAGGCGCTCCAGCCGCTGGGTCAGCCGACGGGCCAGGGGCCAGCAGCCCACGGCGATCAGCAGCCCCATCAGTCCCAACAGGAAGAGAAACCGCAGGTGCCGCCGCGGGTTGATCTTGGTGTACAGCCCCAGCACCCGCCCGTCGGACAGCGCGATCCGGTAGCCGTGGCCCCCATCCGCCCGGTAGCTGCCGGGCTCCCCGGCTGGCACCACGTCGCTCCCCGCGAGCAGCGCCCCGTCGGCCGACCGCAGCGACACCTCGTGGTCGATGAGCTCCCCCAGCCTCGCGAACCGGGCGTTGCGCGTGGCCGTGTCTTCGGGGAGGTCCATCAACCACAGCTCGGCCCACTCCGCCGCCGTCTCCGTGCGCTCCCCGTCGCGGGTCAACACCCCCAGGCAGCCCACCGTCACCACCATCAGCACGATGATCGCGACGAAGCCCAGGTAGAGCTGGAGGAACAGCCTCACCGGTCGACCCCGGTGAACAGGTAGCCGGCGCCGCGCACGGTGAGGATCCGCTCGGGCTGCTTGGGGTCGTCTTCGATGGCGGCGCGGATGCGGCTGATGTGGACGTCGATGGAGCGGTCGAAGGCCTCGAGCTCTTCGCCCCGCACCAGCTGCATCAGCTGGCTCCGCGACAGCACCCGGCCCGCGCGCTCCGCCAGCGCCACCAGCAGCTCGAACTGGTGCTGGGTGAGCGGGCGGACCTCGCCATCGAGGGTCACATGCCGAGCGCCCCGGTCGATGACCAGCCGGCCGAAGCGCAGGCTGTCGGTCGGCGCCACCGGCCGCGACCGGCGCAGCACCGCCTTGAGCCGTGCCACCAGCTCCCGCGGGTTGAACGGCTTCGGCAGGTAGTCGTCGGCGCCCAGCTCCAGGCCGACGATGCGGTCGGTGTCGTCACCCCGGGCCGTGAGCATCAGGATGGGGACCGAGGAGGTCGCGCGCAGCTCGCGACACAAGTCCATCCCGTCACCATCCGGGAGCATCACGTCGAGGAGCACCGCATCGGGCTGCTGGGACTGCACGGCCAGCCGACCCGAGGCCACGGTCGCCTCGTGCAGCACCTCGTAGCCGTGCTGGCCCAGGAAGGTGCGCACCAGCTCGGCCAGCTTCACGTCGTCGTCGATGATCAGCACTCGCTCGGCCATGCGTTCTCCTCCCTCATCGTCACCCGCCCGGTTGTACCGCGGGCTGCCGGCAGGTGAAGTTGTGTGAAGACGACCTGCGTCGTTTTCGGTGGCCTGCGTCTGGAGAGGCAGGAGGGTTTCCATGAACAAGATCCACATCTCGCTCCGCACCGCCGACCTGGCCGCTTCCACCGCGTTCTACACCGAGCTGTTCGGGGGCGCGCCCGACAAGGTCCACGACGACCACGTGCGCTTCCAGCCCGCCGACACCCCAGTGGTGTTGACGCTCATGCCCGGCGAGCCCGGCGTCGACCACCTGGGCGTGCGGCACAGCGACGGCACCAGCCTGCTGCAGCAGCTGAGCCGGCTGGGGCGCACGCCATCGGAAGGGGTGGTGTGCTGCCATGCCGAGAAGGCGGAGGCCTGGCTGTCCGACCCCGACGGTCGCAGCTGGGAGGTCTACGCGGTGACCGACGAGGCCCCCGCGGCGCCCGTCAGCACCGGGTGCTGCGCATGACCGACTGGGCCCGCATCGAGCCCGACCTGCGTCGGTCCTTCGCCGCCAAGGGGCTGCCCCCCGCCGACGTCGACGACCTGGTGCAGGCCGCGGCGGAGAAGCTGGTGCGGGCCGACCTGCGCTCTGCGGAGAGCCTCGGGCCCTACGTGGGGCGCGTGGTGCGCAGCGTGTGGGTCGACCACCTGCGTCGGCGGAGGGGCCACGAGGCCCTCGACGAGCAGCAGCTGGCCCAGCCCGAGGCGCTGCCCCCCGATCTGTCGGCCGAGGTGGCCAGCTGGCTGCCGTGGCTCATCGACGGCCTGCCCGAGCCGTACCGCGAGGTCCTCACCCTCGTGGAGCTGGAGGGGCTGTCGCAGCGGGAGGCCGCCGAGCGACTGGGGCTGTCGGCGTCGGGGGCGCGAACCCGGGTGCAGCGAGGCCGCCAGCGACTCCGGGAAGCGCTCGCGGCCTGCTGTGAAGTGCACCGTCACGACGGTCGGGTGGTGGCCGTCGACCGGTGTGGGGCCGGGTGCGAGCCTCGCCGGTAGCCACTCCCCATGGTGCCCACGTCCTCGAGGCGTCACCGTGATGTACGCCACCGGCAACGCCGCAGACGACCGCGGACGGCATGGCGTTGGCCACTGCGGAGTACACGGCGACTGCAGGGCCGCGCACATAGATTCACCACAGAGATGCACTGAGGTACACAGAGGAAGCAAAGAGGTCGCACACCGAGCGGTGACGACCTGGCGGAGCACAAGGACTCCCCGACGGACCCGTCGACGACATCCAACCCCACCACCCCTCTGTGAACCTCTGTGGCCCT
>CBDUIC010000238.1:0-5029 GCA_965367245.1 uncultured bacterium | reverse complement strand
CCCCAGGTGCCTTCGTCCATCCGGCGCAGGGCGTGGCGGATCTCGGTCAGCTCGGCGAGCGCCGCATCCTCGAGCCCTTCGAGCACCTCGTCGGCGGCCGTGAAGTTGGCGATGTCGCCGAAGTCGGCGTCACGCCGCCCGTCTTCGCCGCGCAGGTGCTTGGCGATGGCCTCTTCGCGACCGGTGAGCTCACCGATGCGCCGAATCAGCTGGTTGCGGGCTTGTTCTGCGGCCGCGCCCATCAGTACTGCTCCAGCATGTACTGCATGACGTCGGTGGTCGTGACCATGCCTGCCAGCCCGCCTGCGGCGTTGACGACGGGCAGGGAGTGGAAGGCACCCTTGGAGAAGTGACCGACGGCGTCGCGCACGGTCTGCGACTCCTCGAGGGTGATCAGCTCGCTCTGCATCAGCTCCTTGATGCTGATGGTGTGGTCGAGGACCGCGCCCACCTGGCGCGGGTCGGCGCCATGCTCGTAGCTGACGCGGAGCAGGTCGGTGCTCGACAGGATGCCGACGAGCTTGTCGCCATCGACCACGGGCACGTGGTGGAAGCCGCCTTCGCTCATCTTCTTCTGCACGTCGGAGAGCTTCTGGCCCAGCTGCACGGTGATGGGGGCAGGCGTCATGATCTTGGAGATGCGTTCGTTGCGCTTCATCGGTCCCTCCTGGGGTGGACCACCCCCTCTGCAGGAGCCGTGCCGACCCGTAGAGACGCCGCCCAAGCCTATGTCGTGGCCAGGCATGGGCGAGGTCCCCCAGGCGGAGTGGGCCAGCTGACCCACCCTCGCTCAGGGCAGCAGCGAGGTCGCCACCTCGTCGACGCCCACCACCCCGCTCGCGGCCCGCACGGTGAGCCGGGTGTGCACCACGGGCTGGGGGGTGTCATCGGGCACGAGCATCGACATCGAGACCTGCTGCCAGCCCTGGGTCAGGGGAAAGGTCTCGGTGGTGGACGCCATGGGCTGCGTGTACATGGCCTGGTTGCGCATGTCGAGGGTGACCACCGCCACCTCGCCCCCCAGCTCCCCGTGCAGCCACAGCGACGCCTCCACCGTCTGGCCCGCCGTCACCGGCCACGGCTGGTGGACCTCCCCTCCGCCCTGCAGGCTCAGGTAGGCGTCGCCATCGTGGGCCATCGCCGGGTCGACGAGGCGCTCCACGCCCGGGCCGTCGAGGTAGCGCCAGCCGTAGCCACCGAAGGGAGCGACCTGCTCGAAGGATCCGTTGGCCACGACCCCGTCGACGGCGAAGCCCACCAGCACGTCGGATGCCGCCGACTTCCAGCCCAGCTGCCCCTCGAGGTGACGGGCCAGCACGTCCGCCATGCCCGCGTGATCGTACTCGCAGCCGTGCCACTGCTCGAACACCCACGGGAAGTGCACCACCGACAGGTTGGGGTCGCCCAGCTGTGCCGCCACGTCGCGGGTGTAGTTGGCCGGCTCGTCGAAGGACCAGCCGAAGCCGTTGGCGATGACGATGTGCGCGTCGGGATGGGCCGCCCGCACCTCGGCCCACAGCGACCTCATCTCGGCCTGGATCGTCGGCACGGGCCTGCCCACATCGTTGGCGCCGACGTTCACCACCACCACGTCGGCCTCGAAGCGGCTGTGGTCATAGGTGGGCTGGGCCGACCACCAGTCCATCCGGTGCATCAGCCGCTCGATTCCCGACACCGTCTCGCCGCTGACCGAGATGTTGTGGTAGTCGGCGTCGAAGCGCCGCGACAAGATGCCGGCCAGGCCGAAGTGGGTGCCGACATGCTGCCACCCGTAGTCGTTGCGCTCGGAGCTCAGCGAGTCACCGGCCAGGTTGCTGTCTCCGTAGAACACGAAGCGACGGGTGGGTCGCGGGCTAGGGGTGACCAGGCCGACGCCGGTGACGGCTACCGGGCCCACCACCCAGCTGGTCCCCCGGTAGGTCTCGCGGACCAGCTCCAAGTCGTGCTCTCCGGCGTCGAGCCCCTCGACGAGCACGTGGGTGGCCATGCCGGCGGGCAGCTCGAGGCGCCCGTGGTCGAGCCCGTCGACGAGCACCCGAAAGCCCTCGGTCGCCATGCCGGGGTCGAGGTCGAGGGCCAGGCCGGTGCCGTCGAAGCGGACCGCCAGGGTGCAGCCTTGCCAAGCGCACCAGGGCGCCGTCGGGTCGTCGAGCCCCCAGCGCCCCACGTAGTGCGCCGGGGCCTGGTCGATGGCGACCGTCGCGACATCGTCGGCTGGATCGAGGGGGTCGAGCCCGTAGTCGACCTCGGCCCCGTCGAGCAGCCCGCCGCCATCGGTGTCGGGGCTGGTCGGGTCGGTGCCCATGGCGAGCTCGGCGGCATCGGGCAGCCCGTCGCCGTCGCTGTCGATGCCCCCGCCGCTGTCACCGGTGGCGCCCGTAGTGCCGGTGGGGCGGGCGCTCGTGTCGGCCGTGCCCTCGCTGTCGACCCACGGCGTCGTCGGTGGGGCGGTGTCGCCAGTCGGCGCAGCCGCGCTGTCGTCGGTCGACGAGGCGGGGGGCGCGGCCGCGTCGGGAGGCGGAGCACAGGCGAAGAGCAAGGTCGGGATCCACCAGCGCATGACAGCTCACGGGACGGAGTACAGGGGACGACGTGGAGGCATCATGCCCGACCGAAGCGGCCCTCTTCAGGGTCTGCGTATCCTCGACCTGTCCCGCATCCTGGCCGGGCCCACCTGCACCCAGCTGCTGGGCGACCTCGGCGCCGACGTGATCAAGGTGGAGCGCCCTGGCCATGGCGACGACACCCGTGCCTGGGGCCCGCCGTTCGTGGCCGATGCCGAGGGCGCGCCGACCGCGGAGTCCGCCTACTACCTGTGCGCCAACCGCAACAAGCGCTCGGTGGCCATCGACCTGGCGAGTGCCGACGGCCAGGCCCTGGTGAAGCAGCTCCTCGCCCACTGCGACGTGCTGGTGGAGAACTTCAAGGTCGGCACCCTGGCCCGCTACGGCCTCGACTACACCACCCTCAGCGAGGCCTTCCCCCGCCTGGTGTTCTGCTCCATCACCGGCTTCGGTCAGACCGGTCCCCACGCCCACCGTGCCGGCTACGACCTGCTCGCGCAGGGCTACGGCGGCATCATGAGCCTCACCGGAGTCCCCGAGGGCGAGCCGATGAAGGTGGGCGTGGGCGTCGCCGACGTGATGTGTGGCATGTACGCGTCGACGGCCATCCTCGCCGCCCTGCGCCACCGCGACCGCACCGGGGAGGGCCAGCACATCGATCTGGCGCTGGTCGACACCCAGATGGCGTGGCTGGTCAATGCCGCCACCCACACCCTGGTGTCCGGCGAGCCTCCCGCGCGCCGCGGCAACCAGCACCCCAACATCGTGCCCTACCAGGTGTTCGAGGCCGCCGACGGCCACCTCATCGTCGCTGTCGGCAACGACGCGCAGTACCAACGCTTCTGCGCCATCTTGCAGCGGCCTGCCTGGGCCACCGATGTGCGCTTCGCCACCAACGCGGCCCGGCTCCGACACCGTGAGGCGCTGGTCGAGCTGCTGACCGCTCGCATCGCCGAGTTGTCGCGGGGTCCCCTCCTCGAGGCCATGGAGGCCCAGGGGGTGCCGGGCGGGCCGATTCACACCGTCGACCAGGCGCTGCGCTCCGACCAGGCCGAGGCTCGTGGCATGACGATTCGCATGGCGCATCCGGCCTCGGGCACCGACATCGAGCTGCTCGGCAACCCGATTCGGATGTCGAAGACGCCGGTGACCTATCGGCGGGCGCCGCCGGCGTGTGGGGCCGATACCGAGGAGGTGGTGGCCGAGCTGCTGGGGCCTCAGTAGGTCGGCAGGCTCGGGTCGACCTCGGCCACCCAGCCCAGCACGCCGTCGTCGAGGTTGTACACCCGCGACAGCCCCGCATCGATCAGCGCCGCCGCAGCGGTGGCTGACCGCACGCCGCTGCGACAGAACACGACGATGTCGCGGTCGCGGGGCAGCTCGTCGACGATGGCGGCCACCTGGGTGTGGGGCTGCAGCCGGTCGACCCCGGGGAGGGTGACGATGTCGGCCTCGTGGGGGGCGCGCACGTCGAGCACGTAGGGAGACCAGCCGTCGCGGCGGCGTTGGTCGAGCTCGGTCGCGGTGAGGCCGCGGAAGCTGGGTGGGGGGGACGTGGTGGATGGCCCCGCACAGAACTGCGCGTAGTCGACCAGCTCGGTGACGGGTTGCCGGCCGGGGTCGCGCCGGAGCTGTAGCTCGGAGAACCGCATGGCCAGCGCGTCGTACAGCAGCAGCCGACCGGAGAGCGTGGTGCCGCGACCAAGCAGGATCTTCAGTGCCTCGGTGGCCTGGATGGTGCCGATGATGCCCGGCAGCACGCCGAGCACCCCGCCCTCGGCGCAGCTGGGCACCATGCCGGGTGGCGGAGGCTCGGGGTACAGGTCGCGGTAGCCGGGGCCATCACCGAGGTGGAACACGCTGGCCTGGCCCTCGAAGCGGAAGATGGAGCCGTAGACGTTGGGCTTGCCCAGCAGCTCGCAGGCGTCGTCGATGAGGTAGCGGGTCGGGAAGTTGTCGGTGCCGTCGACGATGACGTCGTAGGGCGCGAGGCGCTGCAGCGCGTTGGCCGACGTGAGGCGCTCTTCGAAGAGCTCCACCTGCACGTGGGGGTTGAGGTCGGCGAGGCGGGCCGCGGCGCTGGCCACCTTGGGTCGGCCGAGCATCCCGCTGCCGTGGAGCACCTGCCGCTGCAGGTTGCTGGCGTCGACCACGTCGTCGTCGACGATGCCGATGCGGCCTACGCCGGCGGCCGCCAGGTAGAGCAGCAGCGGACTGCCCAGCCCCCCGGAGCCGACGCACAGCACCGAGCCCGCCTTCAGGCGCTCCTGGCCCTCGACCCCCACCTCGGGGAGGAGCAGGTGGCGGCTGTAGCGGGCCACCTCGTCACGGCTCAGGCTCACGGCGCCTCCGGACCGGAGGCCTAACCTGCCTGGTCGCGCTCGCAGCCGCACCACCGCTCGCCCGACCTCGTCGCGGGTCCAGGGGCGCAGCCCTTGGCGGGGGGCGAGCGGGGGCGGAGCCCC
>CBDUIC010000237.1:0-5059 GCA_965367245.1 uncultured bacterium | reverse complement strand
CTCCGCCAGCCGGAGCGCGACGGCCAGGGACTCAGCGAGAGGGGCAGAAGGCGTGCCGGGTCGCCGAGGATCGGAGGCAAAGGCCCCGCACAGGCGTGGTCTGAGCGCTGCGGCGGCCCGCTCGCTCTGCACCAAGGCTCCGATGCCCACCGGCGCATGGAGCTTGTGGCCGGACAGACTGATGAGGTCGAGGCGGGGGTCCGTCAGCGGCTCCTGCCGCTTGCCCGCCGACTGGGACGCGTCGACGTGCAAGAAGGCCTCGTGCCCCACGAGCCCACGGGCGACCTGTGTGATCGGCAACACGGCGCCCGTCTCATTGTTGACGTGCATCATCGACACGAGCCCGGTGTCGGCACGCACATGGGCCAGCAGCTCCGCCGCGTCGACCCGGCCCTGGGCATCGCAGCCCACGACCGTGACCTCGAACCCGCGCTGGCGAAGCGCCTCGACCGCCGCGGCGACCGCTCGGTGCTCCACCGCGGTGGTGACGATGTGGCGTCGCTCCAGGCGCGTCAAGTGGTCGTGCAGCCCACCGTGAGCCAGGTCGATGGACTCGGTGGCCCCGCTGGTGAAGGTCACCTGCGGGGCCGCGCGGCCAAAGGCGGCCGCGACCTCGTGGCGCGCTGCCTCCAGACGCTCCCGCTGCCCACGACCGTGCCCGTGGTCCGCATGGGGATTGCCCACCTCGCACAGCGACCTCACCAGTCCATCGAGCACCTCCGGCTCGATGGGCGTGGACGCATTGCAGTCGAGGTAGACCGGCCCCATGCCGCTACCCTCCGGTCGGCAGGGAGAAGGTCCACGTCGTTCCGACGCCGCGGGTCGAGGCGACCTCCACCTCACCTCCACAGGCCTCCAGCGCGGCTGCCACGGCGCTGAGCCCCACGCCACGCCCCGAGAGCTGATCGACCCCATCGCGGGTGGTCAGCCCTGGCGCCATCAGGGCAGCCACGAGCTGGCGGTGGTCGCTGGCAGGTAGGCCCCGTGCCTGTGCCCGCTCGGCCACCGCGCCCCAGTCGATGCCCCGACCGTCATCCGCGATGCGGATCACGACCGATTCGGCAGTTCGCCAGCTACCCAGCCGCAGCCGCCCAGCCGGTTCCTTGCCCACCGCCACCCGCTCGTCGGAGGGCTCGATGCCATGGGCCACCGCGTTGCGCACGACGTGAACGAGGGTACGCGCGAACGACTCCGCCGCGGAAGACGGAGCGTGCACGCACCCCGCCTGCACGGTCACCTCGACCTGCTTGCCCTGCCGTGCCGCCAGCTCGGCCAGCCTGTGGGAGGCCTGGCCGAGCAATGCCTGCAGCGGGGCGTGGCGCCACGAGCTGACGATGCTGGCCACTTCCGCCTGGGGCCCGAGTCGCTCGAGCACCTCTTCGAGGCTGGCAGGGTCGATCTGAAGCTGTCGGCGCTCGTGGCCCAACACCGGGGCCAGGCGCTCCCAGGTCTGGGTGGCCGCGGTCGCTACGTGCGACGCAGCTTCCGCGCCCGTTGCCCCCGCCGCGAGGCGCGACTCGGCCTCGTGGGCGGCCAGCGCCAGGCGACTCAGACCCATGACCCCCGCTCCCCCCTTCAGGGTGTGCAGGTCGCCAAGCCTCTGGGCGCCGTCCGAGGCGCCGATGCGCTCCACCAGGCCCCTCAACTCCCCCAGCGCCGCCTGGGTGCCTGTGGGGTCGGCGACGAGCTGCTGCACCAGGTCGACCAGCTCACGGCTGTCTTCTGCCGCGCGCTCTGCCGCGACCTCCGCCTCTGCGTCGGCCACGACCGCGACGACCCCGGTGATCTCATCGCCCTCCTGAACAGGACGAAACGACAGCGAGAACCATCGCCCTTCGCGACGGAACCGAGGGGTGATCTGCCCTGCGGCGACGTCGAAGGGGAAGAAGCCGTCGGTGAGCTGCTCGAAGCCCAAGCGCAGCCCCTCGGCGGCCGCGGGGTCGTCGCGCCGTAGGTAGTCCCACAGGGTATCGCCAGGAGCCGGCTCTCCGAACCAGCGCCCAGACGCTGCCGAACGGATCTCGGTGAGCGCCCCCGACCGGTCACACACGACCAGGGCGTCTTCCATGGCGTCGAGGATGAGCTGGATGCTGGCCTCTCGCCGCACCACGGTGGCCATCTCGTCGGCGACCATCGTCTCGAGGGTCTCGTAGGTACCGATGCTCGCCCACAGACTCTCCGCCTGGGTCACGAGACCTCGAGCCAGCGCGAGGTCTGCGCCCTCGCACACCACCCACAGCTCCTCGCCGGCAGGACCGTCGAGGCGAAGGGACTCTCCGACATCGGGCCCCGCACCGGCGACCCAAGCCCCCGACCCATCGCGGACCCCAGCGTAGCCGCCCAGCGCCGTGAGGGAGGCACACAGCGCCTCCAGCAGCGACGCGACGTCGATGGCGGCGGCCATGCCCTGCCCCGCCTCGACCAACGCGACCAGGTCGACCCCAGCCGCCGCCTCGATAGCTGCCGCGCTCATGCTGCCATCTCACAGGTGCACAAGCGCGTGAGCAGCTGCTCCAGGCCACGCCGGTCGAGCGCACGCTCATCGGGGGTGGCCGAGAAGCGCAGGATCAACGACAGCTCCGCATCCGCGTGCCCCCATCGCAGCTCGAAGCGGAACGGCACGATCACGCGACGGACCGTCCGGGCCCCGAGGGCTTCCCAGCCGGCGAAGGCGTCGTCGAATCGCGTGAGGACCGTCTCGCAGAGCTCTTCGGGCACGCGATCGGCAAAGTGGAAACGCAGATGCAGCCCACGCTGACAGCCTTCGTCGACCTCGACATGAAAGGGTTGGCTCATCGGCTCGCCACGATCTCGGTGTACTCGTCGCCCATCGCCATCGACTTCGTCTGCTCCGGCTCGAACAGGCCGTCCTGCTCGAACGCGCGCGCATAGAAGTCGAGATCGAGGGTGGGCTTCTCGTGGATGTCGGCGGCATAGATGAGGTTCATCGTGCCCGCCACGGCGGCTGCCGCCAGGTGGCTCACCGGCCGCTCACTGCGCCCGTACATGTCGAGCTGGCCGCAGCTCTCGTAGTCGTCGTAGATGCGCACGACGACACGGTCTTCACTGAGCTCGCTCACCCTCCAGACCCCCCAGCCGAGGGCGTTGACGGTAGCGACCATGCCATGCACCCAGTCTGCCCGGGTCTTGCACTGGGGCCGAATCACTGCGTCCCACTCTGCGCTCGTCATGATGCCGCCGAACGTGTGGAAGGCGCATCGGTAGCCCGTGTCGACAAGCAGCATCTCAGCCGCGTCGAGCAAGCCGGTCTTGCCCATCCGCCGCAGGAACTCGAAGCTGATCCGGTTGTAGAAACTGGCGAAGTGGCGAGTGAGCATCACCCCGAAGCGGGGAATGAGCCCTTCCTCGTTGCCAGAGAAGTCCAGGGTTCCGAGGGCGCCGAGGATAGCGGCCTCGTCGACCGACGTATCGGCGAAAGGAGACCCGGGATCGCCAGCGCTGTGTGCCTCGTGGGCGTAGCCGTCGAAGGTCAGGGCCGCTCCGGTGGCGTCGAGCCGGATCCGCCCGGCAGGCGCCCCCATGGACGCGCAGGCCTCGATGGTTGCCTGGAAGGTGTGGCGAGGCACGCCGTGCACGAAGGCAGCCGCTGCACTCACGAAGCCTGCATCGAACAGGCTCTGGGGGGTCGCGAAGTCACTCTCCACGACCTGGCGGAAGCACTGCCCATAGTGTGAGACGGGGAGCGTGACCGTGCCCCCCTCGGCGCTCACCCCTGACAAGTCGACCGTTCCGAAGCCGAGCTCGGCAAAGGAGTCGACCGCGAGAGCTAGCCGGTCAGAGGCGGTGCCGCCCCCAGGGAGCGACGCAGCGGCGCGACGGAACATCTGACCTGCCGCCTCGGAGGCAGCAGCCTGGATGACCTCCTCCATCTGCAGCTCGGGGTCGAGCAACAGGGTCTTCTGCAGCCAGTAGTTGTAGAAGTTGCAGTGAAAGACCAGGGGCTCGCCTCCATAGAGGAAGCGGCCGTGATCGCGGGGGATGCCAGGGGCAAGGGCGCGGGTCATCCCTTCCTCACAGTGTCGAGGGCGGTTTGGAGCGTGGCCACCAGGGCCTCGTCGAGTGGTGCATCGGTGGGGGACTTCAAGAGCTGAGGCATGCGAAGTCGAATCGCGATGCGGGTCAGCTCGACCTTGCCCATCTTCCCGGGGAAGAGTTCTTGCAGCGTCATCCGGTCGTCCTGGCTGGGGTTCCCTCCCTCTTCGGCCCCCCAACCACGGGATTGAGTACAACCTGCCTTGCCAATGGCAACCGGCCGTCGCTAGGCGAGCGGGATCGCCGCCTCGAACACCGCCCCACCGGTCTCGGCGTTGTAGGCGCGCACCGTTCCCCCACTCTCACTGATCAGGCGCCGGCAGATCCCCAGCCCCAGCCCGTGGCCCTCCACGTGGCCGTCAGCCTGCACACCCGAGCGGAACACGTCGGCCTCGGAGCCCGCCGGCAACCCTTGCCCCTGATCGCGCACCTGCAGCACGGCGACCCCCTCCCGCTTCGCCAGCGACACCGTCACCGTGGAGCCCACAGGCGCGTACTTCAGGGCGTTGCCGACCAGGTTCGCCACCACCCTCGTCATCCCCCCCTCGGTCGCCATCACATAGGCTTCCGCCACGGCCACCTCGAGGGTCACCTGGCGCTGGTTGGCGTCGAAGCGCAGCACCTCGGCGGCTCGGCGCACCAATGCCCCGAGCTCCAAGCGCGTGAGGCTCGGCACCGTCTCCGACAGCGAGTCTTCGACCTGGGAGCGGATCAGCTTGGTGACCGACGACAGCTGCTTCACCAGGTCGCGGGCCCACGGCTCCAGGTTGGCCTCCTCGGCCAGCTCGCCCAGCCCCATGTTCAGCGCAGAGACGAGGTTGCGCACGTCGTGGTTCATCTCCCGCGCGCGAAGCATCCGCCGCTCGGTCTGCTGTAGGTGCTCGGCATTGCGCACAGCGGCCACGGCATGCGCCGCGAAGGCCCGAATCAGCCACGCGGCCTCCGACAGCGTGCTCGCCGCCGACTCCGCGCTGTCTGCGTAGATCGCACCGATCACCACCGGGCC
>CBDUIC010000236.1:0-5065 GCA_965367245.1 uncultured bacterium | reverse complement strand
GGCGAGGGCCGCAGGACTCCGGCCCGGCACCACAGCGAAGCTCTCATCGTTTCATCAGAGCGCACCACGACTGGCGCACCGTCTCGGCATTTCTGGGGGACTCCTCTCACCGCCAGCGACACTGCCGTCTTGCGGGCAGACGCATCGCGCCTGGGTCTCCTCGACGATGCACGCCTCGTCGCCAGCCTGCCGCCAGCAGACGTCACCTGTCCACGCAGTGGCAGGGGCGCGGGTCGACTGGGCGTTGGGGGGCACTGACGTCGCCACCCGCTGTTGCGTTCGTTTCGTATCATTGCGTTTATTTTGGTTGAAGGCTATGTTGCAAGGAGGAGTCTCTCATGAACACTCTAGATCTCCCTTCCGAGGAAACCGCTCGTGTGGCCAGCGAGGCCCTGCGTGGGTTCTCCGGCTTTCGTCAGCGTCGGCCGACCCACGTCGAGGTCGTCGCGGAGGGTGATGGCTCGGCCTCCGTCACGGTTCCGGTGGAGGCGTTTGAGCTCCTCGTCCAGGTCCTAGCCCACCTCGCCAATGGGCACGGCGTCACCGTCATGCCCGTGAAGGCCGAACTCACCACCCAGCAGGCGGCTGACATCCTGAACGTTTCGCGACCCCACTTGATCAAGCAGCTAGATCAGGGCGCGATGCCGTTTCGTCGCGTCGGCACTCATCGTCGTGTACTGCTCAAGGACGTGGTGGAATTCAAGCGCGTCGACGATGCGAAGCGTCGAGAAGCGGTCGATGCGTTGGCCGCCGAGGCGCAGGCCCTTGGCCTCGGCTACTGACGCATGGCCTTCACCGTCGTCTATGACGCGAACGTGCTGTACCCGGCTGCGCTGCGCGACCTCCTCATCCGTTTTGGAATGACTGGCGTGGTTCGCGTGAAGTGGAGCGAGGAGATTCTGGATGAGGTGTTTGGGAACATCCTCGTGAATCGTCCCGACCTCACGATCGGACAACTGGAGCGGACCCGAGACCTGATGAACCTCGCCGTCCGTGACGTGAGGGTGGACGGGTACCAGGCATTGGTTGGCTCGTTGGAGATGCCGGACCTCGATGACCGGCACGTGCTCGCTGCGGCCATTCAGTGTGGCGCCCAGAGCATCATCACGCACAACCTCAAGGATTTCCCGGCGGCGAGCCTCGAGCCTCATGGGCTGGAGGCGATTCCTCCTGACGAGTTCGTGTTGGACCTGCTGGACCTGGCACCTGGCGCGGTGTTGCGGGTGCTCAACGAGCAGCAAGCATCGCTGAAGAGCCCGCCGCGCTCGCTTGAGGAGCTAATGGAGACGCTGGAAGCCAACGGCCTTGCCCGCTCCATGGCGGAGGCGCGTACTCTGCTTGGCGCGTAGGTTTGTCGGAGACAGGCCTACCCGTCCCTCAGGCCCCAGCGTCCCAACGGCGGGTTCGACTGCGACGACGAGCGGAGCGAGGAGAGGCGCGAAGCGCCGTTCGTCAGTCGCAACCACTCGTTAGGCGGGGACCCTGGGCGACCCGACCCGGCACCCAAGAGATGCTCCGAGCTGTGTGACGGCCAAACCCAGATGCCGGCTCGTCCCGCTGGCGCTGCTGAAGCGGTACGCCTCACTCGGGCAAATAGGCCGTCTCTGCGGTCGCAAGGGGCTCTACCACCCTATACACGAACGAACATGATCCTACTACGGAACGCGACCATGCCAGGCTTTTGGCGCTTCCAACGTGGGAGCGTTGCTTGACATCCTGCCTATTTTCGCCTATTTTTCGCCACTGCAGGGGCGTGAGTATGCCAACGAGAAAGACGGCCGCCTGGCTAGGCACCATTTGCGTGATGTCGGTGATTTCGTCGGCGTCGGCACAGTCGCTCACCTGGCACGGAAGCAAGCACACCACGTCGGGCAGTGCGGCGGGGGTGAGCATCCGCAACTGGGGCCCGACGGGCGACACGTGGCTGCTGATCAACCACACCGAGGTCGTGGCGACCGACGACCTCGACCATGAAACCACCCTGCGGCACTTCACGTGCGACGCGGCCGGCGCTGGCAAAGACTACTGCGAAGACACCACTTTCGTGGACTCGGAGGACGTGGGCTCCACCATCAACAGCGACCAGGCCGGTAGCCACAGCATGCACCCGGCCCTCGCCATTCGAAAGGTCGGCAGCGAGTTCGAGGTCGGCATCTCACGGGCCGAGCCGGAAGGAACGCACAGCTGCGCCGACATCGGCGGAGACCCCGTGTGGGACCTCGTGGGCTACTTCTACGAGACCGACACGGCGTCGGTCACCGACGAGCTGCCCATCCAGACGGCCGACGACGCCTCGGACTGCCGCGACCACGGCATCACGGAGCTCAAGTGGAACGGGGGCGACCTGCACGCCTGCTACACCTCGATCAGCTCGACGCTGGAGCAGGTGCAGTGCAACGATGACGCGGGAACGAACTGGTCGACAGACTCCGAGTGGCAAGACCCGGTCGACTACGTGGTGGCCCCCACGCTCGAAGACCATCCGTCGTTCGTTCTCGACGGCTCGCAGCGGGTCGTGGTGCTCCACGGCAAGTCCACCGGCAGCGGCAACCACGGCATCGAGCTGAACTTCGACGCGTCGACGTTCGAGAACATCTCGCTGCTCGACACGGTGAACAAAGACCACCCCGAGCTATCGCTCAACGGCGACACCTTTCGGGTGGTCTACGAGTACGGGAAGGACGATGACGCGCGGATTGCCTACAAGTCGTGCGATGCCTCGTCGGCGGCGAACGACTGCGAAGACTTCGACGGCAACGACCCCACCAACGACGACTGGAACGAGGGGTGGATCACCGACGACTCGACGGGGAACGACCACTACTTCGATGCGAAGCACGCCACCCACGTGTTCGACGGCGGCGCGGGGCGGGAGTTCGTCGCGTTCCAATACGACTCCGACACCAGCGGTGATGACGCGGTTCGAGTCGTGGTCGCCACACGCTGCGCCGGACAGGGCTGGGACTTCTACGAGCCACGCACGCCCGACAACGCTGACGAAGACCAATACACCGGCTACGGCCGTCCGAGTCTCGTGCTCGACAAGACCCACGACATCGTTCATGTCGCGTTCGTCGAGGGCGAGCTGGAGGGCAACCGTCCGGATCCCGGTGTGGACGCCGACGTGTACTGGATGCGTGCCGACTACTCGGTCCTTTCTTGCCCATGAGGGCGCTCGTGTCGTCGCTGATGTGCGGCCTCGTCGTGTGCGCGGGTGCGTGTCGCAAGCAACCCCGCCACGGCGGCGCGTTGCCGCCCCAGTCGACCGGCGTGGCGGCACACTCGTCGCCCGCAACGGGGGGTCCGGACGACAGTGCAGCGACCGGCGACACGGCTGCTCGCTACACGACGCCCTTCACCCCCCCGTCAAGCGGCTTCCTTGCGGCGAGCACTACCGTCGAAGCGCCCGAGTGGTACAAGTTCGGGGACCGGGTGGCTCAGGTGCACGAGGGTGACCGGGATGTGCTGCTGGTCGCTATCTCCGACGAGGAAGCGTATGGCGTCAGGACGTTCTTCCTGAAGGGGCCCTGGCCTCGCGGCCGCCACCACCTCGACGAGCTCTGGGACGGTGTGAGCGGCTGGCAGGCGCGCATCTCCGACGTGGCGACGCTGGTGCACGCGGTGCCAGGCGCATTGGGGGATGGTGCCTCCAACTACTGGCTGGAGGGAAGGCTGGCGCCCGGGCCGCTGATGGGCGCGGCCCACTTCTACAGCTCGGACGAAGGCCGAGGCAGTGTGGCCTACCTGGAGCAGCGCGAGATCTCCGGAGAGTCGCCTTTCGGGTACGAGCATGTGTACTCCGGGTTGGTCCACGCCACGGGCTTCGACGCGAACCACGACGGCTACGACGACATCCTCGTGCACTCTGGCCCAAGCGTCGGCCACCGCGCCTGGGTGGTGTTCGGCCCCTTCGAGGGCGAGCTACCCTTCTCCGACCGCTACGACAACACCGAGCACACGGCCCTCGTCGGCACCTCGAGCTGCGGCGACACGACGGGCCTCACGATGCTCTACGACTTCCTGGGCCCGGGCCGCGACGTGGTGGCCTACGGCGGCAGCGACGTGAACGGCCTCTGCAGCAGCGATGCTGACGTGAAGCTCTACGAGCTCGACGCCCAGCCCGGCGACAACAAGCCCATTCCGCTCGCGTGGTTCAACGTCGGCACCTCCGACATCCAGGTCGTGGGCGACGTCGACGGCGACGGTGTGCACGACCTCATGATCGGCCCCCGCCTGGTGGCGGGCCCCTTCATCGGCGACATGGAGCACCACTTCGATGCGCCCGACATGCTCCCCGTCGTCGGCGGGGAGAAGCGCCGCGTCATCGGCGACGTCAACGCCGACGGGGTGATCGACCACATCATCGAGACCGACGACCACGAGTACTTCGTGCACCTGTCCCCCTTCGAGCCTCCCCTCGTGGCCCGCCACGGCATCCACGTGGAGCCTGGCGGTGGAGGTTGGGCCTGGCCCAGCTGGCGTACCGAGCTGGTGCGCGGCGACTTCGACGGCGATGGCCTCGGCGACATCGCCTACGTCAGCCGTGAGCAGAACGACATCTACGCCCACGAGGTGCACGTCTACCTGGGCTCCGACCTCGTCGCGACGTGGTTCGCCCAGGGGCTCGACACGCCGCCCGTGCGAGTGGGCGAGAGCGCGTCCGACACCTCCGACACAGGACGCTGATATGACGACCTTCTTCCTCGTGATGGCGATGGCCTGCTCGCCGAGCTCCTCGGCAAACCACGATGATGTTCAGGAGCTCGAAGGGGTGGCGCGTCCCCTCGACACCGGGGACGCCGCGCGCGGTCTCGATACTGGAGACGCTATCGCTGAAGGTGTCACCCGGACCGACCCTACCGCGACGCAGTAGTCCACGACGCGGCCAGCAGAAGGTTCCAGCACGACGCCAACGAGCTCCCCGCCGGCTCCAGGCGCCCAGCCTCCGCAGCGACGCCGGCAGCATCGCTCGCCTCGACGCCGCAGCCGCCTCTCCCGAAGCTCAGCGCCGCCCAACGCCAGCGTCTGCAGCGAGGCGAGCCCTGCGAGCCAGGGAGCGCAGCGA
>CBDUIC010000235.1:0-5086 GCA_965367245.1 uncultured bacterium | reverse complement strand
CACGTCGAGGTCGCCGCCCACCCACTCCAAGGCGTCGAGGCCCTCCAGCGAAGAGACAGCGTAGTGAATGACCAGGTCACCGCCGACCGACTGCAAGGCCCCCAGGCCCTCCAAGGAGGGCACGCTGTTGGCGCTCATGGCGCCGCTCACCGAAGTAATGCAGCTCAGGTCGGGCAGGGGCTGGCCGAGGTTCGCGACATCCAGGTCGCCGACGACGTCACGCACGCAGTAGCCGTGGCAGAAGTCTGGCTGGGTGAGCACCTCTACATCGCCCTCGTACACGCCGACCTGCCAGGCGTTCGGGTCGGCGTCGTCGCAGTCGTCGGCGATCGGTACACCGTCGCCATCGACGTCGTTCGGATCCGTCGCCACGTCGTCGTCGTCATCGTCGTCGTCGTCGCCCACCGGCGTGGAGACCGTGCTGGTGTCAGCGCTGTCGACCGGCTGATCGGGCGCGGGCCTCGACGCGGGCTCGTCCGACCCGCAAGCTGCCATGCCGAACACCAGCCACCATGAGTACCGCACCACGTCCACCCCACATCGGCACAAGGTAGCCTGGCCCACGACCGCCCGTCGTATCAACCGCCTTGGTACTCCGCATAGGCCGCCAGCAGCTCCCCGAAGGCCTCCTCTGGCGGAAACCCCTGATAGCTGCGCTGCGCGGGCGTCTGCACCCAGGCCAGCTTCTCCCGCGTCATCGTCTCCAGGAACGGCTCGGTGTACGCCCCGCCCTCGAGGAGCACGGAGCGCACGTTCACGAAGGGCGCACCCTCGATCTGCGTGAACATCCACGACAGGCACGCCGGGCAGAAGTGGTGCTGTTGCTGCGGGTCTTTCAGGCCGCCGATCACCGGCTCCCCCTTGGTGACCCGAAAGCCGTGGGCAGGCACCAGCGCCGTCAGCGAGTACGCCGAGGCGCTCATCTGCTGGCACCCACGACAGTGGCAGGCGCTGGTGATCAGGGGCTCTGCGGCGACCTCGAACGTGGTCTCACCACAGCGACAGCTACCTTGCACGACGTTCGGCACAGCGACCTCCACCGGGGCTGCCGCCCGCTGCGCAGCTCCTCGCTAGCTCCTATTCACACGGCCCGGCCCTCGGGCCACCGACAGCGCCCCGTGGGCGACGGGAGGCGTCGATCGACCCGCCCCCTTGTCCGATGTCGGCTCCTGGCCCGTCCACGAGGGGAACGGAGTCCACCCCATGACCGACCTCACCCAGGGCATCGACAACCGTGGCGAGTTCTACAGCCACCACTACCTCGACGCGCTGCTCGCCTCCGACCTCAAGCCCCTGCTGAAGCGCTGGCGCGACGACGAGCAGGCCAGCCCCACCCTCAAGCAGCCTCCCAAGCGGCTCAACGCCCTGGCCTCCGCCTACTTCCAGGCGCGGTCCACCGCCTCCGACCCCCTCGCCACCGAGGCCGACCGTCTCGGCGCCGCCCGCGCCCTGCACGCCCGCCTCCTCGACGCCCTCGGCTACGCCCGCCAGCCCGTCGACGTGCGTCTCGACGACGGCACCCTGCTGCCCCTCGCCCACGAGGAGCGCCGCGGGGGCCGGCCCGTGCTGTGGGTCGTCGAGGCCCCCTTCCCCGGCGACGACGACGGCGACGACCCCATGGAGCAGGCCCCGCGCCCCGAGCAGCTGCAGGCAGGGTCCACCGACGACACCGAGCTGTGCCCCGCCACCTGGCGCGAGCTGCTCGACCGCGTCGTCTTCCGGCAAGACGAGCCGCCCGACTGGGTCTTGTTCCTCGGGGGGACCGAGGTGGTGCTCACCCACGCCCACAAGTGGGGCCAGGGCAAGGCGCTGGCCTTCGACCTCGACGACCTGTTCGCCCGCCGCCAGGCCGCCGCCTTCCGCGCCATGGCCGGGCTGCTCCACCGCGACGCGCTGGTCCCCGAGGAGGGCACCTCGCTGCACGCCACCCTCGAAGACAGCTCCCACAAGCACGCCTTCGCCGTCAGTACCGACCTGCGCGAGGGCGCCCAGCAGGCCATCGAGCTGCTCGGCAACGAGGCCGTCCACTACGTGCGCACCCGCCGCCCCACCCACCCTGACGGTGGCCGCTGGGCCTTTCACCGCATCGACGCCGCCGAGCTCACCCGCGAGTGCCTCGTCTACCTGTACCGGCTCATCTTCCTGTTCTACGTCGAGAGCCGCAGCGAGGCGCTGGGCGTCGCCCCCATGAAGGCCGAGGCGTACCGCTCTGGCTACAGCCTCGAGTCGCTGCGCGCCCTGGAGACCGTGCCCCTCACCTCCCTCGAGGCCCAGGAGGGCTTCTACCTGCACCACACCCTCACCAAGCTGTTCCGCCTCGTCAACGAGGGCTACCCCGACGCCAGCGCCGCCCAGCAGCACTTCGGCTACGACCACGACGGCGCCAGCTTCCGCATCCCCGGCCTGCGCGCCCGCCTGTTCGCCCCGTCCACCACCCCGCTGCTGTCGGCCTGCCAGCTGCGCAACGTCGTTCTGCAGAAGGTCATCGAGCTGCTGTCGCTGTCGAAGGTCGGCAGCAAGCACGGTCGCGGCCGCATCAGCTACGCCAGCCTCGGCATCAACCAGCTCGGTGCCGTCTACGAGGGCCTGCTGTCCTACACCGGCTTCTTCGCCCCCGAGCCCCTCATCGAGGTCGCCAACGCCAACGACAACGGCAAGGAGGGCGCCCGCACCTGGTTCGTGCCCGCCGCCGACCTCGACCGCTACGACGACGCCGAGCTCGTGCGCCACCCCGCCCCCCGCGGCGGCCAGGGGGCCCGGGTGCAGATCGACGCCCACACCTTCCTGTTCCGCCTCGCGGGCCGCGACCGAGAGAAGTCCGCCAGCTACTACACCCCCGACGTGCTCACCCGGTGCCTGGTCACCTACACCCTCGCCGAGCGCATCGGCACCGACCCCGACGCCGACGGCTACCTCCCCGCCGACGACCTGCTGCAGCTCACCATCTGCGAGCCCGCCATGGGCTCGGGCGCCTTCCTCGGCGAGGTCGTCGAGCAGCTCGCTGTCGCCTACCTGCAGCGCAAGCAGGCCGAGCTCCCCCTCAACGACGACCCCGAGCAGGGCCCCCTCAACCCCCTCCCCGCCGAGCGCTTCGGGCGAGAGCTGCAGCGGGTGAAGGCGCGCATCGCCGCCAACCAGTGCTACGGCGTCGACCTCAACCCCCTCGCCGCCGAGCTCGGCAAGGTGTCGCTGTGGCTGGGCGTGCTCCGGCCCGGCGCCCCCGCTCCGTTCTTCGACGCCCGCATCGCCACGGGGAACAGCCTCGTCGGGGCGCGGCGGCAGGTCTACCCGACCAACCGGCTGCACAAGCGGTCGAAGAAGGCCGGCGACAACTGGCTGAGCGTCGCACCCCACGACCTGCAGGGCGAGCGGGCCGACAGCGAGATCTACCACTTCCTCCTCCCCGCCGAGGGCATGGCTCCCTTCGACAAAGACAAGGTGGTCAAGGGCCTGTGCCCCGACGAGACCGCCGCCATCAAGGCCTGGCGCAAGGGGCTCAACACCGCGTGGTCCGAAGGCGACGTCCAACAACTGAAGCGCCTCAGTACCGCGATCGATCGATTGTGGACCCGGCATGTCGCGGCGCGACGCGAGGCGCTGGCGTCGGTAGACCAGGCCCATGCGGTGTGGCCCGCTCCCATGGGCGTGGCCGAGGTCGACCACGACGAGGAGCACTTCGCGGCGGCGTGGGCGCGGTACGAGGCGGGCAACCAGGCCGGGCGCACGCTGAAGCAGGTGATGGACTACTGGGGGGCGCTGTGGTTCTGGCCGGTACGGGAGGCTGAGCGGCTGCCGAGCCGGGAGGAGTGGCTGGGGGACCTCGCTTGGTTGCTGTTGGGGGCGGAGGCCGTGGACGGGGGGGAGGAGCGGGTCGCCGTGGCGGGGGCGGTGGCGGCGAAGCGGCGGTTCGTGCACTGGGAGTGGCTGTTTCCCGAGGTGTTCGAGGCGGGGGGGTTTGATGTGGTGGTCGGGAATCCGCCGTGGGTGCGGGTGGAGTGGAAGGAGACGGGGGTGCTGGCCGACCTCGACCCGCGGACGCAGATTCGACGGATGAGTGCGAAGCAGGCCGCGGAGGCGCGGGCGGCGACGTTGGCGGAGCCGGCGGCGCTGGAGGAGTACCTGGCCGAGTTCGAGGAGATGAACGGGCTGCGGGCGTTCACGGGGGATGACACGACGTATCCGTTGCTGCGGGGGACGAAGCCGAATCTGTACAAGGGCTTTCTCTGTCTGGCGTGGACGATGCTTTCAGCGGACGGAGCGGGGGGCATGTTCCACCAGGCGGGCATCTTCGACGACCCGAAGGGGGGGACGCTGCGTCGGGCGGCGTACCAGCGGCTGCGCTGGGCGGCAGTGAGCCACAACCAGCTGAAGCTCTTCGAGGGAGTGCACAACGAAACAACGTACTGCTTCACGGTGTGGGGGGGTGTGCGTGAGCGGCCGAGCTTTCGCGCCATCGCCAACCTGTTCCACCCGCGGACCCTCGACGACTCCATGGTCCACGACGGGATGGGCGAAGTCCCGGCCATCAAGACGGCGGACGGGGACTGGGACCTGCGCGGGCACCGGTCGCGCATCGTGGAGGTCGACGAGGCGACGCTGTCGCTGTTCGCCAAGCTGTACGACGCTCCCGGGACGCCTGCGCTGGAGGCCCGGCTCCCGGTCGTACACAGCAAGGAGATTCTGTCAGTCCTTCGTCGTTTCGCATCCCGAGATCGAAGACTAGGCTCGATAGCGGAGTCATATTCGTGGACCGTTGGTCTCGACGAGGCCCAAGCCCAGCGCGCCGAACTCATACGAGCAGAAGTAACCAGCCCTACTGAACCGGAGCTGTTTATCTTCTCCGGTCCGCACATCCATGTCGCAACCCCGTTCAACAAGTCTCCAAGGAACCCGTACCGCCACAACAAGGACTACGACATCGTTGACCAGTCCCTCGCCACCGCTGAAGCATTGCCAAGTAGCGTCTTTGCCCCCATTTGCAGCGCAAGCCAACTCCGAGCCACCCAGCCACAATTCGGTGGAAAGCCACACGTCCACCACTACCGCTACGCCAACCGTGCTATGGTGGCCTCAACCGGCGAGCGCA
>CBDUIC010000234.1:0-5153 GCA_965367245.1 uncultured bacterium | reverse complement strand
ACGTAGGGGTGGCACGGGCTGCGCACAACCTCAGCGAGGGGCGCTCTGAGGCAGATAGGCTCGTGCCAACGAGGAAGGCTATATGTTCGTTCTTTCGTGCCTCATCACGGCGCTGGCTGCCCCCTCTCCCGGCATCTGGATCTCCGCCGAAACCCCTCTGCAGGGTGGTGCCATCGAGATGGCGGGCAGTGCCGAGGGGTGGATGGTCGTCGGGCGCGACGGCGACGTGATCTCTGGGCAGCGGGTGGCCTCCGACGGCACCCTGCTCGACTCGCTGCCTACCTTCCTGATGTCGTCGGACGCCGCCAATCCCGTCGTGTGGTGGGATGGCACCGACTTCGTCACGGTCAGTGTGCTGTCGTACGACTACTACGACAATGTCGCCACGGTGGGCGCCACGCGCTGGGGCCCCGTTGCCGCGGCCCCGACGGCGCCGGAGGTCGTGGCGAGCGGGCTGGGCTGGCCCAGTGCCCTCGCGGGGGCGTGTGACAGCGCCGGCCGGTGCGAGGTGGCGCTCAACGACAGCAAGTGGGATGTGGCGCCCCACGGCAGCTGGCGCTTCGCCTTCGCCGACGGAGCCCCCGAGCCCGTGGCCCCCCTCGACGACGGCGCGAGCGAGGTGCCCTCGGACGGGGCCGCCGACGGAGACGCAGCCCTGGTGGTGACCCGTCGGGTGTCTCCGGTCGATCCGCGGCTCGATGCGGTCTGGCTGTCGCAGGGGCTGGCTCCCCATCGGCTGACCGTGTTCGACGGCCCCCACGGCGCGCCCAGGGTGGCGGTGGCCGACGACGGCACGGCCCTGGTCGTATGGCTGTCTGCCGACAACCAACTGGTCGCCCAGCGGATTGTGCGGGATGGTGTGCTCGATGAGGCCCCCGTCGAGCTCGGCATAGGGCGGCCGGGCAGCGAGTTCGACGTGGCCTTCGACGGCACGGCCTTCGTCGTGGCCAGCTGCACGTTTCTCGACGAGGAGCGGCACGTCGTCCGGGTGGGGGTGAGCGGTGACCTCATCGACATGGCCACGCTCTCGTCCCCGGCTTGTTCGCTGCCTCGCCTCGCCGCGGGCGCGCCCGGCCACCTGCTGTGGAGCTGGTCAGAGGGCGGCGACTACCGCTTCGTGGCCCTCGAGGCTGACGTGCCGCTGGGTGGGGTGTGCCACGAAGACGGGGTGTGTAGCGAGGGCACCTGCGACGCCGGTGTGTGCGTGCCGGAGGCCGACACCGCGGTGGTCGATACGTCGACGGTCGACACCGCTGTGGTCGACACCTCCGCGGCGGACTCTGCCCCAACCGGCACGGGGCTCGTGGACACCGGCGGCAGCACCGGCACCGTGCCGGCGGGGGCGTTGTCGGGCAGCAACTCTTGTGGCTGTGCCACGGGCGTGCCTTGGTCGCCGGCGTGGCTCATTGGCCTGGCCTGCCTCGTCGCCCGTCGACGACGCGAGGGGCCCTAGGGAAACGTCACCTCGAGGTCGCACATCTCGGGCGGCCCCTGCACACAGGGGGCCTGCAGCGCTACGCCCTCGATGCGGTCTCGGGCCCAGTCGAGCTGCTGGCCCAGCGACCACACGGCACCCTCCACATGGTCTGCGCCGGCGCACTCGAGGTACTCCATGGTGTAGCCCGCATCGCAGAGGGGCCCGATGGCTGCGCGGGTGGGGGCCGTGGCCACCAGCTCGTCGAGCTCGCCCACGACGTAGAGCACGGGTGCTGTGCTCTCGTAGGGGATGGTCGTGCCCCATGGGCCTGCACGGCCCCGACCAGGGCCAGCGTTCTGGGCCCCGCCGTCAGCCAGGCTCTCCTTCCACGCTCGCGGCACCCTGGATGTCAGCAAGGATGGGACGTGGGAGGCGCTAATGCTTCTTGTCCTCACGAGCGACCGCATCCGGCTTCGGATCCGCGGTGGGCGAGACGAGGGATTTCGCACCTACTCGCTGAAGCGTCGCACGGTGCCCGGCTGGTGGCGTGTATTCGTGAAGACCGAGGATGGTCCCTCCCTCGGGCGGGTGAGCTTCCGGCTGGTTGCGGAGGACGAGTGAGGTACAGCCTGAGGCCGTAGCCCCTCGCGGGGGAGTCACAGAGCGGCGTCGAGCAGCAGCCGCTCCACCTGGCCTTCCTTCCACCGAACCACCTCGTCGGGGCTGACCAGCAGCGCGGCACCCCGATGGAAGAAGGCAGCGCGGTCGTGAGACGAGCCCTGGACTGGGACGACCGCCTCGACCGAGAGTTCATCGGTAAGATCGACGATGGCGAAGCCGTCGAAGCGCTGGTAGTAGGAGGCACGAAACACGGCCTGCGTGCCTGAAGGGCTCACCCAGTACGCCCAGGGTGCAAGGTGAACGACCAAGTGCACGTCGTCGACCATCACGGGCACCTCGCGGGTCGTTCCCTTGGTCTGGACCACGAACCGGTAGGTGCCGTCTCGGACGACGGTGCCCATGCGATGCCCGCGAAGTCGGAGCTCGGCGTCGACCTTCTCCGGGAGCCGCCAGGTGGACTCGGTTGGGCGCTTGCGTGGCGGAGGCGCCCCGGTGATCTCCAGCAGCCCGAAGCCACCGCCCTTCTTCGCCCCCCACACCGAGCCGGTGATCTCCTCGTCGACGCCGATGGTGGTCCACAGGCTGTGGTCGTGCCATGTGTTGACGTTGCTGTCGATGCGCCCGAGCACCGCGCTCACGTCGCCGGCGACGCGGTCTCCCGACGGGTCGAAGCGGCCGACGAGGGTGACGCCGTAGGTGGGCACGGGCCTCGTCACGTCGCTGCACGGGATGGGGTGGCTCACCCAGCCCTCATCGGTGGACTCGAACCACTGGTTCCAGCCCACCTGGCTGTCGACCACCGCTACGGCCTGGTGGTAGCTCAGAGGCGGGTCTCGTCGAGGCAAGACGGGCACGGTGTGGGAGGTCATCAGCACGAGATCGCCATCGACCGAGGCCATGGCCCGCAGGTTGCCTGGAAGGCCCACGCGATGGCGAACCTCGCCGGTGGCCAAATCCAAAATATCGACTCGCTGACCCGCTGGGTCGTAGCTCAAGGCCCCCACCTGCTCACCGAGGCCGATGAGGGGGTTGGGGGCCACGCTGAAGCCGTGGTTCGGCACCTTCGTGCGCCACCGCACCGTCAGCTCGTCGTCGAGGTTGATGGCCACGACTTCCCCGCCTCGGGAGACCACGAGGGTGTCGCCGATGCGAAGGCTGGGCGCGGAGCGCTTCAGGAGGCCAGCCTCGCGATCGGGCTTGGCAATCGTGCGAGGTTTGGTGGGCTTGACCGGCTCACGCAGTGCCCGGCCACCGAGGTCGAGGGCCGCCCGCACCGTCACGGGGCACGGGGTGGCGAGGGCGACGGCGATCCACCACATCATGCGGCCAGCAGGGCGTGCAGGCAGGGGCGCACGACCTCGCCCAAGACCCGCTGACGGAGGCGGGCGACCCTGCCGGGTTCGAGGTGTCCCGTCACCGCGGTCGAGACCGCCGGCTGTGGAGTGGAGTCCATCGGATGGTTCGCCAGGAAGGCCTCGATGGCCCGGGTGGACTCAGCAGGATGCGCCGACTTGGCCCACCGCACGACCTCCCACGCCAGCGCCATGTGTTCAGCTTCGTCCCGGGCGACGGTCTGCAAGACCTCGCGGATCTCGGGGTCGAGGCACTCCCCTGCCCCGAGGCGCGCCTCCTCCGCGGCCACGCCCTCGCCCCAGCAGCCGTCTTCGAGGGTGTGGCGCACGAGGGCCTCCATGTTGAGGTCGATGGGGGCGGCGGCCTGTGGGAACGGGGTGGGACGCACCGCGGGGCCATGGCGGGAGGCAAGGCGGTAGGCGTCGACGGCGTGGCGCACCTCGTCGCGTGCGGCCTCGTGGCAGCGGTCGATCAGCTCCCACGGTGCCCCAAGAGCCATGAGCTGCAGGGACAGCCGGGCGAAGGCGGCGACGGATGCGTGCTCCATGGTGGCCTCGCTGGCCCAGCGTCCGTGCTGCGCGGCGTCAGGAGCCCCGGACGCCGTCGCTCCCCAGCCTCCCCCCTCGGCCACGTCGGCCGTGCAGGCCCGATCGCCGACCCGCACCGGGCGACCTCGCATGCGCTTGCGCGGGCGGGGCTCGAGCACAGGCGGAGGCGGACGCGGGGGCGCCTCGTAGCAGCACATGCCGTTCATCGACATGCCCTGAAAGGGAAGCACCCGGTCGGCGGCGGCCACCGAGCCCGCGCACGCCGGCACATCGGCCGTGGGCGCCGAGGTAGCGAAGGGTGGGACGCACAACGACAGCTTCTCACCGAAGCCGACAGCGGTCTCGCGCGGCCCCACCACGAGGGTCGCACAGGCCCGGACACAGCAGTGGTTCGGGTGGTCGATGCGAGCCACCGTCGTGGCCTGCTCGTCGGGGGCGCCTGTGGCCGGAAGGGTCTCGGCCGCTGCCCGCACCAGGGGGTTCTGCCACTCGAGGCTCGACATCGTCGTGAGGTCGCTGGAGCAAGTGGGGGTCGTCGAGACTCCGCAGACCACGTCGACCACCTGATCGACGTCGCAGGTGGGGTCTTCAGCGTGGGCCAGGGACAGGGGGAGTCCGAGGGCGAGCAGGGCGCGACGGTGTAGATGCTTCATGGGGTCTCCGACCAGCAGACGGTGGCGTGGAGTCCTGCTTTCAGTGGACCCCCACGGCGACCTACAGTCGAGCATACCGGCCGGGGTTGCCCTGGCGGACTTCGTTGGCGCTCTGCGTCAGCGCCTCGCAGGTGTCGATGACCCAGCGGCCGCCCTCCACCAGGCACGCGTCGACCTGCTCCAGCTTGTCGATCATGACGTCGGACACGGCCTGCTGGGCCCTCGCCACCGGCCCGTGCATGATCGCCCGGCCCGTCTCCATGAAGCCCCTGGTGGCCTCGCCGAAGGCCCCGAGCTGCTCGAGGACCTCGGCCCCGGTCTCTAGCCCCCCGTAGACCCCCTCGGCCTCATCGATGGCCGAGGTGACCACGTCGATGCCAAGCAGGTCCATCCCGGCTTTGCCGCAGTCTTCGCCCAGCTGGCTGCCCGCAGCGACCACCTCTTCCACTGCGTCGAGGCCGTCGCCGCCGCGGGAGAAGGCTGCCGTGAGCAGATGCTCGGGCTGCACGCCGTGGTTCGCCCACCGGCGACCCTCGATGTCCTCGCCAGTCTCGACCGCTC
>CBDUIC010000233.1:0-5266 GCA_965367245.1 uncultured bacterium | reverse complement strand
TCCCGGCTCCTCTACCCACAGGCTCTCACCGTCTCGCCGCAAGCCCGCCGGCACGTCGACCTCCCAGCTCAAGGGCTCCCCGGGTGTGGTGGCTGGAGCGTTCAGGGGCACGCGCTCACCACGGACGGCGTACACGGTCGTGGGTTGGAGGATCTGCAGCCCAGGGCGGCACGCCGTCGTGGCGCTCGCGGTGAGCTCGCTGGCGGCGATCGTGACCCGCACACGCCCCACGCCGTCGCACACCAACACCTCGTGGTCGACATGGGCGGGACCCGTGACCGTCAGGGTCCACCCGCTGCGCAGCCGCTCCCCTGTCTCACTGGTCGCCATGACCTCCACGGGCTGCGGGCCGACCACTACCGGGGGAAGGTCGATGGCCAGTGCCGCTACGGAGGGACGGCAGGCCTGGCTCGCCAGGCCGATGACCAGCAGCGCAACAGCATCGCGGGCATTGAGCACAGCAGGACCCCCGGGCACCCCACAGGGTAGCCGAAACGACTCGCTACGCGACCTCTCGCTCAGAAGCAGAGGAACGTCGCAGCCCCCTCATCGAAGCTGCCGGCATCGAGCCACTCGACGCTCTGCGAGCTCCCGCCGACCTCGAGGGTGGCCTGCCCGGGCTGCATGTCGACGTACGGAAAGTCGAGGGTGGCGTCGTCGCCGTCGTAGTCGAAGTCGATGGTGGTGGAGCCGCCGTCGCGGGCCCGCTGCACTTGGTGGACTTCGCGCTCCGCGAGCTCCGAGGTGGGGCCGAGGAACAGTCGGAAGTCGTCGTAGTCCCAGTCATCACGCGGGCGAACGACGACGACGTGCGCGTCGGCATCGATGCGGGCGTAGTACTCCAGCTCGACCTCGCGGCGGAACTCGGCCTCCATCGTGGCGACGACGCTGGCGGCGAGCACTGACAGCTCCTCGCCGGCGGCGATGACCTCGTCGAGGTCGCGGGGCTCGTCGAGGCCCACGGCGACGCCCATGCGGACACCAGCGGGGCTGTCTTCGTGACCGAGGGTGAGGGGCTCGGGGTCGGCCGCCACGGTGAGGACCAACGTGGTGGTGTCGCCCTCGCTGGACTCGCCCGAGCCGCTGACCCGGTGGCGCACCAGCACGGCACCATCAGACACGTAGGCCCGGGACTCCGCGCCGACATCGTCGATGACGTACAGCGTGCCGCCGTCGGCCTCCCCGACCCCCCGCACGCTGACCAGGGCCTCTGGCGTGATCTCGGCCTGTAGGGGCTCGCAGGGCGTGTCGCCTATGTCGGGGGCACGGCTACAGGCGCCGCACATCCCCACGACGAGCCAAGCGCGCATGGTCATGCTCCCTCCTGTGGCCCCGCGCAGGTTGCTGGAGCGAGGCGATAGGAGGAGCTATGCCGTCGCCACGACCGAGACCACGGAGGCGACGATGGGTTGGGACGAAGAGGCAGCCACCTGGGACGACCACCCCGCCGTGCAGGCCTACGCGCAGGCGGCCTACGCCAGCCTGGTCGACCACCTGGAGGCCCACGGCACCGCGCTGGCGGGGCGGCGCGTGCTCGACTTCGGCTGTGGCTCGGGCCTGCTGACGGTGGCCATGGCGGCGGAGGCGGTGGAGGTCGTGGGGCTCGACGTCTCAAGGCCGATGATCGAGGTACTACAGTCGAAATCGGTCGACAATGTGCGGGGGCTCGTCGGTGCCCTCGCCGAGCACGACCTCGGAACCTTCGACCTGATCACCTGCTCGTCGGTCTGCGCCTTCGTCGACGACTACCCCAGCACGGCCAAGGCCCTCGTCGAGCACCTGATGCCTGGCGGGTGGCTGCTGCAGTGGGACTGGGAGCTCGACCCACAGGCCGACGAGCCGTATGGGCTCACTCGTGAGGCCGTGAGCGGCACGCTGCGTGCGGCCGGGCTGGTCGACGTGGCGGTGCGCACGGGCTTCGAGGTGCCCTTCGAGGGCATGACCATGGCGCCGATCCTGGGGGTCGGCCGAGCGCCTGCCTGACGCCGGAGGGGGCCTGGTCCACAGCGGCAGGAGGTATGCTCCGCCCGGAGGCAGGATGGGACTTCGCGTGTGGCTCCCGGTGGCCGTGGTGTGTGTGGCAGCGGCGGTCAACCTGGGCGGCATCGCCCTCGACGTGCTGAACACCCGCGACCTGGCCCAGACCGGGCAGCGCATCGCCGCCGAGCCGCTGAGCTCGACGCACATCAGCCCGCCGAAGGTGTTGATCCGAGCCCCCGGGGCGGTGTGCCTGTGCACCGGTGGGCCCGGCGAGGTGGTGCTGTTCGACCCGGCCGAGCCCTGCCGCTGCCGGGTCGCCGACCAGGTGGGCTGCCTGAGTGGGGCCGAGGGGCGGTCGGTGCTGGTGTGGCTGCTGCTGCCCCTGCTGGTGGGGGGCGTGGCCTACGCCCGTCGCTGAGCGAGGCGGATCAGGCCACGGTGATGGTGGGCGACAGGCTGTCCTGATCGCCCAGCACCGCGTCGGCGGAGGCGGCATGCGCGTCGCGCGCGTCCTGTTGAGTCCACCGGGAGGGGAGGGGGAGGGCCAGAAGGGCTTGCCGTAGCTCGGCAGCGGTGGCGGGCGTGCGGTCGGCGGCTGCCTTGCTGAGCATGCCCAGCAGCAGCTCGTCGAGGCACTCCGGCACGCTCGGCTCCACGCTCCGGGGCCCGGTGGGGGTGGTGTTGATGTGGGCGAGCATCACCCCGGGCACGCTCTTGGCATGAAACAGCGTGGTGCCGGTGAGGGCGTAGTGGGCAGTGCAGGCCAGGGCATACAGATCGGCTCGCTCGTCGACCGCGTCGCCTCGGAGCACCTCGGGGGCCATGTAGTGAGGGGTGCCCATCATCTCGGCTCGGCTGCCGGTCATCCGCACGATGCCGAAGTCGAGCACCTTGAGCACGTCTTGGTCGAGGCCTGCGGTCGACACGAAGAGGTTCTCGGGCTTGATGTCGCCGTGCACCAGACCCGCGGCGTGAGCCTCCTCGAGGGAGGCGGCCGCCTGGTCGAGGAAGTGCACCACCCGCGCTGGGTCGAGGGGCCCGGTACGGCGCACCAGCTGCTTGAGCGACTCACCGTGCAGTCGCTCCATCACGTAGTAGATCGCGCCTTGGTCGGTGAGGCCGAAGTCGAACAGCCGCACGGTGTGCTGCGAGGTGAGGGCTGCGGTGACCCGGGCCTCCTCCCGGAAGCGCCGTCGTGCGGCATCGCCCTCGGAGCGGGCATGGATGAGCTTGACCACAGCCTCCTGGCCGAGCACCCGGTGGCGCGCGAGGTGGACTGACCCCATGCCACCCTCCGCGAGCTTCTCGAGCAGCTGGTAGTGGCCTGCGTGGGGACCTCCCGTGAGCAGCTCGGGATCGACCTCGAGCTCCTGACCCTGGGTGCTCGCCAGGGTGCACTCGAGCACGTGCTGAAGCTCGTCGAGGTCGCCGGGCCACTGGTAGCCCTGCAGGCGGCGCCGCGACGACTCGGACAGCGGAAGGGCGGCGCCGGACTGCGACAGCCGGCTGACCAGACAGTCGGCGATGGACGGCAGGTCGGGCCGCCGCTCGGACAGCGCCGGCAGATCCACCCGCAGTGCCCCTGCCGAAGCCCACCACGACGGGAGCTGGCCGCCAGCCTCTACATGGAACACCCACCGCGCGTCGCCCTGGCGCATGTGGCTGCGCACGGTGCGCCAGCCCGACTCGCCCAGCTGCTGGCTGTCGACGACGAACAGCACGCCGCCCCGCGACCAGCGCTGCCGGCGCGCCAGGGTGCCCTGGGGGCCAGTCAGCTCGCCCGCCGTAGCCTTCACGAAGGGATGGGCTCCCCGTGCCGATCGACGATGGATCATCCGCGCGACGGCTTCGGCGCCCCGGCCTCGGGGCCCGACGAGGAACACGATGTTGTCGTCTTGCTGGGCGGCCATGACCTTTCGCCGCAGGGCATTCGCCAGCGCACTCGGGCCCATCAGCACGGCCTCGGGGGCCGTCTCGTGGGCTGCCTGGCGGTGCTGCGCTTCCTCCACGAAGGCGCGGAGCCGACGCTCCTGGGCGCTGGCGTCGAGGTGGCGACGCACCCGGGCCACCACCTCGGTCGCATCGAAGGGCTTGGCGATGTAGTCGACGGCACCGAGGTCAAAGCCCCGCACCTTGGAGGAGGGCTCGGTGTCGGCGGACAGGAAGACGACGGGCACGTGGCTGAGGTGAGGCTCTTCCCGCATGGCCTCCAGCGCCTCGAAGCCATCCATCTCGGGCATGCGCACGTCGAGGAGCACGAGGTCGGGGGCCTTTGCCCGGGCCAGCTTGAGCCCGTCGCGGGCGTTGAGGGCGCGCAGCAAGACGACGGACTGCTCCGCGAGGATGTGCTCGAGCAGAACGTGGGACTCGATGGCGTCGTCGATGACCAGAATCGTTGGCATGGCCCATCGTAGCGTGCTGGGCAGGGCGGCCGTGGGGCGTCCGTTGCGTTGGGGTGACGCGGCTCAGAGCAGCGCGAGCGCCATCGCGGTCTGCCGCGCGCTGTAGCCGGTTCGCTTGCGGTGCTGTGGCGCCCAGCCCGCCAGGAATCGCTCGAAGTCGGCCCAGGCGATGGGCCACAGGGGACGCCAGGCCGCCTCGACGGCGGAGGCGAGGGGAGCGTCGTCGAGGGCTGCGGCCAGCGCGACGAAGTAGCGCTCCAGCCAGGCATCGGCGTGCTGCTCCAACGACCCCTCGTCGAGACAGCTCCCCAGTAGGTAGGCGAGATCGGACAGGCCCACCCCGGGCCCGACATACTGAAAGTCGACGAGGGCCACCTCGTCGCGGGCGGCGCACACGTTGGCCACCTTGGCGTCGCCGTGCAGCCACGCGGAGTGGGCCGCGTCGCGCAGGCGCCGATCGAGAAGGGGAGCCGCCTCGCGGAGCGGCCCAGGAGCCATGGCCTTCCACTCGTCGGGTCGGGTAGCGAGGTGCCAGTAGGTGCCGCGCTCCCACAGCCCCGAGGGCGGGCGGTCCAGGGTGTGGGCGTGGAAGCGGGCGAGCCATGAAACGACCTGCTCGAGCCGCGGTGGGGCGAGGCGGTGGCCGCCGGGGAGAGGTCGGAAGCCCGCCGCCTCCAAGTCTTCCATGACCAGCAGCCCTTCGGTGGCGGCGACGACGCGTGGCATGCGGCAATGGCCGGATAGTGTGCGAACATGATCGTTGTAGAAGGCTCGTTCTACCTTGTAAGATCGAAGCTTGCGTGCAGACGCTATGTCGCCATTCCAGCCGCGTGGGTTGCCGCCAGAGGCTGGCGGCTGCACGTGCTTGACCACGACCTGCCGCG
>CBDUIC010000232.1:0-5269 GCA_965367245.1 uncultured bacterium | reverse complement strand
CGGAAGTCGGGGACCCCGTCGGCGTCGCTGTCGGGGTAGACGCCCAGCTCGTTGCTGCCCAGGTCGTAGGTGGCGGAGCCGTCGTCGCAGGCGAAGGCCCAGTAGGTGAGGCTCGGTGCCAGCTCGTGAACCAGCAAGGAGCCGGCGGGGCAGGGCATGCCCGCCTCGTCGCGGGTGAGCAGCCCGTCGTCGTCGTCGTCGTCGTCGAACAGGTCGGCGAGGCCGTCGCCGTCGGTGTCGAGCAGCGCGCCGCCCTTGGTGAACGCGTCGCCTGCCTCCACGCCGTCGATGACACCGTCGTCGTCGATGTCGGGGTCGAGGTGGCAGTCGGGGAACGTCGGCGGGCACAGCGCCCACTCTTCGGCGTTGGTGAGCCCATCGATGTCGCTGTCGCCGTCGGGGGGCGACAGGTCACAGTCGTAAGCGTCGATGAGCCCGTCGCCGTCGGTGTCACCCTGCTCGTCGGGGTGGTCGTCGGGCAGGCCGTCGTTGTCGCTGTCGAAGTCGAGGAAGGCGGGCACGCTGTCGCCCACGGGCACGTTGGTGGGGAACAGGCAGTCGTCGTCGGCGGTGCCCTCGTCGAGGGTCGAGCGCCCGTCGCCGTCGTCGTCGAAGTCGAGGGCGTTGATGGTGTCTATGCCGTCGCGATTCCACGGGTCGAGACAGCCGCCTCCGGTCGGTGGGATGCCGGCGGTGGGGTCTTGGCCGCGGTCCCAGATCTCCGAGTCGGGCAGCGTGACCACGTTGCCGTCGACCTCGACGGTGTTTCGCTCGTCTGCCGGGATCGGCTCCCACGCGCCGTCGCCGATGGGCCGGTAGTACAGTGTGTTGAACCACTCAGCGCCGTCGAGGATGAGGTCGGCGTCGCTGTCGGGGTTGAGGTAGTCGACGCCGGCCACGAGCTCGCAGAGGGTGTCGACCCCGTCGCCGTCGTCGTCGGCGTCGAGGTAGTCGGGGGTGCCGTCGCCGTCGAAGTCGCCCGACTCGAGGATCGTTTGGATGGTGTCGCCGTCGTCGTCGTCGTCGAGGTAGTCGAGCATCCCGTCGCCGTCGGTGTCGTCGTCGAGGGCGGTGCCGGAGCCGTCGCTGTCTTCGTCGATGGTGGGGATGCCGTCGCCGTCGTCGTCGGCGTCGTACATGTCGATGACCCCGTCAGCGTCGGTGTCGTCGAACAGCTCGTCGGCGTCGGAGACCCCGTCGCCGTCGGCGTCGCCACCGACGGCCAGGGCTAGCAGGGAGCAGGTGAGGAGCAGGGTGGGCATGGGGGACTCCGGTGGTGCGCCTAGCTCAGGCCGTGGATGACGCCGTCGTCGTCGAGGTCCATCCCCTCCGCGGCGGGCACGGTGGGTAGGCCGGGCATCCGCAGCATCGTACCTAGAATGGGAACGACGAACCCGGCTCCTGCCGCGATCTCGATGTCGTTCACCGTGATGGCGAAGCCCTCCGGCGCCCCCAGCTTCTTGGGGTCGTCGCTGAAGCTGTACTGGGTCTTGGCGATGCACACGGGCAAGCCCTCGAGACCCAGGCGCTTGATGCGGCGCAGGGCGCCGAGGGCCTCCTTGCTGTAGACCACGCGGGACGCGCGGTACAGCTGGGTCGCCACGGCCTCGATCTTGGCCTTGATGGGCTGGTCGAGGGCGTAGAGCGGCTGGAAGTCGCTCTCGCCGCTCTCGGCCGCGCGCACCACGGCGGCGGCGAGGTCGGTCATCCCTGCGCCACCCTCGGCGAAGCCCTTGGCGACGACCGCCTCGACACCGCGCTCGGCGCAGTAGGCCTGCACCGCGGCGATCTCTTCGGCCGTGTCGGTGGGGAAGTGGTTGATGGCGACGACGGCCTTCACGCCGAACAGGCCGATGTTCTCCAGGTGGCGGCCGAGGTTGGGCAGGCCGGCTTGCACGCGCTCGAGAGCGGGGTCCCCCACCTGATCGACCTTGGAACCGCCCTGGTAGCGGAGGGACTTGATCGTGGCGACGATGACGGCGGCGTCGGGCTTCAGGCCAGCGGCGCGGCACTTGATGTCGAAGAACTTCTCGGCGCCCAGATCCGCGCCGAAGCCGGCCTCGGTGATCACCCAGTCGGCCAGCGACAGCCCCATCCGGGTGGCGAGCACGCTGTTGACCCCCTGGGCGATGTTGGCGAAGGGGCCGCCGTGGAGCAGGGCGGGGTGGCCCTCCAGCGTCTGCACGAGGTTGGGCTGCAGGGCGTCTTTGAGGAGCAGGGCCATGGCTCCCTGGGCGTTGAGGTCGCGGGCGTACACGGGCTTACGGTCGAAGGTGTGGCCCACGTAGATGCGCCCGAGGCGCTCCTTGAGGTCGGCGATGGAGGTGGCGAGGCACAGGATGGCCATCACCTCGCTCGCGGGGGTGATGTCGAAGCTGTCTTGGCGCGGGATGCCGTTGCCCATGCCCCCCAGCCCGATGGTGATGTCGCGCAGGGCGCGGTCCGACATGTCCATCACCCGCTTCCACCGGACCGAGCGCGGATCGATGCCGAGGCTGCGGGTGCGGTTCTGCAGGTTGTTGTCGATGAGGGCAGACAGCAGGTTGTTGGCCTTCTCCACCGCCGAGAAGTCGCCGGTGAAGTGCAGGTTGATGTCTTCCATCGGGATGACCTGGGCGTAGCCGCCCCCTGCGGCGCCGCCCTTCATGCCGAACACGGGCCCGAGGGAGGGCTCCCGGAGGACCACGATGCTGCGCTTGCCCAGCGCCGACAGCCCCTCGTGCAGGCCGATGGAGGTGGTCGTCTTACCCTCGCCTGCCGGTGTGGGGCTGATGGCGGTGACGAGCACGAGCTTGGCCTGGGCGGCCTTGGCATCGTCGATGAGGGTCAGCGGGAGCTTGGCCTTGTCGTGGCCGTAGGGCTGCAGCTGGTCGGCGGGGATGCCGAGCTCCGCCGCCACCTCGACGATGGGGCGGGGGGTGACGGACTGGGCGATGGCGAGGTCGGACGGAAAGGACACGGCGGCTCCTGAGGTGCCGCATCCTAGCGCCGCGGTCGCCTTAGTCGCAGTCGTACTCGATGGTGAAGAGCACTTCGCCATCGGACACGTAGGCTGCTAGGCGTCCCTCGTCGTCGTGGCGAAGGACGACATCGTTGTCGATGCTGGTCGACCGGTCGAGGATGCAGGCGTCTTTGTCGGCGTATTCGTGGTCCCAACGGTCGGTGTACTCGTCGGTCTCGTAGCGCTCGGGGTTCTCACAGTCGTCGAAGACCTGGCGCTCCCAGCCGTAGGGGCCGTCGCCCGAGCGCTCGCTCAGCACGTCGCCGTCGTAGTCGAGATCGTAGGAGTAGGTCTCGGTGTCGCTGTCGCCGCAGTCATCGGTGCGGGTGACGGTGCGCTCCGTCTCGTGCTGCAGGTCGTTGTAGGTGATCTTCGTTCGGCGCTCCACGATGATGCCGTCGTGGCAGGCGTCTGGTGGGGTGGAGCCGTAGTAGTAGTAGTAGGGGTCGTACTCTTGCAGGTCGGTCCAGGTCTCGGTCGCGGCGACGACCCGGTTGCCCACGCGCTCGTAGTCGAACTGGGTGCTGCTCCAGTCGTCGTCGATGCTGATGAGCCAGCCGAACTCGTCGTAGCGCTGGACCGAGAAGACGCCGCTGGAGAAGGTGCTGTACCAGCGCGCGGTGCAGTCGGCGTAGCGGGCTGCCTTGTCGGCGACGAGGCCGCTCCCGGCGCTGTCGTCGTCGTCACCGTTGCCGCCTGCTCCGCCGCACGCCATGGCGAGTGCTGCCAGGATCCACCAACGCATCGAGCCCTCCGAGTAGATGGGCGCTGATAGTTGGTGGCGCGAGGAGGCGCTAGCTCGTGCGACATGGTGTCACCGATCACAGCCCGTAGGTGGCGGGGTCGAAGTCGGTGTCGGTGAGGCCGACGTCGACCCGTAGGTTCTCGTAGCGGTAGCGCTCGATCTGCCGGAGCTCGCCGTCTTCGTGGTCCCACACTGTGAGATCGACGGGGAGGTCGGTGGCCTGGTCGAAGCAGATCTCGACCTTGTGGGCATACAGGGCCGGCTCGCGCTCCTTGTTCATGACGGAGCGGTAGCACTGGGCGGGCCGGCCGAAGACGCTCTTCACGCCGAGGTCGTCGACGGTGGGGCGGAGCTGGTCGAGGTCGGCGAGCATGCGCTGCGCGTCGGCGGCGAACAGCGAGGCGATGGGCACGAAGCCGAGGCGGTGGATGGTGTGGCGGTTGCCCCGCTTGGCGAGGCGGCCGTTGGGGTCGAGGCGGATCACGGGGAGGAAGGGGCCCGGGTCGACGTGCAGCTTGTCGGAGCGGTCGGGGTTCCACAGCACCTCCTGGCCGCTCTCCCACGCCATGTAGGCGGTGTTGGGAGGCCGATACTTCACCTCGAAGGTGGCCTCGTGGACCTTGCCTGAGATGTACTCGGTGGAGTGAAACGTGTAGGTCGCGTCGCTCAGTCGGGCTGCGGCGGCCTCCATGCGACGGACGGCCGCGAGGAAGTCTTCGTCGGGAGCGGCGAGGGCGGCGAGGGCTGTGAAGAGGAGCATGTCGATACGTGACGCGCTCGGGGTCGCCAGGCCAGGGCTTTTCGGCCTGCGAGGTACAGGAAGGCCAGGTAGGCGTGGGCGGTGACGGCGAACAGACCGAGCCAGAGCAGGGCGGGGAGGGGGATGCCCGCAACGGCCAGGAGCACGTAGGCGCCGAGCCCGAGGACCGGCGTCGCGGCGAGTCCGCCGAAGACGAGGGTGGCGGCGGTGAGCCCGTCTCGGTGGAGCTGGGGGGACTCGTCGAGGGCGCCAGTGGGGCGATCGAGGCGCAGGGCGATGCCGGCCGTGGCGGCGGCGAGGAGGAAGGGCAGCGCGTGGTCGGGCCCGCGGAGGAGGTAGTGGCCCAGGAGGGTCGGGAGACCCAGAAACCAGGTGAGGCTCCACCACATCGACCAGGCAACGACGTAGGTGGTGCGGGCCTCAGCGGGGGAGGTGGGGCGTCGGGTGAAGCGCTGGGCGAGGGCGTGGGCGGTGGCCAGCGTGGTGAAGTGAAGCCACGCGATCAGGGCATACATCGAGGTCCTCCAGGGTGGGAGGGCGATGCACGGGGTGTGCCGGTGGAAGGGAGGGGACGACGGTGAGGGGCGTGTCCGGTGTCCGGACAGCGGATGTTCGGGCGCTCGAGGGGCGCTGGGACTCGATCTCCCGCCCGCCCGCACGATGCGCACCACGCCTCGGACGCAGCGTTGTTGCTCGCCTCCTGAGTCACGGCACCAGGGAGACCGGAGGGAGCAGCGTGCGACGAGGCAGGCGAAGGGAGCCT
>CBDUIC010000231.1:0-5276 GCA_965367245.1 uncultured bacterium | reverse complement strand
TGTGAGGGGGCGGCCTAGTGGATCCACGTCCAGGGCGGCCAAGCGGATCCACCGCGAGGCGGCCAAGCGGACCCACCCCCAGGGCGGCCAAGCGGATCCACCCGGGGGCGGCCAAGCGGATCCACCCCAGGCATTGCGCAGGTAGGTGCTTCTCGTCTCGCGGCGAGGAGGCCGGATGAGTGCGCGAAGGACAGACATGCTGTACCGCTGCCGCCCCTGCCCGACCCCAGCGCCCGACGGGTCGGCGACAGCGACTGGGAGGTCATCGACGACCGCGACGCCGGCATGCCCTTGTGGTGTCGCTTCCGAGAGGACGCCGAGGAGGAGGAAGGGCACCACGAGCACGTCCAACCGCCCAAGCACGCGGGCCGCTGCCCGGTCCCCGAGCGCCTGCAGGGGAGCCCCTCCTACGACCTGCAGCTCGGGTTCGAGCTGCCCAGCGGGCGCATCGTGACCCTGCCCTGGCGAAACGTGAGCGGGAAGTGACCTCACCAGGCCGCTGCGTCGCAAGGAAGCGCCAAGGCTAGGCCAAGGGTTGCACAGCGGCCACCGCGTACCTTCCACACACCTGCCGTGGAGGCCCTGATGCGTTCCCTTCCTGCCATCCTGTTGCTGCTGCTCACCGCCTGCGACGACGACTGCCCGGTGGCGACGGAGCCCACCCCCCCCGAGACGGGCTCGTGCCACACCGGCGACGAGGCCCCCGAGATCCTGGCGTGCACCGCGCTCACCGAAGACATCACGCTCGTCAACGACCCGAATCGTCCGGTCGACTACCGCATCGAGTGCGAGGCCCCCGTCTCCGGCGAGCTAACCATCGAGCCTGGCGTGGTGATCGAGTTCGCCGCGCAAGCGGCGCTCGAGGTCGGCGAGAACGGGCGCATCGTGAGCAACGGCGGGCCCGGCGACTGCGAGCGCATCGTGCTGCAAGGCGAGACCGACGCCCCCGGGAGCTGGCTCGGCGTGCTCCTGGATGGCGCCGAGGCACAGCCCACCGAGCTGCGCTACACCGACGTGCTGGGCGCCGGCGGGGGACCGATCAACAGCAACGGCGACCTGGGCGCGATCATCCTGTGGGCCGACGCGCACCTGGTGCTGCAGGACGTGTCCCTCGCGGACAGCGCCGCATTCGGGCTCAACGCCTCGTACGCCGGCGCCACCCTGGAGCTGTCGGGCGTCAACGTGTTCACCGGCAACACCGCCCCCATGTGGGTGGAGCCCAACCTCGCATCGGCGCTGCGCTCGGAAGACATCCACACCGGCAATGACCTGGACGCCGTGCTCGTGCAGGAGGGTGAGCTGACGGGCGACCACGTGTGGAGCCCCCTCGACGTGCCGTACCGCCTGACCTCGGACACGGAGATCTTCTACGAGGTGGTGGTGCCCGAGGCGGCAAGCCTGCGGATCGAGAGCGGAACGGAGGTCACCTTCGAGCCCCAGATGGGCTTCGAGGTCCTCGGCGACTTCGAGGTGGCGGGCTCAGCGAGCGATCCAGTCCGCATGACAGGAACCCAGGCGGGCCCTGGGACGTGGAAGGGCATCTTCTTCGAGGACCCCGACTCCGGTCCCCGTCTGCATGTCATCGACCACGCGGTCATCGACGGCGCAGGCGGCGGCGCGTTCAACAGCAACGGAGACCTCGGCGCCGTGGTGGTGTGGGCCGAGACGCAGGCCACCGTCACCCAGACCGCCTTCGCCAACCTGGGCAGCCCCTGCGCCGTCAATGCGCCCTACCTCGACGACGACATCGACGTGACGGGCAGCTCGACCGACGGCTCGACGCTGCTTTGCGACGACGACTAGACCTGTTCGATCACCACGTCCGTCGGGAGAAGGTGCAGCACATAGCCATGCCCTCGCCGCGACTGCACCAGCTGTCGCATCAGCTCCTTTCGGTCCGACGCGCGCTCCCCGGTCGCCCGCTCGACGCGCTGTCGGAGTACGCCCTCCCCGAGCACCTCCGCGTCGACGGCCTCGGACAGCGCGTTGCGGACGGCGGTGACCAGGGGGGCGAGGTGAAGGGTACCCAGCTCCTGCTCGAGGTCCCAGTGGTGCACGACCTCTCCGGCTCGCCCTGCCAACACGCCTAGGAGGCGAGCCGCCGCCCCGGTGACGCCGAGGTCTCGGCCCCCACTCCGCACCACGCACTGGCCCGCATCCCAGGTGATCGACAGCAGCGCGGCAGCGGCGGCGAGCGACACCAGCGGCTCCAACACGGGCTCGGTGGCCACGAGGGGAGCGAGGCCGAGCAGCACGCCACCCAGCTGGAGGCGAGCGCCCTGTGGCCCCACGACCACCGGTGACCCCACGCCGACCGGTCGCTGGTCGACGAAGGTGCCGTTGGAGGACGTCAGAACCTCCACCCGGGTGGGGGGGCCCGCATGCACGCGGACGTGCGCCCGCGAGACCGTGCGGTCCCCAACCATCACGTCGGCCGTCGGGGAGCGCCCGATCACTGCCTGGGGCCCGACGATGGGCCAGCTGGTGCCCACCGCGAGGGCTGACCCCTCGGGAACCTGGAGCACCTGGAGCAGTAGCTGTGGGGACGTGGCCATGGACCTACGGATTGTGCCACACGACGCTCGACGGGAGCCGGCGCCGGGTAGGCTGGGGTCGTGAGCGATTCCGACGCCACTGCTGCCGTGCACGAAGCCATCGACACCGGGTCGACCTGGCGCCTGGGTCCCGGCGACCGCCTCCGAGACTGGACCCTCGGCGCGGTCCTGGGTCACGGCGGTTCGAGCGTGGTGTTCGAGGGCACCCGCGTCGACGGAGGCTTCACGCAGCAGGCGGCAATCAAGCTGCTCCGCACCGTGATGGCCGACGACGGCTTCATGGCACGCTTCGACCGAGAACGTCGCATCCTCCTCGAGCTGCAGCACCCGCACATCGTCCGCCTCCTCGACGGCGGCCACAGCGCCGATGGCGTGCCCTGGTACGCCATGGAGCGCATCGCCGGTGAGCCGCTGACCTCGTGGTGTGTCTCACGTCCGCCGCGCGAGCGGCTCCGCCTCCTCGTCGACGTCGCACGTGCCGTGGCCTACGCCCATGCCCGGCTCGTCGTGCACTGCGACCTCAAGCCAGACAACGTGCTCGTCGATGCCCAGGGCGCACCCCACGTCCTCGACTTCGGCATCGCCCGCGTCACCGACGAAGACGAGCGCACGGGCACGCTGCGGCTGGCCACGCCACGCTGGGCCGCCCCCGAGCAGCTGGAGGGAGGAGCCCTCACCACGGCCACCGACGTCTACGCCCTCGGCCTGCTGCTGTGGGCCGCGCTCACCGGGGCCACCCCGCGGGAGGGCCTCACCGGCCAGGCCCTTCGCACCGCGACGAGCGAGCCCCTCCCCCCGCCGTCGCGGTGGCAGGCTGCGGCTCGCGGTGACCTCGACGCCATCGTGCTGCGGGCCACGGCACCCGACCCCACCGAGCGGTACCGCAGTGCCGAGGAGCTCGCCGACGACCTGCAGCGCCACCTGCGGGGCGAGGCCGTGCGGGCACGGGAGGGCGTCAGCTGGTACCGGGCCAGCCGATGGATCCGGCGCCACAAGGGCCTGGTGGCCGGGCTCGTCGGGGCGACGTGCCTGCTGGTGGGCTGGGCAGCTACCGCGACGACCCAGGCCGCGCAGATCCGCACAGAGCGAGACCGAGCCGAGGCGACCCTCGACCTGTTGGTAGGGATGCTGGAGGCCGCCGACCCGGCCTCGGCCCGCGGAGAGGAGCTCACGGCTCGGGAAGTGCTCGACCGCGGCCTGATCGAGCTCGACGCGGGCACCCGCGACCCCCAGGTGACCGGTGAGGTTCGCCTCGCGGCAGGGCGCGTGCAGGCCGCCGTCGGCGCGACCCACGAGGCCGTCCGGTCGCTACAGCGAGCCCACGACGACCTGGTGGAGGGGTACGGCCCCGCTGATCCGCTGTCCCTGCGGGCACAGATGCACTTGGTTCGGGCCCGGTTCGATCTCGATGACGAACAGGCCACGGCGCCGGCGAGCATGGCGCGCATTGCGGCGGACTTGGCGGCGGCGGGGGCGCCTCGCGACGCCGCCATGGCGCAGCTGTTCGTGGCCGACCTATACCTCGAGCTCGGCCAGATCGAGGCGGCCATGCCCCAGGCGGAGCGTGCGCGACAGGCTTTCCTCGCGGTCGGCGACGCGCGACGAGCGGCTCGGGCCCTCGCTATCCGTGGCTACGCCGAGGTGCTCGCCGGTGACGAGGCCGTCGGCCGGCAGCACATGGCGGAGGCACTCGACCAGACCATCGCAGCGGTCGGCACCGAGGTGCACCCCGACGTGGTCGACATCCTCCACGAGCTCGCGCTGGTGACCCGCACCGACATGCAGCTGTTCGAACGCAGCGTGGCCCTGCGACGCCGGCTGAGTGGCGAGGGCTGGAGCCTCGCCGCCGCCCTCGCCAACTACGGGCTCGCGCTGGAGCGCACCGACCCCGCGCGCGCCATCGAGGTGTTGCGGCAGTCCACTGCCATGGCCGACGTGGCCCGGGGTGCCGAGCACCCCGACGCGCTGTCCTGCCGCTACAACCTCGCCGCCGTGCTCATGGACCAGGGCCACCACGACGAGGCCAACGCTCTGCTCGTCGGGCTCGTCGCGCAGCCGAGACTCCCCGAGTTCCTCAAGGGAAAGGTCGACGAACGCCTCGCCGATCTCGCCGCCCGCACGACGCCGACAGACCCCGGGTGGCCTTAGCCGTTCGAGGCACGCTTCGCCGAGGGCCGGTGTCATGGCGAGCGCCCCTCGCGCATCGTCCGCCAACAGCGTCGCTCGTGGAAACCACACCCACTTCGCGCTCAATCCTGCCCACGTCTGCGCCGAGTCCCCCGAGGCGATGGAGCAGGTGTTGGCGCTGGGTCCCGACCTGGCGGCCTACATCGTGTTCATCGAGGCGCCTTCATGGCCCTACGGCGTCGACGACAGGTACACAGAGGAATGACAGAGGTCGGGGGCTCCTACGGCTGGGGCCTGGCGACCTGAACCCACCGTCCGAGCGGAGGAAATATAGAAACCCTCATCGGCCTGTCTTCGATAGCCCGCCTCATGACCCCTCTGTGAACCTCTGTGAACCTCTGTGGTGAATCAGACCGCCGGAACCGCCTCGATGCTCGTTGAGCGCCTGGACGCCCGTGAGAGCTTCGCCCAAAAACCCGCTACAAACACCATGTGTTGAACGACATCCAAGGGCCCTCCTGGATGAGGTGAGCGCCGAACCGCTCGGTGGTCGTCGGCGCCGATGCGAGCGGCGTAAAAGGCACCACAGAGAAC
>CBDUIC010000230.1:0-5332 GCA_965367245.1 uncultured bacterium | reverse complement strand
GCCGACCGGCTGCTGGCGGATGCCGGCCTCGTCGACCTGGTCCTCGGCGGCCATGAGCACGATGGGCACACCGAGCGCGACCACGCCGCGCCGTTGATCAAGGCCCCGATGAACGCGCGCTGCGCCGTGGTCGCCGACCTGTTCGTGGAGCCTGACGGCACCGTGCGGTCCGACGTGCGGCTGCAGCCGGTGGCCGGCTACGCCGCCGATCCGGCGATGCAGGCCCGCGTCGACGGCCACCTCGCCGCAGTGAAGGCCCTGGAGGCCCAGGTCCTCCTCGAGCTGGAGCCGGGGCACACCCTGTCGTCGAGGGGCGCACGGGAGGGCCAGACGACCCTGGGCACCCTGGTCGCATCGCGGCTCCGCGACACGCTGCAGGCCCACCTCGCGGTGTTCAACGGCGGCGCGCTGCGAGGCGGGGCCGACTACGAGGGGCGGCTGAGCTTCGCCGACCTCCGACGCGAGCTGCCCTTCGCCATGGAGTCGGTGGTGGTGGAGCTCCCCGGCGAGGTCCTGCAGGAGACCTTCCGCTTCGCTGTCGACGAGCGGAAGGGCACCGGAGGCTACCTGCAGCACGACGACGGCGTGGTGGTCGATGCGCAGGGGGGGCTCGTGGAGGTCGGCGGCCATCCCTTCGACCCCGACAGCACCTACCGGGTCGCCCTCCCCCGCACCCTCCTCGACGGCATCGACGACCTCGAGCCCCTGGTGCGATGGGCCGAGGCGCACGCCGGCCAGCTGCCGCCGGTCACGACCGGGATCGACGCCAAGGTCGCGCTGGTGCGGTCCCTCGCGGTGGGCAGCGCCGGCACCCGCGCATGAGCAACCCCTACGCGTCCGCCGCGACCCCTCCCCCCGTGGCTCCGGAGGAGGCCCTGCATGCAGTGGATCTGCTCGAGATGGCGCGCACCACCGCCGCCGTCGCAGCTCTGTCGGCGGCTGCAGGCTGGGTCGCGAGCCTGGTGGCCTGGGTGCTGCTGCCGGCCCCTCCGCTGTGGCTGGTGGTGCCGCTCACCTCGGCGACGGTGGTGCCCGCCCTGTGGGCCGGGCGCTCGATGGGTGCATGGCCCGCCGCGCTGGCCGGGGGCATCGGGGTCGCCGCAGGCTTCTCGGTGGCGGGAGGCTCTGCCCTGGCCCTGGCCGCCCAGGCGCCTGTCTGGCTCGCCTACACCGCACCCGAGCCCGTCGGGGTCGAGGCGTGCACCGCGGCGGCCACCAGCGGAACCGTCTTCGCCGAGCTCCTTGGGCTGTGCCTGGTCGCCCTGGCCGGGGCTGCCGTCGCCGCCGCGACCTCGCTGACCCGCGGGCGCCCGACCCAGGGCATGGTCGTGCACATCCTGCCGGCCTTCGTCGGCGCCCACGCGCTGCTCGCCGCGATGGTCATCGGCACGTCCGGGAGCGCGCTGGGCGAGAGCCTGCGCCAGTCGACCGGCAGCGCCGCCCCTGCGCTGTGGCTGTCGGCGTATGCCCTGGGCGGCCTGTTCGTCGCGTCGGCCGCCGCCTCGTGGGGGCTGGGGCAGGCCGTGCGCACCTGGCACCTCGCGTCGGGCGCGGTGCACGCCGTGGCCCTCCCCCTCGCCTGGCTCACCGCCTACGTCCTGCAGCACAACGATGGCCTGGCCGTCGGCGCGATGGGCGTGCTGGCGGGAGCCTTGTTCGCGCTGCGGGCCCCCGCCTCCCCCGCCGCCGGCTCCTGGCGTGAGATCCTCGGCGAGGGCCTGCTCCTCGGCCTCATCGGCTGCGCGGCCCTGGGCTTCGAGGGCGTGGGCATGGGCCTGTCGCTGTCGATCGGCACCATCGGCTCCCTCACCGTGTGCACCAGCGGCTACACCGGGGTCGGGCCCGGCCCCGCGGAGCTGGGGCTGCAGATCATCGGCATGCGCGGCGTGGCCGTCGGCGGGCTGCTGGCCGGCCTCGTCGCCGCCCTCGTCGGCACCGTGCCCGTCGCCCTCGTTGCCCGAGCGACCGCGTCTCGCGCCTGAGCCGTCAGGGAGCGAGCAGCCCCGCAGTGACCGCCGGGTCGCCGGAGTTCGGCGCGGGGGTGATCTGCAGCAGCGCCGCCAGCAGCTCGTACAGGTGCACCGACGAAAACGCCGGCGCGCGGTGGCCTACGCGGAAGTGGGGCCCGCGGGCGATGAAGGTGCCGTGCATGTCGGGGTCGTCGGACAGAAAGCCGTGGGTGGCCCCGGTCAGGTCGTCGGGGTGGGTGTCGAACCAGTCGCGGGTGGTGATGCCCCAGCCCAGCTCTGCCACGCACAGTATGGCGGGCACCCGCGGGCCGCTGGGGAAGTGCAGCTCCGAGGGCCGGCTCGCGTCGTCGCTGCAGCTGGCGTGGGGCAGGTCGACCAGCGCCTCGAGCACCCCGGTGGCGTCGCCGTCTTTCGGATCGAGGGTCACGTAGGGGCCCCAGGCCGCGATCCAGAAGTCGTCGGCCACCACGTGGTCGTCGAGGAAGATCGCGCGCTCCCGCGACAGCTCGGTCATGCCGTGGTCGGACACCACCACCAGGTCGACGGCGTCGAGCAGCGCGCGGTCTTCGAGCCCGTCGACCAGGCGGGCGAGCTGGGTGTCGACGGAGCGGATGGCGGAGGCGACCTCCTCGCTGTCGGGGCCGTAGACGTGCCCCTCGTGGTCGGTGTCGGAGAAGTACAGCGTCACGAAGTGCGGCGGCTGCTCTTCGTCGAGCCACTCGAGCACCTGCCCGACGCGCTCTGCGTTGCCTCGGTAGTCGTCGTAAGGGACCCAGCTATCGGGGCGCCACCCGTCGAAGTCGGTCTCCGACCCCGGCCAGTACATCGTCGTCGCTCGCAGCCCCTGCTTGGCCGCCGTCACCCAGATGGGCTCCCCGCCCCACCACTCGCTGCCGGTCTCGCTCATGTCGAACGAGGCCTCCAGGTCTTCGTCGTAGAAGCTGTTGCCCACGATGCCGTGCTCGGCGGGGTAGAGCCCGGTGACCTGGGTGAAGTGGTTGGGGAAGGTCTTGCTGGGGAACACCGGGATCAGCCCGTCGGCGCGCACGCCCTCGGCGACCAGCCGATCGAGGGTCGGCGTGGTGGTGCGATCGATGTAGTCCCACCGAAACCCATCGAGCGACACCAGGATGACCGTGCGGTCGTTGTCGGCCCACCGGCTGGTCGGCTCGGTGGGGGACTCGGTGGTCGGCGCAGGCACGCTCGTCGCGGGTGCCGGCGCCAGCGAGGCCAGCGGCTCGGTGGGGGTCGACGTTCGGGACGGGGCGTCGGCCACGCACCCGGCCCACGACAGACAAGCAGCGATGGCAAGCGCGTGGCGCATGGCGACCTCCGGAGGGGTTCGGTAACCGACCGGCGGACTAGAACAGCGCCAGCGTCGCCGGCGCGTCGGCCGGAAGGGTGGGGGCCGCCCGCTCGCCGAACCAGCTCGCATCGACGGCCGCCGCCTTCGCCGCCACGTCGACCGGCACCCCCGACACGCAGCCATGCTCGGCCAGCGCGTCGGTCACCGCGCGTGCCGCCCGTGCATGGGCCCCCCGCGTCTCCGCTGCCACCTGGCACATCTGCAGCCAGCTCAGGGGCGCCGACACCTCGTCGTGCAGGCTCGCGAGGTAGGCGCTCGCCTCTCGCATCGCCGAGCCCTCCAGCCCGTCAGGGCAGCCCACACAGGCCAGCTCTTCGTCGGCCGCGTGCCGCACCTCGTGCAGCAGCACGCCTCTTCCCGCCAGCCCGAACACCGACCGCAGGGCCTGCTGGGCCGCATCGTCGGCGACCAGCGAGGCGAAGGCTTCGTCGATGGCCCGCGCCTCGGCCACCTGCACCCGCTCGCAGGTCGACACCCCGCGGTCTTCGTGGGCAATGGCACGCAGCTTCGTGCGCAGCTCCGGGTCGTAGCCGTACCAGGCCGGCCTCGACAGCCGGATCGTGGCGCACCGGTCGCCCCGGTCGGTGATCGACGCCACCGTGTCGAGCAGCTCGCGCCGCACCTCGGCCGACGAGCGAAGCGCGACGAGGGCATCGCCCCCCAGCGCATCGCCCAGCGCGTAGATCACCTGGGGCACCAGCGCCGCGAGGAGCGGGTCGGAGGGCGGTGTGCGGGTCAGCGAGGGCCACAGCTCGTCGACCACGAAGTCGCGGGTGCGGTCGGCGAGGATGATGGCTCCCTCCTCGGGGTCGGCGACGTGGCCCAGCCGCCCCTCCCGCACGTTGAGGGTGTCGAGGCGCCGCACGTAGCGCGCCCGACGGGTGACCTCGCCCACCTGCACCTCGAGGTCGGCCAGCACCTCGTACGACTTCACGTAGAAGCTGCCCTGCTGCCAAGGGTGCAGCCACACCGCTGCCCCCTCCGCTGCCGTGGCGTCGTTGATGGCACGCACCGAGGCCACCAGCGCCTCGTAGGGCGCGTCGTCTCCGGCCAGCTGGTGGACTTCCTCGAAGCGGGCCCACAGCTCGGGCGCTTCCCGCAGCGCTTCGCCGAGGGTCGCCTCTCGCTCTCCCCGGGACAGCGCCGCCGACCAGCTGCTCAGTGGCGCCGTGTACGCCGCGCGCAGGTCGACCTCGCCGTACATCAGGGGCGCCCGCACCACGCGGTCTTCCCACTTCGCCTCGCCCTCCAGGGTGCGCTGGCCCGTCAGCACCTGCCACAGCGGAGCGCCGAACCACACCCCGAGCCCGAGCACCAGCGCCCCGAGGAGTCCACCCCCCACCAGACAGCCCATGGGGGGACCCGACCGTTGCTGTACCGACTCCAGCATCTCAGACCTCCACCGTCACCAACCACCGGCTCTTGCGACCTTGCTCGACCATCGCCAGCTCCCGCGTCACCTCGGCGTCGCGCTGCTCCCACAGGTCGCGGCGCCCCTCGGCCACGAAGGCCTCCTCGAGCTCGTCGAGGGTAGCGCGTGCGGTGCGCCACACCCGAGCGGCCCCATCCGTGTGGTCCTCCAGCGCGGCGGCGCGACCCAGCTGCGCCAGGGCACGCCCGAGCCCGCTGGTCTCGAAGACGGGCCGCCCGACGGACTCGGACGGCCCGTTGGCGGAGTACATCGCGACCAGGCGACCGCCCGGCCGCAGGGCAGCGAACACCCGGCCGAGGGTGGTGGGCAGATCGGCGGGGAAGTACAGCGTGTCGAGGGCCACGGCGACATCGAAGGCCTGCGGCCGAAGGAACAGCGCGTCGAGGTCTTGCACCTCGAAAGCCACGGGCGGGTAGCGCTGCTGCGCGCGTGCGATGGCCTTCGGTGCGAAGTCGAGGCCGAGCCCGTCGGCATCGGTGGCGTCGGCCAGCCAGGCTGTCAGCGCGCCGGTGGCGCAGCCGAGGTCGACGAAGCGCTGGCCCGCTCGGAGGGCTGTGGCGCGGA
>CBDUIC010000229.1:0-5334 GCA_965367245.1 uncultured bacterium | reverse complement strand
CCCGTGATGTACAGATGCTCGTCGTGGAACGGCGAGTCGTCCCAGCGGGAGATGTCGGCGATGGTCACCAGGCAGCCATCGACGAACTCGTTGGCGGCGCCGTCGAAGTAGGCCGAGCTGTGCCGCTCGCCGCCCGGCGGCGTGACCTCGAGCTGGCCCGGGACGACGATGGACGGCCCGCCCTCGGACAGCACCGTGCACCCATCGATCCGGAAGTCGACGAACAACCCGTCGGGGGACGTCGCGATGATCCCCCGCATGCTCCCGGCACAGTCGTCACTGCCATCGGACGAGCGAGCCGCGTTGATCTCGTCGGTCGAGAACTCGTAGCTCGCGCCAAAGGCGCCGGACGTCGCCAGCCCGAAGCCCATCTCGGGCGGGTCGAAGGTCGAGCCATCGCTCCCGTCGCCGCCGCCACCACCCGAGCACGCAGACACGATGCACAGTGCGATCAGCAACCCTCGACCCATGCGCACACCTCCAGAGCGCCCGGCGATATCACGGTGCTCCTGCACCGTCGTTCCCCACGGAGTGGCACTCGATGTCGCCCTTCCCTCGCACGACCGCTCCTCGCGGCACCACTCTCGAGAATCGGTGGACCTCGCGTTCGCCGGCGAAGAGCAGCAGCGTGGGGTGGCTGAACACCAGCAGCTGGCCCGCGATGTCGGGACTGCTGGTCGTGTCGACCACCACCCAGTCCCACGCCGGGTCGGCGAACAGCTCCTCGGCCCACGGACGCACGGCCGCACACGGGCCACAGCCCGGCGTCGTGAGGTAGACCGCCGTGCGCGGTGAGGCGGCGAGGCGGGCCTGCAGCTCCTCGTGGGTCATTCTCGGAGGACCTGGCCTGACCGCCCGTCGGGCGAGCGGCCGTGCAGCACCATCTTCGGCAAACGTCTCTCCTGGGCGGACTGTGAGGGTGCGATATGCGCCCCGGAGCCAACCCGTATTCTCCCTTGGGTGGAGCGTGACATGAATCCATCGGACAACAAAGCCAACGCCAAGGCCTTCTACGATCTGATGTTCAACCAGTGCCGGCCGCGGGAGGCCATCGAGCGCTACGCCGGCGCGACCTACACCCAGCACAACCCCCACGTCGCTGACGGCAAGCAGGCCTTCATCGACTACTTCGAGCGTATGGCTCGGGAGTATCCGGGCAAGCGCGTCACCTTTCACCGCGCGGTGGCCGAGGGCGACCTGGTCGTGCTCCACTGCCACCAGGCATGGCCAGGCGACCACGACTACGCTGGCATCGACATCTTCCGCTTCGACGAAGGCGGAAAGATCGTGGAGCACTGGGACGTGCTGCAGGTCGTTCCCGCCACGGCCCTACACGACAACACGATGTTCTGATGCTGTGGTCTGCCCTCCTCACCGCCCTCGCTGCTCCCCTCGCCTACGAGGTGCAGCACACCGAGGAGCGCGACACCGTGCGCATGTCGTGGCGCGACCGGGAGGGGGCCAGCCAGAGCCTCGATGCGACGCTTCCGCCCGGCGTCCTCGCACGACCGAGTCCCCCACTACGACGTGCCCACCGATCGCTGGGCCGAGCCCACGGTGGCCTACACGCCGCGCAGGCACGCCACGGCGAGTGTGGTGGGCGACCAGATCGTGGTCTTCGGCGGCAACGTCGCCAACAGCGGCTCGTGGAGCGACACCGTCGAGGTCTACGAGCTTCGCTGCCCGTGAGCCCCTTCAGGCGGTGACGAGCCAGCGGAGCAGGTCGGTGCTGGTGAGCATGCCCACCAGCTTGTCGTCGCCGTCGACCACCGGCAGGCAGTGGAAGTCGCCCCCCGACAGCTTGTCGGCCGCGAGCTTCACCGGGTCGCTCGCGCGGATCGTCTCGGGCTCCCAGGTCATCATCTCGCCGACGGTGAAGCTGGCATCGAGCCACGCCGACGAGGTCGCCTCGTCGGTGACGTAGGCCCCCAGCGAGACGCGTGCGATGTCGACCACGCTCACCACCCCCACCAGCACCCCCTCGCGGAGCACCGGCAGGTGGTGGAAGGGATGCGTCGACAACACCTCCTTCACCCGACTGGGCGGGTCGTCGATGTCGACGAAGACCGGAGTGCTGCTCATCACGTCGCGAACGGAGGTGTGCCAGTTCATCAGTGGCTCCTGTGGTGCTTGCCCCAGCGGGGTGTGCGAGCTGCCCCACCCAGCAGGGTGAGGACGCCGCGGGCAGGGTCATCAGGCCCCTACCAAAGCAGGTTCCGTGCCAAGTCGTCCGCTAGCGCCAGTCACTCCACGTGAGCCGCGGCAGGCCGTGGCGGGCGCGCGCTTCGTCGCAGGTGGGGTCGCGGTGGCCATCGGACAGCGACGCCGCGACCTCGTGACACGGCGACGGCCGGTGGGCGTACAGCCGGCAACTGGCCCGGTCGCCGACGGTGCCCTGCAGGGCCACGCAGCGTGGGGCGCTGCCCTCGGTGCCGGCCATCAGGCGGTGCCGATCGGTGGCGGCGGGCACGACGTAGGCAAGCAGTGCGTCGGTCACCTCGTCGGCGGCGAACTGCACCGGCCAGGTGCTACAGCACGCACCACACTCCAGGCAGGGATGGGCCACGGCACCTCCGACCCTTCGGTAGCACGAGGCCCGGCTCCGCTGTAGGGTCATCCATCCTTGGGAGGACTCGACCATGCACGCATCCGAGGTCTGCATCGTCACCGGCGCCAACCGCGGGCTCGGGCTCGCCACCGCCGAGGGCCTGGCTCGCGACGGCGCGACCGTCGTGCTCGCCTGCCGCGACGCCCACCGCGGCTTCGAGGCCGAGGCCGCCGTGCGCGCCGCCGCCCAGCACGACCGGGTGCACTTCCTCTCCTGCGATCTGGCCGATCCCCACAGCGTCGACAGCTTCGTGCATACCTTCTCGCAGCAGTTCGACCGCCTCGACGTGTTCGTCGGCAACGCCGGCGTCACCCTCCCCGACCTGCACCGCTCGGCCCTCGACGTCGAGCTGGGCTGGCATGTGGGCTACCTCGGCCACTACCAGCTGCTGCGGCGCCTGCTGCCCACTCTGCAGGCCAGCGCGCCGGCCCGCATCGTGCTCCTCGCCGGGCTCTACCACCAGCGCGGCCAGCTCACCCTCGACGACCTGGGATGGGCGCACCGGCCGTGGGACTGGGCGCAGGCAGGGTCCAACAGCCAGCTGGCCAAGGTGCTCCTCGCCTACGAGCTGGCCGAGCGCCTCGCTGGCACCGGCGTCACGGTAGCGGCCGTGCATCCGGGGGCCGTGCGCACCCACGCCCAAGACGTGCTTCCCTGGCACCTGCGTCTCCTCGCCGACACCGTGCTCCGACCCGCCTTCGTGTCCCCCCGACGCGGGGCGCGCACCGTGCTCCGGCTCGCTGAAGACGAGGCCCTCGAGGATGGCCGTGGCTACTGGTTCCGTCGCTACCACGAGGCCGAGCCCCACCCCATGGCCGACGACGCCGCCGCTCGACGGGCCCTGTGGAACGTGAGCGCCGACCTGCTCGGCCTGCCCCACGACGGCTGAGGCCGATGGTCTACCCCCGGAGAACGACGACCATGACACCCGACGCCGCGTTCTGGGACGACCTCGCCGAGCGCTACGCTGCCAAGCCGGTCGACGACCCCGACGCCTTCGAGCGCAAGATCGAGCACACCCTGGCTCACATCGATGCCGACAGCGTCGTCCTCGACATCGGCTGCGGAACCGGCTCCCTGGCCCTGCGCCTCGCGCCCGCTGCTGCCGAGGTGCATGGCCTCGACCTGTCCCCCGAGATGATCCGCATCGCGCGGGGCAAAGCGGGCGCCGCGGGTGCCGAGGGCGTGCACTTCCATGTCGGGCCGTTCGACGCGAGCTTCGACGCGCTCGCTCCCGGCAGTGTCGACGTGCTGTGCTGCTACAGCATCCTGCACCTGCTCCCCGACCGCCCCGCTGCCCTGGCCCGCGCCTTCGAGCTGCTCGCCCCGGGCGGCACCTTCGTGTCGTCGACGGTGTGCTTGTCGGAGTCGTGGATTCCCCACACCCCGCTGCTGTGGGGGATGCGCATGCTGGGCAAGGCGCCGCACGTGTGGGTCATCAGCAAGGCTCGGGTAGCCGAAGAGATCGCAGGGGCGGGCTTCGTCGACGTGCGCCAGCCCGACGTGGGAGCCGAGGCCATCATCGGCTTTCACATCGCGCGCAAGCCGAGCTGAGGTCAGCCCTTCGGGGCGAGGTGCCCCTGCTTCACCATGTCTTCCACCGCGGCGAGGATGCTCTCCTTGCCGGGCCGGAAGGCCACCCCGAGCTGGTCGCGGGCCTTGTCGTTGGACCACAGCATGTCTTTGCCGAGGTGGGTGCGCAGGTAGCTACCGACGCCCGAGGGCTGGGTGTGGGAGAACAGGCGCACCACGAAGGAGCCCAGCCCACCGGACAGGTCGAGGGAGGGCAGCTTGTAGCCGTCGGCGTAGCCAGCCTCGCGCAGGATCTGCACCACCTCAGCCATGCTCACCACCTCGCTGGCGCAGATGTGTCGCCCCTCGGCCTCGTCGTCTTGCATCGCCAGCACGTGGGCGTGAGCGATGTCGCGCACGTCGACGAAGCCCCACGACAGGGCCAGGATGCCTGGGTAGTCGCCCTCGAGGATGCCCTTGAGCACCCCGTTGCTGGTGTTCATGCCCGGGCCGATGGACGGGCCGATGGTCATGTAGGGGTTGATCACGACCAGCGACCACCTCTCCTGGTCTTTCGCTAGGTTCCAGGCTTCCTTCTCGGCGAGCGCCTTCGACAGGTAGTAGGGGTTGCGCGTCAGGGTGGACTGGTCGTTCCAGTCGTGCTCAGTGAACCGCTTGGTGGGGTGCGGCTCGTCGCTGATCGCCGCGAGCGACGAGGTGAGCACCACCCGCTGCACGCTGTCGGCCTTGTCGACCGACGCCAGCACGTTGCGCGTGCCTTGCAGGGCTGGCTCGACCAGGTCGCGCTGGGGGTCTTCGGCGTGCACCACATAGGGGGAGGCGGTGTGGAGGACCGCGGCACAGCCTGCGACCGCTGCGTCATAGGCGCCAGGGGTGAGCAGCTCGGCCTGCACCAGGGTGAGCCGCTCGTCGGCCCCCGGGAGGCTCGTCAGGTAGTCGTACTTGCCCGAGTCACCCGGGCTGCGGACCGTGCCTCGCACCTCGTAGCCGAGCTCCAGCAGCTCGCGCACGATGTGGGCGGCGATGAAGCCCGATGCGCCGGTGACGCACACGGGGCCGGGGGGAGTGATGGGCATGGGCAATCCTCGGTGGGACCCTCGATTACCGCTGACATCCCCCCCGCGCCACCCCGGTCGCGCAAGCACGTCGCGGGTCCAGGGGCGCAGCCCTTGGCGGGGGGCGAGCGGGGGCGG
>CBDUIC010000228.1:0-5366 GCA_965367245.1 uncultured bacterium | reverse complement strand
GACGCGCGCAGCGCCACCTCCAGCGACTGGACGGTGACGCCGTGCTCGCCGAACTCGATGCACAGGGCCACGTGACCCGGCGCGCGCCACGGGCGCGCCGTCACCTGACCCAACCCGGGAAACCGCGACACCTCGCGCACGCTGCCCTGGCGAACGGCGGCTACCAGCTCGACCAGCAGCGGCCCGTGGGGCCCCTCATGCAGGGCCTCTCCCACCTCGAAGCCGGTACCGGCAGACTGCCACACGACCGAGTCGGCACCATCCACGACCACGAATCCCTGCTCGAAGGCAGCGGCCACTTCGTCGACGTCGATCACGAGGCCTCCCATCTCAGGGGTCGCGCCAGCGATACCCCGCACCGATGACGGTCTCGATATCGTCGAAGCCCTTCTCGATCGCCTCGATCTTGCGACGAAGCCGACGGACGTAGGTGTCGATGAGGCGCTCGGCGACCACGCTGTCGTCGCCGCGAATGCGCTCCAGCAGCTGCTCACGCGACAACACGATGCCCGGCCTGCGCGCCAGGGCGCACAGCAGCCGGAACTCGGTGACCGTGGTCTCGAAGGTGACGCCGTCGTAGCGTGCCTCGAGGCGCTCCAGATCGAGCGACAGCTTGCGCACCACGATCACCTCGCCGGTGTCGGTCGCCGCCCCCCCCTTGAACGCCTCGCGGCGCAGCAGGGCCGCCACCCGCGCCGTGAGCACCCGGCTGCTGAAGGGCTTCACCACGTAGTCGTCGGCGCCCAGCTCCAGCCCCAGCGCCTCGTCGATCTCGGTGTCGCGGGCCGTGAGCAGCACGATGGGCACCGTGACGCCCTCCCCGCGCAGCCGACGGCACAGGGTGAAGCCATCCATTCCCGGCATGTTGACGTCGCTGACGATCAGCTCGGGGTCGCCCTGGGTGGCCTTTCGATACCCCCGCGTGCCGTCGCGGGCCGTCTGCACGTCGTGGCCGGCATCTTCGAAGGCCATCGCGAGCATGTCGAGGAGGTTCGGGTCGTCATCGATGAGGAGGATGCGTGCCATGGTTCGCAAGGTAGCATGCGCGCGTTCAGCGCGGCCCTACGGCACGCAGCGCTCGGCGCCGCGGGCGGGAGAAGCCTTCGTCGGCGGGCTCCAGCTCCGCCCACAGCTCACGACAGAACGCACGGTCGGGCTCCACGGCGGCGCGGTACCACAGCTCTCCCTCGGGCCCCTGGAGGCGGACCACCCCCGGCGCGCCCACATGCCACGAGCCCTGGTGCTCCCCCAGCAGGTAGACCCCAGCGGGGTGCAGCAGCAACGGGGTGCCTCGACACAGGTAGAGCCCCGCGTAGCGCTCACGGTCATGCTCGACGCGCGACAGGTCGCTGGCGATGGAGGACTCCGCCGACGGGCGAGGCGGCACCTCGTCGACCGGCGGGGTCGGCGCAGCCACCTCCGCCACCGAGGGAGCGGCCGCCTTGACCGGAGCCACCGTCTCGAGGACGGGCGCGGGCGCTGCGACGGGCGCGGGCTTGGTGCCCACCACGCCTCGATGCGAGGCCGGGCGCGCCAGGGCGGCCCGCGAGCGCACAGGCTGCTTGGCCACCGAGGCCTCGTCGACCCTCACCAGGCGCACCTCGCGAACCCGCTGTGCGACCGGGTCGTCGACCCACGGCGCGTCGAGCAACACGTCGCGGCCCGACAGGTAGGTCACGCCGTCGCGCACCAGCACCTCGGCCCCCAGGGTGGTCGCCAGTGCGTCGACCGACGCCCGATCCCCGCGCACCGCGATCAGGTCGGTGCGCACGTCTTCCTGCAGCGCCGACATCCAGGCCTCCCCCTGCGGCCCGGTGATCTCCCAGGCCTCACCAGCGGCGACATCGAGGGGGTGAGCCGCTCCGTCGGGCCCCACCAGCTGCACCACGTCGCCCTCCACCACGTCGATGGGCAGGGCGTCGTCGACCAACCACCCGTCGAGCTCGAGCACGTAGCCGTGCTCCCGAGCCTCTTCGTCGACGACCACTACCGCGACGAGGGGCTGGGCATGAGCGAGGGTGACGATGGCGAGGAGAGACATGAGCGACTCCATGGGTGCGGCCCGAACAGCGTATCCGTTGAGACACCCGGTCGGTGGTCGGGTTCCCGCCCGTGCTCACCTCACCCCGAACTTCTCTTCAGGCGGGCCTGCGCGGCCACCGCGACCGCCCGCTTGCCGACCCGCCAGGCCTCGAAGACCGCCACGGTGCCATCGAAGCGCACAGGGCCCAGCTCGAACAGGTCGAGGATGCAGCCCTCGTCGTCGCGCAGGGTGACCTCGAGGCGCGGCCTGCTTCGGGCAGGGGCCGGCGCGACGCGGATGCGCACCAGCTCGTCGGTCCACTCCTGCAGCACGGTGACCGCGAGGTCGGGCCGCGAGCGACGCGGCACCGGCTCCACCGGCGCCCGCAGCGTCGACAAGCCGTGCAGCCAGTCGCCGTGGGCCTCGATGAGGGCCATGCCCGCGTCGATCCCGTCTTGCAGCAGCTCGTCGAGGGAAGCCTCGGCGATGCCCCAGCCCGCCAGGTGGTCCTCCCAGGTGCCGCGAGGCAGCGGAAGGGCCGCTCCCTCCAGGGAGGCTGCCTGCCGAGCCAGCTCCCGAACCGCAGGCTCGGGGTGCACCATGCAGGCCGCCAGGCCCTCGGCGTCGGTCGGTGCAAACACGCCGTGATCGCGCGCCAGCACGGGCAGGATGGCCGCCCACCAGGCGCGGTGGGGGTGGGCCTGCAGCACGGCGATCTTGTCGCGCGGCAGGAAGCGGTCGCTGGCGAGAACCGCGCCCAGCAGGCGCTCGCCGTCGCCTCGCTGGGCCAGGTGGCGCACGGCATAGCGTGCCAGGCCCCGCCCCTTCTGCGCCCGCCGGAGGATGACCTGCGCGTACACCGCCGCGACGCGGTCGCTGCCCGGCGCGAGCACCTCGGCCAGGTAGCGATCGCCGGCCCGCAGGGAGAACAGGTAGTCGCGGGCCAGGCGATCCTCCACCATCGGCACGTGCACGAAGTGCTGCAGCAGGGTGCGGATGCTCGCGCGCTCGGCGCGGTCTTCCGCGGCGTCCCACAGCTCGAGCACCCGTGGGGCATAGGCCTCGGGGCCCACCGCCCGAGCCGCCCGCCAGCCGGCGGCAGCCCCGGAGCCGTGGAGCATGCGGTAGTGAGCGAGCCAGCACTCCACGATGTCTTCGGGCCCGAAGCGAAGGAGCGCGCGCTCCGCCCAGTCCTCCCCACGATCGACCGCCATCAAGACCTGCGCACAGGCCGCGTCGGGCAGGGTGACCAGCTCGTCGGCCCGCACCGCGGACTGCGGCCAGCGCGCGGGATCGCCCACGACCACGTCGACACCCAGCCCCTCGGCGGCATGACCGACATCGGCGAACACGGTCTCCACATCGCTGGCTTCGTGTCGTCCCGCCGCCACGACCGGCCCGCCGGCGGTGAGGTACAGCTCGAACCGGCCTCGCCCCATGCGCGCATAGCGAGCCTGCAGCATCAGCCGCTCGTGGGTGCTCAGGGGTCGCTCGCGTCGCATCGTCCAGCTGACCGTGTCCATACTGCCCTTGCCTCCCGTCATGACCCCTCATCGGTCCGACAGGCCGGGCTTTCAGCACGAGATCGCGCCGGGCATCGACACGGCCCTACAGACCGGCCACGTAGCGCTCCCACACCTCGTCGCGAAGCTCCTGGGTGGCTTGGCGAGCCAGCCCTCGGGCGACGGTCTGCACGCCGGTGTGGCTGTAGTAGGCCGTGGATGCATCGATGGCGGCCGCCACCACGTCCATGCTTCCCTCCGCGAGGGAGAGCGTGCCCTTCAGCTGGCTCATCACCTTGTCTTGGGTCAGCCCCTTGTCGGTGATGAAGGACTGCACCCACTCGCCCGTCGTGTCGATGGCCTCGATGACGAAGGCGCGCTTGTCGCCGGCGGTGTCACCCGGCAGCTGATCGGCCAGGCTGGCGAAGGCCTTGTTGTCGGTGAGGGCCGAGTCGGCGAGCTCGCGGAAGGTGGTCGAGATGATGCGCACGAAGTCGGGCCCCAGCGGCAGCAGCCCGTCGTAGACCACCCACGAGGCCATCCGCATCAGGTCGTACTTGCCGTAGTCGCCCAGCGCGACCACGAAGCGCGCCAGGCTGTCGGTGCCGGTGGGCATGCCGTTCATCAGCCCGAAAGCGAGCAGCTCCGCGACCAGCTTGGCGCCGGCGTCGAGGCTCTGGGTCGTCTCCGGCTTCGGGGTGAACTGCTCGAGGAAGCCCAGCTTGCCACCGAATAGCGAGCCCACCTTGCTGGCCGCAGCGGTCGCCGCCGCCATCTGGTCGACGGTGTCGACCAGCTGGTAGGCCCGCATGGCCCGGCTCCACCGCGGGTCGCTCGCCTCGAGGGCCAGGGCGCGACGCCGCACCTCGGCCGCCAGGGCCGGAGAGTCCGACCCGGCGACCTGGGCCACCAGGGCCTCGAAGCGGGTGGTGTTGTTCCACTCGCCCGGCACCACGAAGTCGAGGGACCGCAGGGCGGTGACGGTCAGCCCGTCGTTGGGGAGCAGCTCGAGGGTAGCGATGACCGACACGGGGCCTCCATGGAGAGGCCCCGAGCTAACGCCCTCAGTAGGCCTCGAACCAGTCGAAGTTGTCGGCGTCGAGCTGGTCTTCGTCGAAGTAGCGCGTCAGCGGGCCGATCCAGTGGATGCAGTCGCCCTTGAGGTAGCTACCCGTGGGGAGCCGGGCCGTGACCGTGCCCGCACCGTAGTCGAGGTCGAAGCAGTCGGCGCCGCAGCTGGCGGGGTCGGAGACCAGCTGGCCCCAGACCTCGACGTTGCGGTTTCCGTGCACCGGGTAGGACAGGGCCGTGGGCGGGTTCATCGCGTCGATGACGTGCACGGCGTTGGTGCCGGTGACCGTCAGGCCGGTGATCGCGCTGGCCTCGGGCGTGCCGTAGTAGTCGACGACCTCGGTGGCCTCGAAGCTCACCGTGGCGCCGGGAACCAGGGCGGCCGGGTCGGCCGTGCCGATGTCGGCCTGGAACAGGATGATCGGCCCCGCGGCGTCTTCGACGTAGAGCGTCAGGCCGTCCTTGGGGTTGGCGTCGTAGGGCACGGCGATGATGGTGGCGTCGGTGGCCGTCCAGGAGCCAGCGATGAACTGGGCGTCGTCATCGCCGTCACCATCGCTGTCGTAGGGCGCGACCATGGAGGCCATCATCGCCCCCAGCCCGGCGTCGTTGTTGTAGGGCATCAGCTGCACGGCGGCGCCAGCCACCGCGATGGGGTGCGTGGCCCAGGGCCCGGCCGTCACGTAGCCCGTGCACTGCGGCAGCCCGGTGTCGGCGGTGTCCGTGTCGGTGTCGGTGTCGGTGTCCGTGTCCGTGTCCGTGTCCGTGTC
>CBDUIC010000227.1:0-5587 GCA_965367245.1 uncultured bacterium | reverse complement strand
GCTTCGCCATCACCGACCTGCGCCCCGACTTCGGCGCGTGCCACTGCGAGATGTGCCGCCGGTGGACGGGCTCGGCCTTTCTCGGCATCTCGGTGCCCGTCGATGCGATCACCTTCGACGGTGAGGAGCACGTGCGCACCCTGCAGTCCTCGGCGTGGGCCGAGCGCGCCTGGTGCGACCGTTGCGGCACCGGGCTGTACTACCGGGTCACCGCCGACAGCCCCATGGCACGCAACCTCGAGCTGCCCATCGGCCTGCTCGACGACGCCAACGGGCTGCAGTTCACGCGGGAGATCTTCATCGATGTGAAGCCCGACTGCTTCGCCTACACGGGCGAGCACCGCCTGCTCACCCGCGCCCAGGTGATGAAGCTGTACCGCATCGACCTCGACGACCCGCCGGCCTGACGGCTGCGCGTCGTCACACTGCCGGCGTTGGCAGCGTGTATCCTCCCCACCATGGACCACGTGGGCCCCTTCCGACTCGACCAGCTCCTCGGCCAGGGCGGCATGGGCAAGGTCTACCGAGCCACCCACCAGGCCATGCGGCTGCCCGTCGCCCTCAAGGCCCTCGACCCCACCAAGCTCGAGCTAGAGCGCGGCGCCAAGCTGCTGGCCGCCGAGGTGCGGGCCATGGCTCGCCTCGACCACCCGCACATCGGCCGGGTCCTCGACCATGGTGTGGCTGGGGCCGGTGAAGCCGTAGCGGAGGGCACGGCCTGGTATGCGATGGAGCTGCTGTCGTCCGACCTGTCTCGCGAGGCCTACCACCTACGCTGGGATGGTCTGCAGCCCCTGATCGAGCAGCTCCTCGACGCACTGGCCCATGCCCACAGCCGAGGCGTGGTCCACCGAGACCTCAAGGCCTCCAACGTGCTCTTCGGCCGGCCGGGCGACGCGCGTCCCGGCCTGAAACTGGTGGACTTCGGGATCGCGGCGTCGGGTGCCGACAGCCTGCGCCGGGCAGGCTCCCCGAGCACCATGGCGCCCGAGCAGTACCGACGCGACCTCGCTGAGATCGGCCCGTGGACCGACCTGTATGCCCTCGGCGGCCTGGTGTGGCGACTCGTCACCGCCAGCCGGCCCACCGGTGACGTCCGAGGGCCCGAGCTGCAGCTCGCCAAGCTCGACACCGCCTTCGTCCCCTTCGCCCCACGCTACGCCGTCCCGGGCCACCTCGAGGGCTGGCTTCGTCGCTGCCTGCAGCCCGACCCAGCAGAGCGCTTCGCCTCCGCCGCGGCGGCCCGCGCTGATCTGGCCGGCCACAGCCTCGCCCCCCGCACGTGGCGCGACCCCGACCCGACCCCGCTGCCCCGAGGGCTGGCGGCCGCGGGCCACACGCTGCTCGCCTGGCGCGAGCCGGTGGTGACCGGCCAGGAGGAGGCCCGCGACGCGCTGTGGCAGGCGCTGCGGGCCGCCGCACGCGACGGCGAGCGAGCCGCGCGATGCCTGACCGGTGCCGAGGGGGTGGGCGCCTCGGCCATCGGGCGCTGGTGGGTGGAGCGGGCCCACGCCCGGACCCGCGCCTTTACCGCCCACGTCGTGGCCCACGCCGATCAGCCCGCCGACGCGGGCGTGCAGCGCCTGGTCGACGCCATCCTCCAGCCTCTGGGCGACCCACGCTCCGACGAAGGTCGGGTGCGGGGCCTGTCTCGCCTGCGCCTCGCCCACCTCGAGCTCGCCGCGCTGACCGACCCCGCACCGCTGCTGCCCCACCTCGTAGAGGCCTGCGCCACGCTGCTCGAGGCCCTCTGCCAGCAGCGGCCCCTCGCCTTGTTCTTCGACGATGCCCACCTCGACCCCGGGCTGACGATGCTCGCCGCGCGACTGCGCGAGGGCGCTGGCCCCATCATGGTCGTCACCCGCGAGCCCATCGCACCACCGGGCGTCACCGAGCTGCGCCTGAGGCCGCTGCGTGCCCCGGAGCTCAGCGAGGTCCTCGCTCGGTTGCTGCCGCTGGAGCCCGTGCTGCACGCCGAGCTCCTCGCTCGCGCCCACGGCTCTCCGGCCCGGCTCAGGGAGCAGCTGCTTGTTCTCCGCGAGAGGCTGACGCCCTCCGAACACGGCTTCACCCACCCCCTGCCTCTCCCCGAGGCGCGTGCGGCGGTCGAGTGGCTGGAGGCCCTCGACGAGCCCAGCATCCGGCTGCTGGAGGTCGCTGCGGTGCTGGGGCCCGACGTCGCCGTGTCGCTGTGGGGGGTGGCAGCCGACGTGCCCGCGAACCGCTGCCTGCAGCTGCTGGAGCGGCTGGAGGGCTGGGGCTGGGTCCCCGCGGGGAGCCCTCGGCTGGCCCTGCCTCCCGCGGTGGTCGACGGGCTGCAGCAGCGGGCCCGGGATCACCGACGCTTCGCGACCGCGTGCATCCAGGCCGCCAGCGCGCTGGAGGCGCTGGGCGGCGACCCGCTGACCGCGGGGCGCTGCTGGCGTGACGCGGGTCTCCCAGCCGACGCCGTGCGCTGCTGGCTCACCGGCTGGCGCCGACTGGTGCGACGGCATGGGCCCCGGGTCGCGCTGGGCGCCATGGAGGCCGCGGAGGGCCTGCTGGCCGACGTGCCCGAGGAGGAGGCGCTGCACGGGGAGCGATTGCGCATCGAGCTGGAGCTACGCTTCTTCTTGCGGGAGTCCGGGGTGGCCGAGCGCGCCCGCGCTGGCGAGGCGTGGGCGGCGTCCCACGGGTGGGCCGACACCGCCGCCGTCTGCGCGCGCGCGATCGCCTTCGCCGACCACGAGGAGCCCTCCAAGGTCGTCGCGACCTACGAGCGGCTGTACGCCACCTGGTTCGAGCAGTGCTCACCCCGCTTCCAGGCCGATCTGCTGGTCAGCTGGTACTTCCACGCCGAGCGCTTCGCACAGCCCAACCGCGACACCCTGTATGCCGGCGCCATGCAGCGCCTCGAGGCCCTCGACCAGCCCCACATGCGCCGCCTCCGCCTCGCCGTGCGCACCATGCGCCTGCTGCGCGATGCCGACCCCGAGGCCGTCGCCGTGGCCCGTGAAGCCGTGACCCTGTCGCAGCAGTACAGCCCGCTGCAGCTGTGCCAGGACTGGTCGCAGCTGGGCTGGGCCCACCAGCAGCAGGGGCAGTTCCCGCAGGCCGAGCGGGCCTTTCGCGAGGCCGCCGCCGCCGCGCGCTGGCTCGACCAGCCCCACGCCCACACCTGGGCCATCGCCAACCTGGCCGGCCTCGCAGCCATCGACGGCCGCTTCGAGGTGGCGGCCCGTCGTGCCCAGCGGGCCCTCGCCGGCTCGGATCTGCCCTACATCAACGCGGTGATGCGACTGCTGTGTGCCGTACCCCTCGCCCAGCGGGGCCGCTGGGCCGACCTGCGGGCCTTGTGGCCCGACATCGCCACCCACGTGCCCAAGGTCGTGCCCCCCGATCCCGAGGTCGAGGCGGCCGTGGCCGAGATCCTCCGCTGCGCCGAGCGCGAGCTGCACCCGCTCACCGCTTCGATCCGCGCCTTGCTCCCTTGAGCAGCTGCTCGTCGAGATCGACCTCGCGGTGCAGCACCCGCGCCAGGCCCTCGTCGCCCAGCCACAGGCGCAGCTCGGTGAGGCGGGTGCCCTGGTCCCACGTGCGCACCCGCACCGCCTCGTCGGCCACCGCCGCCCACCGAGCCTGGTAGCCCGCAGCCTCCACCACCAGATCCACGCCTTCGAGGGCCGCCAGCGCGACCGCTGCCTCGGGGTCGTCGTAGACGAGGACCACGAACAGATCCGCCTCGGCTGCCCGCGCCAGCAGCGCCTGCACCGCCGCCACGGGCTCGACGAACCGCGCGCCCTCCGGGAACAGGTAGCTGGGCCCTTGCCGGCTCACCCCCGTGATGGCCACCGTGTGCTCGCCCACCGGCACTGTCAGCAGGTCGGGCAGCTCCCTGGGGGACTTCAGGTTCGCGGTGACGACCCCGATGGGCGGGGTTCCAAGGCCGGCGAGATCGCGCCAGCCCACGTTCAGCGCGTCGATCCGCACCGTGGCTAGCGCCTCCACCATCGCCTCGTTCGCCGCCCGAGCGGGGGCGGTGACCTCACCCCCGTCAGCCGTGCTGTCGAGCCACGCACCGGCATGCAGGACCGCCACTGGCGGCCCCGCCTTCTCCAGCGCCATGACGTAGGCCTGCTGCCGCTCCAGGCCCCCTAGCGGCCGTACACCACACCCACAGGGCCCCACGACGCCGCGCTGCTCGCCCGACACCACCAACACCAGATCTGCGTCGTCGCGAACCAGACGCTCGGCGAGCTTGCTCCCGCCAGCGCGCTCCGTCGCCACCTCAACACCCGACGCCCACCCGGGCATTGCCAAGGCTGCAAGGAGGATGGCACAGAACCGCAACCGAGAGCGCATGAGACTTCCTATAATTCAGACAATGGCCCTGCTCGACGTCCTCCTGCTGACCGAACAGCGCGCCCTCGCCCGAGCTCGGGCGCTGGCAGCGGAGCATCGCTACGACGATGCGCTCACCGCCCTCGCCGAGCTCGACTCCGAGCGAGCCGACGAAGCGCGGGCCGAGGTCCGGGCCGAGGCGGTCGACCACTTCGGCAAGGCCGCTCAGCGGGCGGCCGAGCGACACGAGGGTCCCAGGGCCCACGCACGCCTGGAGCGAGCGCGCCGGTTCGCCACCCCCGAGCTGCGCCCGCGCCTCCATCGCTACAGCTGGTCGCTGCGGGTGCGTCAGCTCACCTCGACCCGGGCCGAGTCGATGGTGCAGCTGGTGCAGCGCGCCGAGGCCGAGCGTCGGCGGTGGTTCGAGGGCGACGACCCCGTCGAGATGGTCGACACGTGGGCGACCGAGTCCCACAAGGGTGTGCTGAAGGCGGTGGGCGAGCTGTGGGGGCTCGAGCGTATGCCTCGGGTCGACGAGCTGCTCTTCGCCGAAGATGCGGCGCTGGTAGCCGCACGGCCGGCCGTTGCGGCGCTCTACCCCGACGACCTCACCGCCGAGCTGCAAGCCCTGGGCCCCGGGTTCGTGCAGGCCGTGCTGCTGCTCGCTGCGGGGCGGCCCGATCGGGCGGCGCTGCCGCTGGCGGAGTCCCCCGACGACGTGCCCATCGTGTGCTTCGAGCGGGCCCGAGCCGCCCACCTGCTCGATCTCGCGCCCGTCGCCGTGGAGGCGCTGCGGGGCTTTGCCGCCCACGCACACGGGCACCGGTGCATCCGGCGGCTGCACACCGCTGTTTTCCTCGCTCAGATGGAGCTCGCCTGCGGGCGCGAAGAGCAGGCCATCCAGCTGCTGAGCGCGATGCCCCCGAAGGCTCGCGGAGGGCGCCCGGCGTTGATGCTGGCGCGTATGCTGCTCGATCGGGGCGAGCTCGAGCAGGCCCACGAGGTCCTCCGAGAGCTGGTGCACCGACAGCCGGAGCTCAAGGGCGCACAGCAGATGCTCGACGAGGCCACGAAGCGGATGTCGGTCAGCTTGTAGCCAGGTTGGGGCCAGCCATGGAGGGAGTGGCATCGCGAGACCCGGCATGTACGGCCAGCCGCAAGTTGCGGCTTCCCGTACAATCCCCAGGCCGCGCACCGGCATGTACGGCCACGCGCAAGTTGCGGCTTCCCGTACAATCCCCAGGCCGCGCACCGGCATGTACGGCCA
>CBDUIC010000226.1:0-5711 GCA_965367245.1 uncultured bacterium | reverse complement strand
GTTGCATCCGCACCACGGGTTGCCGGGGGGCTCCGCCCCCGCTCGCCCCCCGCCAAGGGCTGCGCCCCTGGACCCGCGACGTGCTTGGGCGTGCGCCCTCAGCCGACGGCGTAGACCAGGTTGGCGGCGATGCCCGCGGCCTTGTGGGCGGGGCGCCGGAAGGGGTTGCGCCACTTGCGGCTGCGCTTCACACGGTCCCGATACTCCTGCTCCGACAGCCCGGTGTCGGCCAACGCCTTGTCGAACTCCTCGCGGGCCCGCTGCTTGGCCTTGAACAGCATCATCTGGACCCGGCTGTGGGCGTTGACCTGCTGGTCGCCGGTGGTCTCGATGGGCACGAAGATGGCCTGGGGGTACTCGGATAGGATCTTGGTCTGCACGCCGTCGCTGACGCCGCTGCTGGGCATGCAGCCGAAGGGCTTCACGCTCACCGTCATGTGGTTGACGTTGTCAGCCACGAAGTGGATGAGCTTGCCGACCTCCATGTGGCCCTCGCCGCCGCGCACGTCGTTGCTGTAGTGCTTGGCCGCGAGCTCGGCGATCTGGTTCATGTCGGGCAGGTGGTAGCCGTGCAGGCCCAAGATGTTGGCGTAGGCCTGGAAGACGCCGCGCACGGCCCAGTAGCCGGCCCGCAGGCTGTACAGCTTCTTGGTGGCGTTCTTGCCGGCCAGCCCCTTGCGCGCCTCGTCGTCGTGCTTGAGCACCTGGCGCTGCTCGGTGTCGTAGCCGGCCTCCCAGATCATGAACAGCAGCCAGTTGGTGATGCCCTGGATGTCGACCTCGGCACCTTCGCCCTCGAGGAAGGCCTGCATGTGGTAGTTGCCGTCGCCCTCGGTGGTCATCGCCCAGAACTCGCCGATCAGGCTGACGAGGGGCTTGGGCCGAGTGCGGTCGACCTCGACCTTCTTGAGGATGCGGCGGCACTTGTACAGCGCCACGCTGGCGTGCTTGCGCTTCGAGAACGCATCGTAGAGCACGGCCTTGCACTCCTCGATGGCGGCGTTGGTCGAGCCCTCGACGACCTCGTAGGGGCGCAGGCGGTAGGCCATCAGGTTGAGCACGTCGCCGGCGATGAGCGAGCGCACCACGTGCCAGGCGAAGTTCGGGTCGATCTTGAGGCCGAGCTCCTGGCCGGTGGCCTGCTGGATGCCGCCCGCCATCTGGAAGGTGAGCACCCGGAAGCCGTCGAAGCCCGCGTCGCGCAGGGCCTTGCGGTACTCGGTGACGTACATGCCGAAGCGACAGGGGCCGCAGCCACCCGCCGTCAGGAAGATGTGGCCGTCGATGATCTCCTGGGTGGTGAGGCCGTCTTCGTCGCGCATCTTGACGAGGGACTTCACGAGGTTGCCGACGGTGAAGTAGGTCGGCGAGCACTGGCCGCGGTTGCCGAACTCCTTGCCGTACTGCAGCGACTCCACGTCGGGCACGTCGAGGGTCTTGACCTTGTAGCCAATGCCCGCGAGGGCCGCGGTGACGAGGTGGTCGTGCGCCAGCGACAGGCCCGACACCAAGATGGTGGTGTGGGGCACCTGCTCGGCCCAGAACTCCTGCTGCACGTTCTCGGTGTACTGCTTGCGCTCGAGGCCCAGGGCCTTCGCCTCCTGCTCCGCGAAGTCGCCGAGGGCGGCGTCGAGCTCTGCCTGCTCCTCGGGGGTGAGGTCGAAGTCGTCGGGCTGGCCGTGGTCGTTGATTTCGTCAGACATGGGACCCTCTACTTGGCAGGAATGGAGACGGACTCGGCCTCGGCCGAAGCCGAGCGACGAGCGATGATCTTGGCGCGCAGAGCCTCGCGCTCGGCGGCGACGCGCTTGGCGAGCTCGACCCGCGCGATGGCACGGTCGGCCAGCTCTTCCTCCACCAGCTTCAGCTTGTGGATGAAGGTCTTGACCCGGATGAGGATGGAGCCGCCCGGCTTGTTGGCGTCGATGTCGTGCAGGGCGGAGTAGGGCACCTTCGCGGTCTTGATGATGCCGTCGATGATGCCGTAGGTGGGCGCGTCGTGGCCGCACTTGAAGCTCGACAGGTCGAGGATGGCGAGGTTGGGGTGGCGCGCGGCGTACTTCGCGGCCCACACCTTCTGCGCGGAGTTGGCCGAGTAGTTCTCCGGCCACACGTCGCGGATGTCCATCGGGTTCTGGTCGCCGAACCACTTCGCCAGGGTCTCGGGGTCGCGAGGCAGGCTGCGCACGCTCAGGATGGGGTAGCCGCGCACCTGGAACTCGTCGGGGATGCCGTGGTGCAGCCCGGGGTCGAGGTGGTAGGGGCGACCGATCATCAGGATGGCGACGGAGTTGTCGCGCTCGACGGCCTCGAGGATCTCGCGACCGCGGGCCTGGATGCGCTGGTCGAAGGCCTCGAGGGCGGCGGCGGCCTCGTCGATGGCGAAGTCGGACTCGTCTTCGGTGATGCCCAGCCGCGGGCCCCAGGTCTCGAACATCACCCGCTTGAGCAGGTTGAGCTCGGTGAACGACAGGGCGGGGTCGAGGTATTCGATGCCGGCGCGCTCGAAGAAGTCCATCTCCTTGGTGAACGCCGCCTTGGTGACATTGGGCGACCCGGCCACGATGGGGCAGGAGGCGGTGTCCATCGTGTGCTCGAGGAAGCTCGGCACGTGCGTGATGCACGGGAAGAAGATGTAGTCGAGGGGGCCGAGGCGCTTGCGCTTGTCGGTGTGGAAGTGGAACAGCAGCTCGTGGATGTGCGACTGGATGACCTTGCTGGGGAAGCACGGGTCGATGCTGCCGTAGCGCCCCCCCTCGGCCCACATCTCCTCGGTGGTGGCGTTGGAGAAGCGGATGTTGTTCTTCGGCATGCCGAGGGCTTCGAAGTAGGTGCGGAAGAAGGGCGCGGTGCTGTAGAGGTTGAGCACCCGCGGGATGCCGATCTTCACCTTCGACAGGTCGACGTTCGAGCGCTTGAAACCTCGCTTCAGGGCCCGTCGCGCCACCCGCCGGAACGACAGCTTACGCACCTCGACGTCGTCTTTGGCCGACCCGGCCGCGGGCATGGGGCGCGGCTTGTAGAAGTGCTTGAAGGCCAGCTCGCCCTCTTCCTCGACGAGGTTGGGGTATTGCTTGCGCACGATGGAGCGCTCGCGGGTGAGCTGCTTGAGCGCCTCCTTGCTCTCCACGGTGCCCTTCTCACAGGAGAAGCCCGAGATGTAGCGGCTGGTGCGGCCGTCGGGGGTCTCGGTGTCGATGAAGGTGCGGCTGCAGTGGTTGGGGCAGAAGTGGCAGGTGGTCGACTCGTCGTTGATCGACTGGTAGTGCAGGTCGATGGCCTGGTCGAGCCCGATGAAGGTGCTCTTTCCGTTGCGGTGCACGACGCGGCGGGTCTCCATGGCCGCGCCGATGGCTCCGGCCTCCCCTGTGTGGGGGTGGACCACGATCTTCGCGTCGGGCACGCGGGCGCGGATGTAGTCGACCTGGGCCTTCACCGCGGCGAGGTTCCGCTGAGTCCCCCCCTGCAAGACGAACACCCGGCCGAACTCGGCGAGGCGAGGCACCTGAACCACGTACTGCCACACGTTCTTCGGCAGCACCTGGGCGAGGCCCGCGAGCATCTCGGTGCTGGAGAAACCCTCCTTCTGGAAGTTCACCCGGTCGGCGTCGAGGAACACCGCGCAGCCGTAGCTGAACTTGGGGGCCAGCGAGGCGTCGAAGGCCGTCTGGGCGTAGTCTTGCAGCTTCACGCCGAACTGGTCGGCCATGGCCTGCAGCAGCATGCCGTTGCCCGCGGAGCACTGGTTGCTCAGCCGGAAGTCGCGCACGTCGCGGCCGCCGCCCTTGCTCTCGCGCAGGAACAACACCTTGATGTCTTGCCCGCCGATGTCGCAGACGACATCGGCGTCGGGCACGTAGCGGACCGCGCTCATCATGTGGGCGACGGTCTCGACGATGTTCACGTCGGCCCGGACCGACTCCTCGAGCACCTGCGCGGCGTAGCCGGTGGCCCCAAACCCCGTGCACTCGAGCTCGGCCCCGAAGGAGCGCACGTAGGCGCGGATCTCCTGCAGGATGTCTTTGGTGTCTTGGATGGGGTTGCCCTTCGACAGGGTGTAGGCCTTGTAGAGGACCTCTCCCGTGTCGTGGTCGACCAGCACGGCCTTGGAGCTGGTGGAGCCGCCGTCGAGGCCGATGCACCCGCGGACCACCTGACCGGGCTGGAACTCCGCGGCGATGAACTCGGGGATGGTGTAGTCGGCGAGGAAGGTGTCGAGCTCTTCCTGGGAGGAGACGAGGGGGCCGGCGGCCGAGTCACCCAGGCGGGCGCCGCGGCCGTTCTCGATGTAGTCTTTCAGGCCGTCGATGCCGTAGAAGCGGGCCTCGTCTTCGTCTTCGCTGATGTCGGACAGCCCGTAGACCACCGCGCCGAAGGCCGCGTAGTACTGCGCGTTGTCGGGGGTGAGGATGATCTCCTGGATCGGCACATCCTTGGGGTAGTCGTAGCCGCGGTTGTCCCACGTCTCGGGGATGCGCAGCCGCCAGCACTCGACGAGGAAGGGCAGGTAGCAGTTGGGACCTCCCAACAGCAGGACCTTGTGCTTGAGCGTGTTGCCCCGGGTGAGCACCGACAGGTTCTGGTGCACGATGGCGTCGGCCAGCGAGTTCATGATCTCGTTGGAGGGGATGCCGCTCTTCACGAGGTTGACGATGTCGGTCTCGGCGAACACGCCGCACTTCGCGGCGACGTGGTGCAGCTTGGTGGGGTCGAAGGCGAGGTTGCCGACCTCTTCCTGCTCCATGCCGACCTTGATCATGCACTTGTCGATGGTGGCGCCGGTGCCGCTGGCGCACTTGTCGTTCATCGAGGTGATGGCCGTCTTCTCGCGGGTGCCGTCGTCGCGCAGCTGCTCGCGGAAGATGATGATCTTGGCATCCTGCCCGCCGAGCTCCACCACGCTGCCCACGTCGGGGTGCAGCTTCTCCACGGCGAGGGTGACGGCGTTGACCTCCTGCACGAACTTGCCGTGGATGGCCTTGGTGATGGGCGCCGAGCCCGAGCCGGTCATGTAGCAGCGGATGTCTTCGGCCTCGGGGAAGGCCTTGCCGATGCGCACCAGGAACTCGAGCACCATCTCGGGCTGCCGCGTCTCGTGCCGCTTGTAGTCTTGCCAGAGGATCTCTTGGGTCTCCGGGTCGCACACCACCGCCTTCACCGTGGTGGAGCCGATGTCGATGCCGATGGCGATGTGGGAGGGGCGAGCCATGGTTTGTCCCTGGTGCGGCGGGGTGACTGACACGTCAGTCTAGTGGCTTGGGCCGAGGTCTGCACGCCCTGGTTGTCACCATGCGTCGAGCGGCCCATTAGGACGGTGCGATGCAGGGACTGTGGCTGCTCGGTGATCTGTACGCGCGCACGGGCGCCGGCCTGGCCTTCTGGCTGACGCTGGTGGCCTCGGTGGCGACGGTGCTGGGGTGCGCCGCGCTGTCGCTGCACGTGCTGTCGTCGCGCAAGCCGAGCGGGTCGGCGGTGGCGTGGCTCGGCCTGATCTGGCTGTCGCCCCTGTTGGGGTGGACCTTCTACGTGCTGCTCGGCGTCAACCGCGTGCGGCGCAGGGCCCAGCGGCTGCTCAGCAAGACCCCTCGGGCCACGCCGCTGCTCGAGGCCCGCGAAGGCGAGGTCCCCCGTCAGCTCACCGTGCTCCGCGAGCTGGCGCGGGCCGGGTCGCGGATCACGGGCCAGCGCCTGGTGCTCGGCAATCGCTTCGA
>CBDUIC010000225.1:0-5737 GCA_965367245.1 uncultured bacterium | reverse complement strand
CGTGGTGGAGGCGCCGGTCGCGCCCGTGGGCGCGGTCACGACGTCGGTGTCGGTCGGCGTCGACACATCGCCCTCGGGGCCGGACGGCGTGCGGCACGCGAGCAACGACAGGGCCAATGGCCACACCGCCTTCATGGGCACCCCACCAGGTCGACGACGGTGCCCGCCGGGGTGTCGGGGCACTGGTCGCACGGGTCGATGACCCGGTCGCCGTCGGTATCGGGGTCGTACCCAGGGTCGACCTCGGGCTTGGCCCACCACAGCTCGCCGTCAACCGACCGGGCGTTGAACAGCGCGTGCTGGGACTCTGGCTTCAGCAACTGCAGGCTCGAGGGCCGGAACCACATCTTCAGGTCGTCATGACCATCGTTGTCGGCATCCACGACCTCCACGCGAAGCCGGCGTCGCGCTCCGCGCCATCGGATCGTCGAGGGCCTGAGGGGCCATCAGGCGATTGTGGGGGGGGGACCTCGCTTTGTGGCCCACATGCCACGACGGCGGCGAGCAGGATGGGCGCGAACCTCACAGGGCACTCCTTCACGGGCACCAAAGGTACCACATGTGACCCTAGGGGTATCGAGCGTGGGCGAGGCTCCCCGGCCACCGCCCTCGTCAGGCCGTGGGGCGCGACCCGGTCGAGCCTGCACCGATGGGCTTGAGGGGCGCCTGCTGCTCGCCGCGGAGCAGGCCGCCGGGCATCGCACCGGTGGCCTCGCCCTTCTCGAAGGTGACCGTGCCCGACTTGATCGTCAGCTCGTAGCCCTCGGCCCCCTGCAGCAGGCGACGCCCACCGGCGGGCAGGTCGTAGACCACCTCGGGGCGACCCAGCGACAGCGCGTCGTAGTCGATGACGTTGAGGTCGGCGAGGTAGCCGGCGCCGAGCACCCCACGGTCGTGCAGGCCGTAGAACTGGGCCGTCTGGCTGGTCTGACGCATCACCATGTACTCGAGGGGCAGGGTGGGACCCCGCTTGCGGTCGCGCGTCCAGAACGACAGCATGAAGCTCGGCATGCCCGCATCACAGATGGCGCCACAGTGCGCGCCGCCATCCGACAGGCCCATGCGGGTGCGCGGGTGCTGGTGCAGCTTGTGCAGCACGTCGAGGTTGCCGTCGCTGTAGTTGAACAGCGGGAAGTACATCATCCCGTTGCCGTCGCTCTCGAGCAGCCACTCGAGGGCCACTTCCTGCGGGCTGCGGCCGGTGCGCTCGGCCACCGCGGCCACCGACTCCGACGCGTCGGGCTCGTAGCCGTTGCCGTCGCGCAGGGGGAACATCTTGTCGAAGCTCTTGGTGACCTTCTCCGCGAAGTCCCACACCGGGTAGGGCTCTTCCGACAGCAGCTTGGCCTGGAAGGCGGGATCGAGCAGCTTGGCCTTCTTGTCTTCCCAGCTGTCGTGCAGCATGCCGAGCCAGCTCGGGTAGGCCGCGAAGGGGTGGGCCGTGCCCTGGAAGCTCATGCAGATGCCGATGGACCGCCCCGCACACTGCGCGTAGACCGGCACGTCGTCGGCGGCGCACTGGTCGAGCAGCTCGAGCACCTTCTCGTACAGGCGGGGCGACTCGTCGAACTGCGACAGGTTGAACACCACGGGGCGCTCCACCGCCTCGGCGAGCTCGCGGTACCACCCGAACTCCTCGGGCACCGTCACGTGCTCAGAGGCGCACTCGAACACGCCCTTGCCGGCGATCTTCAGTGCCTCGCCGATGCCGAGCAGCTCCTCGCGGGGGGCATGGGTGCCGGCGACGAGCACGCCGCGGGCCGTCTTGTGCAGCGAGGTGCGGGAGGTGGAGAAGCCCAGTGCGCCGGCCTCGAGGGCCTCGGCCACCAGGTCGCGCATCTCGAGGATCTCGGCCTCGGTGGGGTCTTCCTGCTCGGAGCGCTTCTCACCCATCACGTAGGCGCGCAGGGCGCTGTGGGGCACCTGGGCCGCCACGTCGAGGGCGAAGGGGCGCCGCTCCAGGGCGTCGAGGTATTCGGGGAAGGTCTCCCAGTCCCACTGGATGCCCTCCGACAGCGCGCTGCCAGGGATGTCTTCCACGCCCTCCATCACCTGGATGAGCCACTCGCGGTCTTCCTTGCGGCAGGGCGCGAAGCCGACACCGCAGTTGCCCATCACGACGGTGGTGACGCCGTGCCAGCCCGACGGCGAGCAGTAGGGATCCCACGTGGCCTGCCCATCGAAGTGGGTGTGCATGTCGACCCAGCCGGGGGTGACCAGCTTGCCGGTGCAGTCGATCTCGCGAGTGCCGCTGCCCTCGAAGGAGCCCACGGCGACGATGCGGTCGCCCTGGATGGCCACGTCGCCCACGAAGGCTGGTGCACCGGTTCCGTCGACGATGGTTCCCTGGCGAAGCACGAGATCGAACATGAGACCCCCAAAGAGTGAATGACGTTCACTGTTTAGTCTGGGACCTGGCGAGACGCAACCTCGATCGACGAAGATCGTCGGGCGCGACCTACTTGGCCTTCATCGTCATCGTCTGGGTCGAGCGCATGCCCATGCCCATCGCGCCCTCTTCGCCCATGCCCACGCTCATCTGCAGGTCGATGATCGTCTCGATGGAGCCGGTGCTCACCATGCTCCGCAGGTCGGTGCGCAGCTCGCCCTGGCCGCTGCCCTCGAAGCGCGACAGGTCGACCGAGGCACCCGGCGGGAGGCCCGGCAGCGCCATGGGCGAGTCGCCCTTCGCCATCTCGAAGCTGACCTTCGTGGCGATGTGGTCGTCGGACAGCTCGGTGACGGTGACCTTCTGCTTGGTGAGCAGCGACATGCCCGACACGTTCATGGTGAGGTCGACCGTCCAGACCGCACCGACCCCGATGGGCTCGGTGGGGAAGCTCGGCATGCTGGTGACGAACTGGTCGGCGAGGGCCTGGGTCATCTCGTACATCGCCTGGTCTTCGACGCTCACGTCGGCCTGCACGGCCTTGCCCGCCTCGGGATCGACCAGCAGGCGGAACGACAGGCCCTTCATCGGCGCGAGCCCCTGCATCATCTGCTGGGCGAGCTCGGGGGGCACGTCGCGCACGGCTACGTCGGTGTACTCCACCTGCACCGGAACGAGGCCCTGGGCCACGGGCTCGTGCACCTGGTGCTTCACCGAGAACACCATGGTCGGCGCGAGGTTGCCCATGCCATCCATCGGGATGAGCTGGCCATCGGGCCCCTGCATCGACAGCGCCATGTCTTGCTCGGTGATCAGGTCGTAGGCCGCGACCGTGCCGGCCTCGGGCTTCATCCGCACCTTCTGCTTGGGGCCCTGGCCGGTGCTCTGCACGGTGACGGTGTGCGACAGCGACAGGCCCTCGAGGGCGCGAGCCGCGGCATCGGCGGGGCTCGGCTCGGCGAGTGCGACGGAGGAGGCGAGCAGGGAGAGGGTCAGCATGGAACGCTCCGTGGGATCGGCGAGGGCATCGGTGGTCGACACCGTCGGTCGCGCCAGTGTAATCCACTGGCATGGTCGCCTTGTTGGTCTCGCTGCTCGCCTGCACCCCGACGCCCCCTCCCACGGGGGGCCTGCGGCTCAACGAGGTGATGAGCGGCAACGACGGCGCGGTCCTCGACGACACCGACCCGGTCTGCCCCGAGGCCGACGACTGGATCGAGCTGGTGAACACGGGGACGACCCCCGTCGCCCTGCACGGCCTCACCCTGTCCGACAGCGCCACCACCGCGACCCTGCCCCCCCTCGACCTCGCGCCGGGCGCCCACCTGCTGCTGTGGGCCGACGACCAGCCCGAGCAAGGTCCCACCCACCTGCCCTTCCGGGTGTCGGCTGAGGGCGAGGGCCTCACCCTGCGCCGGGGCGACCTGGTGGTCGACGAGGTCTACGTGCCCTCGCTACGTCGCGACCGCACCTGGGGCCGGGTCACCGACGGCTCCGGCGACTGGGTCGAGTTCAACCAGCCCACCCCCGGCGCCGCCAACCAGCCCGTGCTGCCCGACGACCCCTGCTTCGAGGCGAGCGCGGGCTTCGACGACCACGGCTACCCCTGCCTGTCGACCGACGACAGCTTCCTCGCCCTCGCCGGCGACCGCACCGACGAGCTCGCCATCGTCAAGTTCACCATCTTCGCCTTCGACGACCCCGACGCTCGCCGCATGGCCTTCGTCGACACCGGCTTTTACACCCTGCACGACCAGTTCTACCTGTTCACCGTGTTCAACGGCGAGCCCTTCGAGGGCCTGTACGCCTACCCTCCCTACCCGGGAAGCTTCCGCACCTGGGGGGAGCTGGACCGCTGGGCCCGCGGGGTCGACCTGGGCGCCCTCGTCGACGACGACATGGCCCGCTTCGCCGGCACGCGGCTGTACTCGCCCTACTTCTACAGCGCCATCAACGGCGACGACCGCCACACAGGGGTGGGCACCATCATCCATCGCCCGGCCACCGACGACCGCGAGGCGCTGTGGGCCTTCGAGCTCGAGTACCTCGACGCCATCGACTACGACGCGCTGGTGGTCTACTTCGAGACCCTCCAGGCCCATGGCCCTCCCGGCTTCGCCGACCTGCACTGGCTCATCCGCTCCCCCGAGCAGGTCGCCCTCGCCGAGCAGATGGCCGCCGAGGGGCTCCCCTACGGCGACCGCACCCTGCGCTACGAAGACCTCACCGAGCCCGGCTTCGTCGAGGTCTACCACCCCGGCCTCACCGCGGGCCGCGTGCGCATCCTCGGCCCCGGCGATGCCCTCGACGAGGCGCAGTCCACCGACATCCTCGTGCTGCAGAGCATCCCCGACGAGCTCCCCCCCTGCGCCGCGCTGATCACCACGGTGCCGCAGACCGAGCTGTCCCACGTGTCGCTGCTGGCCGCGAGCCGGGGGATCCCCAACCTGCACGTCGCCGGCCTGCACGCCGATCCTCTGTGGGACACCTGGAACCGCCGCGCCACGTGGGTCGCCCTGGAGGCCACCACCGACGGCAGCTTCCGCGCCGCCGACATCGGGCTCGACGCCTACGAGCAGTGGCAGTCCCTCACGGTCGATCAGCCCCCGGAGCTCGAGCCCCTCGACCCCGACACCCTCCCCTGGTCGGTCGACCTCGCCACCGGCCCCGACATGCTCGCCCTGCGCCCCCAGGTGGGAGGCAAGGCCGCCGGGCTGCGGCTGCTCCTCGACGAGCCGCTGGTCGACGCCCCCGACACCCCCCTCGCCCTCACCATCCGCGGCTACCACCGGCACCTCGGCAGCCTCCCGTGGCTCGCCGACACCCTGGGCCAGCCGCCCTTCTCCGAGCCCGACGCCCTCGCCGAGCGCTACCTGGTGCTCCACGGCCTCGAGGCCTACCGCGACCGCTACACCACCGAGATCGACGAGGCCGTCGCCGACGCCTTCCTCGAGGCCCACGCCGACACCCTCCTCGGCGATCTCGCCGCCAGCGACGGGCTCACCGGGCGCATCGCCCGCCTCCCCATGCCCTCCGACGTGGAGGCCGAGCTGGTGGGAGCGGTCGAGGCCCAGTTCGCCTGGCTCCCCGCCGAACAGGGGCTCCGCTTCCGCAGCTCCAGCACCGTAGAAGACCTCGAGGGCTTCAACGGCGCGGGGCTGTACACCTCCGAGAGCGGGCACCGCGACCCCGACCCCGGCGATGCCAGCGTCTCCGAGGCGATCCGCGAGGTGTGGGCCTCGTACTGGGGGGCCGAGGCCTACGAGGAGCGCGAGACGGCGGGCATCGACCACCTCGCCGGGGGCATGGGCGTGCTCGTGCACCCGCGCTTCGACGATGCCTACGAGC
>CBDUIC010000224.1:0-5838 GCA_965367245.1 uncultured bacterium | reverse complement strand
CAGGTCGTGCATCGATGGGTCGGCTTCGCCCTCGGCGAGCCTAGCCCTCGCAGCTGAGCTCGGGGTGGTAGGGCGCGAAGGGCCCGTCGGGGTTGGCGACGGTGTGGGACCACACGTGCAGGTCGTAGTGCCACGGCTGAAAGGCGTTGTGACCTGCCATCGGCCCGTCGAAGGGGCGGCAGAACAGCTGGGGCGGGTCGGCCCAGGTGCCCGCGGACGGCGGCTCGTCGTCGCTGTAGAGCTCGCCGTCGAGGAGGGCGGGAACGACGTACTCGATGCCCACCAGGCGCACCCCCTCCCCGTCGGGCACGTACAGCAGGATGTCGGGGGCCAGCAGATCGACCTGCTGGTCGAGGCTGTCGGCGATGCGCACGTAGTGGATGCCCATGGCGGCCCCGTCGGCGTCGGCATCGCAGGGGCCGGTGGCGACGTAGCCATCGGCCTCGGCGACCGACACGTCGACGTAGCGAGCGGTGGCCTCGGTCGCTGCGGCGAGGTCGGCGGTGGGGTCGCACGTCGCTGCGGTGTCGTCGCCGAGGGCGACCGGGGCGGGCGAGCAGCCGAGCAGAAGCCAGATCATGGTCCCCGTTATCACGCTGCGCGCGGGGCATTCGGGCGTTAGCTGCCGCCATGACCGAGCTGCAGGGCCCCACCGTCACCATCGACGTGCACCGACCCCACGGCACCCGCCGGGTCACCTTGGGGCACGGGGCACTGGTCGGGCGGCTCGACACCGCCGCGCTGCGCATCGACGACAGCGCTGTGAGCGAGGCTCACGCCCTGGTGAGCCTGCGCAAGGGTGGCCTGCGGCTGCTGGCCCTGCGGCGCCGGTTCACCGTCGACGGCAAGACCCTCGGCGAGGTGGCCCTGCGCGCAGGGCTTCACATCGAGCTGGCCCCCAACACGGCCCTGAGCGTGGTCGACCTCGGGCTGCCCGAGACGATGCTGGGGCTCGTGTGGGCCGACGGCGAGGTCCCCCTGCTGCATGACGCGGCGTCGGTGGTGGCGGAGCCCGAGCCCCACGTGGAATGGAGGCTGGTGCCCCAGGCAGCGGCGAGGCTGTGGCGCGTGGGTGCCGGCTGGCGCCTGCAGCTGGGCGAGCACGAGGTGACCGAGCTGAGCGAGGGCGACTGCTTCGAGGTCGACGGGCACACCTTCGAGGCCCGCAGCGTGCGCCTGGCGCGCTCTGGAGCCTCGGCGACCGTGAGCCCCCTCGACCCGCTCGAGTTGCTGGTGTTCTACGACACCGTGCACGTCTGCGCTGCGGGGCGCCCCGTGCTGGTGATCACCGGCAAGCAGGCGCAGCTGATCACCGAGCTCGCCCTGGCGGGCGTGCCCATGGAGTGGGCCACGGTGGCGCGCGAGCTGTGGCCTCGCCCCGCCGATGATCATCAGCTGCGAAAGCGCCTCGACGCGGTGCTCTCGAGGCTGCGACGCAAGCTCGTGCAGCACGCCTACCGCTCCGACCTGGTGTCGCCGTCGGGCAGGGGCCTGCTGGAGCTCCGGCTCGGTCCTCGCGACCGGGTGAGCGACCGCACGTGAGCGACTCGGGCGGGGGCTGGAGCGACGACGCCGAAGGCGACAGCGGCCGTGAGGCGGCGCCCGGTTCGCTGTCGCCGCGCCGCTACGACGACCGGGGCCCGCTGGGAGCGGGGGGCATGGGCGAGGTCGTGCGCTGCTACGACGCCCACCTGCAGCGCGAAGTCGCGCGCAAGCGCATCCGTCCCGAGCTGGCCTCCGGGCCGCGCACCGAGCGACTGCTCCGCGAGGCGCGCCTCACCGCGGGGCTCGACCATCCCGGCATCGTCTCCGCCCTCGACGTCGGCACCGACGACAGCGGGGCGCTGTTCTACACGATGCGCCTGGTGCGTGGCCGCACCCTGGCCGCGGCGGCTGCTGGGCTGTCGGTGGCCGAGCGGCTCCGGCACCTGCTGGCGGCGACGCGCGCGGTGGCCTTCGCCCACGCCAGGGGCGTGGTCCACCGAGACCTCAAGCCCGACAACATCATGGTCGGCCCCTTTGGCGAGACGCAGGTGGTCGACTGGGGGCTGGCCGTGCGCCTCGAGGAAGACCAGGTGCTCGGCGCGGTCGTGGGCACCCCTGGCTACATGAGCCCCGAGCAGGCACGGGGCGAGCCCGCAGGGCCGCAAGCCGACGTCTATGCCCTCGGCGCGACGCTGCGGGAGCTCGTCGGTGGGGAGGGGCCACCGGAGCTGAGAGCGGTGGCTGACCACGCCACCGCCCCCGCGGGCGAGCGCTACGCCGATGCCTCTGCTCTGGCAGACGACCTGCAGGCCTACCTCGATGGTCGGGTCGTGGGTGCCCATGCCTACAGCCCGTGGCAGCGCCTCGGCCGAGCCCTGCACCGCTACCGCTGGCCCCTCGGCGTCGCCGCGGCCCTCGCTTCCGGAGCGGGGGTCGCGGCGTCGCTGGCCACGGTGGAGATCGTTCGGGAGCGCGACCGTGCCATCGCCGCCGAAGCCGTCGCCGACGACGTGCTCGCCGCCGCCCTGACGCGCCAGGCCGTCGCAGCGGTGCGTTCCGGCCTGCGCGCCGACAGCGAGGTCCTCGCAGAGCACGCCTACGCCCTGCGCCCCAGCCCCCGCGCCCAGGGGGCCCGCATGGCCTTTGCGGCTACCCCGCCCCCCATCTTCGACCAGCGCGAGGTGCCGTGCGACGGGCGCTACCGCTTCGGGGGAACGGCCGAGTCCTGCCTGCCCCACGACCTCGACGACGACGTGTCCCCCGAGGCCGGGGGCACGTGGGTGAGCCGGGTCGGGGAGGTCGTGTGGGTGCCCGATGTCGGTGAGCCTCGCCACGATGCGTTCTTCCACAGCTACGCCACCCGTCACGGATCGCAGGCCGTCGCGTGGTCCCCCACCGAGGCACGCTGGTACGCGCCCCACCTGGCCCAGAGCCTCCCGGCGCCGTGCGAGCTGCTGCCCACGGCCGCCCTCGGCCCCCATGGTGCCTGGCTGGCCTGCCCCGACGGGCGCGCCCTGTACCTGGGTGACGACACCGTGCGGGAGGTCGTGCTCGAGGGGCTGGGGCCAGGCCCCCGCAGCATCGGGTGGGCGGCCGACCGACTCGTGGTCAGCGACGCCGACCGCCTGGTGGCCTTCGACGAAGAGGGGCAGATGCAGTGGGTGCTGCCCCTGGGCATCGGCCGCATCCGCTCCATCCGCGGCCGCCCCGACCTCGATTGGGTCTGGGTGGAGGGCGTCGAGCCAGGAGGTCGCTTCGTCGACGTGCGCCACGGGCACGGTGGGCTGCGCCTCGATGCACGGTGGCAGGGAGCACGGTGGGCAGACGACGGGCTGGTGCGGTGGGAGGAGGGCCTGCGCCATGTGGTGCAGCCGGAGCTCGCGCCTACCGTCCAGCTCGACGCGGGGATCGGCACGGCCGCCCTCTCCCCCGACGGCTCCCTGGTCGCGCTCGGTAGCGGGGATGGCCAGGTGGTCTTGCTCGACAGCCACACCGCCCAGCGGCGCCTCGACATCGACCTGGGCGCGGGGGTCGCGAAGTGGGTGGCCCTGAGTGACGACGCGCTGTGGGTGTCGCACCCTTCCGACCCCATGCCCTTGCGCTTCGGCCTGAGCGACGGGGCCCCCCTCCCCCCTCCTCCGGGCCGCGCAGCCGGTGCCAACTGCAAGCGGCTGCTCGTGCTCGACGGCGTGGGCCACTGCGCGCTGTACGGGCGCACCCTGCTGTGGAGACTGCGGGCCGACGAGCAGCCTCGGCCACGCCCCTACCGGCTGATCGACACCGACCAGGGCCACAGCGTCGGGGTGGTGCTGGGGGAAGACGGCGAGGTGCGCCGCGTGTACGCCGCCGCCGACGACGAGGTGGTCGGCACCTTCCCGGGCAGCCATCGCCTCGCCCTCGACCACGACGCCAGCCACATCCTGTTGGCGACCCCCGACGGGTCCCTCACGCTGTGGCGCGAGGAGGCTCAGGCCTTGTCGTGGAGAGCGCCGGTCGGGCTGCGCGACGTGGCCCTGTCGGCCGACGGCCAGCTCGCGGCGACAGGCCACCTCGATGGCATCGCCAGGGTGTGGTCCACCGACACCGGCGAGCTGCTGGCGGTGCTGGAGGGCATCCACGACGCCCAGGTGGCCACCGTCGACTTCGCGACCGACGTGGTGCTCACCGCAGGATGGGACGGGCGGGCGCACCGCTGGGGCCTGGCCCCGCTGCGCACGCCACCCGACCCTGCGCGCATCGAGGCCCGCTGGCAGACCAGCCTCGACGCGCTGGTCGGCACCGCCTCAGGGGTCGCAGCAGAGGGGCTCGTCGGTGGTGAATAGCTCTGCGGCGCCGTTGACGTAGTTGCCCGCTGGGTCGAACAGGCCGACGGCGGTGACCGCGCCGGAGGAGGGGTCCACCTCTACCAACGACTCCTGGATGGGACCCGACTGGTGGGTGTAGGCGAACACCTGACCGGCATGCACCACCGCGGTGGTGATCTGCATCGACTCGCTGGCCAGCGGCGTGAGCGCACCGGTCAGCGGGTCGATGGGTCCGAGGACCGTGTTCCAGCCCCCTCCCACCTGCTCGGCGTCGAGGCACCACAGGTCACCGAACAGGTCGTCTCCATCACCGGTGCTCACCGCCACCCCGGCGGCCAGGGTCTGGCCCGAGGCGAGGTCGAGGGGCGCGATCAGGTCGGAGCGGAAGTCGGGCTGCTCGCTGTAGGTGAGCCACGCCGTGCCCACACTGTCGACCATCAGGCCCTCGGCGAATGGGATCGGCACCCCGAACGCGTCGACCAGATCGGCGACATCGGTGACCAGCCCGGTGCACAGATCGACCGTCACCAGGAAGGTCGTGTAGGGGTCACGACGTAGGCCGTACCAGGTTCCGCTCTCGGCGCGGGTGAGCTCGTAGACCGACTCGGTGAGCACCGCCCCGGTGGGCCATGCCTCCCCCGTGGTCGTGTCGACCTCCGCGAGCTGATCGTCGACCACGGCCATGACGGGACCGCGCTCATCTTCACAGACGGTGGGGTCGCAGCACAGCTCTTCGCCGAGCCAGATCAGCTCGGTGACGCCGCCGACGAACAGGCCGGAGGGGTCGAACGCACCGACCGTCGTGACCTGGCCGGTGGAGGGGTTCAGCTTGAGCAGCGACTCCTGGACGGCTCCGAACTGGTGGCTGTAGGCATAGACATCCCCCGCGACCCACACGGCCGTGGTGATGTGCAGGGCCTGGTTGGTCACCGGCGTGAGCTGCCCGGTGAGGGGGTCGAGGGGCCCGAGGACCGTGGTCCAAGCGTTGCCGACGAACTCGGCATCGAGAGCCCACAGGTCGCCGAACAGGTCGTCTCCGTCCCCGGTGCTGACGCCGACGCCGGGGGCGGTGGTCTGCCCCGTCGACAGGTCGAGGGGGGCCACGAGCTCGGACCGGGCATCCGGCAGGGCGCTGTAGGTGACCCAGGCGGTGCCGGCGCCGTCGACCATCAGCCCCTCGGCGAGGGGAATGGAGGCGCCCCCCACGTCGGTGAGGGCCGCGATGTCGTCGACCTGCCCGGTGCACAGGCTGACCGAGACCAGGTAGGCGACGTTCGCCTCGACCCGCAGGCCGACCCAGGTGCCGTCGGGGGCCTGGGTGACTTCGTAGACGGGCTGGCTGAGCACCACGCCGTTGGGAACCGCCTCACCGGTGGTCAGATCGACCGTCGCGAACTGCTGGTCGATGATGGCGAGCAGCGGCCCCCGCGGGTCGAGGCAGGTGGAGGGCCCGACACCCGTGTCGGCGGTCGGACCGGTGTCGGCCGAGTCGACGTCGGTGTCGGTGTCGGTGTCGGTGTCGGTGTCGGTGTCGGTGTCCGTGTCGGTG
>CBDUIC010000223.1:0-5849 GCA_965367245.1 uncultured bacterium | reverse complement strand
TGCTCGTCGGGGGCGAGCACGCCGACGTCGAGGAGGGTGCGGAGGGCCTGCTCGGCCTGGGCCTCGGTGATGGGGGGCACGAGGGTGCGCGCGATCCACCGCGGGTCGGGGCGGAAGCCGTCGCACTCGGCGAGCTCGGCGATGGCCAGCACCCACCACCGGGAGAAGGCCTGGGCCGTCTCCTCGAGGAGCTGGGGGGAGGTGCGCTGGGCGCGGGTTGCGAGGATGGTGGCCCAGGCGTTGCGGCGTGCCCGGGGGGAAGCCGCCTCGAGGTCGACCAGGCTGGCGAGGTGGGTGCGCTCGGTGTCGTCGAGGCCCAGCGCGTCGGCGAGGGGAGCGACCAGCTCGGGATCGAGGGGCCGCTGGCCGGCGAGCATCAGCGACAGCCAGGGGCGGGAGCGACCGATGGCCGCGGCCAGCTCCTTGGCCGCCAGCCCCCGCCGCTTGAGGGCCAACTGCAGGAAGCGGCGATGATCGACGGTGTCGAGCAGCTGGGTCATGCGCCCTCCTATTGCACCAGGACGCGTAGGCCACCGAGGCATCGTTCTGATCGAGGTCATCGGCCTACGACGCTGTGCGTCGCGGGCTGGTTTTCACGCTGTAAACCGGCCGTCGGACGCATCCCTTCACAGCCCCTACAACCGAGGGGTGTGGAGGTCTCATGGTTCATTCCCCGTTGCTGGGGTCGGTGCGGTATCGGGCGGTGCCGGTGTGTGTGCGGCAGGAGCTGGAGCAGGAGGCGCGGCTGCGCACGCTGTCGGCGGAGGGGGTGGACTGCCCGACGGCGTATGCACGGCGGGTCGCTCGCAACCTGGCGATCGACTACCTGCGGCGGCGGCGCACGGTGCCCTTCGAGGAGGGGCAGCTCGCCTGCCCGTCGAGCTGGCGGGAAGAGGCCCTCGACCTTCGCCGGCTGGCGGTGCTGCTGCCCCTGGCGCCGGCGAGTCATCGGGAGGTCCTCACGCGGCTGTTCCTTCGCGAGGAGTCGGTGTCGGCGATGGTGGCGGAGGTGGCTGGGGGGCCACGGAAGGCCGTCGACGAGGCGACCTGGTCGCGAGCACGTGACGCAGTCTACAAGCGGCGGCGGCGGGCGCTGACGTGGCTGCGGGAGCGCTGGTAGAGCTAGCGGCTGGCGAGCCGTCGGAAGGGGGCGAGCCACCAGGCGCGGAGGAGGGGGTCGGCCCAGCGGTACAGGCGGCCGCTGATCTGCACGGAGCGCCCGGCCTCGACCCCCGCGAGGCCCTCGGCGACGACGACGTCGGCGTCGTACCACATCCACTTCGGCAGGCGGGCCTTCATGTCTTGCAGGCCGCCGACCTCGTGGAACTCGGTGTGGGTGAAGCCAGGGCACAGGGCGCTGACGTGCACGCCGGTGCCGTGCAGGAGCAGGGCGAGCTCTTCGGACATGGCGATGACGTAGGCCTTGGCGGGGCCGTAGTTGCCTCCGGCGGCTCGGGAGACGCGACCGGCGACAGAGGCGACGTTGACGACCCGGCCGTAGCCGCGGTCCTTCATGCCGGGCACGAACCGGTGGCACATGTGGGCGACGGAGGTGACCATCAGCTCGAAGAAGCGGGCCTGGGCGGCCCAGTCGCGGTCGTCGAGGAGGTGGGGGCCGGAGGCGCCGGCGTTGTTGACGAGCACGTCGACGGTGAGGCCGAGCTCGGTGACGGCCTCCTCGAGGGCGCGGGGGGCGTCGGGGTCGGACAGGTCGGCGACGAGGGGGTGCACGTCGACGCCGTGGGCGGCCCGTAGCTCGTCGGCGACGGCGTCGAGCTTCTCCTTGCGACGGGCGACGAGGATCAGCGTGCAGCCGGCAGCGCCGAGCTGTCGGGCGAACTGCAGGCCGAGGCCGGCGTTGCCTCCGGTGATGAGCGCGGTGCGACCGGCGTAGCTGGGCGTGGTCATGGTCCCCCCTGGGCGGCCCTCCTATCGCCTCGAGGCGCGGAGCGGCTAGGTAGTGCGGGGAGGCGCCTATGTTGTGGCTGCTCATGCTGCTGGCCTGCGACGACGCGATCTTTGTGGGGCACGAGGGGGGCGGAGGCACGGTCGAGGGCGACGGCTGGTGCGCGGTGCAGCAGGTGTTGGTGGACTGCACGAGCTGCCACTCCGCGGGGGCAGCGGCCGGTGGCCTCGACTTGGAGACCGATCCCCACGCGGCCCTGGTCGACGTGGTGTCGGCTGCCTACGGCGAGGTGCTGGTGGCCCCGGGCGACGCCGATGGGTCGCTGCTGGTGCGCAAGCTGGAGGGCACCCAGGCGTCGGACGAGGGGGCGGTGATGCCGCCGACGGGCGCCCTCGACGCCGAGGTCGTGGCCGTCGTGCGCCAGTGGGTGCTCGACGGGGCCGACGGCGACTGCGCGACCGAGCCGACGGGCACCGGGGGGCGCTACCACCCCGACGACTGGGCGCTGCCCGACGTGCACGGGATGGCGGCGAAGTTCCAGACGGAAGCCGACTGCCGCTCGTGCCACGGCGACCAGCTCCAGGGCGACCTCGGCCCGGCCTGCCACAGCTGCCACGGTGAGGGCTGGGAGGTGAGCTGCACCTTCTGCCACGGTGGCGTCGACAGCACGACCGGCGCGCCCCCCGAGGGGATCGACGACGCGGTCGACCGCGCCGACCAGGTCTACCAGCCCCACACCGAGCACCTGGGCCCCGAGGGCTCGGTGGACCACGCCCCCATTGACTGCAGCACCTGTCACGTGGTCCCCACGAGTGCGCTGTTCGCGGGCCACCTGTTCGACGACGACACCCCGGGCCAGGCCGAGGTCACCCTGTCGGGCCTGGCCACGGGCGGAAGCTGGAGCGGCCAGAGCTGCACGGTGTACTGCCATGGCGACGGGCAGGTCGACGGGTCGATCGAGCACACCGACGGTCCCCGTGACTGCCGCAGCTGCCACCCCGACCAGACCAACGACGCGGGCTGGCGCGGCATGTCGGGCCGCCACGAAGACCACCTCGACGAGGGCTTCGTGTGCGCCGACTGCCACGGCCTCACCGTCGACGCCGCCGGAGGCATCGTCGACGCGTCGCTGCACGTCGACGGCGACGTGCAGCTCGACCTGCCCGTGAGCTACGTCGATGGCACCTGCACGGGAAGCTGCCACGGGGAGACCCACAACGGGCGCAGCTGGTAGCGACAGCGATGTCGTGATGCGGTGGCGCCTCAGCCCGGCGGGAGGGCGAAGATCCGCTGCTGGCCTCGGTGGCACGAGGCTTGCTTTGTGTGGACTCCATGGACTCCGGAGGATGCTCATGCTGACCCTGCTCGCCCTTGCCCCCAACGCCCTGGCCCTGTCGTGCATGTGGGGGGTCCACGACGCCAACGTGCGAGACCTGGCCGTGCCTCCGAACGTGGAGATCGCCGTGGCCTACACGGGAGGCTCTGCCGACGAGGTGGAGCTGGAGCTCCTCGACGCCAGCGGTGCGCCGGTCGCGTTCACGGCGACGAGCGACTTCAGCCACGCGGTGATGGTGCCCGAGCAGCCGCTGCCCGCCGGTGCCTACGACGTGATCGGGGCCGACTACGGGCTGTCGTTCACGGTGGAGGGCGTCGACGACACCACGGCCCCGGCCGACCCCTCGTTCCTGGTCGAGCGGGAGCGCAGCACCTCGGAGTGGGGCACGGAGAAGCTGCTGCTGCTGGAGCTCGAAGGCGCGATGCCCGGGGAGCACTACGAGATCGAGATCGCCACCGACGACGCGTTCTCCGACGCGCAGCGGGTGCTGGGGATGTACGACTCGGCCATGGTCGGGCAGAGCCTGTGCGACACGAACGTCGCCGACTACGACCACGACACCGACTACTTCGTGCGGGTACGAACGGTCGACCTGGCGGGGAACCGGTCGGGCTGGGTGGAGCAGGAGCCGGCGCCACGCGGGCTGGGCTGTGATGCGCTGGGCGGCGCGGCCGCGGGGGTGTGGCTGCTGGGGCTGATCGGGGTGGCGGGCCGTCGACGCTGACGGGTACGCTGGCGCCCTCCGGGGGGCAGCATGTGGTGGATGTGGGCACGGGCGCTGGCGACCCCGCTGGTGGTCGACACGTCGGCGGTGGCGGTGGTCGATGTCGATGGCGACGGCGTGCTCGACGTGGTGTTGGGGGCGGGCCAGGGCGTGCACTACGGGGTGGCGGGGGCGACGCCGGGGCCGGTGATGCCGCTGGTGCGCGACCCGGTGGCTGAGAGCGCGCAGTTCGTCGACCTCGACTCAGACGGCGTCCCAGAGGTGTGCACGGCGACCTTCGAGGCGCTGACCTGCCGGCAGGGGCTGGGGCGCTCGCTGGGGGCGGTGCTGCACACGGAGCCCACGCGGGTGCTGGCGATGCACGTGGTGGACTTCGAGGGAGACGGCGACGACGACCTGCTGGTGTCGACGCTGGCAGGGCTGGAGCTGCGTCGCAGCGACGGTGCGGGGGGGCTGACGGCGGAGCCACCGCTGGTGGGTGACACGCTGCAGGTGTTCGTCGAGGCCGACATCGACGGCGACGGCGACCTCGACCTGTCGGCGTCGCGCACGACCCTGGGAGAGGCCTACTGGCTGGAGCGCGACGCAGCGGGGGCCCTGCGGCCGCCGGCTCCGCTGATCGACGGCGGAATGAACGCCTTCCACGTGGGCTTTCTCGATGCCACAGGCGACGGGCTGCCCGACCTGCTGCAGCAGTCGTATTCGTTCCCGATCTATCTGCGGGCGCGGCAGGCGAAGGGCGTAGTCCGCGACCCCGACACGTCGGACACGGGCTTGTGGAAGACGACGGGGGAGGAAGGCTATGGGCCGAGCGTGTCCCTGCCCTACCACGCGGGCTTCTCGGTGGCGGTGCTGGGTGGAGGGCCGGGGCTGCTGGTCGCTGAGGATGGCGCGGTGCTGTGGGACGAAGGCGCGACGGGCGCAGCGGTGAGCGTGGCCACGCTGCACCCCACGTCCCACCGCTTGGTGGCGACCCGACCGGCCGACCTCGACGGCGATGGCACGACCGATGTGGTCGTTGTGGACCGCGACCTGCGGATGGTGCGGGACCCGCTGGGGGCCGGCGACGAGGTGACGCTGCAGCGGGGGGTAGAGCAGCTGGGGGCCTTCGCGGCGGGCGACGTCGACGGAGATGGGCGGCTCGACGTGGTGTACGGCGACGCGGTGACCGGGGAGGTGTTCACGCTGGGGGGAGCGGGTGCCGGGGCGTTCCATGCGGGCACGACCTGGCTTCCGAGCGGCCCGCCGGTCGTCGACCTGGCGTTGATGGACCTCGACCGTGACGGCCAGATCGACCTGTTGGTCCTCGAGCAGGGGCTTGAGCTGGTGGTGCATCCCGGGTCGGGGGCGGCGCCGCTGCGGATGGCGGGGGTGTCCCAGCTGGGGCTGACCCTCGACGGCGACGGCGACGGCGACGACGAGCAGCTGGTGGCGCTGGCCGGAGGCGGGCTGCGGTGGCTCGACGACGATGGCGCGGGCGGGCTGGCGCCAGGGCCGGAGGTCGCGACCGACGCGGTGCGTGCGCTGGCGGCGGGCGACACCGATGGCGACGGGGTGGCCGAGGTAGTGGCCCTCACCGACGCGCACGTGGTGCGCTACCGCACGGGCGCGGCGGGCTGGGCCGAGGTGGAGCGGGTGGAGGCACCGGGCGACGAGCCGTTCGCGGTGTACACGACCGACCCCGACGGTGACGGCCGCGACACGGTGCTGGTGCACGCCGCCTGCGAGCTGGGCTACGTCTACGACTCGCCGAACTACCCGTACTGTCGGACGCAAGAGCTGCTGTACGCCCTCGACGAGGTGGGCGGGCTGTGGTCGGCGCCGACCGACTACGGCGAGGCGACGGCGCCGGTGCTGAGCGTCGACTACGATGGGGATGGCGC
>CBDUIC010000222.1:0-6218 GCA_965367245.1 uncultured bacterium | reverse complement strand
CTGACCATCCGGTGCGATCCTCCTGGCGATCTCCGGGGTTGGTGGTCTCCCGACACGGGCGTGTAACCTCGCCCATCGCAACGAAGGTACGGCCATACCTTGGGTTTCCCTTGGCTCCTACCCGTGGCCTTCGCAGCCGCTCCGCCAGGCAGGGCATCCGCCAGCGGGTCGACGGCCCCTGCGTCACTCAACTCAGCGGGCCCCGGAGCCGACAGGGAGTCATCACTTCGCACTCCACCGAGGGAGACTCCATGGGAATGCTCGTCCTGGTCATCGATGACTCCACCATGATCCGCATGCAGGTCAAGCGCGCCCTGACCGGCGCCGGCTTCGAGGTCGCGGAGGCACGCGACGGGCAGGATGCCTGCGAGAAGCTCGACAGTGGCATCCAGCCCGGCTTGATCGTCTGCGATGTCAACATGCCGCGCATGAACGGCCTCGAGTTCCTCGAGCAGCTTCAGAAGAAGCCGGCCAAGGGCACCCCGGTGGTGATGCTCACCACCGAAGGCCAGCCCGACATGATCAAGAAGGCGCGTGCGCTGGGCTCTGCCGGTTGGCTGGTCAAGCCCTTCAAGCCCGAGCTCCTCATCAGCGCGGCCACGAGCATCGCCGCCAAGGCTGCCTGATGTACGTCATGATCGCCGCAGCTGACGCGGATGCATGGCCCCGCCTTCGGGAGCTGCTCGACAAGCTCGGGCTGCGCACCGAGCGAGTCGCCGACGCTTCCGAGCTCACGCTCATCGCGGCCTGTGACCCCCCCTCCGTGGCGCTGGTCGACCCCGCGAGCTGGGGCTGGGCCCATCCCATCCTGTCGGGCCCTGGCTGCGGCGACCCTCCCTGCATGGTGGTCGGTGAGCCGGGCGCGTCGCTCCCCGAGGGTGCCCACAGCATGATCCCGGCCGACGCCACCGGAGAGGAGGTCGCTCTCGCGCTCATGGCGCTGGCCCTCGAGGGTGTGTCGGGCGACGACGACGGATCGTCGTTCACCGCGTGGTCGGCCACGTCGATGGCCCGCCTGGATTCCTTGCTGGCCTCCGAGTTCGCCGGGATGCTCGGCCTCGGCCTCACCGCCGAGCCCGCCAACCCCGGGCTCCCCCTGGAGCTATGTGCCGAGATCCATCTCGCGCTGCCTACTCACAACGCCGAGGTGGTGTTGGGACTTGGCTTCGACCTCGCCTCTGCCGGAGCCCTCTCGGTGTTGTTGTTCGGCGAAGACCTCGGGATCGACATGATGCGCGATGCCGTCCAGGAGTTCGCGAACACGGCCGGTGGTGCCATGAAGCGCGCTGCGAGCCGCGACGGCCTCACCTTCTCCCTGGGCCTGCCCACACCCGACATCGCGCACATCCGCGATGCCACCTACGGGCGGCGCCTGGTGGCCGACACCTTCTCGATGAGCGTGTGGGCCCACACCCTGCGCATCGACGACATGCGCCACAAGGTCACCGACCTGCAAGAAGGCGCGGTGCTGGCGGAAGCCGTGCTCGGCACAGACGGCGACGTGCTCGTCCCGGCCGGAGCGGTGCTCACCAGCGACACCGTGCGCCGCATCCACCGCGCGCTGGGGCCCGACGAGGTCGTGGTCGTGTCACGCGCGGCGTAGCACCAGCGCCCCGCCGCACAGCACCAGCACCGTGCCGAACAGGGCATGAGGACCCGGCGTGTTGCCGAAGAACACCACGTCGCTGAGGAACCCGAACAGGGGCGCCGCGTAGCTGGCGGCCGCCACCCGCGCGGCGCGCTCGACCTGGTAGGCGCGGGTCATCAACAGCTGGCCGAGGGCCGCGAACACCCCCACCCCCAGCACGGTCGCCCAGGCCCAGGGCGCCGGTGGTAGGTGCATGCCGCCCTCGACGGGCAACAGCAACAGCGCCCCCGCCCCCGTCGCGAGCTGAAACCAGAACACGACCACCCGGCTGTCTTCGGTCGGGCCCAGCGCGCGCAGCGTGGTGTGGGCCACCGATGAGCAGCACGCGGCCGACACCGCCCACAACGCGGCCCCCACGTGGGCCGACAGGCGGGCCTCACGCAGGTCGGGCCACAGCAGCGCTACCGTGCCGGCCATGCCCAGCAGCAACGCGCCGACCACCCGTCGATCCGACCGCTCCCCCGACCCCAGCGCCAGCGGGGCCAGCATCGCCACCAGGATCGGCTGCAGCTTGACGATCACCGACAGCTCCCCAACGCCCAGACCGCGCGCGGCGCTGAAGAAGCTGAACATCGCGCCAAAGCCGAACAGGCAGCGGAGCAGCATCAGGTCGACCCGATGCACCCGCACCGCCATGCCCGTCAGCGCCCAGACCAGCGGGATGCCGGCGAGGGCGCGCCACACCATCAGCTCCAGCGGCCCATAGCCCAGCTCGACCCGCCCGATCTTCACCAGCGTCACCATGCCGGTGAAGGCGAGCGTCGCCAGGATCATCCACATCGGCCCCTTCGCCATCCACCCGCCTCGTGGCGAGCCTTATGGCACCGTCGGCGCTCCCGCCTCGTGCGACGGCCAGCCCTTCGCGACATCCAGCATCGGGTAGGCATCGACCGTGCTCCGCCCGCCCCACGTCGTGCGCACCGACACCCGGCCCTCGTCGACGGCCACGACCTCCCCCTGCACGTAGCGGCCGATCTTCGGCACCCAGACCACCTCCCCCTTCTCCACCTCGGGATGGATGGGGACCGCGTCGCAGTCCGCTACATCGGCGGCGATCAGCTTGCTGGCGAAGCCGCTCAGCAGCAGCCGCTCCCCTTGTCGACGCACCACCAGCGCGTGCCGCCGTCGACCGGTGCCACAGGCGACCGCGCTGCCCGGGTCGAAGGGCTGACGCACCGCCCGGAAGCTGCCCTTCACCCAGGTAGCGACCTGCTCCCTTCGATCGAGGTAGCGCACCCGCGGCGCCGTGCCGCCCTCGAGCACGAGGGCTCGATGCAGCCCCGACCCGTGGTCCCACGCACCCAGCACCACCTCGCCCGCCACCACCTCGACCTCGGCCGGCAGCTCGATGATCGCCGCGTTCGGAACGGTCGACGTGCCCGCCTCGCCGCGCACGCTGGCCTCCGCCTCGTCGACCGACCGGAGCGTGCCGCCGTAGAACACGATGGCTCCATCGCGTTCGCGTAGCGCCCGCTCGACCGCCTCCTGGGTGGGGGCCAGCACGCGCTGACCCGGCTTGGCTTCCAGGGGGACCACGGGAAAATCGACATGCAGCACCCCCGGCCCCTCCCGCGGCGGTGGAGGCGCCAGCGCTTCCTCCACCAGCTCGGACGGATCGCTACACGCGACGAGCGCCACCAGCAGCCAGGTCCCCATCTCCCACTCCCCTCTGGGACCCTACCTTCTGCGCGGGCCACTCCCCAAGCCGATAGGGGGGCGCCCCGGAGGCGACGTGGCGAGCTTGACCGACAAGGCCCTGGACTTCGTGGAGTGGGGGGGCAACAAGCTCCCGCACCCCTTCTGGCTGTTCTGCGGCTTGTTCGTGCTGGTCATCGGGCTGTCGGCCGCCCTCGACGGCGCGACGGTCGCCCGGCCCGAGACCCAGCTGCTCACCACCACCGTCGACGGCGAGCGCACGCCGGGTCGCACGGTGGCCCTGCCCGCCACCCTCGACCTGTCCGCCGCGTCGGCGAGCTCGCGCCTGGCCGATCTGCAGCTGCAGGTGCGCCAGGGCGACACCGTGGTGGCCGAGCGCAGCGTCGCACGCAGCGAGCTGGCGGCCCTCGAGGTGGGAGACGTCCCCCCGGGAACCTACGAGGTGCAGGTCACCAATCGGCCCCCGCCCACCCGGGTTCGCTCCCTGCTGAGCGCCGCGGGCCTGCAGTGGTTCGTGCTGGAGCTCGTCGACAACTTCGCCCACTTCGAGCCCCTGGGGCTGGTCCTGGTGATGCTGATGGGGGTCGCGGTGGCCGAGGGCACCGGGCTGATCCCCGTGGCCATGCGGGCCATCGTCGCGGCGGTGCCCACCTGGAGCGTGGTCCCCGTGCTGTTCGCCCTGGGGGCCTGCGGCAACATCGGCAGCGACGCCGGCATCGTGGTCATCCCTCCCCTGGCCGCCGCCATCTTCAAGCAGCTGGGGCGCCACCCCGTCGCAGGGCTGCTGGTCGGCTACGTCGGCGCCACCGCGGGGTTCACGGCCAACCTGCTCCCCGCCGGCACCGACGTGCTCGCCATGGCGCTGACCAACGCCGCCACCGGGGGCAATCCCGAGGTCAACGTCTTCTGCAACTGGTACTTCATGGCCACCAGCGTGGTGTTCCTCAGCCTGCTCGGCACCTGGGTCACCCACCGCTACACCACGCCTCGCCTCGGCCCGCCACCAGGAGGCGCCGTCACCGGCGAGGTCGAGCCCCTCACCCCCGTGCAGTGGCGCGCCCTGGGCCTCACCACCGCTGCCTTGATCGTCGGGACCACCCTGTGGCTGCTCACCATCGTGCCCGAGGCCGGCCTGCTCCGGCACCCCGACCCCGACCCCGCCATGGTGTGGCGCAGCCCGTTCTTCAAGGGCCTGGTGCCCATCCTGTTCACCCTGTTCGTGCTGGGCGGAGTGGTCTACGGCAAGGTCGCGGGCACGCTCGAGCGGGCCGACCAGATCGTCGAGTGGATGACCGACGCCATGAAGCGCATGGGCGGCTACATCGTGCTGGTGCTGGTCATCGCCCAGTTCATCCGCGCGTTCCAGTGGGCTCACCTCGACGAGGTCGTCGCGGTGCGGGGGGCCGATGTGCTCCGGCTGATGGGGATGGAGCAGATGCCCGTGCCCTTCTTCCTTGCCTTCGTCGTGGTCGTGGCCATCGCCAACCTGTTCATGGGCAGCGCCAGCGCGAAGTGGGCCATCTTCGCGCCGATCTTCGTGCCGATGTTCATGGGGCTCGGCCTGCACCCCGCCTTCACCCAGCTGCTGTATCGGGTGGGTGACTCCATCACGAACTGCGTCAGCCCGCTGTACCCCTTCTTCCCGGTGCTGCTGGGCTGGGTGGCCGAGGTCGATCCCAAGAAGGCCGGGGTCGGCACCGTGCTGAGCTACCTGATCCCCTACGCGAGCTGGCTGCTGGTCGGCTGGGCGATCATGCTGGTCGGCTGGTACCTGCTGGGCCTTCCGGTCGGGCCCGACTCACCGCTCATGCTCCGCTGACCGCAGCTACCTGCGCGTCAGGGTGCGCAGCATCGGGCCCGCCCCCTTCGGCTGCCGTGGATCGACGTGGAGCACCGTGTCGGAGAACGGCGCCACCCCGCGTGGGTCGTCGTTGCCCAGCACCACGCTCCACACCCGCACCCCGCGGCGCTCCCTGGCGTCGTCGACCTGCTTCACCACGTCGGGATGGGCCCGGCACAGCCCGTCGGTCACCACCAGGATGTCGGCGAGATCGAGCTGCTGCTCGTCGAGGAGCTCCAGCGCCCGCACCAGCGGGCCGTCGAAGTCGGTGCCGGAGTGAAAGGCCGACTCGAGGAACTGCAGCATGCCCTCGAGCCCGCCGAGCCCTCGCCGAATGCGAATCTCCGTCTTCTCCCCGGGCCCTCCGAACAGCAACAGGTGGACCACCCTCCCGCGGGGCACCGCCGATCGGCACACCGCCAGCACCAGGGCCTTCGCCGCCAGCTCGGGAGCGCCTTCCATCGAGGCCGACGTGTCGATGCACGCGATGATCGGCCCGCGCCGCTCCCCACGGGCGCTGCCCTCGTCGCCAGCCCCCGCCAGCTCCAGGCTCACCAGCCGATGCTCCACCATCCGGCTGTAGAACAGGTCTTCCAGATCGGGATCGCCCAGCAGCCCGAGCTCCGCGGGCAGCGCCGTGCGCACGTCGCCCCCGAAGCGCACGCCGACGACCTCCTCCCGCCCGCCGTCTTGCTTGCCCTCCTTGCGGGTCGCGTCTTCCAGGCGCCCCAGCGCATCCGCCAGGCGCTTGAGCTCGGGCAGCTGCCCCAACAACGCAGCGAGCTTCTCCATCCGCCCCAGCAGCGTGAGCTCGAGCTGCCCCGGTGCGCTCGACCACCCCACCCCCGGCAGGAAGCGCTCGAGGTGCTGAGCCACCTGGTCGGTCTGCAGTGCACCGTCGCTGGCGGCCTGGGTCATGCCCTGCAGCAGCTCCGCCGCCGACTCCCCCACCTCCGCCTCGTCGGCCTCCTCCGCGCCGTCGCCGAGCCGCGCCTCCAGCGCCTCGATCAGCGCGTCGAGATCGGGGTCGTCTTCGCCCTCTCCCAGCGCCCCGAGGGCCCCCGGCGCCCCCTC
>CBDUIC010000221.1:0-6249 GCA_965367245.1 uncultured bacterium | reverse complement strand
GCGTTGGGCGTGGTCGAAATCGGAAAGGGGCGTGAGGCGCCGGTCGGTATGACGACGTAGTCGTGGTTGGCGTTCGCGAGCGACAGCCTGGGTGGGAGCGCGCGGTGCCTGGGCGAGCGCGGCGCTCGGCGTCGCGCTGGTGGTGCGGCTGGGCACTGTCAAAGCCGGCGCCACCGGGGTCAGCGCGGAGAAGGCCGTCGGCGAGGTAGCTTGGAGTAGACTCACGGAGGGAAGTCAACTCCCGAGGCTTGCTGTTCATACGTCCTATCGCTAGCCTGACCCCCTGGAGGATTAGGATGGCCTTTCCGGTATCAGCCCTGCGACCGGTGGGCGGCAGCGCCTACGCCCACCTCTTCGAGAACCCGCGCGTTGGAGTGAATCGCGACCTATTCTGGTCCTTCACCATCAACTTCGCTGCCGTTCCACTGGGCAGCGACGCCGACGAGTTCTCGCCATCCCTCACCGTCGAGTGGGTTCGCTTTCCGATCCGCGATTGGCAGCAAGTCAAGGGCGTGAGCGTTTCAGGTGCCTACGGCGATGCTGGTGTCGAATCTACCTTCTACGTCTTCGAACACTCCTACGCTGAACAGTTCGCGCTGTCCGTGCTGCAATGGCGCACTGTGCACCGCGCTCCCGATCCCAGGCCTCACATTCAGCTGCTATTGCAGGTCGAGCTGACAGTGAACTACCCGGGGTACGACGACGACGCGGACCCCAACCTGAGTGTCGGGGCTGAGTGCTGGGTTGACTTCACCGGTGTGAGCGTGCGGCCCGATGCTTTGACACCGAAGCCCGAGGGACCGGAAGAGACACGTCGCATTCTCGAGCCGTTCATTTCCACGAACTCCCTTGTTGCCCCAGAGACCGATGGAACGTGGTGGCGGCCACGAGTCGTGGCGTAGGTTCACAAGCCTCGGCTCCCACTCCGAGTCGGGTCGAATCGGGTCGAGTCTGTGGTGCCCGCAGAGTCGGCCGGCGACGGAGAGCTGGGTGAGGCGCCCCTCGGAAGGTGGTCTGGGTCCGGCCGTTGGGGGGGTGTCAGCCTGGGTGGCGCGAGTGGCGGGGTGGGTGCTGGCGGGTGAGCCCAAGACCCCCGCCCAACGTCCGGCAGCGGCTGCCGAACGGCCCTGCGGGCCTGGCTCGCAGAGCTCGCCTCGCAGCCGAGCCGCGCGTTAGGCCGATGGCGTTCAGGATGGTGCTGGTTGGCGCATCGCACGCAGCCCGCGTACTACGACGAGGTGGCCTGGGGGTTCGGTGAGTCATCCTCTCGATACATGGGGCAAGGTCGTCACCGCACCGGCAGATGAGTCAGACCTGCAGCGAATCCGCATCGAGCAAGCGCAGACAGGATTTCACATCATCGTCGTGCAGCAATCCGGTGTCTTCGACTACTGGCTCGAAGGCGAGGACGAAGTCCTAGACTACCTCCGCTCCATGGAGGTCAAGTGGGAAGGCGCTCCGGCCACTGGTGACAACGGCGGCGCCCCGTCCGATGCGCGCGGCCCAACGCCTAGCCAGGAGTCGCCACCGGTCACCACCGCGCACAGGCCAGCCAGGTCAGAGCTGCTCCGCGGGCTGGGCGCACCGGACGTCGAGACTCGCCGCCGATCTCTTCACCTTCTGCTCAAACACCCGGCCGAGGCCCTTCCCGGGCTTGTCGGACTGCTGCAAGACCCGAACGCCACCACGATGGCCAGAGTCTGGGCCGCTGTCGGGCTGCGCAACATCGAACCTGACGAGGGACGCGTCGTGGAGAACGCCCTGCGGCAGACTATGGCCGCAGAAGACGCGACGTTGCGTTGGGCCACGCTCAAGACCATAGGCCAACTTCGACTTCACGGTCTCGCCCCCCTCGTTGCCGAGTTCGTCAACGATTTCGCACCGGTCCGCTGGACCTGGGACGAAGCCACGCCAGCCGACGCCGCCAACGCTGCGCTGAGGGAAATGGCTGCGCCAGCGACCGTCAGCGACACAACGACGTTTCAATGGCTTCCTTCCGCCATATTGCCAGTGGCGGCCACACCGTTCGTGGCGCTGCTATGGGACCACGGCACCGTGAGCGACGTCGGCCTTGAGGAGCTCGCATCGCGCGTAGCCGCGGCTCGATGCGTGTACGCTGTTTGCGGTGGCGAGCGCGCCCAGCGCCTCGAAAGCCTCATCGACGTGGCACACGTGTCTCGCACGCTGAGCGGCGTCGACGATGCTGAGCTCCTCGTCACCACCGCTCACAAGGGCGAATCATCTTCAGAGGTCGCTTGGTACTTCTTCAGCTGTGCGTACCGGCAGGTTGGAGAGTTCAAGCGCGTTGTGTGCCATGTCGGTGGTAGCGAGGAGCAGCAGTCCGCCGTCAATGCGGCCATCGAGGCAAGCCAATTCGAGGCACCCGAAGTCGAGTAGCCACACCCGAGCTTGGCAAGCGTCGGCCAGCAGCTTGCTACGTAGGAGACCGCATAGTCGGCCGAATCGAATCAGATGTCGGCACCCTCCCCGGAAGCGCCACTGCTGATCGCAGCGCAACCGCTGCGGTCGAACGAACAGGTGGTTCCACCGCTGGGGAGCAGAGTCGAACGCCTTCGCCCACAGGCCTAACGAAGATTGCCACTGCCGAATCGGCCGCAAGCGGCCTCGCTCGCGTAGCTCGCGTCGCAGTGGAATCAAGCGTTGGGCGTGGTCGAATTCGGAACGGGGGGTGAGGGGCCGGTCGGGGCGAGGATGCTGTCGTGGTGGGCATCCGCGAGTGACAGCCAGCCTGCGAGGAACACCGAGCTGGGGCGGAGTTTGTGGTCGGAGCGGCGCTGATGCTGGGTGCGGTCGGCGACAAGGAGCGGCCGTCGGGGTCCGCGAAGTGGAGTCTGTCGAGGAGGTAGCTGCGCCAGGCTCTTGTAAGCAAAAGGAACATGAGCATCAGCGGCAGATCCCGGTGTCGCAGGCGAGAAGCCAGTCGGCCGTCGAAGTCGTGGCCACCCTCAGAGCCCCACCCAGTCTACAAGGTAGACCCGGCCGCCATCGTACTCCGGCTCGGAGAACAAGATCTGCATCGGCGCAGCTGGGGTGGACTGATACCTCCTCGCGTGGTGCAGGCTGCCCGGCCTGCCGAGGGTGTAGATGCGGGCCGCATCCGTGTCGAACAGGTCGCCCTGCAGCTGGCTGCCGTGGAATGCGTAGGCGCGCGCCTCATCAGGGCTCACGCGCTCGGAGACGACGAGCCACTGTTCGCCATCGACATCGCTGAGCACCAGCGGGAACGCACCGAACATCGCGCCCTGGGTGCCGGCGATGCGGGCCACCTGCTCCCCCTGCAGATCGTAGATGAGGAGGTGCCCATCTTCGCCACCGTCGGGCGCGTTGCCGGGCACGAGCTCGGCGAGCCGGTCGCCATCCTGACAGGGGACCAGGCCGAATGCCCGAAGGATACCGATGGCGTGGCCAATCTTCTTGCCAATCACGGCGCCATGCGGTACCATAGGAATCCTTGAGAGACTCACAAAACGTACTTCCACGGAACCGACCCCGGCGAGCCGTGGCCGGGTATGGAGATGCTGATGTACACTCTGTTCGCGGTCTCATTGCCTGCGTTCGCCCTGACCTCGGATGCGCCCAGCCCCCTCGCAGATCTGATGTCGATGGGAGACGAGGTTCTTTGGGCTGAGGTCATTGACTACGCTTACAGTACGGTGGGAGAGGGCGAAGACGAAGCCCCCGTGACCGAGTTCGAGCTGCAAGTCGGTGCGTCAATACAGGGTCACCTAGTGGAGGGTGACCGAGTGACGCTTCGGCTCCCAGGAGGGCCATTCCACGGCGGGATCGCGATGGTGCCCGGCACGCCCCGGCTCACCGTAGGCGACACGGTTCTCGCTCCGCTGACGAAGATCGAGGGCAGCGAGGTGTTCCGCATGCCTCGGTGGGACGACGCCGTGTACATTGCAGGAGAGATGGCGGACGGGCAGAGAGTGACGCTGGACCATCAGCGCGAGGCGATTGTGGAGGTTTCGTGCGAGGTGCCTCCCCTGCGAGCGTACGAGTCGAGTCGAGCGCCAGCGCTCACTGGCGATACGGGCGACGACGAATCGACCGACGGGCTGTCAGCACCGACGGGTCCGGTGTTCGCTGAAGACGCTCGACAACTCGCCATGCCATGGGAGGACCTGTTGTCTGCCGTCGGTTCGTGCGCGGCGGATTCGGGTCGGGAGACTGCACCATGATCTGGCTCCTTCTCACGCCAGCGGGGCTGGCCTACACCTGCGCAATCCTCGAGCCATGGGAGGAGCCATACCTGCCGCCACCACACCGGCTCTGTCCCGACGCGTCGCCGCCAGACTGCTACACGTGGGACATGTCGACGATGGGTGACATCGAGTATCGGTTCAATGAGAATGACTTCACCAATGCCCAAATGGATGAGATCGAACTGGCTGCGGATGCGTGGGAGGGCGGTTGGAGCAAGGTGAACCGGGGGGTCTGGCTGGAGCTGTCACGCACGCAGGGCGCCGGCGACGGGGCGCTCGACAACGGCGTGAACAACGTTCGGATGAAGTCACGAGCGCACTTCAATCAGCAGGGGTTCGCCGGCGATGCCTATGTGTGGATCTACGTGGACTCTACCTGCGACCATATCACGGAATTCGACGTCACCTTCGCCACCGACGCCCCATGGACGACCAATCTGCCTAGCGAGCTAAACGGAGAGGAGAAGTCCCTCGGTCAAGTGTCGGTGCACGAGTTCGGGCATGGGCTGGGTATCGGCGACGACGGCTCTCAACTGCACGTGATGGACCCCAAGGCGCCCACCAACGGCGGCGACATTGCGGGCACTCGATACCGCGTGCACGAGGAGGACTTCTACGCACTTCGCTACCTCTACCCGGGGTTCAGCACCGGTGGGAACGTGTTGTTGTCGAAGTTTGGCGGCTTCTCGCCCGCTGAGGAACGATGGAATGTCGAGGAACTGCAAGGGCCGTTCGGCAGGACGTGGGCTGCCTGCCCCGGGGACGTGTTGAGTGGAGGTGCGAACGGTGGGCCGCTTCCGATCTATGCCTTGGTGACCGGACACATTGGCTTCGCTGCGACGCCGGTCATTCGGTGGATGCTGGATCCTGATCAACTCTGCCTTCTGGATGGCGACGAGGTGACAGTAGGCACCCGGACACCGACAATGGGAGTACACTACCCGTATGAGGTATTCCCCAACGGTGGGTATGCGATCCCAACTGGAACGCCGGCGGGCGACTATCGCCTCTGCGCTCGTATCAACGATGACTATGCGATGGTCGAGACCTCCTACATCGACAATATTGTCAGTTCGGAAGCAATCTTCGAGGTGCTGACATGTCCGTGATTGTTCTTGTGTCATGGTTGTCGGCTTGCGGCCCTTCGGTTGACAAGTCTGGTGATACAGCTCGGGTCTATAAGGGCGGCACGGAGTCTCTGGACGGCTACGCCCTCCGTGTCAGCGTGGAAGTGGATGGGATAGGGGTGGCGTACGATGGACACAAGAACGAGCCATTCATCGCCACTGCGGTGCATCAAGCGGATGGCGCCGACTGCACCCCAGCAACGATGTTGTACGTATCCATGGAGTGGGGAGGTATCGCACCCATAGTCTATGACATGGAACCCGATACGGTGACAGCCGTGCCGCAGCTCCCGTTTGGTCGCTCCGTTTCTCCTGTGCGTGGTGTGGGTTGGCCCGGTGAAGAAGCTGATGATTCGTTCTTCATCTCGGGCGGTATGACGAAAATCATGCGTGGTGATGCGCAGACGGTAGTTGAGGTCAACGGCGGACGCTTGTGCGTGGAGCGTAGCTCTGAAGGCGGTTTCTCTGAAATGACCCATGACGATTGTGACCCCTTCGTTCAGGCGTTGATTACCATCGAAGGGCCTCTTGGCGACCGCGGCCCCGTAGAAGGCATCGGCCGACAGGTTCTGCCGAGCGGCGAGGCACTGTGTGCGCCAGCCGGCGGTGGGGCGCCATGGACCGGGCAGTGAGGTGGAGACGCGGGTGATGTGATGAGGGACAATGCCCGTTGAGACGGCAGGTTCGGGAGCGGCGTGAAATGCACTTCTAGTGGCCCCTAGATGGTACGAGCGCAAATGCCACTGCGTGTCCTGTCCAGCTGGAGTACCGCTGGGTCCGCAGGGTCGTAGCGCCGGTGGCCCCCGCCCAACGTCCGCGTGCTGCTGACGAACGGCCCTGCGGGCTTGGCTCGCAGAGCTCGCCTCGCTGCAGACGCTGGCGTTGGGCGTGGTCGA
>CBDUIC010000220.1:0-6255 GCA_965367245.1 uncultured bacterium | reverse complement strand
CGGTGTCGGTGTCGGTGTCGGTGTCGGTGTCCGTGTCGGTGTCCGTGTCCGTGTCGGTGTCCGTGTCGGTGTCGGTGTCGGTGTCGGTGTCGGTGTCGGTGTCGGTGTCCGTGTCGGTGTCGGTGTCGGTGTCCGTGTCGGTGTCGGTGTCGGCGTCACCATCGGCATCGGTGGAGGGCGTGTCGGACTTCGGGTCGTCGCCCTCGGAGCAGGCGAACAGGGCGAGGAGCGACAGGGTGGCGAGGCGCATGGGCCCTCCGGGCAGGGGTCGTGGCTGGCGCAGTATGCCCGAGAGCCGAGCGGTCGGCTCCCTGGTTACTGCGCGACACCCTTCATCGACAGCGCGATCCGCTTGCGGTCGCGATCGACGTCCACCACCTGCACCTGCACGGCCTTGCCTGGATGCACGACGGCGTGAGGGTCTTTCACGTAGCGGTCGGCCATCGCTGAGACGTGCACCAGCCCGTCGTGGTGCACGCCGACGTCCACGAAGGCGCCGAAGGCGGTGACGTTGGTGACGACGCCGCCGAGGACCATGCCTGCCGCGAGGTCGTCGAGGGTGTGCACGTCGTCGCGGAAGGCCGGCGCCTCGAAGGCGGCTCGGGGGTCGCGGCCGGGCTTGCGCAGCTCGGCGGCGATGTCGGTCAGGGTGGCCATGCCGACCTCGTCGTCGACGTAGCGACTGAGGGCGAGCTCGCCGACCCGGTCGCTGCCGACCAGGGCGCCTACGGTGGTGCCGAGGTCGCGGGCCATGCGGCCGACGAGGCGGTAGCGCTCGGGGTGCACACCGGAGTCGTCGAGGGGATTCGCTGCGCCTCGCACCCGCAGAAAGCCCGCACACTGCTCGTAGGTCTTCGGCCCCAGACCTTGCACATCGAGGAGTTGTTTGCGAGCGGTGAACGGGCCGCGGGCGGTGCGGTGGTCGACGATGGCCTGCGCCGTGCGGGGGCCGAGGCCCGCTACGTAGGTGAGCAGGGCGGGGCTGGCGGTGTTCAGGTCGACGCCGACGAGGTTCACGCAGTGCTCGACCACGTCGGTGAGGCGCTGCGCGAGGCGACTGGCGTCGACGTCGTGCTGGTACTGGCCGATGCCGAGGGAGCTGGGCTCGACCTTGACGAGCTCGGCGAGGGGGTCTTGCAGGCGCCGGCCGATGCTCACCGCACCCCGCACCGTGAGGTCGAGGTCGGGCAGCTCGGCGCCGGCGAGCTCGGAGGCGGAGTAGACGCTGGCCCCGGCCTCGCTCACCGACACGACCAGGCAGGGCAGGTCGTGGTCGCGGACGACGCGTCGCAGCAGGGCCTCGGTCTCGCGGCCGCCGGTGCCGTTGCCCACGGCGACCGCGTCGGGCCGATGGCGACGGAGGAAGGCGAGCAGCCCGTCGGTGGCGGGCTCGTTGCGGCCGACGAGGAAGAAGGTCGCGTGGCCGAGCACGTCGCCGGTGGCCGACAGGGCGGCGGCCTTGCAGCCGGTGCGGATGCCCGGGTCGATGCCCACCACGGCTCGGGGCCCCAGGGGCCCGGCGAGCAACAGCGCCTGCAGGTTGCGCTCGAACACGTCGATGGCCGCGTCGTCGGCTTCTTTGTCGAGGACCTTGCGCACGCCCCGCGTCGCCGCCGGCAGCATCAGCCGCTTCACCGCGTCGGTAGCGGCGGCGGCCAGCTCGGCCCCATACGGCGTTCGTGGACGATGCTTGGCGCTGCGCAGCACGTCGGCCACCACCCGGTCGGTGTCGAGGGACACGCCGACCCGAAGCGCACCCTCCGACTCCCCGCGGCGCATGGCGAGGTAGCGGTGGGGTGGGATGGAGCGCACCGGCTCCTTGCGGTCGAGGTAGTCGCGGAAGGCTGCCGTGTCGCCGCCCTTCTTGGCCTTGCTGTGGACCACGCCGTGCTGCCCCACCAGGCGTCGCAGCCAGGCCCGTCGCTCCGGATCGGTAGCCAGGGCCTCGGCCACGATGTCGCGCGCTCCCTGCAGGGCTTCGTTGGGGGAGGGGACCTCGCCTCCGATGTAGCGGCGGGCGTCGGCCCGAGGGTCGCCGGCGGGCTGGCGCCGGATGGCGTCGGCGAGGGGCGCCAGGCCCCGGGCGCGCGCCTGGTCGGCTCGGGTGGTCCGCCCCTTCTTGAACGGCGCGTACAGGTCTTCCAGCACGCTCTTGCGGGTGGCCTGCTGAAGCGCCCTGTGCAGCGGCTCGGTGAGCTGCCCCTGGCTGCGGAGGGCCTCGATGATGGTGTCGCGGCGCTGGTCGAGCTCGGTGAGCTGCTTGCGCGCCTGCAGCAGGGCGCGCAGCTGCACCTCGTCGAGGCCACCGGTGCGCTCCTTGCGGTAGCGCGCGACGAAGGGCAGGGTGGCGCCCTCGTCGAACAGCGCGACGGCCGCGGCGACGCCCTTGGGGGGCAGCTGGGTGGCGGCGGCGATGCGTGAGGCCAGGGTCATGGGCGTGCTCCAGCCGACGCCGCTATCGCGTCCGACGCGACCGTGGGCGCGGCGCATGGCGGCTCACGGAACGGTCAGCTACCGTCGGGGCGGAGGTGGCCGTGGTCCGTTGGTGGGTGCTGGCGCTGGTCGGCTGTGGCGGGGTCCCCCCGACGACGACGAACGACACGGCCGAAACGAGCTCGACGAGCTCGACGAGCTCGACGGGGTCCACGGGCTCGACGGGGTCCACGGGCTCGACGGGGTCCACGGGAACGACGGGGTCCACGGGCTCGACGGGGGCCACGGGCGACACCGGAGCGACGCCGCGGTCCCTCGACTTCGAGATCGTCACCACCGATGTGGAGGGCTACGCCTTCGCGGTGCCCTTCGGCGACCGGGACGGTGACGGGGTCGATGAGCTGCTGGTGTCGGCGGGGGGCTACCTGTGGCATGTGCCCGTTCCGCCCGCTGGGGTCACGACCGTCGCCCTGGCAGCTGCCGATGCGGTGGTCACCGACGCTGGCGCCCTGGCGGTCGACGTGCGTGGCGACATCGACGGCGACGGCCACGGCGATGCCTGGCTGACGACCTACGAGCATGTGTACCTGCTCACCACGCTGCCCACGAAGCCGGCCGCCCTGGCGTCGGTCGCCACGGCGAGCTTCGAGGTCGACGCTACGTCGGTCGCTGGTGGGGTCGACCTCGACGGGAACGGCCAGATCGACTTGTTCGTGCACGACCGCGACCTCGGGGCGGTGTGGTGGTTCGAGGGGCCCTTCGTCGGGGCTCACACCCCGGCGGACGCGGTGGCGAGCTGGGAGGGCACGCTGCATCCGAACCACACCACGGCCGCCGGCGAGCTGTCGGTGGTCCCCGACACCAACGGCGATGGGCTGCCCGAGCTGCTGGTGGGCTCCCAGGGGGTGGGCAGGGCGTGGCTGCTGGCCGGCCCTCCGCGCACCAGCGGGCTGCTCGATGACGCGGCCATCGGTGTCTACGCCCAGCCCGGCACCTCGCTGGGCAGCAGCGTGAGCGGCGGCGACCTCGACGGCGACGGGGCGGTCGACCTGGTCGTTGGCCGGGAGAACGGCAGCCCGCTGTACAACACCTTCTACCTCGTCGATCCGGTCACCGGTCCGGTCCTCGTCGACGACGCGGTGCACACCGTGGTCCAACAGAGCGACGCGGATGTGAGCCGCTGCGACGAGAGCCACGTGGCGGATCTGAACGCCGATGGGGTCGACGACCTCGTGGTGGCCTGCCCGTTCGGGTACAGCCAGAGCAACGTGTTCGTGCTGTATGGCCCCCTCGCGCGGGGGGTCGATCTCGAGCTGCTGGTCGACGCCTCGGTCCGGATGCTGGAGACCGGCTACCCCTACCAGCGCATCGGCATGATGCCGACCTCCTCCGACCTCGACCACGACGGCGACGCCGAGCTGGTCCTGGGCGGCAGCGGTAGCTCGACCTACTACAGCGGCTCGACGGTGGCTCGGGTGGTGGTGGCCGAGGCCGACTGACGGGGGCGCGGGGTCAGGGGCTCAGGGAGCGGGCCACGCGCAGGGCACGGTCGTCGCCCAGCGCGCCGAACACCGCATCGGCGTCGGCGGTCGGGCCCGTCCAGTGCAGGGTCGTACGCAAGGTCCCAAGGCCGAGGGGGACGTCGCGTCTGAGGGTCAGCAGCTGGCGGGCCCGGCTCGCCGCGTCGCGCCCGTCGAGGAGCTTCAGCGGCAGGCGGCCGGCGCCGCGGAGCTCGAGGAGGGGGATGTCGTCGAGGTGCTCGAAGATGCCCTGCAGGGAGCCGAAGGCCTGCAGCAGCGTGCTCGCCGCCTTGGGGCCGACCCCCTTGATGCCGGCGATGTGGTCGCCGCTGTCGCCGACGAGGGCGTAGTAGTCGAGGGCGGCGGAGGGGGGCACGCCGAGGCGCTCGACCACGGCGGCCTCGTCGATGACCTTCTTGCTCGACAGCACGAACATCCGCACCGTGGGGTCGGTGTCGGTCACCAGCTGGTACAGATCCTTGTCGAGGCCGATGATCCAGGTGGGCAGGCCCTCGGCGCGGGCCTGGTCGACCAGGGTGGCGATGCAGTCGTCGGCCTCGAAGCCCTCGACGCACACCGTCGGCACGCCGAGGGCTGCCACGGCCTCCTTGACCCACTCGAACTGGGGGAGGAGCTCTGGATCGGTGGGCTTGCGGGTGGACTTGTAGTCGGGGGCGAGCTCGTGGCGGAACAGCGTGCCCCCCGGGTCGAAGGCCATCACCAGGTGCCGCGCCCGCATCTTGCCCAGCAGGCCGACGAGGTGGTCGCACAGGGTGAGCACCGCGCCGACCTCGCGGTTGTCGGCGGCGAGCTGTCGCTGGCCGGCGTGAAAGGCGCGGTGCATCAGGGCGTGGCCGTCGAAGACCACCAGGGCGTCGCTCATCGGTGCCTCGGGTTGGCGGCCATGGTCGCTCAGGGGGGCGGCGCGGTCCCGGTCGCTGGGCCACAGCGTGGCCATCAGGCATCATGGGCCCGTGCACTACCTCGACGAGTCCCACATCCTGCTGTTCCTGATCCAGGTCGCGCTGCTGCTGGCGACGGCGCGGTCGCTGGGGGCGGTGTGCGAGGCGATGGGGGTGCCGGCTCTGGCGGGGGAGATCCTCGCCGGCGTGGTGCTGGGCCCTACGCTCCTGGGTCGCTTCGCCCCGGGCCTCCAGGCGACCCTGTTTCCCCACGAGGTGGTGCAGTCCACCATGCTGGAGACCGTGTCGTGGCTGGGGGTGTTCTTCCTGCTGCTGTCGTCGGGGTTCCACGTCGACATGGCCCAGGCCCTGCGCTCGGGCAGGGCCGCGCTCCTCGTAGGCATCGTCGGTGTGCTCGTTCCCATCGCGCTCGCCGCCCCCATCTTCTATGTGTTGGACCCCTCCCTTCGCGGCCCGCAGGCGGGCCCCGGCACCTTCGGCCTGTTCGTGGGGGTGGCCGCGTCGATCACCGCCATCTCGGTGGTGGCCCGGGCGCTGGAAGACATGGGGCTGAGCAAGCTGCCGGAGGGCTCGCTGGCGCTGTCGGCCTGTGCGGTGAACGACCTGCTGGGCTGGCTGCTGTTCACGGTGGTGATGTCGGTCGCCACGGCCTCCGAGGTGGTGCCCCTCGAGCTCGCCACCACCACCCTGGCCGCCGTGGGCTTCGTGGGCGTGTGCATCCTCATCGGCAGCCGGGTGATCGACGTCGCCGCCCGCGGCATCCGCCGGACGTCGCTGTCGCAGCCCGCCGCCATGCAGGCCCTGGTGGTCGGCGCGGGGCTGGTGTGCGGGGCGTTCACCCAGTGGCTGGGCATCCACGCCATCCTGGGCTTCTTCATCGCCGGCACCATGGCGGGCACCGCGGCCGAGATCTCCGACGAGCTGCACGACAGCCTGTCCGACACCATGCACGCGGTGTTCGTGCCGCTGTTCTTCGCGACCCTGGGCATCAAGGTCGACTTCTTCGGCGGGCTGGAGCTGGGCATCGCCACGCTGTTCACGGCCGTCGCCGTGGGGGGCAAGTTCTTCGGGGCGTGGCTCGGCGCGCGGATGGGCGGGGTCGACAACGGGCGGTCGGTGCTGATGGGCCTGGTGTTCACCCCGGGTGGGGCGATGGAGATCGTGGTGGCCACGCTGGCGCTGGAGCTGGAGCTCATCGACCAGCGGGTGTTCGTGGCCATCGTGTTCGCCGCGCTGCTGTCGTCGGTGATGGTGGGGCCGATGGTGCGGTCGTGGTCTCGCAGGCTGGGCCTGCTCACCGTTACGTCCCCCTCATGAACGACGCGACGGACCCATCGCCGAAGGTGCGCGGCCGCTGGGTGTTGCTGATCGCCGTGGTG
>CBDUIC010000219.1:0-6259 GCA_965367245.1 uncultured bacterium | reverse complement strand
TCGCGCTGCTGCTGTACGCCACCTATGGCCGCCTCGTGGATGCGCTGCGGGTGTTTACCGGGGTGCCCTTCGCCGCCATCGGGGGCATCGCGGCGCTGTGGCTGCGTGGCATGCCCTTCAGCGTGTCGGCGGCCATCGGCTTCGTGGCGCTGTCGGGGGTGGCCGTGCTGGCCGACATGGTGCTGGTGTCGACCCTGCGCCGGCACCTCGACGACGGCATGCCCGTGGGCGAGGCGGTGCAGCGGGCGGCTACCGAGCGGCTGCGGCCGGTGCTGATGACCGGGCTGGTGGCGGCGCTGGGCTTCGTGCCGATGGCGCTGAACACCGGCATCGGGGCCGAGGTGCAGCGACCGCTGGCGACGGTGGTCATCGGCGGGCTGTTCTCGTCGACCCTGCTCACGCTGGTGGTGCTGCCCGCGCTGTACACCGTCACCTGGAGGCGGCCATGAAGGCGTGGCAGTCCGTCGTGGTGCTGCTGGGCGTGCAGCTGCTGCTGATCGGCGTGTACCTGGCCGTCGAGGGCTCGGTCAGCTCGCCGACCCCCTTCCTCGTCGAGGCCCTCGACGAGGAAGCGCCGGCCCTGGCCGTGGAGCGAGGCGGCGTCGAGGTCGAGCCTCCCGCCGCGCCCCACCTGGTGCACTTCTGGGCCACCTGGTGTGCCCCCTGCCAGGAAGAGCTGCCGGGGCTGGTCGCTGCGGCCGCGTCGAGTGGAGTCCCCCTGATCGCGGTGACCGACGAGCCCTGGCCCGTGGTGCAGCGATACTTCGACGATGACGTTCCTGTCAGCATCGTACGCGACCCAAGCGGCGAAGCAGCCCAGGCGTGGCGGGTCTCGGGGCTGCCCGACACCTTCGTCGTTCGTGGGGACCGGGTCGTCGGTCGCATGGGCGGCCCCCGAGCCTGGCACACCCCCGAGGCGCGGGCCTACCTGCGCGACCTGCGGAGGACCCGATGATCGGCCTGTTGTGCACCCTGGCGGCCCTCGCTGCCCCCCTGTCCGCCGACGAGGCCGTTCAGCAGGCCCTGGAGCGTTCGGTGGACCTCGCCTCCGCCTCCGCGACGGTGGCCGCGGCCCGCGGCGACGCCCGAGCCACCGCCCTGTTCCGCAGCGACCCCCTGGTGCAGGGGAGCTGGGCGGCGGTCGGCGACGCGCACCGGCTGTCGATCACCCAGCCCGTGTCGCTGACGGGCGAGGGGCTCGCCGCCCACCGCGGAGCTCGGGCAGAGGTCGCGGCGGCCACCGCCGACCAGACCCGCACCCGCCTCGAGATCGCCGCCGCCACCCGCCTCGCGTGGGTCGCGGCGGTGGAGGCTCGCCAGCAGGTCGTGCTCGCCGAGCAGGCCCTCGAGCTGGCCTCCCGGCTGCGGGAGGGGGCCGAGGCCCGGCAGCGCACCGGCGACGGCTCGCTCCTCGACGCCAGGCTCGCCCGGCTGCAGCAGACGGAGGCACAGTCCACCTGGATGATCGCCGTCGCAGCCCAAGGCGCCCGGCTCTCCGAGCTCGCCGCGTGGACCGGCCTCCCCGTCGACACCCTCGACCTGCCCGACGACCCGCTGCAGGGCATGCCCTCCGTCGCCGTGCAGGGCACCACCCGCTCCGACCTCGAGGCCGCGCGCCAGGCGGTGGAGGCCCGGCGCGCGCAGCTGGCGAGCGAGCGGGCCGCAACCCTCCCACCCCTGCGGCTCGGCGCCTTCTACGAGGTGGAGGGCGAGGAGCTCCGCATCGGGCCCTCAGTGGGGGTCACCGTGCCCCTGTGGAGCCGCAACGCCGACGGCCGCGCCCAGGCGCGAGCCGCCCTCGACGTGGCGCAGTCGGTGGTCGCGGAGCGCGAGCGGGTGGCCACCGCCGAGCAGGCCGCCAGCGCCGACGTGCTGGTCCAGCTCGAGGCGATGGGCGAGGTCGGCGACCCGCGGCAAGAGGCCTTGGAGGCGCTCCAGAGCGTCGCCATCGGCTTCGAGCGCGGGGAGCTCGACCTGCTCACCGCCGGGCTCCTCCGCCAGCAGATCCTCGACGGGCAGCGGGCCTGGCTGCAGGGCCGGCGGGTGCGAGCGGAGGCACGGGTCGGCGCGGCCCTCGCCCACGACAGCCAGGCGCTCGTCGAGAGTCCGTGAGGGCCCCGAGGGGCCGCGCCCATCGTGGTAGGAGGACCGCGGAGGCCCCATGCACACCGATCGACGCTCGGTCCTCAGAGGCTTGGTCAGCGGCGTCGCTGTCGCCGGCATCGGCTGCAGCCCCAACGCCGACGGGGGCTCATCCCTCGGCGCCACCGCCGACACGGGCATCGCACCGGGCACCGGCGTTGACACGGGCATGCCCCCGGTGGTCGACACCGGCGAGGCCCGTCCCGGCTTCGTCGAGGGGCCGTGGAGCCCTGCTGGCACCGAAGATCTCGGCGCCTTTCCCCACGGCATCCAGGTCGGCGACGTCACCGCCGAGTCCGCCATCCTGAGCGTGAGAGCCGCGGCCGCCACGGTGCAGATCGAGGTCGTCGCCGTCGACGACGAGGGCTGGTGGCCGATCTACCTGGGGGAGCATGCCCTGGCCGACCGGGCCGCCCAGGTCGAGGTCGACGGGCTGCAGCCGGGCACCCGCTACGAGTGGGTCGCCCGCACCCAGGCCGGTGAGCGCTCGGTCCGCGGCAGCTTCCGCACCCCTCCCCCCGCGGGCAGCTCCCAGGTGGTGCGCTTCGGCGCCGTCAGCTGCCTGGGCGGCAACGAGCCCTGGCCCTGCCTGTCACGGGCCGCCGAGCAAGGCCTCGACGTGTTCTTGTTCCTCGGCGACACCATCTACGCCGACTGGGGCTACCTCGAGCCCGTGCAGGAGAAGTGGGACGCCGCCCTCGCTCAGCAGGGCATGCGCGACCTGACGGCGAGCACCTCGATCATCGCCACGTGGGACGACCACGAGGTCCACAACAACTTCACCCCCGACAACACGTCGGCCAGCGAGATCGACGCCGGCCGGCAGGCCTTCCGAGAGGCCCTGCCCCAGCGCGTCGGGCCCGACGGGCAGATCTGGCGCCGGCTGCTGTGGGGCGACATCGTCGAGTTCTTCGTCCTCGACTGCCGCGGGGAGCGCAGCGGCGACGACTACGTGTCCCAGGCCCAGCTCGACTGGCTGCAGCAGGGGCTCAGCGACAGCACCGCCACGTTCAAGATCGTGCTCAACAGCGTGCCCATCACCGACCTGTCGTTCGTGCCCATCGCCGGCGACATCGACGCCTACGACCGCTGGCAGGGCTACCCCGCGCAGCGCCAGGAGCTCGTCGACCACTGCGCCGAGGTGCCGGGGGTGCTGTTCCTGTCCGGCGACTTCCACGTCGGGGCCGCCGCCTACATCGAGCCCGCGACCGCGCCGGGAGGCGACCTCAAGGAGATCCTGGTGGGGCCGGGCGGAAGCCCCATCAGCAGCGCCTACGCCCTCATCCCCGAGGGGGGCCGCCTGCCGGCCATCGTCACCCAGTTCAACTACACCGAGTTCGCCTGCGACCCCGCGACCGGGCAGGTCACCGTCAGCTGGATCGGCAACGGCGGCGACGTGCTGAAGAGCCTCACGATGAAGGTGTAGGCCGTTAGAACGGTGCGGGGCAGGGAGGGGCTGGATGCGGGTGCCGCTGGTGAACGGTCATGCGGATCTGGAGTGTCGCATCGCGGTCCTCGACGGAGCCTCGGTCAAGCTGTCACCCAACGAGGTCAAGCTCTTCGCGTACCTGGCCGAGCGCGCCGACCAGACCGTCGACCACGACGTGCTGCTCCGCGATGTGTTCGGCTACGCCGACGGGGTCCGCAGCCGCACCGTGACCACTACAATGCAGCGGCTCCGCAAGAAGGTGGAGGCCGACCCTGCGGAGCCGGTGCACCTGTGCAGTGTCTTCGGGCGTGGCTACCGCTTCGAGTCCCTCGACAGCAAAGACGGGCTCATCGGGCGCACAGAGGAGCTCGCCACCATCGCCCGGCGCCTCGAGGAGGAGGGTCGCCTGTGGGTGGTGGCCCCGGGGGGCTTCGGAAAGAGCGTCTTGGCTCGGCGCTTCGCCCGGTCCGCCGCAGACTCCTTGTTCGTGGATCTGACGGAGCTCGGCACGGTCGAGGAGCTGACCGGCGCGGTCGGGAGCGCCCTGGGGCTCCGGAAGGTGGAGGGGCCCGAGGTGCTGAGTCGGGCCCTGCGGCACCGTCGTCCGTCGGTGGTCGTGCTCGATGCCGCCGAGCACCTGGGCGACACCCTGGTTCCCTTCGTCGCCGCGTGGTCCTCCTTCACCCGGGTGCTGGTCACGACCCGCCGTCCGTGCGGTCCCGAGCCCACCCTGGCCCTGGGCCCGCTGGCGCCCGCCGACGCCGAGCGGCTGTTCGTGCGCTGCGCGCCGCCTGCGGTGGCGCCAGAGCGTCTGGCTGCCCTCCTCGAAGGCCTCCAGGGCGTTCCACTGGCGCTGGAGCTCGCGGCGGCCCGGCTGTCGGTGTTCACCCCCGAGCTGCTGGCAGCGCTCCTCGACGACCTCGACACCCTCCTTGCCGGTGGCGAAGGGCGGCAGGCATCGATGCGGGCCGTGCTCGGCTGGTCGTGGCAGCACACGCCTCCTGCCCTTCGACAGGCGCTGGCCTTGCTCACGCCCTCGCGGGAGGGCCTCGCGGAGTCTGACGCGCTGGCCTTGTTTGGAGCGGGCGGCGAGGCACTGCTGGCCCAGCTTCGGCAGTGGGGCTGGGTGCAGCGTCGGGGCGACCGCCTGTTCCTGCTCGATCCGGTGCGGCAGTTCGTGGAGAGCGCCACCGACACAACCGCGGCGCACGATGCCCACATGCAGTGCTTCCTGGCCCACGCCCGGCGGGTCGACGACGCCGCAGTGGAGGGCACCGCCAACGCCTTTCTCCTCCAAGAGTGGGCCAACTTCCGGGCGGCGTTCCGCCACGCCGCGGCCCGTGGCGACGCGGCGGCCAGCGAGCTGGCGCTGCTGCTCACCCCTGCCCTGATGCGGTGGGAGCCCTCCCGCGAGGTGCTGCGCTGGCTCGACATCGCGGTCGACCTCGCCGAGGGCGACCTCGAGAGCCATCTGTTGGTGGAGCGGGCGTCGTTCTGGCAGAAGCGCGCGAGCCTCGACGCCGCGGAGGTCGATCTGGAGCGTGCGTCTCGGGTGGGTCGGCCGCGGCCCGGGTGGCTGGCCTACCGCCAGGCCATCGTCGCGCGAGGCCGCGGTCGCGTGAAGGAAGCCATCGAGCTGTGTCGGGAAGCGGCGGCGACCATCGATGGCCCGATGGCCCTCAACGCCCAGGTCGATCTGGGCCACAGCCTGATGCTCGACGGCCAGCTCGACGCAGCCCGCGAGGTGCTGACCGACGCCCTCGCACGGGCTCAGGCTCGTGGGGCGCCCAGTCTCGAGCTGGTGGCGTGGGCCTCGCTGGCCAACGTCTACACCGCAACCGACGAGTTCGACCGCGCCCTCGAGGCCTACGAGGCGGCCCTCGAGTCGGTCGACGAAGACCGGAACATCACCGCCGGAACCATCCACCTCAACCTGGGGAACCTGCACTGCTACGCGGGCCGGCCGGCTCTTGCCATCGAGCACTGGTCCATCACCCTGGAGCTGTGCCAGCGGCTGGGGCACCGCGAGGGCCAGGCCGTGGTGGAGATCGATCTCGCCTTGCTCGCCCTGGTCGACCGCGACTTCGATCGGGCCGAGCGGTTGCTGCGCTCGGCCCTCGCCACGGCCGTGGAGTGTCACCTCACCTCCCTCGCCGCGCACGCCCGCCAGGGCCTCGGGCGCACGTTCGCCCTGCAGCGCGCGTGGGCAGAGGCCGAGCGCTGGTTCGCACTGGCCGAGCCCGACATTCCCATGGATGCCGCCTGGGTGTTCGGGGTGGAGCGCTGCGTGGCGCTGGCGGAGCAGGGGCAGCCGGAGGCGGCGCGGGCTGCCTGGGAGGCGGGGGTCGAGGGCATCGATGCCGGCTCCCGGGCGAGTCGAGCCCTCGCGGCCGGGTTCTGGCACGCCGCCTTCCTGGAGCGAGGGTCCGACGACGCGAGCGTTCACAGGCAGGGCATCGTCGACGCGCTGCGGGCCGCTGACGCTATTCGAGACCCCATCGTGCGCGACTTCGCGGACCGGCTTCGCGCCAAGCTCCCGGCGGGCTAGCGCGGCAGGGGCGAGCGGGGAACGGAGTCCCCTCGTCGCGGGTCCAGGGGCGGGGCCCTTCGGACCCGCCCACCACCTGCGCCCGCACGTCCACCGCGACCTGCCGCAGGGCACGCGACGCCGACCGTAGCGAGCCTGCG
>CBDUIC010000218.1:0-6287 GCA_965367245.1 uncultured bacterium | reverse complement strand
GACGCCCGCACGTCGACGATGCCGCCGATCTCGTAGTGCTCGAGGTGGCCTGTCGTGAAGTCCAACGAAGGCGCGTCTTGACGCTCCACGGGGTCGTTCCCCGCTCCGACGGACGGTAGCGAACGAAATGGTTGGTTCTTCGCGAACACGCTGGTGAGGCCAGCCTCGCTCTGCAGCTTGCGTAGGCCTCCCTCCAACAGGTTGCCGTCGAGCCCCAGCCGGTCGAATACGGCGGCGGCGAACAGCGGTACCTCACCCTCGATGTCGGCAAACAGCCCCTTCGAGCCCACCCAGCCGGCCTTGAGCTCGAAGGGCCCGGGGTCGACGGTGCCGCCGAGCACGAAGTCGGTGAACACGACGCTGGCGCCCTCGTTGAAGCGTAGGGCACCACCGAGAACGGGCGCGCCCATGGCGCCGGCCAGGCCGAAGACATAGCCGTTGGTGTGGCTGAAGAAGCGCTCCGTCGCGTCGTTGGGGGTGATGCCGTAGGTGACCGCACCCGAGTAGAAGAAGCCAAACGTACCGTTGGACCCCGCAAGCCCGATGCGGGTGCCGCCGAGGTCGAGGGGCCTGCTCGATACCCGTAGGTTCGATGGGCACCCGCTGGACAGCTCGACACTCGGCACCCGGGTCACGCCCAGCGCCACATGAGCCTGATTCGCGTAGGCCCCTACCCAGTCTCCGTCGTCGGTGCGCTCCTCCGCACTCAGCAGCATCTCCGAGACATCTTCCTGCACGAACCGCACGGCGCCATAGGCCAGCGCGTTGGTCTCGTTCGCACTCCGGGCGTTCTCGAAGCCCGCCGTGCCCGCGATGGAGCTGTGCCGCTGGCAGTCCAGCGAGCTGGGCCCGTCGTCTTGGGCCACGGCCACCGAGAGCAGCAGCATCCACATCCCCTAGACCTCGTCGCTCGAGACGGCATCAGGCAGCTCGCCCTGCATGGGGGTCAGCACCAGGGCACACGCCGGCGACACGTCCATCCAGCTGAGGAGGTCATCGCCACGAGCAGCCACCTCCGCGCACGTGAGCATGCGAATCGCAAAGGCGCAGTGGAACAAGTCTTTCTCGGGATTCTCGAAGTTCTCCCGTGTGACCTCCGACAGGTCGTGCTCGATGCACTCGAACGCTTCCGTGAAGCGCTCGAAGCGCTCGTTGGCCAGCTCTCCATCCTCAGAGCAGTCGAAGGTGCGCGACGAGATGGCGTAGCCGACCTCGAGGCACGGCTGGTCTGGCGCCATCGGCTGCAGGCCGCAGGCCGCCAGGAAGGAGAGGAAGAGCATAGGGCCACCCAGTCAGGCCCCACACTACAAGACGCGAGCGAGAGCGTCCTTTCACCCTCTTTCACCGCCTGTTGCCGCTTCCCCCATCGACGAGCCCAAAGCAACCACAGAGGCTCACGCACGACGCGGAGGGGCCCGTCGGTGGTCTGGACGCAGTATGGGTCGTCGTCACGGGCCATGTATTCTTCACGTCGACCTGGGCGCCCACCGACGTCGGTTCTGGTGGGGGGCGGGGGAATGGCGCGCTGTACCCGTTCAGGCTCGCACAGCGGATCGCTCGGTGGCCCTCCTGCGTCGAACGTTCGACACGCATAGAGTCTCCTGGTACTCTTGTGCCGGAGGTCGCCTCATGAAAAAGACAAGACTGCGGCTGGGCTGGGCTGGGCTGCGTAGCCCTGCTGGTGGCTGACGCGCAACCGCCTCCCGCCGTGGAGACCGAGCGTCTCCGGCCCATGGGCAGCTGCTCTTCCCTCGACACCATCTCGTTCAGCCGACACACCGACGGCGTCGGCCTGCAGGTCCGGGCTCGACTCCCCGACGGGGCGACCACCCGCCTCTCCTCCACGCTGCATCACTGGCAGCTCGACGAGGGGCTGGTACCCGTGCAGGGCCAGGGCGAGGCAGCGCTACCCGTCGCCGCGGCGCTGTCCGACCTTCCCACGGCCGTCCCGACGCACCCCGCGCTCTCGGCCGTCCGCTTGCCCCTCCCCACGGCCGAGGTCACCGGAGGCGTGCTCGTCGAGCGAGTCGAGTTGGTCGTCGAGGGCGTCGAGCCCACCGAGCACGCCGACGGCCCGGGGCCCACCCACACCTATCGCTTCTGGGCGCTCGACGAGGCGACCGGCGAGACCGTCGAGATCAGCCAGGCGCAGGCCGACGCCATCTGGGAGGCCTTCGTGCCCCAGGGCCGCACCGTGCCCGCGCCCACCCACCCCAGCGACGGCCAGGCGATGGTGCAGCTGCTCGACAGCGCCGGGCAGCCCGTGCCCAGGGCGCTCGAGCCCGTCGACGAGTACGTCGACCCGGTCGCCGCCGCCGCCCTCGGGCCTCGCGCGCCCGCTCTCGACACCGCTGCGCTCACCGACACGGGGAGGTTGTGATGCTCGCGCTGCTGATCTTCGCCCTGTCGGCCTCCGCCGCCGAGCGCACCGTGTGCCTGAACATCGGCGTGGTCGACGACCGCACCCGCTGCGCCGACGGCGCCGACGCGGGTGCTCGCCGGCCCTGCGACCCCGGCTCCACGGTGCCCGCCGTCGGCGCCGTCTTCCAGCTGTGGGACAAAGACGGCAGCTCGGAGGGCGACGACGACTACATCGGCACCTGGTTCAAGGCCAACGAAGGGCGGGGCTGCGCCACCTTCGAGTGGGAGTATTCCATGGCCAACGTGTTCGAGCAGGAGGCCAACCCCGACGTCTTCGTTCGGATCCCCTACCGGGTGAAAGCGACGACCACGAGCCACGAGATCCGCCAGGTCAACCACGACGACGGCGAGCCTCGCGTGTCGACGGACTTCCGAGACGATGCGGTCATGAACTGCACGGTGGGGGTCGACTGCGAGATCGCTCCCGGCGAGTACCTGGTCGTGTCGACGAACGTGGCCGACATGCGAGCGAAGCAGATGATGGCGCTCGACTCGGCCCAGCATGCGCTGCACGTGCTCGGCCCCGCGTTCACCGACGACATCGACATGGTCGTTCCCGACCCTACGGTGCTCATCTCAGTGTCGACAGGGAGTACCGAGTTCTCGCTCGCCGACGATAGCATCACGAGGGGCGACACCCCCAGCCACGAGGTGGCGCACTGCCTCCACCAGCAGCAGATCGACCGAGAGGGCCTCGCCTCCGACTGCTCCTTCGGTGGAGACAGCCACTCCATGACCGGAACCGAGTACGAGTCGTGCGCGACCTCGGAGGGCTTCGCGGACTTCGTGGCGGCCGTGGCCATGTGGGACGACGACAACGACCTGTCCCGCCCCAGAGTCTTCGGGCAGGTCATCGAGAAAGCCGCCCCCCTGTTCTCCCCGTGCTCCGACAACGTAGGAGTGGAGCTGCTGGTGGCCAGGGGGTTCTGGGACCTGGTCGACAGCAACAACGAAGCAGCGGTCGCGCCCGCCAACGCCGCCGACGGAGCCAACATGGGCGAGGTCAACCTGGTGGAGGGCTGGGCCAACTTCGACAACGGCACGGGAAACCGCAAAGACTGGGAGTCCGACGTCGACGGCCCCAACCTGAGGGACTTCTTCTACAACAACAACAACAATCCGGCCTTTCCTGCCTACAACTTCTTCACCACGCTGCTCAATCACAACTGCCTGGGGCATCAAGACAATGGCTAGAACAACCCGCTGCTCGCCACGCCAGGCCGCAGCCGCCTTCGCGGTGTGCCTCGCTTCGGCGTGTGAACCGCCTCCCTTCGTCGCCTGCGACGGTTCGCCCGCGTCCCGCATCGTGTACCAAGAGGGTCCCGGGGGAAGCAACGAACTGGGCGTCACAGAGCTGTCTCTTGACGGCTCCCCGAAGCTCTGGGCCCTGTCCGCAGACTGCGAGCTGATGGCCTACGACGCCAGCCACGCTCCCGCCCTCGACTGGGCCGACCCGGTCGCGTTGACCTTGACCCCCTCCGAGGCCGAGGGCTTCCTCGCTCGCCACGGCGTCGTCGACGCCTTTCGCGCCGCCCTCCGCAGGCCCGATGCGCAGGTGTCTGCGCCTCGCTACATCATCGACGGGGAGGAGAGCTCTCCGGCCAGGACCGACGAGGCCACCAACACCGCCAAGAAGGTGGGGCGTGCAGCCCTGCGCGACCTCCTCACCATGGGCGACCCCTACCAGCCCACCACCTGGTTCGTCGAGACTCATGTGGGACAGGGGGTGGCGACGCCGCACCTCGTGGTTCCGGACTGGGCCGCCGTCGGCTCCGTCGAGGACTACCGCTCCCCCGGGGCACCCGTCGACGTGGGGGTCGATCCCTGGCTCGACCAGCTTCGCGGCGAGGTGCAGGCGATCGGCGTTGAGGAGATCGCCAGCGGCATCCTCGTCGAGAGCGCGGACAGCGGACTGTACATCCGCCCCATCTGGCCCGAGTGGATCGAGCAGAACGGCACGGTGGTGCTGCCCTGACGAACGCTCACGAGCACGGGTCCACAGCGTGCACCCGCCAGCTGCCGTAGCGCGGGACTACGCCACCGAAGCGATCAGCGCCTCGAGCTCCGCCGACAGCGGCGGCAGGTGGTCCCACGGGTCACCGTGCGAGCCCAGCTCGGCCCGCAGCGGCAGCTCCGGGTGCCGCTCTCTCAAGTGGTCCACGAACACCTGCCCCATCTGACCCATGCGCTCCAGGTTGCTCACCACCGTGCGCGCGATGCCCTCCCGCAGCGACTCCTTGTCGTCGTGCAGTCGCACCAGGGTCTTGTGGACCGCGCGGCCGAGGCCGGGCTGGTCGACCCGCAGGCTCAGCTCCGGGGTGCCCCGGTCGTCCATCAGGTTGGCGATGCGCTCGTCCATCGTCACCCCGGCCGACGCCACCAGCCCCGGCATGCTGCACACGATGGCGTGGTAGCGGCTCGACACCATCAGGTCGGCACGCCGGATCAGGCTCACCATCGTGAACATGTCGTGCTCGTCGCTCACGAAGGTCGGCAGCGGCCGGCCGAACAGGCCCGCCAGCTGGTCGCAGGCGCGGCGGTCGAGCTTCTCCATCCCCACCAGGATCGGGAAGGCATCGTGGTCGGCCAGGTAGCGACGCAGGCCGTCGGCGAGGCCCTTGAGGTAGGCCTCCTGGGCCTTGTCGACCTCGTCGCCGCTGTGGTGGAAGTACACACTCGAGTAGTGGTCGGCGGCGTAGGCACCGGTCGCGAACTTCGCGATGCCCTTGGCCACGTCGGGCTTCACCGGCCACCAGAAGGCATTGATCGGGCAGATGGCCACCACCTCCTGCTCGCCGTCCCAGCCCGCCTCCCGCAGCAGGCCCTCGCCCACCGACGGAGGGGCTGGCTGGAAGGTCCATGCCGTGTCGGTGCCCGGCTTCGTGGGGACTCCGAGCTCGCCCAGCACCTGCTGGCTGGCCTCGTTGCGGCAGATCACCAGCGCGTCGCGGCAGTAGCGCTTCACCAGCGACCGCAGGGCAGGGTCCATCGCGCCGGCCTCGCCGCCGTAGGCCACCGCCAGCTTGTTCTCCGCCACCGCGACGCCCAGCGCCCCCGCCATCAGCGCCGACAGCGCGTTGGCGAACTTCGACTTGAACATCGACCCCTCGCACGCGATGACGCCGTGCACCTCGTGCACCGTGTCGTAGACGAAGCGCGGGAAGATCTGCGGCAGGTGCAGCTGGGTGACGGTGCGGAAGTAGCCCTCGGTGAGCTTCGGATCGATGGTGGTGATCGACAGCTCGGCGAGCTCGTCGCCCAGCAGGAAGCGGATTTGCCGGATCATCTCCTCCACCCGCACGTCGGCGCCCGTGTTGCGCGTGCCGGAGTACCCCGCGAACAGCAGCTTCAGCGGCTCCCCTGGGCGCCACTGGGCCCCCGGATCCACGGCGTACCGCGTGGCGGCCAGCTCGATGAGCGCCGCCATGGACCCCAGCAGCAGCGTGTCGGGATCGGTGGCATCGACCACCTGCTCGGTGACCTGGCGAGCGCGACGGCGAAGCCGCGACCACAGCGAACCGGGCTCGGGGATGGCCTCGACGCGCTCGGGGTGCTCGACACTCACAGGGCCTCCCACAGATAGACTGACGTGTCAGTCTATCTACCTGGGGTCGTCTCGCCAGCCCGTCGTGCGCACCTCGGCCACCAGGCCCGGGTCGGGAGCGGGCCAGATCTCCAGGTAGGTGGCCCGTGCGTCTTCGTCGCCAGCGAGGCCCAGCACGGCCCACGCCAGGGCGAAGGGCTGGCTGTCGATGTTCGCGCACGTGTCGAGGGCCTGCCGGGCTAGGTCGGTGGCGACATCGCGCGGCCCGGCGTCCCACGCCAGCGTCGCGCCCTCCGCGGCGGCGTGGCACCCGTCGACCGAG
>CBDUIC010000217.1:0-6330 GCA_965367245.1 uncultured bacterium | reverse complement strand
GGGGCGGGGGTGGACGCGGTCGGGGTGCTGGTCCACAATGCGTGTGGTGCCTCAAAGGGGGGCGGCGGGTTCCTCGTCCACCCCAACGGCACTGCCGTCCACAAGTCGCAGTCCGAGCTGGTGGACAGCATCACGGGGGCCGGGGCGACAAAGGTTGGGCCGACGGCCAAGGGCGACGGGGCCATCTATCAGATGGATACTCCTGGAGGAAAAATGGATGTTCGAGTGATGGACGGCACGTCCGGTGGCGGTCCGCACTCTGGCGCTCGGACAGTCACGACGCGGTCCGGGACACAAGACGCTGCCGGAAAGGGCGGAGAGTACGTGCAAGCGAACGGTGGCCGATTCCCGAACGGCACTCCCAAGGCGGACCGGAAGGCCGGTGGGCACACGCACCAACAGGTGAACGACCGATGAGCCCCGAGGCAACACTGCGGAAGCTCTTGGTGGGCCGAGCCTTCTCCGGCTTCCGGTTTCACACTGGATTCTCCCTTCGATTCGAGGGGAGTGCGGGAACCGCGTTCGTGGACCTCGAAGGTGCGTGGTTCATCGGATCGCTGGCTGACTGGCGCGCGTCGCTGGCTGCGTTCCCGCTGCACGGCGTGGAGCCCGAGGAGCCGTTGCAGGCAGCAAGTCTGGCCTTCCTGCGCTGGAACTCTGGAGGTCACGTCGTCTCCGCAGCCATTGATGGCAACAACCTCGTGCTGGACCTGGAGGACGGTTGGCGCTTGGCGACCCGTGCTGATGCGAGCTGCGACAACGACTGGTCGGTCTACGAGGCGTCTGGGCCTTCCGTGTCCTGTGAGGGGGGAGTGGTCGAGGTGAGCGGTTCGTGACCAGGCTGACACGGATACCAGCGTTTTCCAGGTTTGGGGAGTCCTGTAGGGAGTCGGTTGTCGCCCTATGCCGTCACTTTCGTGAACGAGGTCGTGGAGGGTGGTCGGGTTTTCTGACCGCCAGAACCAAGGCCAGAACCCGCCCCCGCCTGGCCCCATCCTGCCCCAGCTGCTCGCCTCAGAGGCGGATACCCCTCGACTCGGTGAGCTACCGGGGGCAGGTGAGTGGGAGCCAGTGGGGCCATCGGCGAAGGGCGTCGAGCCCGAGCAACGCTAGGCTACATCCCTCGCGCCACCAAAGAAGTTGCCATGGGTCTGCTCGATGCTCTGCCTGGAAGGCCCGCTGAGCAGAACTACGCGCATCCTGTCGTCGCGCAGGTGCTTGCGCTCGGCCTCGGTGAAGGCATCGAGGGCGGCCATCTCGTCGTCGAACTCCTCCAGCGACAGCAGGGTCGCGTTGGGGGCGTCGTAGAGTAGGAGGAAGTGCATCATGGCCGAGCCCGTATCGCAGGAGTCGCCGAGGCGGAGGGACTCGTTGATGACTCACCACGAAGGCCCACAATGGCTCACAGAGGCCCGGCAGGAGGAGCCGATACTGTGGCGGCCCGCCAGCGGGTAGCCGATACGCTGCCGCAGGCACGACGTGGCGGCCACGCTCTCGGTGGTTGTTCCTCTGTGGACCTCCGTGGCCTCCGTGGTGAGTGTCTCTCGGTTGCGCTGCCATGATCGATCGGGGTCTGCCCGACGACCCCCGAGCCGTATCGGCAACAGGGTACTAGTCTGGAGGGAGTAGGAGGCGCGTCGCCAGTCGGACACGGGCCGTTTCGGGGCGCGTGACGCGCAACGGCCCCCAACTGGTGGGGTACACGGGCCACGCTCGCGATCAGCAGGGCCACGGGCCGACCTATCGGTCCTGGGGGACACTACGTATTCAGACCGAGGCGTCGGCTCCAGGCAAGGGCTCGACCATGATCGGCCCCGCCCCCCGACTTGCGGTCGGATCTCGGCACGACCCACCACGGAATGACGGCGGCGGCGGCGCCGTCGAGAGACCGGTCTACACCGGGGCTTCCTTCGCCCTGCCGAAGAAGTTGCCGTGGGTCAGGGCGACGGAGTTTGATATCGTGACCACCTAAGAAAATATGGACACGATCTCAAACATGACGACCCAGAAGCCCCAACGAGCGATCGCCCTGTCGATGGCGCGTGACGCTGGCGTCCTGCGAGCGGGAGATGCTCGCGCCGAGGGGGTCAGCAGCACCACGCTGACACGCCTCGTCCGCTCCGGCGACCTCGTGCGCGTGGGTCGAGGGCTGTACGAGCTGCCCGATGCCGACGTGTCCGAGCACCACACGCTCGCGGAGGTAGCGCGGCGGGCTCCTCACACGGTGGTGTGCCTGCTGTCGGCGCTCGCGTTTCACGACCTGACGACGGAGCTGCCGTTCGATGTCTGGTTGGCGCACCGGCGAGGCACGCGGCCACCTGCGATCCGGAGCCCACAGGTCCGGCTGTTCCGCTTCTCAGCGGCCTCGTTCGAGCATGGCGTGCAGGTCCACGACATCGACGGCGTCCCCGTGCGCATCACGACCGCAGCGAAGACGGTCGCCGACTGCTTCAAGTTCCGCTCCAGCGTCGGGCTGCAGGTCGCCATGGAGGCGCTACGTGACTACGCGCGCAGCCGCGCCGGGACGACGGAGGAGCTGTGGGAGGCTGCGCGTGTGTGTCGCGTGCACAACGTGATGCGGCCCTACATGGAGATGGTCTGGTGACGCAGCCTCGCCATGCAGCCGTGTCGGCGAGAGCCCGACTCCGGGCACGCGCGCGAGCACGCGGGCAGGATGTTCAGCGTGTGCTCGTGCGCTACGCCCTGGAGCGGCTGCTGTACCGGTTGTCCGTCAGCGAGCACGCAGGCGACTTCATTCTGAAGGGCGCGATGCTGTTCGCCTTGTGGGGAGATGGCCTCGAGCACCGGCCGACCAAAGACATCGACCTGTTGGGTCGGGGTGACCCGCGTCCCTCTCGGCTGGCGGTGGTGTTCCAGAGCGTCTGCGGTGTGAAAGTGGCTGCGGATGACGGCCTCGACTTCCACGCCGACTCGGTGGTCGCTGCGGCGATTCGAGAAGACGCGGTCTACGACGGTGTGCGGGTCGTCCTGCAGGCCTTCCTCGGGAGGGCTCGAGTCCGGGTTCAGATCGACATTGGGTACGGCGATGCGGTGACGCCCAGCCCGGTGCGCGTACTCTACCCGACCCTGCTCGATGATCCTGCCCCAGCACTCCGTGCGTACCCAGCGCCGACCGTGATGGCGGAGAAGCTAGAGGCGATGGTGTCGCTCGGGATCGCCAACAGCCGAATGAAGGACTTCTTCGATGTGGCGTGGTGTGCAGCGCACCTAGCCTTCGAGGGAGAGGAACTCGTCTCTGCCGTGCGCGCGACCTTCGAGCGACGCGGCACGGAGCTTCCGATCGGGGCACCGCTCGCGTTCACATCATCGTTCGCCACAGACGCCGCCAAGCGAGATCAATGGGCGGCCTTCGCGCGAAAGTCGCAGCTTGGCGACCCCGGAGCGTTGCCGGAGGTCATCGAGGCGGTGTCTGCGCTGCTACTTCCCGTGCTGCAGCACGCGTCCATCGGCGGGCATCCTGGTCGGTGGTCGCCTGGTGGGCCATGGGTGGCGCATAGCCTGGCGAAGGAGCCATGAGGTTCGTCCAACACGACGTTCGAGCTCGACGGCACGGGGGACTGGACGGCCGCGCCGACGTGGGCTGAGAGCGAGGTCCACCGAGACACGGCTGCGCCGCTGGGCGGCGTGGCCGCGTCGGGCAGCATCGTTCGGAACGGCCCGCGACAGGTGGGCTCGGCCGGGGTGACGGTGAACGGCGTGGGCGCCGATCTTCTGTACACCTACCTTGACGACGGTGAGCGAACCTACCGCCGGCTGGAGGTCGCCGGAGCAATCCATGGTGAGCTGTACGCCCACGACCGCCTGCGTCGGCTGGTGGACGGCGTGATCGAGTACGACGACCTCGGCTTGCCAGAGAGCGTGGCCGGCGCAATGGTGGAGAAGTCGGGCAACCAGATGCTGTCGCTGTACGGCGCGCCCGTCTGCTACGACAGCTTCGGCAACCTTACCTGCATCGACGGGGCCACCTACCAGTACGACGGCGCCCAGCACCTGCGTCGCGCCACCCAGCAGAACGTAGGCACCACCGACTACGGCTACGACGTCGACGACCAGCTGGTCTACGAGGTCACCAAGTGGAATGGGACCACGCAGTCGGCACGTCGGCGCTTCCTGGGATGGCACCAGCGCAGCGACGGCTTGCACGAGGAAGTGCCGTATGGCGGGGAGCTGATGCACTTCGGTGCTCGCCACGAGGGGTAGGCTCCCTTGCCTGTCCTTGTCACTACGGCCTGCGGCCTTTCATGACGGCGGACAGGCTGCGGTCGTGGTTCGGTCTCGAGGCCCTGTGCCACGGCCCTGCGCACGAAGGACGGGCTGTGGCTGCAGCCTGAGCCCTTGTTGTACCTGGGGCTGACGAACGGCGACCTGGCCGACCCGCTCGGGTATGGGCCGCTGTTCGCGCGGGGGAACAGCAACCGGTACGTGGACTCAACGGGACGCTTCTCATTGACGGCAGGTGGAGCCGCTGCCGCTGCCGCTGCCGCCGCGGCCAATCCCGTCCTGGATGCTGTGGTCCTGGCCAGTGCGGCGACGACGGGTGCGGCGATTTACGTCACGCATGCGTTCAAGCACTCGGAGCAAGGGCAGGCGCTTGCTGAGAGCAACAAGCAAAGGTTCGGATCCTTCGTACGCGGGGTGAAGGCGTTGGTGACGAGCGCGGCCGCAGAGGGGGGAGAGCAAGACCTCGAATACGGCGACTACACCGCCAACGGAACGCCGATCACGGAGCATGGGGGTGATCAAATGGAGGAGCGCGGCTTCACTGGTGAGGATGTCGATGGGATTCTGGAGGCGGACCCCAAAGGTACCTGGCAGAAGAACAAGGGGACCTACAAGCATGTCGGACCCAACGACAACGTCGTGATTACCAATCTAGATGGCGCTGTTGTGACCGTGTACGGTAAGGACAACCCAGGACCACCAGAAGGAAAGAAGAATGAATGAGCCGCGCCTCATCCGGCGGATTGTGGCGGTGCGACGTGCCTGAAGAAGATGACCGCTTCTCCGGTGTGCTCGACGTCCTCACTAGAGAGGACCCGGCGGGCCTGATCGCAGGAGGGGCTCCGCGGAACGAATACACGATGGAGGCTACACTTGTCTGTGAGCTTCTTCGGGACGGGCCCGGTGAAGTGGAACTTGCCAAGGCCATCGCCGGTCTGTTCAGGAGGCGTATGGGCATCCGGATCGAAGGTTCGGAGAGGCTCGCCCGTCTGCTCATCATGCGCGAGAAGACGGAGTGAAGACGCACAGACGACGCACTCGGCCACGGTGACCACACCCAACGCTCCACACGTGGTCGCCCTCCCTGATCCACCTATACCCCCCGCTGGACAGGGAATCCCACCATGCCCACGCCCCTGTTCCGCCTCGACCTCACCCGCCACCTCGCCCCGGCGCTCCAGCTCGCCCGAGCCAGACCCCACCGGGACCGGCTCGTGGCCTGGGCCGTGCGCACCCTCGCCCAGAACACCGACGGTATCGACGTGATCAACGTCGAGCGCCCTGGTACCCTGCGCCCTGTCGAGGTTCTCGGGGCCGCGTGGCTCGACGCCGTTCGGCGCGCGCTCGGCCGGGAGAGCTTCGACGATGTCGAGGCCGTGGTCGTGCAGGCCACCGAGGCCTTCGAGCTGGGCAACAAGGATGCCGTGAGTAGCAGCTCATCGAGGCCAACGGGGGCGCCCAGAGCACGGGTGGCACTTCTAGCAACGCCATCAACGGCGTCGGTCCAAGAAACAAGAACCGCGAGAAATACATTAATGCTGCGAACGATGAGTTCTGAGGGAGGCACGTGACGACGCGACGGCCAAGGTGGCGAGAGGGGGCAATCCTTCAGGTTCCGCTCGGGTCGGGATGGCATACCTACGCCCGGCTTGGAGAGGAGCCGACAATGAGCGCTACGACGCTCGAACCCAGCAGCCGATGCCCACCAGTGAGGTCTGCTCGAGGCCCATACTCTTTACGATCTGGGTCATGAAGCGTGCCCTCGCAAGTTGGCCTGTCGTTGAGGTGGTGCCGCTTGACGCGGAGCTCGCTGCACCCGAGTCCTTCCTCAAGCGCGACCTCATCTCCGGGAAGGTGACGGTCTACACGAACGGCCAGGAGACCCCGGCGGACCTAGCGAGGGTCCAGCACCTGGAAGTGGCTGCTGTCTGGGATCCCGAGCACGTCGAGGACCGCCTAAGGGACCACTACGCCGGCAAGCCCAACAAGTGGGTCGAGAGCCTCAGGGCCTCGGTTGCCAACAGGCCCTGAGCCCGAGGTCGCAGACGGATCCTTCGTTGGCTACCCGACGATGGTGGCGCAGTATGG
>CBDUIC010000216.1:0-6499 GCA_965367245.1 uncultured bacterium | reverse complement strand
CCGACACCGACACGGATTCCGACACGGACACGGACACGGACACGGACACGGACACCGACACCGACACCGACACCGACACCGCCTCGACGACCGACACCGCCTCGACCACCGACACCCAGGGCACCGACACGGCCACCTTGACCGACACGAGCACGTCGGGCGACACCGGCTCGGTGGCGTCCCCCGGCTCCCTGCGGCTGGCGACATGGAATGTGTCGCGCCTCGACGAGGAAGGGGAGGGCGACAACCCGCGCACGGCCGACGATCTGGCGCTGCTGGCCTCCTACGTCGACCGGCTCGAGGCCGACGTCGTCGCGCTGCAGGAGGTGCGCGGGGTGACGGGCACCGAGACGATCTTCCCCGCCGACGCGTGGTCGGCCGAGTGCGAGAACCGGACCTCGTCGCAGAACGTGTGCGTGGTGCTGCGCGACGACTCGGGCTGGTCGATGACCCGCAACGCCGACGTGACCGAGCTCAACGCCAGCGATCCCAACCTGCGGCAGGGCCTCGACGTGACCCTCACCCGTGACGACCACGAGCCTCTGCGCATCCTCGCCTTGCACCTCAAGTACGGCTGCCTGTTCGGCGACAGCTACGCAGACTGCGATGTCGTGTTCGACCAGTTCGACGTCGTGGAGGCGTGGATCGACGCCCGGGTGGCGGCGGGGGAGGCCTTCGTGGTCCTCGGCGACTTCAACCGCTTCCTCACGGCCACCGACAGCCTGTGGCTGGAGCTCGACGACAACGACCCGGTCGGCACCGAGCTGACGCGGTCCATCCCGCAGGGCACGCCGAGCCCGTGCTGGGGCGGCCTGTTCAGCGAGTTCATCGACCACATCGTGCTCGGCCCCACCAGCGCCGGGTGGATGCAGGCCTCCGAGCAGCTCGTGTACGACGAGACCGACTTCTACGCCTACTACGAGCGCCTGTCAGATCACTGCCCGATCTGGGCCGACGTCGACGTGCCCGCGACGCCCTGATCAGCTGCTATCGTGGGGTCGGGGGCGGAGGTGGCGATGAGCTTGATCCTGATGATGATCCTCGGCTCCGCTGCCGCGTGGTCTGCGCCGCCCACCGTCGAGTCCACCACCCAGACCACCGACGACGGAACGACCCAGACCACCACGACGACCACGACGCGGCACACCTCGACGACCGGCCCGCGTCGTATCGGGGGGCCACTGTTCCTCGGCGGGCTCGGCACCGTCGTCGGTGGCGCCGCGGTGGGCGGCGTGCTCACTGACCAGCTGTCGTCGTCGTCCCTCGGCCCCACCGTGACCGGGGTGAGTGTGTTCGGGGGCTCGGTGATGGCCATCATCGGAGGCACTCAGTGGCTGGTCACGGGGGCGCAGGCCCGTCGCTACGAGCGGGGGGAGCCGCTTCGGCGTCGGGGCGGCAAGCTGCTGGCTGCCGGGCTGATCACGGCGGGGGTCACGGTGTCTACCGGCGTGCTGGTCGTGGCCTCGGGGCGCGACGGCCGGAGCTGGGGCCCGGCCCTGTATGGCTCGGCCATCGCGGTGACGGGCGGCGCGCTGGGCGGCACCCTCGCCCTCGCGGGGGGCACGGCGCTGGCGACCACCTCCGGCCAGCTCCGGCGGCAGGAGCGAGGCATGGTGGTGTGGGTCGGCCCCACGGGCGTGGCGGGCCGCTTCTAGCGGCTGACCTGGCGACGGGGCCCTTGCCCGTGATCCTACATCTGTGTAGGAAGTGCGATGCTACCCGACGCCGCCCGCCGCCTCGCCCTCCTCGAAGACCTCGGGCGACGGCTGCAGCGCAGCACCGACCTCGACCAGATCCTGGGCCCGGTGCTCCGGCTGCTCGCGACCGAGGTGGGCCTGCTACGCGCCGGCCTGTGCGTGTGGGACCGTCGCCGCGAGGAGATCGTGCTCGTCGCCGCCCATGGGCTGACCCCCGCCGAGGTAGGGCGGGTGCGCTGGGCTCCCGGCGAGGGGGTCGTCGGAGGGGTCGTGCAGTCGGGCTCGGTGGCCATCGTCGCTGCGACAGAGACCCGGATCGGGGCCCGGGCGGGGGAGGGCACAGCGGATCAGCGCTTCGTCGCGGTGCCCATCCGCACCGAGGATGGGGTGCTCGGTGCGATCGGGGCCTATCGTGCGCCCGCGCCGCCCGACGTTCTCGAGGCAGATGCTCGGCTGCTCGGGGTGGTCGCCGGTCTCCTCGTGCCCGCCACCCGCCGGGCCATCGATGCCCAGCGCATGGTCGCCCCGGTGGCGCAGCCGACCTCGTTCATCGGGCGCTCGAAGCCCATGAGGAAGGTGTTCGAGGCTATCGGCCAGGTGGCTCGCAGCCAGGCCACGGTGCTGCTCCGGGGCGAGTCGGGCACCGGCAAGGAGCTCGTGGCGTCGGCGGTGCACCAAGGCAGCGACCGCGCCCATCGGCCCTTCGTGAAGGTCAACATCGCGGCCCTGCCCGATACCCTCGTGGAGAGCGAGCTGTTCGGCCACGAGCGCGGCGCGTTCACTGGCGCCTCGCACCAGCGCAAGGGGCGCTTCGAGCAGGCTCACGGTGGCACGCTGTTCCTCGACGAGATCGGCGATCTGTCCCCCGCGAGCCAGGTAAAGCTGCTGCGCGTGCTGCAGGAGGGCGAGCTGCAGCGGGTCGGCGGCGATGCCACCGTGCAGGTCGACGTGCGCATCGTGGCCGCGACGAGCCGCGACCTCGAGCAGATGGTCGACGAGGGGCTGTTTCGACCCGACCTGTACTACCGCCTCAACGTGTTCCCCATCCGCCTGCCCCCGCTGCGGGAGCGCCGGGCCGACGTGCTGCTGCTGGCCGACCACTTCGTGGAGCGACTGGGGCCGGGCCGTGGCCGAGAGGTGCGGCGGATCAGCACCTCCGCCATCGACATGCTCATGGCCTACCACTGGCCCGGCAACGTGCGGGAGCTGGAGAACTGCATCGAGCGCGCGGTGCTGCTCGCCACCGATGGGGTCATCCTCGGCCACCACCTGCCGCCGACCCTGCAGACGGGCGAGGCCAGCGGCACCGTGCTGGCCCGAGGGGGCCTGCAGGCCCGCCTCGACGCCGTAGAGCGCGAGCTGGTCCTCGACAGCCTCAAGGAGAGCCGGGGCAACATGGCCGAGGCGGCGAGGGTGCTCGGCCTCACCGAGCGGAAGTTCGGCTTGCGCGTCAAGAAGTACGGCATCGACTGGCGCGCCTTTCGACGCGGCTAGCGGAGTCCCCATTTCCTACATTCAGGTAGATATGGGGACGCTTCCTACGCAGGTGTAGGAAATGAGCTGAGGCTGCGATGGCTGGGAAGCGACGACCGAAGGCGGTAACGACGCGCTGAGGCGGGTTGGCACGCTGCGTGCTTTGGCGGGGTTCACTGGAGGACACCTCGTGGACACGCCCCTGACCGCCGCCGACGCCCTGTTCTGGGTCAACAACATCTGGATGCTGATCGCGGCCTTTCTGGTCTTCGTCATGCACCTGGGCTTCGCGTGCCTGGAGGCGGGCATGGGGCAGGCCAAGAACACCGTGAACATCTTGTTCAAGAACCTGTGTGTGCTGTCGATCGGGCTGCTGACCTACGCGGCGGTCGGCTTCTCCCTGATGTACCCGGGGGAGGCCTTCGCGGGCGGCTGGTTCGGCTTCGCCGGCTTCGGCATCGGCACCGATGCGTCGGGCCTGGGCATCGCCTACGCCGACGGCGCCTACACCTACTGGACCGACTTTCTGTTCCAGGCGATGTTCGCGGCCACCGCCGCCACCATCGTGTCGGGGGCGGTGGCCGAGCGGGTGCGCCTGTCGGCCTTCCTCGCCTTCGCGGTGGTCTACGTGGCCGTGTGCTACCCCTTGGTCGGCATGTGGCACTGGGGCGGCGGCTGGATGGCCGCGGCGGGCTTCCACGACTTCGCCGGGTCGACCATCGTGCACTCCGTCGGAGGCTGGGCCGCGCTGGTGGGCGCCGTGATGCTCGGGGCCCGTCACGACCGGTTCGCCGCCGATCGCCGTCGGCACCCCAACATGCACAGCATGCCCCTGGCCGCCATCGGTGTGCTGCTGCTGTGGTTCGGCTGGTATGGCTTCAACGGGGGCTCGGTGCTGTCGGCCGACCCCGCGAAGGTGTCGTATGCCGTGGTCACGACCACCCTGGCAGCGGCCAGCGGCGTGCTGTCTGCGGCGATGCTGTCGTGGGCCATCGAGAAGAAGCCCGACCTGTCGATGGCGCTCAACGGCGCCCTGGCTGGCCTGGTGTCGGTCACCGCGGGGGCCGACGTGCTGTCGCCGATGGCCGCGGTGGCGGTGGGCGCGGTCGGGGGAGCCCTGGCCCTGGGCGCGACCGCCGTGCTGGTGAACGCGCGCATCGACGACCCGGTCGGGGCGGTGCCGGTGCACCTGGTCAGCGGGGTGTGGGGCACGCTGGCCGTCGGGCTGTTCGTGCCGGAGGTGAGTGTGGTGACGCAGCTGGTGGGCATCGGCGCCACGGCGCTGTTCTGCCTTCCCGCCAGCGCGCTGCTGTTCAAGGCGGTCGATGGGGTGCTGGGACTCCGCGTCACCCTGGAAGAAGAGCTGGGTGGGCTCGACGTGGGAGAGCACGGCCAGGAGGCCTACGGCGACTTCCTGGTGCTCACCACCGACGAGGCCCGGGCCTGGTCGGCGAAGTAGCTCGGCACCGAGCGTGATGAGGTGCCCACGTCGGCGAACCGTGCCCCAGTGGTTAGGCCCATTTGGCGTGGGAGGAGCTGGGCATGGTGGCAGAGGGGGGAGAGCTTGCCGCGGTGTTCGAGGCGGTGTCTCGGTGGGCGACTCGCCTGATCGATGTGCCCAGCGCCCAGCGCCTCGACGCCGACCGCTCGGGCCTACAGGCGCTGTGCGTGGCGCTGGGGGCAGCCCGCGGCCTCTACTTCGGCTTTCGCGACGGAGACACCACCGCCGTCGTGCAGGCCGAGTGGAAGTCCCCCGACCTGCCGTCGGCCATCGGCGCCGAGTACACGGAGGCTGAGGCAGGTGGCTTGTTCTCGCTGCTCCGTAGCGAACAGATCATCGCGTGCTTCGTCGACGGCGAGGAGCCCGAGCTGGCGCCTCTCCGCGCCATCCTGGAGGAGGAGGGCCTCGTCGCCGATCTCATCGTGCCGGTGGCTCGTGAGGGGGTGCTGGTTCGCGCCGTCGTCATCGACTTCATGCGGTCGCCACCCATCGGTCCCGAGGCCCTTCGCAGCGTGGGAGAGGCGGTTCGCCAGCTCCTCACCGCCGCGGAGCGACGGGCTGAGTCGGGTGCTGCCCTGCGGGAGGAGCTCCAGCAGCAGGCGCACCGGGAGAGGCTGCAGAGCCTGGGCACCATGGCCGGGGGCATCCTCCACGACGTGAACAACGTGTTCCAGATCGTGACCGGGCTCAGCGAGCTGCTGCTGGAGCACCCCGATCCCGAGGCGCAGCGCGGGATGGTGAGCGACATCGGCGCGGCGGTGGGGCGCGGGGCGCAGCTTTGCCATCGGTTGCTGCTGTTCTCGCGACAGGGGGTCCGCCCACAGCAGACCTTCCGCCTCGACGCTTGGCTCCAGGGCATGGGGGCGCTCCTGCGGGCCGCCATTCCGGAAGACCGAGGGTTCGCCTTGGAGATCTCGCCCAGCGAAGCCACGGTGGTGATGCCGGTGGCAGAGCTGGAGCACGCCCTGATCAACCTGTGCAACAACGCGGTCGACGCCACGGTTCCGGGGGATCGGATCACGGTGTCGTGTCGTCTCGACGCCGATGGCGAGTGGGTCCGCGTAGCGGTGAGCGACACCGGCAAGGGGATGGGGGTCTCCACCCTCGAGCGGGCGCAGGAGGCCTTCTACACCACCAAGCCAGCCGGCTCGGGCACGGGGCTCGGGCTGGCCATGGTGCGACGCGCGATCACCGAGGCCGGAGGCACGGTCACGCTGCAGAGCGAGGAGGGCTCGGGCACGACGGTCACCCTGTGCCTCCCCACCTCCAGCACGCCGGCGCAGCTCGAGTCGGCCATCGCCGACGACGACGGCGGCGGCAGGGAGACGCTGCTGGTGGTCGAAGACGACGCGATGATCCTTCGGGTGACCGCCTCCGCCCTCCGTCGTCGTGGCTACACCGTGCTCACGGCCCGCAACGGGAGCGAGGTGCTGCCCCTCCTCGATGCGCACGGCAGCGAGATCGACCTGGTGATCAGCGACGTGGTGATGCCGGAGCTCGGGGGCGTGGCCCTACAGGCCGCATGCGTGGCCCGAGGGCTGTCGATCCCGTTCCTGTTCACCACCGGATACGACGCCGGCCAGCTCGAGCCCGCACAGGTCGAGGGCGGGTCGGCGGCTCTGCTGCTCAAGCCCTACACGTCGGGTGCCCTGCAGGCGGCGGTGCGCGGTCTGCTGGACTGAGGAGGGCGAATGCGCGTGGCCATGTGGATGTGGATCGGCCTGGTGGCCTGCGGTGGCAGCAAGGAGGCCACGCCCGACGACACGAGCCCGTCCGACACCGACACCGACACCGACACCGACACCGACACCGACTCGGACACGGACAC
>CBDUIC010000215.1:0-6509 GCA_965367245.1 uncultured bacterium | reverse complement strand
CGACGAGGTGGTGGATGGCAGCGGTGCCGTCGCCGTTGCCGCTCTGGTAGACGAGCAGCTCGTTGCGGCCGTCGCCGTCGGTGTCGGCGCCAACCATCCGGCGCCACTGGGTGCCCTCGAGGGGGAGGATGAGGTCGAGGGGGAGGACGACGGGCTCGAAGTTGCTGTTCGGCTCATCGGAGCAGAAGGGAATCTCGTCGACCGGTCCCACGGCGACACCCTCCGCAACGCACAGCTCCGCCACACCGTCACCTGTGAGATCGCCACAGCGGTGAGGGTAGTGGCCCGTCGGGCTCGTGCCGCCATCGCAGTACCTTCCCGCCTCGGTGTCCCAGCTTGGGTGCTGCTCCACCGGGCCAGCACGTGTCTGCAGCGCCGCGCCGTCGAAGGCGATGTCGCCGTCGCCGTCGCCGGTCAGGTCGCCAACGAAACGCACGCGCTGAAGCGCAGGGGGGTCATAGCCATACTCGTAGAAGTAGCCGTGGCCATTGCCCCACGTCAGGTATGCCGCGTCCTCCGCACGGCCAGAGGACTGGCCGTCGAAAAAGTACATTAGCTTCTCGTCGCCATGGACGAGAGCCACAAGGTTGCGATGGTCTCCGTCGAGATCGCTGACGTAGGTGTCGATGTCGGTCGTGATCGTATGATCGGCGAGAAGGTAGGCGGTGCCGACCACGAAGCCGGTGTCCGCCGTCACGGAGGTCGCGGCGGTGCCGGTATGTGCAGTGCTGGCTGTCGTCGTGCCTGTGGCTGTTGGCGGCGACGCGGCGGTGTCGGCTGTACGGGTCACGAGGGTGGGGCCCGTGTCGTGGGAGTCGGTATCGGCTGGGGTCGACGACGGGGTCGGGGTGGTGGTGGACGTGCCACCTCGACATGCAGCGAGCAGGGCCAGGGTGGTCAGTCGCATGTCATGCTCCCGTGCAGGATGTAGTCGGCTGCCTCGGACTGGTCGCCGAAGGGCATGCTGTGGGCCGTCATGCTGGACAGCAGGCGGTAGTAGGGGAAGCTTTGGTACGGGGCGGGGTCGCCGGTGTCGGTGCGCCCGCGACATCGGTCGCTCGTGGCCCAGGTCGCCGGACAGGTGCCGACGTGGATGTCGGCCATGTCGTCCGGGCCGTAGGGATTGCTGGCTCGCTCCACGTAGTGCCAGTACATCTTGGCTACGTCGTAGACCGTGCTCCGGTTGCCCTCGTTGCCGCTGCTGGCGGTCCGGCACACGTCGTTGAGCGTCCAACCGGGGCCGAAGCCCTGGGCGATGGCGTACTCCAGCCAGTCCTTGTCTCCGCCGGTGGGGTTGCTGCTTGGGTCGGGAAAGCCGATGCAGTCGATGCGGTTGCTGCCGTAGGCGCCGGTGTCCATGCTGCGGTCGATGTCGAAGTCGTAGAAGGCGCTGACGTTCTCGTAGTCGCAGTCTGAATCGGTGCGGCGGTTCCACGCCCAGATGGCGACGAAGTCGGCCCAGCCTTCCTTGAAGGCCTCGGCCATGTACTCCTTGCTGAAGTTCCCTCGCCCAGCTGCTCCGCCGGTGTCATTGGGCAGGTAGGGGCTGCCGGTGTGTGCGGTGGCGCCCGTGCTGGCAGTCGTCTGAGGGGGTGGTGGTGGGCGCACGCGGTAGTTGGCGACGCACCCGTCGATGGGCGCTGTCTTGATGCGCGCCTCGCGCCCGCCGGTTCGTGTCGACGCGATGACGTGGCCGAGCTCGTGGGCGATGACGCGCGTCAGCCGGCACGAGACATGCACCGCAGGTCGGGTTTCGTGCTGGACATATTGTTCCCAGTCCGCGGGCTCGGGGTCTGGGCTGGAGGTGAGCTCGACCTCACCATTGGGGCCAATCCAGACCGTGCCCTGCGCCGCCACCGATGAGTTGCCGCAGTACTCGTCGCCGTTCGGGTAGAGGCCAGCGAAGAAGTAGATCGCGCCGCCCACCGGATCCAGGAGCTCCGGGTTGGCCCCGTCGCAGGTGCCGTCGGCCAGGAAGCCAGGGTCGGTGCTGTCGCAGCAGTCGCGCGACGACCCGCTGGTGACATGGAAGTCGTTGCGGTGGAACACCCACGTGCCGACCGCCAGCGCGTTCCAGACCCTTGCTATGGGCAGGTCTCGCTGCACGTAGCCGGTGCTCGCGCTGACCGACCACTGCACCTCGGTGAGCGGCACGGCGGGCGGCGTGTCGTCGATGAGCACCCAGTCGCCGTTGGGCCAGGCGTTGTTCTCGGTGGCGATGAGGTCGACCCCGTTCAGGGTGGCCTTGCTCACGGCCTTGACGAGGAAGGTCTGCGACGGAGTGGGGACGCGCAGGTCGGTGGTGACGCAGCCGTCGCCGTCGAGCACATGGTCGTGGGCGCCGTCGAGGTCGGTGAGGCGCACGTGCAGGCCGCGGGCACGCTTGGCCACGGTGTCGTCGGTCCAGAAGTCTCCGAGATCGACGTCATCGAAGTCGGTCACGAAGCGCAGGCACACCTCCACCTGCTTCGTCGTGGATGTCTGCGCGGTCGCGACGCCGAGGAGCAGCAGCAGGGCGGTCATCGTGCCACCCCCGTGTCGCTGACCTCGCTGGGTCGCACCGGAGGCGGCAGCTCCGCGTCAGGGGAGGGCAGCAGACGCACGCCCGGCTCCATCCCTGCGCGCAGGCTCGCGTCGAGCACACCATTCGCCACGGCGCCGTCGAGGGCGGCGCGGGTGTGGGCCACGAGGGGGCCGGTCGGGCCGTCGGGCCATGCCAGGTAGAGCGGGGGCGCCGAGGCAGTGTGGCGCCCCAGCGAGACCGTCAGGTGGTAGTCGGTGACGAAGCGCTCGGCGTCGTCGTGGAGCCATTCGGTGGGCAGCGGCGGCTCGACGTAGCCGACCCCGAGGAACGACCGAGCGGTGGTGGTGAGCGTCTCGCGGTGTGGCCCCAGCACCAGCGTTGCGGTGAGCACCAACTCGCCCGCTTGCGGGGCGTCGATCCACAGTCGCGGGGCCAGGCCTTCGTCGAGCTCCCAGACCAGGGTCACGGGCTGGGCGGAGGGCATGGAGCAGTCGTCGACGGCGTCGACGGCGTGGGCTGGAACGGCTATCGCAGCCAGCCAGCCCGAAGCGTGTGGTGAATTATGGGCATCATTTGGACTCTTTTTCTCATGGCGTGTCGTTTGGTACTGTACCGTATGGCTTGGGCGCCGTCCAGGGTGGCGTGGCCGGGCATCGGCTGGGCCTCGGGCGCAGGAGCGCTCACAGAGATCTACGGAGGACTCGGTCGGCTCCCGAGCTCGTCAGCGGTGCGGATGGTGCCGGGCGGCCCTACGGAAACATCGTGGCGCCGTAGTAGACGAAGATCTTGGACCCCGACCTGGGCCCGGTCTCGGTGGTGAGCCCGGGCCCGCCGACGTCGTCGACGACGATGAGGTCTTCGAAGCCGTCGCCGTCGAGGTCGGCGGCAGCGAGCAGGGAGCCCATCTCGGAGTCCAGCGGGTTCTCGGCACCGAGCACGAGGTCGGGGACGCCGCTGTGGGTTCCTTGGAAGGGCCCGAGGAAGACGAGTGCCTGCTGGAGCTCGGGCTGTCCGAGGGCGATGTCGTAGATGCCGTCGCGGTCGAAGTCTCCGACAGCTGCGCCGCCGCCGGTGCTGTCGACGGGCAGCAGGGCGTGGGGGTCGATGAGCAGGTCGCCGGGGTCGGCGCCGATGCGCACGAGGTCGGCCTGCACGTGGACGACGTTGTCGCGGCCGTCGCCGGTGAGGTCGGCGGCGAAGAGGTGCTTGAGGCCGGTGTGGGTGTTCCAGCCGAGGGCCGCGGGAGCGAGGTCTTCGAGGGTGGCGGTGGTGGCGAGGGGGATGTCGACGAGGTGGTGGATGGCAGCGGTGCCGTCGCCGTTGCCGCTCTGGTAGACGAGGAGCTCGTTGCGGCCGTCGCCGTCGGTGTCGGCGCCGACCATCCGGCGCCATTGGGTGCCCTCGAGGGGGAGGATGAGGTCGAGGGGGAGGACCACGGGGTCCGCACCATCCGGCCACAAGGCGCAGTACGGGATCTCGTCGATCGGCCCTGTCGCGACGCCCTCCGACACGCAGAGCTCGGCGATGCCATCACCGGTAAGATCGCCGCAATGGTATGGTTCGTGACCCGTTGGGGTGGTACCCCGCCCGCAGTGAATGCCGCCATCCGTTGCCCATGTAGCGTACTGTTCGATGGGGCCGGCGCGGGTCTGGAGGGCTCTTCCGTCGAAGGCGATGTCGGTCACGCCGTCGCCGGTGATGTCGCCGACGTAGCAGATGCGATCGACGGCAGGGTCGCCGGGTGGCGGGTAGTCGCTGTAGCCGAATCCATTCCACCAGTAGGTATGGGCGAGGTCTTCGACGAGGCCGGACGTGCCGGGGTGGAGGAAGGCCATGAAGCGCTCGTCGTCGGAGAGGGTTCCGACGGCCAGCTCCCCACTCGTCGCCTCCACGGCCGTGATGTGCGTTCCCATGGGTGTGTGCAGCGTGTGGTCTGCGACGAGGTAGTCGGGCCCGACCTCGAAGCCAGTGTCGGCGGTGGGGCCCGTGGGTGAGGTGTGCGCGGCCGTGTCGCCGGTCGTAGCAGTCGAGCCCGTGGTGCCGCTGGTCGTCGAGGAGCTCGTGTCGCCGGTGGGGGGAGACAAAGGCGTGGACGTGGACGGAGGGCTCGATGGGCCACCGTGGCAGGCCATCAGCGCGAACAGCAGGCTCACTCGCATGTCATGCTCCCGTGCAGGTGGGCGATGGGCGTGGCCGTGGTGCCATGGCGACTAGCGGATGGCATCGAAGTACTGGTTCTGAGAAGAGTAGCGTGCCATCCCAGCGATCGTGGGACAGAGGCCGACGGGCGTACTCAGGCGAGCACCGCCCGACACAGCGTCTCGTCGCCGCGCTGCAGCGCGAACGCGGCGCGGCCGGAGGCGTGGTCCCACGAGCGCACCTGCAGGAGATCACCGGCGACGGCCTGGCCGCGGTACTCGATGTCGGCCTGGGTGGCGTGGCGGCCCCAGGTGTCTTCGAAGGCCCGCAGGTAGTTGCTGCCGTTGACGTGGCCGAACATGTCGCAGTCGCTGGGGCGAGCCATGCGCCCACGGGTGGCGGCCCGCTCGGGCACGTCGCGCTCGACATAGCGCTCGAGGTGCATGGGCAGGGTGCGCTCGGGGGGCGAGAGGAAGGAGCCCGCGCGGCCGGAGCTGTCGGGGGCGGTGCGGGCATCCATCGGGGCGTCGGTGACGTGGGCCCGCACCGGGTCGGGCAGCCTCGACATCCGCCCGTTGGGACCCAGCCAGATGGCCTGGATGTGGGCCTTGGCCAGCAGCACCCCGTCGTCGCGCACCAGGTCTTGCTCGACGTGGCACTGCACTCGACCCACACTGCGCAGCGCCGCCCGCACCTGCAGCCGCGTGCCGATGCCGAAGGTGCGCGTCAGCGCGACCGTCTGCCGGTGGACGACGAAGAAGTGGCCGGTGTGCAGCCCCTCGACGAGGCCGAGCTCGGGGAGCAAGATCCACTCCCAGCGGCAGTGCTCCATGTAGGAGAGCACGGTGGGGAGGGCGACGGTGCGGTCGTTGGTGGCTTCGTAGCCGCGCACCACGAGGGGGACCTCGAACGTGCTGCTCATGGGGTCGGCGTGGGGGTGCGGATGGGGCCTCCTGGTGGCTTTACGCTTCTTTGCATTGCGGCAGCAGGCAGGCAACGCCCGGGGGTGAGGTTGTCTACGTGGGAGGCACCCCACGCCCCAACCGACCGGAGAAACGACATGACCCGCACCCTGATGCTCACCCCCCTGTTCGCCCTCGCCGCCCCCGCACTCGCCTTCGGCCCCGGCCCCGGCCACGAGCCGACCCCCGAGGAGCGCGAGGCTCACCTGGAGAAGGCCTTCGAGGCCGTCGACGCCACCCCCGAGCAGCGCTCGGCCATCCGCGTGTTCATCGAAGACACCGCGCCGGAGCTCAAGGGCCTGCACGAGGAAGGCCGTCAGCTGCGCGAGGAACTCCACGAGGTGTTCCTGTACAGCGAGGTGGTCGACCGCTCCGAGGTGGAGCTGCTCCGCGTCGACGCCGTCGACCTGTTCGACCGTGCCACGAGCACGATGATGGACCTCGTGGTCGACGTGTCGAACGTGCTGACCATGGACCAGCGCCAGACGCTGCACGAGCTCAAGCAGGAGCGCCACCAGCGCATCGCTGACCGCATCGAGGCCTTCCGCGAGCGTCGGGCTGAGTAGCTGACGAGCTGCCGGGCCTCTGCGGGGACGTGCTCGTCGATGCGAGCGGTATGTCCCACCGCAGAGGCCTGGGGAGTCACCCCAGCGGCGGTGCGGACGAGACATCAACACCGCAGAGCGTGGGAGGACCGGGAGAGAAGAGGCGTTTTTCCACCACAGAGGGCCACGGAGGTTCACAGAGGGGTGGTGGGGGCGGATGTCGTCGACGGGCCCCGGCCACGGAGTCTTCGCAGCGTCGCTGCAGTCGCCCTGCCCGAGGCGTACGCACCGCAGAGCGTAGGCCGCCCGGGAGAGAAGAGGCGTTTTTCCACCACAGAG
>CBDUIC010000214.1:0-6555 GCA_965367245.1 uncultured bacterium | reverse complement strand
GACACCGACACCGACACCGACACGGACACGGACACGGACACGGACACGGACACCGCACCCACGGCCGACACGGCGGTCACGGGCTTGACCGGCGACACCGGAGTCCCCCCTGACCAGGACAGCGACTCCGACGGCCTGCTCGACAGCGAAGAGCAGGCGCTGGGCACCGACCCGAACGACCCCGACACCGACAACGACGGTCTGACCGATGGACAGGAAGTGAACCTGCTCGGCACCGATCCGCTGCGCCTCGACACTGACGGCGACCAGCTGACCGACGGGCAGGAGGTCTCCGTCTTCGGCACCGATCCCCTGAGCGCCGACACGGATGGTGGCGGGGCGACCGACGGCGAAGAGGTGCTGGTGCTGGGCACCGACCCGAACGACCCGTCCGACGATGGGGGCGTGTGCGTGCCCCCACTGGCCGACACCAACCTCGTGCCCCTCGGTGGCACCTTCCAGCCCACCTTCGCCTCCATCGGCTGGACGGTGACCTGGGAAGACGGCACCGTCACCGACGCCGCGGTCGACTACGACGGCAACGGCATCGGCGACCCGGCCGAGCTCGTGGCCTCTGCGGTACGCATCGACCTGTACGGGTCGAGGGGCGACTTGCTGTGCTCGGTGGCCTACGACGCCGACGCAGCCACCTCCGTGCCGGCCGGGGCATGGGCGGTAGACGGCCAGCTCGACGGCGGGTGGGAGCTCACCCTCGCCAGCGGCACGACCGACTGTGAGGGGCTCGACCCGAGCCACTGGGGCACCAACTCCATGGTCGACGTGTTCGCAGGCCTCACCGTCGGTGTCGGCATGGGTCACGACCCCGCCTTCGAGAGCGACCTACGCGATATCGTGCTGCTGTCGGGCCTCGACTGGAACCAGGACTGGGCGCCCTACGTCGGCACGTCGTACGCGAGCCTCGACGGCACCACGGGCTTCGTGACCGGCTACGGCTTCGGCTACGAGGCCACCTGTGGCGTCGTTCCCGTCGACGGCTCGGGCTTCCCCATCAACCAGCCCGCCTCCTCGGCGCCCCTCGCCGATGGCCTGTGGGACGGGGCCTCCTACTTCCTGTTCGACCAGTCGTTCCTCACGGGCACGACCTGCGACGGGCCCGACATCGACGTGCCCACCTCGCCCGCGCCGCCGCCGCCGGTCATGCAGCCCGACAGCTTCGGCGTGAGCATCGACGTGCTCACCGAGGCCGCTGGCACCCTGCGCGACTTCCAGGGCGACTTCGATGGCGACGGCATCCTCGAGGCCTACCCCGCCACTGTCACCGTCAGCGTCTACGACGCTCTGGGGCAGTCGCTGTGCACCATTACCTACGACGCGGAGTCCGCCGTGCCCGTCGCGCCGACGTGGGCGACCGACTCTGGCGGGGCGCTGTGGCAGGCCTGGACGGTCGACCTGGCCGGGGGCGCATCGGACTGCAACGCCGTCGACCCGGCGACCTTCGGCACCTCCGACCTACGCGACCTGTTCACCGGGACCGTCGGGATCGCTGCCGGGGAGCCCGTGAACATCGTGCCGACGCTGGTGAGCGTCTACGGGCAGCCCTACTACAACGACTACGTCGCGCCCATCACCCATGGCACCTACGTCAGCTTCGACCTCGCCACCGCCTTCGAGGTGAGCTGGGGCCTCGGCTACGCCATCGACGACTGCACGACGGCCACCGGCCTCGACACCTTCGACCGCGTGCAGCAGGGCTGGCCGACCAACCTGTTCGCCCAGCCGGTGTTCATCTTCGGGCTGTAGGCGTTCAGGCGCGAGCGAAGACCAGCAGCGCGTTGTCGGTGGGGTCACCCTCCTGCAGCGCGTGGCCTTCCTCGCGTCGGAAGCCGTGCCCCTCCAGCAGGGTCGTCCACCGGTCCACCGAGCGGAAGTGACGCAGCTGGTCGGCGTTGGTCTCCCAGCTGAGGTGGGTGCCCACATTGAACACGTCGTGGGCGAGGGCGACCAGCTCGTCTTGGGTGTCGGTGTCGACGTCGTGCTCGCGCAGCACCAGCCTGCCCCCGGGGCGCAGGATGCGGTGCAGGCTCTCGACGAAGGGGTCGAGGCGCTCCAGCGGCGCGTGGTGAAAGCCGATGTAGCTCGACACCAGGTCGACGGCTGCGTCGGGCAGGGCCTCGCGGGCGACGGGGTCGTAGTCGCCCATGGGCACGAAGGTGGCGTTGCGGCGTAGCGAGCCGCGCTGGATCATCTCCGACGGGCTGAAGGTCTGGGGCTTGTCGGTGAGCAGCACGACGGGGCCGGTGAGCTCGACCCGGTCGCGCACGGGCTCGATGTAGCTTCCGTTGGTGCCGATCTCGACGTAGCCATCGATGGGGCCCACGCCATCGAGGAGGGCCGCGGTCTGGCTGCCCAGCACCTCCTTCTGGGTGCGCAGGGCAGGGATGGCGTAGGTGAGGGTGGCGTGGAACGGGGTGATGTCGTCGAGCCCTGCGGCGATGGCCCGGTAGATGGACTCGTCGTCGGCGTGGGCCTCGACGCTGCGTGCGATCAGCTCGTGAAACGCGTCTTCGGGCATGAGGTGGAAGACGTTCACCAAGAAGGGGAAGAAGGCCTCCCGCAGCTCGGGGTTGTCGTAGATCGCGTGGAAGTTGGACCCCCCCTGCGCGGCGCGGGCACGCCCGCTGACGGCGAGGGCGAGGGCGGCGAGGGTGCCCTGGAGGAGCTGTCGTCGGCTGTGCATGTAGGGAGCGTAGCAGCGAAGGGAGGGCGCGGGGAGCAGACCGCGGCGGTTTCACCGAGCGTTCAAGCCGGATGGGAGGGTCGTAGCACCCAGGTGGCGCCCATGATGGGGAGCAGGGTGGCCGCGGCCAGCCCCAGGTTCTGATCCGCGAACGCCCCTGTCGCTGACCACGCCACGCCGAGCAGGCCGAGGCCCAGCAGCCCCAGAGCGATGCGCTGAGGCCAGGCGGCGTCGGGGCGGCGAAACGCCCCCACGGCCGCGCCGACCAGCAGCAGGGACAGGGGGCTGGCGAAGGCGAGGTTGTGGTGGCCCCAGAAGGGCGCGAAGGTGCCGAGGGACCCCACCAGCAGCGCAGCGGTGCCCCACAGCCCGAGGCCCAGGCCGGTGAGCGCCACGAGGCCGAGGCCCGCGCTACGGCTGCCCTGCGCTGCCCCCGCGGTCACCCCGCCAGCGACGAGGCCGAGCCCCGCGAGAGCGGGCAGGCGTGAGGGCCCCTCCGGCGGAACCGGCGTGGGCACGACCTCCCCGACGACGCAGGTGTCGGTCGCCAGCGGCTGGCCTCCTCGCCGGGCCGATGCGACCGACGCACGCAGCCCGTCGGGGAGGAAGGCGGCGTCGTAGGTCGACACGGCGGTGTGGGCGAAGCGGCCCGACCCCCAGCGCAGCCCCAACCACAGCGGCAGGTGGGGGCCGCTGTGGCGCAGCACCTCGTCGGCGGGGCTGGAGCCCGGCTCGGCGCCCGCGCGGGACAGCACGCCGCCGAGCACCTCGTCGAGGCGGTCCTGCACCATGGTGGTGCAGTTGGGGCGGTACCAGTTGTAGTCGAAGTGCAGGTCGCCGTTGAGGTCTTCCGCCAGGCGCTGGCTCAGGGCCTGCGCCTCCGCCTCGGTCAGGGCGAGCCGCTGGGCCACGATGCCGCGGCCGAGCCGATCGTAGCGGGCGACCGTCTCGTCGAGGTTGCGGGAGCCCATGAAGTAGGGCTTGGTCATCGTCAGCACCTCCCAGGCCATCTGGGGGAGGGGGTCGACAGTGAAGCGGCCGTAGTCGTAGACGGGGGAGTAGCCGCCTTGCTGGCGGTCGTAGAACAGCACGGCGGTGTGGCCGAAGATGGTCTGCACGCCGTCGCCCGGCTCCATGGTGAGCAGGTAGACCCCGTCGGTGAGGGCGCAGTCGCCGGCCAGGGCCTGGGCGAGGAGCAGGGGCAGCATCACAGGTCCTCAGTAGTCGTAGAGGTGCTCGATCGTGACGGGCTCGTCGTCGAGGGCGGGCACGATCTCGTGCAGGCGGCCGACGGGCACCTCGAGGGTGATCCGCTGCCGCTGGTCGGGATCGGTGAGGATGGGCCAGGCGGCCAACAGGTCGCCGTAGGGATCGACGTTGCGCCAGTCTGACGGGGCGATGAGCTGCACCAGCAGCGTGTCGCCGCCGGCGATCTCTACGAAGCGAACCCCCTGCCGTGCCAGCTCGGGCACGGCGGCGGAGAAGGGCTCGTAGCGTGGGATGCGGACCAGGCTGTAGCTGCCGCCCAGGCTCTCCACGACCTCGAGGCCGGCCACGGTGCTCGGCGGCTGGTCGAGGTCGCCCAGGTCGACCCAGGCGAGGATCTGCTCGGTCTCGGTGCCGTAGGCAGCCTGGCTGCCCGCTCCCATGGCCCAGCCCCACCAGCCCTTGAGGAACAGCTCGCCGCGCAGGGCCAGGCCGCGCTCCAGCCCGCGCACGCTCCAGTCGGCCGAGGGCAGAGCCTTGCGCTGGCCGGTGAAGTCGAAGGCATACCAGGGGGTGTGGTGGATGAAGTCGCCGTAGTCGGTGGCGACCTTGGCGTAGCCGACATCGAGGGGGTGGCTGGCCCCGCCGCTCCACGCCTCGGTGAGCCGGCCCACCGTGTTCTCCCAGGCCCCCTTGGCGGCGTACTCGAGGGTGTACGAGGTGCCGATGACCCAGATCATCGCGTGGTAGCCGGTGTTGAACGGGTAGCGACCGGAGGTCGTGCCCCGCACGGCTCCATACAGGTCCCAGAACTGAGTGACGCTGGCGAGGAACGGGAAGTCGGAGGGGCGGCCTCCAGCGCTGAGGAAGGCCCCGAGCTCGTCGGCGCTGTAGACGATGTACCACTCGGGCAGGGTGAGGAAGGTCTGGTCTTCGGGGCGCTGCCAGTCGTCGCGCTGGGCCAGCCGCTCGCGGATGCCGGCCTCGTTGGCCCCCTGGCGAATGGCCTCGGTGGGGGGCAGGTAGCGGTCCCACAGGCGGTTGCGCAGCTTGTAGGTGGGGTCGACCTCGCGCTTGAGGGCGAACAGCTCCTTGGCGCGCGGGTAGGCCTGGTGCAGCTGCTCGTCGGTCATGTGGATCTGGTAGGGCAGGTACCACTTGCCGCCGACGGACAGCAGGGCATCGGCCATGTCGCGTGACCACACCCCGGCGTGCTCCCAGTCTTCGGGGGCGGTGCCCATCTTGTGGTAGACGACGAAGGCGTACGACTCCGTGGGGGCCCAGCTCAGCAGCGTGTCGGGGTCGGCGGTGGCGTGGCGGATGCTCACGTTGACGACGTTGACGTCGTGCTTGTGGAACACCTCGCGCATCTTGGGCACGAAGGCGTCGAACTGCTCGACGGGGATGAAGTATTCCTGCAGCACGTAGGTGTTGTGCTTGCGCTTGCCGGGCTCGAGGCCCGCCACGTCGTAGGTGGCCTCGTAGTTGCGCCACACCACCGGCTTGCTCGCCAGGCGCATCCGGTCGATGATCTCGGCCCGCGCCTCCTTGCCCAGGGGCGCCTCGCTCACCCACCAGTAGGTGAACTTGTCGAAGGCCGACGAGGCACCGCCCGGCTGCAGCCGATCGGCGACGGTCACGTCGCGGTCGGTCTCGGAGAAGGTGATGGCGACCATCTCCTCGTAGTCGGGGGGGTACAGGTCGGCGTTGAAGTAGACCGCGTCGGTGCTGCCCTCGATGTGCTCGTCGAACCAGGGCTGGAACGCGCCCACGGGCATGCGCTCGACGGTGCGCTCCATGGCGACGTTGTCGGCCAGGTCGAGCTCGACCTCGGCGATGACCCCCAGCGCGCCGTAGCCACCGATGGCGCCGTGGAACAGCTCGGCGTTGTGGGTGCGGGAGCAGTGCACCCGCTGGCCATCGGGGAGCACCAGCTCGAAGCTGCGCACGCTGTGCACGACGGGGCCGAGGTTGACGTAGCGGCCGTGGGCGTTGACCGACAGCGTGCCGCCGACCGTGAAGTTGGCGTAGGACTGCATGATCTTGACCGACAGATCGTGCGGATCGAGGGCCTCGATGAGGGTGCGCCAGCTGGCCCCGGCCTCGACGCGGACCACCTTGCGCGCGACATCGAGCTCGAGCACGTCGTCGTAGCCGCGCAGGTCGAGGAACAGGGTGCCGTCGGTGCCGATCTGCCCGCCCATGCTGAACCGGCCGCCACCGATGCTCACCGGACCCTCGTGCCGCTCCAGCAGCTGCTGGATCTCCTCGGTCGTGGTGGGGTGGACCACGCGTTCGACCGGGATGTGCACCAGCTTGGTGACATCGTGGACCTCCCGCTCCGGCGGGGTGACCTCGGTGCGGAGTCGCCACGCCGCGGCGCCGCCCAGGAGCAGGGTGGCGACGAGCAACCAGGTGCGCTTGCGGCGGTAGGGGGGTCGGCTCATGGGCGGACGGTAGCAGAGGGGCACGGGCTGTGCTGGGCTGTGCGCATGCGGCAGTTGGGATAGGGCGCCTGGGCAAGGAGGACACATGCGCACCCTGACCCTGACCCTCGCCCTCGGGCTGATGGCCTGCTCCGGCAGCAAAGACGACTCGACGGACACCACCGCCGACACCCCCGCTGACACCGACACCGACACCGACACCGA
>CBDUIC010000213.1:0-6616 GCA_965367245.1 uncultured bacterium | reverse complement strand
GTCCGACGGCCAGCCGGGGTGAATCGGGTGGGTCGGATCGGCCAGCCAGGTCGAATCGGACGTCGCGCCGAGAGCGGCCCCGTTCGAGCCCCGATTCCCGGCGTTGCTCCGTGCCGCCTCCAGCCGAAACGGAGCGCGGCGCCCCCAGGCACCCGATTCGACCCGGCTGGCCTCAGCGAGGCACCCGATTCGACCCACCTGGCCGTCATCGACCCTGCCTGGCGGCCTGCGAAGCAGTGCTGCTATGCTGCCGACCGCATGACCCCCACCCTCTCCCGCCTCGCGAGCCTGTCCGTCTCCGCCCTGCTGGTCCTCGGCTGTGCCGGCCTGCTGGGCGACCACCGCCTGCAAGACGCCGCCGCCTCCGGAGACCTCGCCGAGGTGCAGGCCCTGCTGGCCGAGGGCGTCGACGTCGACGCCCGCGACGGGCGAGTCCACCCGACCCTGGGGGTGGTGACTGGCGACCGGCCTCTGCGCGAGGCTGCAGGCAAGGGGCACCTGCCGGTGGTCGATGCCCTGCTCGACGCGGGGGCCGACCCCGATCTCGCCGACGACTACGGGTGGACTCCGCTGCTCTCAGCGGCGCAGGAGCGGCACAGTGACTGCGCCCTGCGGCTCCTCGAGGGTGGCGCCGACCCCAACCTCGCCAACCAGGTCGACCGCGTGGCCCTGCACTACGCCGCCCGCGACGGCGACGCCAAGCTGGTGCGGAAGCTGCTGAAGGAGGGCGCCGAGCCCGGGCGGGTCGACGACGAAGGCAGGCGCCCCGCCGACCTGGCCGAGGCCAGCGGGCACGACAGCCTGGCACGCAGGCTGCGCAGCCGCTGAGGGCCTACGCCGACGCGTGCAGCGCGATGGCCGCGCCCTGGGGGTCGAAGCCGTGGGCGATGCGGTCGCCACCGGGCACCTGCATCGGCCCGTTCGTGATCTGCCCGCCCAGCGCCTTCAGCCGCTCGACCGCCACATCGAGGTCGGGCACCGTGACGTAGCAGAGCCAGTGGGGCGGCACCTGCAGCTGGTTCGCCATGTTCGACATGCCGCCCAGCGAGCGCTCGCCCGAGCTGTTGCGGAACATCCAGTAGGTGCCCCCGGGGCTCTCCATCACCGAGCTCTCCGACCAGCCGAACAGCTCGCTGTAGAAGGCGCGCGCGGCCTCCCAGTCTGTCGTGTTCAGGTCGTACCAGGAGAAGTGGCCTGCCGGCACGTCAGCGACCTGCTCTGCCTGCCCGTTGTTTTCGTCGGACTGGAACACCTCGAACACCGCCCCCTGGGGATCCTGCAGCACCGCGAAGTGGCCCCCGGGGGCCTCGCTGGGCGTCTGCAGGACCGTGCCGCCGAGGGCGGGGACGCGGGCGCACAGGGCGTCGATGTCTTCGGTGGCGATGCAAGGCGCCCAGGCGGGAGGAGCCCCCATCCCCTTCATCTCGTCCGTCTGGGCCATCGCGCCGCCAACCATCGCCTCGCCGGCCTGGAAGATGATGAACGGCATCTCCATGCCGGGCATCTGGGCCCCCGACCACCCCATCACCTCACTGTAGAAGCGCGTCGCGCCCTCCAGGTCGGACGTGGCCAGATCGTGCCAGACGAATTCCCCTTGCTTGGGCATGCGAGCTCCTGTTGCTGCGGTTGGCCGCAGGCTATCGCGGCGGGACTCCGATCGCGCCCTTGACCGCCCATCTGGCCCTCACGGCCCGAGCAGCGTCGTGCCCAGCACCCGCATGGTCGCCACCGTCCACAGCGTGGGCCCCCCCGCGAGCCCCGCCAGCGCGAGCAACGCCAGCACGCTCTGCCAGCGCAGGGCCCCACCGCGCAGCACCGACGCCCCCAGCACCAGCCCCAGGGCCGCCCAGGCCAGCGACCAGCCGTCGACGACCCACACCCACACCTCGGCGGGCGGCCCCTCGGTGACCGCGCGGCGCAGCAGCTCGACCCGCGCCGCCACCGGCACGAGCGCCACCAGCACCGCCGCCCCCACGGCGACGACCTCCCGCACCCCTTCCACGGGACCACGCGGCAGCAGGCCGAGCACCGCCCCCACCCCGACGGCCGCCACGAAGGCCAGCAGCCCCGCTCCGCTGCCCTCGCCGAGCCACAGGGCCGCTCCGCCCACCAGCGCGACGCCGACCGGCAGCCCATCGAAGCCTGCGCCCCGTGCCTGGTCTCGCGCCACGACCGCCAGCGCCGCCAGCGGCAGCGCCAGCCCCACGAGCCCCACCGCATAGCCGATGGTCCACGTCGACAGCGCCACGTTCGACCCCTGCGCCGCCAGCCGCTGCACCAGCTCGGGGCCCATGCCCTGGGCCCGGGCGCCCTCGATGGCCGCCGCCGCCTGCATCGCCCCCAGCGCCGTGGCCACCGCCCCCACCGCCAGCACCATCGCCGGACCGACGAACCAGCCCAGCAGCGAGGTCGCCTCCCCCTCGCGCGCCCGCACCACCGCCTGGGCGTGGACCGCCCCCGACACCCCCGGCAGCAGCAGCAGCGGCAGCAGGAAGGGGCCGACGATGGCCAGCTCCGACAGGCTGCCCACCACCGCGGTGGCCAGCGCCAGCGCGCCCAGCGTGCCCGCCGTGCCCCCCAGCAGCCACGCACGCCAGGGCCAGCGGGGCCGTACGGGCGCTGGCGCCGTGAAGGCCTCGTACATGCGCAGCTCCATCCGACAGCGCACACAGCTCGCCATGTGGCTCACCACCTCGGGCTCCTCCGCCCGCTCCACCAGCGCCTCCGGCGGCAGGCAGCCCCCCGCCAGCGAGCCCTCCAGCGGCTCTGGAGGCACCCGCTCCCCCCGCCAGGCCGCCGCCAGGGCCTCCACCTCGTCGGGCCGGTCGTCGGGGTCGACCCGCAGGGCCCAGCGCACGGCCGCCTCCCGGGGCCCCTCGCCCAGCGGCCCCAGCTCCCCCTGAGCCGCCCGCCACATCGCCTCCGTCGGGCTGCCGGGGAACGCGCGGTTGCCCGTCAGCAGCTCGTACAGCACCGCTCCGAGGGAGAACAGGTCGGCCCGCGCATCGACCGTGCGGGCGTCTTGGACCTGCTCCGGCGCCATGTAGGCCGGCGTGCCCAGCAGCGCGCCCGTCGCCGTCGCCACGCTGGCGTGGTCCCCCAGGGCCTTCGCCAGACCGAAGTCGCTGATGCGCGGGGCCCCCTCCTCGAGCAGGATGTTCGCCGGCTTCAGGTCGCGGTGCACCAGCCCATGGGCGTGGGCCGCTCCCACCGCCGCGAACAGCCCCTCCGCCAGCGCGTCGACCTCGCTCAAGCTCGGCCGCCCCTCTCGGAGCCGCTCCACCAGGCTGCGCCCGTCGGGCACCAGCTCCAGCACCAGCCCCGGGTGCCCCTGCACGTCGACGACCTCGAGCACCCGCACCACACCGGGGTGATCGAGGCTGCCCTGCAGCCGCCCCTCCCGCAGCAGGCGCTGGCGCAGGGCTGGGTCGACCCGCGAGAGCACCTTCAGCGCCCGCAGCGTGCCGGCCTCCCGGTCCGCCACCTGGTAGACCGCGCCCATGCCCCCGCGCCCGAGGAGCTGCTGCACCTCGTAGCGCTGCGCCACCTGCGTGCCGGACTCCAGCTCCATGGGCTCCCTCCCCCCCAGCTTGCCACGGGGGACTCCGCGTCAGTCGCGTCGCGGCGGCCGCAGCAGGGTCACCCCGGCCAGCGCCACCAGGTCGAGGAGGGCCGCCATGGCCCCCAGGGTGGTGGTGGACTCCGCGATGGCTGTCGCCTGCCGCCACATCTTCGCGGCCATCGCCGGGTCGTCGACCTGGCTGACCGCGTGGCTGGCGACGCTCAGGCCCATCCCGGTGCCGATCATGCCCCACAGCACCGCCGCCGCGGCGCACCAGGTGACCGCCCCCTGCAGGTCGCGGCGGGTGACGAGCTGGGCCCCGGCGATGACGACGCCGAGGGCACCGGTGGCGAGGACGACGAGACCGAACGGACCGGCTTCCATGATGAATGACATGTGCTACCTCCTTGGGTGTTGCCCCCGTCCCTTGTGGCCACCGGTCGCGACGTCACACGGAGTCCCAAAAAAACACGTGAGCGACCCTCGCCCAGGCCCCGAGACCGAGCAGCGCCTCGCCCGACGCGAGGGGGAGCGCCGTGCCGCCGAGGCCGAGGCCACCCCGTCGCTGCAGGTCGACCTCGAGCGCCTCTTCGCGAGCCATCGGCCCCAGCTCCTCGCCCTGTGCCGACGCCTCGTGGGAAGCAGCGCGGCGGCCGAGGAGCTCGTGCAAGACACCCTCGCCGTCGCGTGGACCAATCTGCCGGAGCTGCAGGCCGAGCGCCGCTTCCGCCCCTGGATCTTCGGCATCGCCCGCAACCTGGCCCGCAACGCACGCCGCAAGCGCACCGAGTGGCTCACCGACGACGGCGTCCTCACCCCCACCTGTGCCGAGCACTCCGTGCTGCGCACCCTGCAGCGGGCCGAGCGTGAAGCCGTGTTGGCCCGGGCCCTCGCCAGCCTCGACCCCAGCGACGCCGAGGTCGTGCACCTGCGCTACGTCGAGGGCATGGCGGTGCGCGACATCGACGGCCTGCTCGGCCTCACCGGCAGCGGGGCTCGCGGCGTGCTCCAGCGCACCAAGCGCACCCTGCGCGCGCGCATCCTCGACGCACTGCACGCCCTGGGGCACGGCCCGTCGCTGCTGCACAGCGAAGAGGGCTGAGGCCTGGCGGGTCCCGATTTCGTCGTGCACCGTAGGTCTGGGCACGGAGGACGGAGACGCACACAATGACAGCATGGCTCATCTCAAGCCTCGCCTGGGGCTTCTGCGGCACCTACGTGGGGCCCGTCGGCGACACCCCCACCAACCAAGAGAGCCGCATCGTGCTCGTCCACGAGGGCGACGAGACCGTGCTCACGATGACCTCCGACGCGCGCAACGCGGGCGAAGACTTCGGCCTGGTGATGCCCGTGCCTGTCGACCTGGAGATCGGCGACATCACCGCGCCCCTGCTGGGCAGCGCGTGGAGCGACCTCGACGCGTTCTCCGCGCCCCGGGTGGTCTCCTACACCTGCGAGACCCTGTTTGCGTCCGGCTCGTCGATGTCGTCCAGCACCGGGGGCTGTGGGGGCAGCGCCGACAAGACATCGCCCTCCAGCGAGCCTGAGTCGTCGGTGCTCGAGCAGACCGATGCCACCGTCGAGGTGCTCGGGGTGGCGACCGTCGGTGCCTACGAGCTGACCCTGCTGCGAGCCCAGGAGGGCGACAGCCTGCAGGGCTGGCTGACCGAGCGGGGCTTCGAGGTGCCCGGCGACGCCGCCCCCATCCTCGACGACTACGTCACCGAGGGCGTGCACTTCCTGGCCGCACGGGTCGCCCTCCCCGACGACCATGCCCGCGCCTGGCTGCCGCCGCTGCAGCTTCGCTACCCCTACCGCAGCCTCGACCTCCCCCTGCGGCTGGGCGCCACCAACGCCACCGAGTCCCAAGACCTCACCGTGTGGGTCATCGGCGACGCTGTCGACGGCGAGGCGCAGCAGCTCACGTTTGCCGACAGCGAGGTCGAGACCGAGTGCATGCCCAAGGGCGGCACGACCGCCCTCGAGGTCCTCGACGAGAGCCTCGACGAGGCCCTGGAGCAAGACGGAGACGGTGTCGCCGTGGTCGAGTACAGCTGGCCCACCCAGCAGAAGTGCGACCCCTGCCCCCCCGGGCCCGCGGCCGAGCCCGCCACCTTCCTGCGCGCCTTCGGCCGGGTCGACACCAACGCACACATCACCCGCCTGCACCTGCGCTACGACCCCCTCGCCGTCACCGACGACCTGCACCTCGGCTACACCAAGACCTTCCGCAACCACCAGCTCCGCTACATCGAGCACCTCGACGAGCTCGAGGCCTCGTTCCCGATCTGCTTCGACGGCATGGCCTCCTCGCCGGCGGGCACCTGTGATGCCGACGCGCCCGAGCAAGCCAGCGTCCCTTGGTGGACCTTGCTGGGGCTGCCCCTCATGGGCTGGGGGCTGGGTCGACGGCGCAGGGGATGAACCCGGCTCCGGGGGTCCGTCGTGGCAGCCGGCCGTGATACGCCCCGCCCTCGGAGACGGCCCATGCGAACCCTCGCCATCGACATCGGCGGCACCGGCCTGAAGATGCTCGTGCTCGACGACACGGGGCCCGTGACCGAGCGCACGCGCGTGCTCACGCCGGCGCCCGCCACGCCCCACGCGGTCATGCAAGCCCTGGCCAGCATGGCGCCTGCCCATCGGCCCTACGACCGCATCAGCTGCGGCTTCCCAGGGGTGGTGGTCGACGGGGTCACCCTCAACGCGCCCAACCTGCACCCCACCTGGGCCGGCTTCCCCATGGCCGACCAGCTCCGTGAGGTCCTCGGGGCCCCCGCCCGCGTCGCCAACGACGCCGACGTGCAGGGCTACGGGGCCATGGAGGGCCAAGGCGTCGAGCTCGTCGTCACCCTCGGCACCGGGCTGGGGTCGGCGCTGTTCCTCAACGGCCAGCTCGTGCCCAACCTCGAGCTCGGCCATGCCCCCTTCCGGCAGGGCAAGAGCTACGAGCAGGTGCTCGGCAAGGCGGGCCTCGAGGCCAGCGGCAAGAAGGCCTGGCGCAAGGCCCTCGCCGAGGCCATCGGCACCTGGCAGCGCCTGTTCAACTACCGC
>CBDUIC010000212.1:0-6627 GCA_965367245.1 uncultured bacterium | reverse complement strand
GCGAGCTGGCGGCGGGCGGCTCCGACCACCAGCCCCCCACCATGGATCCACAGCATCGCCGTCGGCTCGACCGAGCGAGGCATCACGTACAGCCCCGCAGCTCCGACCTCGACCCACTCGAGGCCCCGTGCCGGCATCGCTGCGCTACGCATCACGGTGCGCAGCGGCCGCATCGACCAGCGCCGGACGACGGCGCGGGGCAGCCAGCGGTGGGCGGTCAGGTCGGGGTGGAAGGGGGGGATGGGAGCCTCCGGTGGACTCCGATATCCGCCGGCGACGGCGACGGCGTAGTGGCCACTATGTGGCGGTGGCGGACGTGACGCTGCGGGTGGCGGAGAACCTGTGTCAGGTTGAAGACACCAGAGTCGGAGCAGCAGATGTCGCGCCTACGAACGGTCTCCCTGACCGTGTTGCTGCCGAGCCTCGTGGGGGGCTGCATCCAGACGACGTCGGGCTGTGGCGACCTACCCGACGAGGAAGTCGAGAGGACCGAGGTCGTCGTCGTGCCGCCCCAAGACCTCGCGGACGCCCTGGAGGCGGATGGCACGCTCTCCCTGGAGGCGTGCCGAACGCTGTGTGAGGAGAGTGGCCGAGTCCCCGAAGACCTCCTCGATTGCCAGGCCGTGGGCGACGCTAGCGGGGCGCCCGCGACCTCCTTCGACAGCGGCGCCACCGGTGACACGGGCGCGCGCTGGCCCGAGCTCGCGTGCACGTACGTGGAGGTCGAGATCCGGTGCATCGGCGGGCGCCACCACGCGGCCATCGCCACGCCCTCTCGTGGCTACGCTGCCGCCCCGCTCATGGCGTGGCTCCAGGGCACCACCCATGCCGAGACGGCCAGCGTGAAGGCTTTCGTCGCCCTCGCCCGCGAGCTCGAGACCCTGGGCGCCCCCGATGGCCTCGTGCGCCGCTGCCACGAGGCCGCCTGCGACGAGGTCGCCCACGCTCGCAGCATCGGCGACCTGCTCGCCGCCCGCGGAGGGTCGCGAGTCCCGATGCGGTTCCGGCAGGTCCCAAGCCGCTCCCTGACACAGCTCGCTGTCGAGAACGCCGTCGAGGGCTGCGTGAAGGAGGTCTGGGCCGCCGCCGTCGCCTACTGGCAGGCGACCCACGCCCAGGACGACGGGATCCGGGCCGCCATGGCCCCCATCGCGCGGGATGAGGCCCGTCACGGAGACCTCGCCCGCGCCATCCACGCCTGGGCCATGGAGCAGCTCGACGAAGACGGGCGCCAGCAGGTCATCGATGCCCAGGCCGAGGCAGTCGAGGAGCTGCTCACCGACCTCGACCGTCCGGCGGATCCCGAGCTGGTCGCGCAGGTGGGCCTGCCGGACCGGGAGGCGGCCGTAGCCTTGTCGCGGCAGCTCGCCGCCCACCTCTGGGTCCGTGACGTCCGGGGGGCCGACGCTTGACAACGGGGTAGAGGACGCGCTCGAGGAGGCGCGCAGTGGACGACGACGACTTCGACGGCTCCTGGCTCGTCGAGGCACTGGCCTGGGGCGCGCAGGTGGCCTGGGTGTCGGCGCTGGCGGGGGGAGCGCTCTACCTGGGCCTGCCGCCGCTGGTCGCGGTACGCGACCGGTTCGACAGCGCGACGATGGGCACGGTGGCGGCCGTCGCGGTGGGGGCGGCCTTCCTGCTGGGGTCGAAGGCGGTGTTCGACCGGTTCAAGCCGCAGGGCGAGGCGCCGCGCTAGCCGGCCGTGCCTGGCACGAGGAACACGGGCTGCATGTCGTCGGGCATCTGCGCGTGCTCGGCGCTCGTGAGCCGTGCGTAGACCTCCACGAGGTTGCCCCCCGGGTCGGTCAGCCACAGCTCGTGCAGGGGTGTGCCGCGCCAGGTGGTGCGGGCCGGCTTGTGGATGGGCCAGCCGGCGGCCGCCGCCCCGTGGTGCGCGGCGACGACCGCTGCTCGATCAGGGAGCTCCACGCCGAGGTGGTACAGCGTGTCGTGGTGCAGCTCCTTGCCGTCGTCGACCAGGATCACGAAGTTGGTGTGCAGCGCCTCGCTGACGAAGGTGACGTAGCGATGCGTCCACTCCTTGGGCTCTACGCCGAGCAGCCAGCTGTAGAAGCGGGCCGCCGCGGCGAGGTCGGGCACCCGCACGCTGGCGTGGAACTCGACCGGCTGAAGTGGCGTCGGGAGGTCGCGGACGGCGGCGAGCACCTCCAGCCGCTGGGCGATGGCGTCGCGGGTGGCGCGGAAGTGGGCCAGGCGCTCCTCGTCGGTGAGCGCCTCGTCGCGTCGGTCGGGGTCGGGCATCGCCCAGCTCATCCGGCGGGCGTCGCCGAGGAACACCGGGCAGGACTCCTCGGCACACAGCGTGATCACCAGGTCGACCGAGCTCGGTTCGATGGTGTCGACGTGCTTGCTGTGCAGCTCGCTGCCGTCGATGCCGACGTCGGCCAGGGCCCGCAAGGCGAAGGGGTTGACCCTCGAGGGGGCGCTGCCGGCGGACTGTACCCTCACCCCGTCACCGAAGTGCTTGCGGGCGAGGGCCTCGGCCATCTGGCTGCGTGCGGAGTTGGCGACGCAGAGGAACAGGATGCTGTCGTACTTCACTTCAGACCTCATGGAGCTGCGACGGGCCGCCAGGCTCCCGCCTCACGCGTCGAGAGATGCCACCACGACGAGCTCGCCGGTGACGGGGGCCGCCAGGCCCAGGGTGCTGCTGACCGTGCCGTGCTGGCGGACGTTGCGATGGAGGAGGTCGACGCGGCGCGGCGCCTCGTCGGTGACGAGCTGCAGCTCGTAGGTGAACCGCGTGAAGCGCGGCGGCGTGTCTTGTCGCTCGGCCTCCACCACCACCCGCGCCGCCTCGTAGCGGAACGGCAGCAGCTGCGAGAAGCGCTCGACGTTCTTGAGCAGGCACGCCGCGAGGGACGCGCAGAGCAGCTCCGCCGGCCCTGCGTGGACGAGGTCGCGGGAAGCGCCGGCGTCGAAGGGGATGCGTTGCTCGAAGGCGACGGCCTGGGCCGTGCCTCCGGGGTGGCTGGTCGCAGTGACGGAGTAGGTGCCCATACTTGTTGGGCTATCCGGTTACGCTGGCCACCGAGCTGCGACCGCAGTCCGCGCGGAGACAGGTAGGCCTTGGAACAGCGGAACTCTCCAGAGCATGGCGTGATCCACTACCTGGCCGTGGGGGTTGTCGCGGTGGCGTCGGCCGTCGGCCAGGGGTGGCTGCTCAGCGTGGTCACCATGTACCTGGTGGACGTGCTGGCAGGGGGCGAGGTCTCGTTGCAGCTGGGGCGCAGCGGGGGGTACCTGGCCATCTGGGGCCTGTGCGCCGTGCTCTGCCTGCCCGTCGGGGGCTACTTCGCCCTGACGGCGCTGGAAGGGCGACGCCGGCGAGCGCTCGGCTGGGTGGCCATCACCCTCTGCGGGCTCGGCAATGCGCTGGGCTTGTGGGCGAGCGCAGCCATGCTGGGCATGGTGGTGAGCTTGCCCTTGCTGCTGTGGTTGGCGGGCTTCGGTGGCCTGGTTTGTGCGGGGGTGGCCACCGTGCCCATCGGGTGGCTGTGGGTGCGGTTCGTGCGGGGGCACCTGGCCTGAGGCGGCCACTCCGACAGGGGTAGCGCAGGCCGGTGGGGGTCTGTGGGCGAGCCCGCTACTGGCAGTCGGGTTCGTCTTGAATCGCTGGGGTCATGGCGGCGCAGCTGGCGGCGATGGCGACGGCGTTGGGGTTGTTCTCGAAGCCCTCGCGGCTGACCTTGGCCGACTGGCGCCAGGCCTTGGCCTTGGCCTTGCCCCCCGGGCCCTTCTTGGAGGCCTTCTCCGAGCAGGTCGTGACCACCTCGAAGTACTCGACGCACTCCGGGGAGTCGATGCCGCCGCCGCCCATGACGACGCGCGATGCCGATGGATGGTGACGTGTGGCACGGTGGAGCTTCTGGAGGACCGATGACCCGTTGGCTGTTGGTGTGCTGGCTTCCCCTTGCTGCGTGCTCGCTTGCCACCGCGCGAGCTGGCGCAGAGCCTCACGCCGAGCGGATCGGAGCGGCCCAAGCCGCCTACGAGGGGGTGTCGGCCCGGCATGCTGCCGGGATGGCTACCCTCGACGAGGTGTGCCAGTGGTCGGTGCGCTGGCACCGTGCGCAGCAGGAGGCGGGCGACCTCGCCGCAGGGCCGGCCCACCTCGCCCGGATGGAGGCGCTGTCGACTCAGGTCGCTGCGGGGGTGGCGGCCGGCACGGCCCCTGCGCAAGACCAGCTGACCATGCGCTACTACGTCGCCGAAGCCAAGGTGTGGGCCGCCGTTCGGTGAGCGAAGGCTACCAGTTGGCGCGCCCCCTGAGCGTGTAGACGAGGGCCGGGGGCGGGTAGTAGACGCCCCCGGTGGGCCAGGTGCTGACCTGCACGTCGTCGAGCCCGTCGCCGTCGAGGTCGCCGACGCCGGAGGCGTGCCGCCCGAAGCCGTCGCCGGGGTCGTGGATGCGCGCCCCGAGCAGCGGCTCCGACGGGGTGATGGGCGACAGCACGACGAGGACTTCGCCGAGGTCCCTCGACAGCAACAGATCGGGATGGCCGTTGCCGTCGACGTCGCCCGCGAGCTCGACGATGGCCCCCGTGCGGTCGAAGTCGTTGGTGCCCTCGAGCCGGAAGCCCTCGACCGCGTCGATGGTGCTGTGGGTCGGCGTGAGGGGGCCGTACACGATGTGCACCCTGCCGGGCAGCAAGCTGTAGGGCGTGGCGCCGACGACGAGGTCGTCGATGCAGTCTCCGTCGATATCCGCGACCACGACCGAGGCCCCCAGGCGCAGGTTTTCCTCGGGCCCGAGGAGGGTCACGTCGGCCGCAGTGGCCTCGAGGTCGCCCTGCAGAGGCCCGAAGAACACGTAGACCGCGCCGATGGGATCGCTGGGTGTGACCTCGTAGTAGCCGGGGTCGGTCACGACCAGATCGTCGTGGCCATCGTCGTCGAGGTCGCCGATGGCGATGCGGTCGCCGAAGCTGTTGAAGGTGTCGGGCTTCTCGGGGCGGTGGACCGTGGCGAGGGCGCTCGCCGGGGCGTGGGTGCCCGGGGCTGTCGGCATCACGAAGACCGAGCCCCCACCGAGCTGGGTGCCTTGCCCGACGGCCACATCATGCAGCCCGTCGCCGTCGAGGTCGCCGACCGCCACGGCCTGCCCGAAGCGGTCGCTCGTGCCCTGGAGCACGAGGGGTGCGTCGCGGTGGTCGACCGGCGCCATGGGGTGGCCGTAGCCGTACACCGCCGCACCGTCGTCGGTGTAGGTGCTGGCCTGCAACAGCAGGCGGGGCCCGGTGCCGTCGAGGTCGGCGACCGCCAGGGGCGACAGGATGCCGAAGGGGTAGGGGAAGTCAGAGGGGACGATCAGCGAGGCAGCATCGGGCAGGTCGAGGACCCCCTGCTGGTCGCCGGGAACGACGTAGATGTCGACCGAGGGGTACAGCGGGTAGCCGGCGCCGGTCGTGGCCACGACGAGGTCGGCGCGCCCGTCGCCCGTCACGTCGCCCCCGCCGACGACCGGCGACAGGGACTGGTCGTAGGACAGCACCAGGTCGGCGTCAGCTGCCGCGAGCGCTCCGGGCACCTCGAGCAGGCGCGTCTCGGTGGGGCCGGGCGCGATGCCGAGGGGGACGCAGTCGACGGGGGGCTCGGCGGTGTCGGTCGAGTCGGTGGTTGGGAGGGCCGTGTCGCCTGTCTGGGGCGGGGTGCTGTCGGGTGTCGTGGGACGTGGTGGCGTGGTCGTGACCGGCCCACCGACCGTGCCGATGACCGTGGTGCTGCCCTTGCCTACCGGCTCACCAGGGGGTGCGACACAGGCGGCGAGGAGGAGCACGAGGGGGGCGTGGCGGATCATGGAGCCTCCGAGCCCGCGGCCTAGCGGGCTGACACCAAGCTAGCGCACGACGCCCCAGCGACTCACCACGCCACGGACGCAGCGTTGCCGGGGTCTCGTTTTCGGGGTCAGGACGCAAGGTGTTAGATCTCGCCGCACGACGCGAACCACGCCATGGACGCAGCGTTGCGGGCCGCCAGGTCAGCGGGGTCTCGTTTTCGGGGTCTCGTTTTCGGGGTCAGGACGCAAGGTGTTAGATCTCAGCACGCCACGGACGCAGCGTTGCCGACCGCTCTCAGAGTCGCGGGTCCGGGGCGCAGCCCCCGGCGGGGCTCGCCGGGCAGAGCCCTGTTGATTGGTTGCGGGATGCTCGGACCCGCCAGTCGAAACGGGGTCTCGAAACAGGTGTCGGGACGCTAGGTGTTGTCAGGGTCTCGTTTCAGGGGTCAGGACGCAAGGTGTTAGATCTCACCAGGTCTCGTTTTCGGGGTCAGGACGAAAGGTGTTAGATCTCAGCACGCCACGGACGCAGCGTTGCCGACCGCTCTCAGGGGTCTCGAAACGGGTGTCGGGACGCTAGGTGTTGGATGTCGGGTCTCGAAACGTGGGGTCTCGAAACGGGTGTCTCGAAACGGGGGTCGGGACGCTAGGTGTTAGATGTCGTGGACTCGACCTCCCGGTCGCCAGCTCCGGGCGCCCGCAGCGACGGCGCCCGAACCCTCGTTCCTCGCGGCTTCGAGTGGGGGGCGTGCCGGAGGTCGAGCAGAGCGCCCTGCTGCTCGTCCGGCTCGGTCCGGATCGAGGACGAGCTGCCCACGCAGGACGGG
>CBDUIC010000211.1:0-6744 GCA_965367245.1 uncultured bacterium | reverse complement strand
TCTGCCTCAGAGCGCCCCTCGCTGAGGTTGTGCGCAGCCCGTGCCACCCCTACGTCAACACCTCGGCCCCCGAGCCCTCGCCAGCATCGTCGCCACCGTGCTGCTCACCGGCACCTGGGCCTTCGGAACGGAGCCAGGCCGGGTCGAGGGCTGGTATGTCGAGGGCCTGGCGCCTCCCCTGATCCAAGCTCTGACCGCGGTCACCCAGGTCATTCCGATCTCCCTGGCTGAGTGGGTGGAGGCCGGGGCCCTCATCGCAGTCGTCGGCTGGCTCATTGCGGCCGTCGTGCGGCTCGTGAGGTCCAAGGGGGAACGGCTGCTGGTGGCTGCGCGTCTGGTGGGCGAAGCCTGGGCTGCCGTGGCCCTCGTGCTCTGGCTGTTCTACGTGCTGTGGGGCCTGGCCTACAGCCGGCCGAAGATCGAGAAGCGCCTCGAGTGGACCGAGCCCCTGACCGTCGACGGCGACGAGCTGTCGTCGCTGGCAGGCGCCCTGGTGGACCAGGTCAACGACCTCTACCTGCTGAGGGAGTCGGCCAGTGTGGCGCCTGTCACGCCAATCTCGCGTGAGACGATGTCGAGGTCCTCACCCCGGAGAAGGCGAAGGACTGCTTCACGCTTTCGCTTGGCCGAGAAACGGCCGCGGTCGGACTTGGGCATGCTGGGGACTCCTGGTTTCGCTTATCAGGTGTCCAACGAAACTCTGGTGCACCCCATCAGGGTGGACTGGAGCATCCCATGACAGGTACCATCGCCGCGAAAGAGTTCAGAAAGCTGCTGACGAAGCACTTCGCGCCCCCGATGCGAAAGCTGGGCTTTACGGGTTCGGGGAACACCTTCAGGCGAGACAACGGCGACCACTACGTCCACCTGATTCAGCTGTTTCCAAGCAAGTGGGGCGACGCCACGTACATCGAGCTGGGCCTCTTCGTGGACTTTCTGCCCGCCGGCACCCAGGATCTGCCGACCTCCAAAAAGGCGCAGGTGCCCGACTGCGAGATTCGGTACAATCTGCAGGCCTCGGTAGACAAGCCGGAGTTCCCCTACGGCACAAGCGAGCCCGAGGCGGTGGCAGTGATCGGGCACATGGTCGAGCGCGTGAACACCGAGGGGATGGCGTACTTCGATCAGTTCCGCCACTTTCCCGAGCCGCTGGCAGCGATCACCGCCGCCGATCTGCGCAGCCAGAACCCACACCCGCTGGCGCCGAATTCGGTGGACATCACTTTTTCCCTCTGGCTGGCCCGGCTGCAGCTCACCCTCGGCGACCAGGCCCGGGCCACCCAGCTCGCAGAGTTTGGTCTCAGCCGGGTTGATGGGCAGCGCGGCAGTGGGCTGGTGCCCTTCCTGGAGCGCGTCCGGCAGGGGAGCCTCGAGTTTGGTATGACCGACGCGGACCGGGAGCGCGAAGCTCGCGAGCAGGCAGCGTTGGAGAAGGAGCTCTTCGGTCTATGAGCTGGTGACGCGGGAGGCTAGGGGGCGGCGATGCAGGCGTCGCCGGCGCAGATCTTGTTGGCCGCGCAGGGCTGGCCTTCGCAGTCGGGATCGGCCGGCTCAGCTGAAGGTCGGGGAGGCTGGCCCAGAGGAGGACAAGAAGCATTAGCGCCTCCCAAAGCCCATCCTAGCTGACATCCAGGGTGCCGCGACCGCGGACAGAGAGGCCGGCCGACCGTGGCGCCCAGAACGCCCGCAGGCACCTGCTCCGAAAAGCGAGGTTTGTCCGTGGTCGACGGTGCGTGTCCGTCGTCTTGATGACGGCGGTGCGCACGTCGGCAGGCCTGCCCAGCGAGGTGCTGCGCGGCTCTGCGGAGGCTCAGCTGGCGATGGGCGGCGCCCGGGCCCGTCGCTGGGCCGAGCGCTGGAGGCTTGCGAGGACATCGAGGGTCGCCGGTGGGCGAACCACGGCGTGCAGCACGAACCGACCCCCGCAGGCGCAAGCAAAGCCATCCACCTCGAACACTCGCCAGAGCAGGTCGGCCCAGGCATGCCACCGCGGCCGACCGGGTGCGGGGTTCTTGGTGCGCCTCTCGCGCGGCTCCTCCTCTGCGGGCGGCTCGGGAATCACCTGGCTCCGGAGGCGGTGCCGTGGGGCCAGCACCCCGTGGTACGACACGCCGTTCTTCCGGGCGGGCGGGACCAGCGCCGCCAACTTCTGCGCCAGCTCCACCTCGCTGAAGAGGAAGTCCGCGACGGCCCGGGTGGTGCGCAGGGCGCGCTGGGGCTGTCACGGGGGAGCTCCTGCATGGCGCTGGCCTGCGGCAGCGGCCCGACGACCTCCGCGGCCTGCGCGGGCGCGGCCTGGGCGAGCAGCAGTGCGCGGTGGAGCTGGCCTGCGCGGCGTTGCGGAAGCCGCTTGCTGGCGTCAGCGCGCCATCCGCTCGACCAGGGCGAAGTGCTCTCCGTAGACCCGGTGCCAGTAGGCCTTGGCCTCGGCGGGGATGGGGGGAGGCGGAACCCGCACCAGCTCGGCGGCCGATACGGAGTCCCAGGTGAGCTCCTCCAGGAGGTACTCCTCGGCAGCGTAGCTCGTCTCGGTGGCCTTCAGCGCGGCCCGGAGGCCCTCGGCACGCTGGGCGTCGGTGAGGGGATGCAGGGGAAAGCGCGGCAGGCGGTCCTTCCAGTCCCAGGCATCCGGCAGCGGGTGGAAGGCCAGAAAGCGCCGCAGCTCGGGCTCGAAGAGCGTCTCCAGCTGCTCGCTGAGCTGCGAGCTGATGCGTTGACGGGCCTCGATCTCGATGTTGCCCATGTTCTTGAGGTAGGCGGGCGCCCGCTTGTCGTTGAGGTCCACCGAGGCGCCCCCTCGGATGGCGGCGTGCAGGGGGTAGACGCTCTGCCCGTGTGGGGCGGTGATGACCAGGCCACCCTGGGCCCGAAAGCGCGTCTGGGCCTCGAGCAGGGTCGTCTCGGTGGTGTACTCCCGGTCCACTTTGGCGAAGAGGTCCACCTCCTGACAGCCCGCCTCGACGAAGCGCTCCACCTTGCAGTCGTCCCAGACCAGACCCTGGTAGTCGAGGTTCTGGGAGTCCCAGATGGCGGGCTTGCGCACGAAGGTGTGGTAGCTGGCCGGGCGACAGCCCTCCTCCTGCCCCATGTCCACCACCGTGGCCTCCCAACAGTGCTCCTGTGAGCCGACCCGCTCCGTGACCTGGCGGGTCCGGGTCCGGGTGGTGTCGACCCGCTGGGAGGCCTCGCTGAACTCGCACTTGGCGTCGACGAGCACGTCGAGCTGCAGCGGCACGCGCTTGTCGCGGTCCTGGTAGCTGCCGTAGATGATCCGGGCGAGGTTGATGGCGTCGAAGAGCTGCTTGCAGTCGCCCTCGATCTGGTTGGGGACGGCCCGGAAGTCGACCTCGTAGTCGGGACCCAGATCACGCAGGCCCACGTAGCGACGCTTGTGCGTGCCCACGCTGCTGAAGCCCTCCGCCATCGAGACGGCCCGGAACTCCTGGAAGTGCGCGGCGCGGATGAAGCCCGCCGCCTCCGCGGCGTCACGCTGCGCCACGATCTCACCATAGAGCTTCGCGAAGCGTCGGGTGCAGGCGAAGACCGAGTCGTCCCCGAGCGCGTAGCAGGGCTCGGAGTAGCGCATGTTGCCCGATCGAAACAAGGCCACCGCCTCGTCCGCCTTTGCCTCTCCCGCGGCCTCCTTGCGGTCTCCCGCTTCGCTGGCCCAGGTGTGGAAGGTCTTCCAGTCCCCCTTGCCGCCGTGCCGCTCCATGCAGCCTTCATGTTCCCGGAGGATGGGCCAGGTCCGAACGAGCTGCTCCAGGCTCTGCTGCTCGACGTCGAGCTCCCTGGCCACCGTGTTGAGGGCGTCGACCGCGGCACAGTACTTCTTGTCACGGGCCGCGATCTTGCGGTCATTGCCGCCCTCTCTCGCCTCCTCGAGCTGCGCCTCGAGCTCGAGGGCATCGGCGGCCAGCCCCTCGAGCTCGTCGGACGGAGCGGCCGCAGCCGACAGGGCGAGCATCAGCATCCAGGACACGGCACCTCCACGAGGGGGAACCCCGCACCTGCTGCTATCCCGTCCCCCCCCGGGGCCTCACGGGACCACCGGAGTGCCGGGGCGAGGCCAGCCACCACCCAGCCCGCTACGTGGTCGTGAAGTAGGCTGGGTGCTCGGCGCGGTGACGTCGCTCGATGGCGTCGAGCTGGCCGCAGATGGAGCCGACTTGCCCTTGGCCGAGTAGAACGAGGCCACCGCGGTCTCGTAGTTGAGCGAGGCCTGGCGGGCGTCGGTCTGGAAGGCATCGGTGCGCCCCAGGTAGGCGCCCTGGGCCCTCGAGGGCTCGTTGCCGACGCTCGAGCTACCCAGCCGCCGGCCCGACTCGCTCCCACGGCAGCTCGGCCCGGTCTTTCCCCAGCTCCCCCAGCCGCTCCTCGATCCACCGCCGCACCTCGTCGACACCGATGGGGGCGTCGGCGAGCTGGGGCAGAGGGTCGAAGGCGGTGGCCACGAAGTCGCGCTCCTCCGCGCCGAGCTTGGCCCGGGCATCGTCGAGGTAGCGCTGCCGGTCGTCGGGGCGCAGGGTGTCGATCTTGTTGATGATCGACAGCACGGGACGCCCGGTGGCCACGCAGGCGGCGTGGTCGGCCTTCTCCCGCGCCTGCACCCCTCCCTGGGCGTTGACCACGTACAGGTACAGGTCGATGTGGTCGAGGACCTGGCGTGCCTCCTCGGTCACGTCTTCGACCACGTCGCCCAGCCCCGGCGTGTTCACCAGGTACAGCGCGGCGGCCCCGGGGAGCCGGGTGATCTCGACCTTGGTGGTGGACCCCGCCACCGGGTCGACATTACCGGTGTCGATGCCGAAGACCGAGGCGAGGGCCGCGTCTTTGCCCGATGACGGGCTTCCGACCACGCCGACGGTGATGCGGTAGAGCACCGCCTGCCGCAGCCGCCCCACCTCGAGCACGGCGGGGAGCACGAGCTCGTAGCGGGGCCCCACGTGGTGGCGAGGGATGTGCCACCGAAGAAGCGGGCCACGCCGCCTTTGGTCACCTGAAAGAGCACGCCTTCGTCGTTTGCCACCGAGCCTCCCGAAGACCATCGGCCCACACTCGAGTACCTTGCAGGCTCACCGGCGGCGGAGGGCATCGGAGAACGACCCCTCCCCCGACCATGCCTGGGCGTGGAGGTCGACGCGGTGGGCCTCCCGCTGCGCGTCCAGAGGCTCTGGACCGTCCCATGCACCACCGGGGGAGCGGACTGGGATCTGGGCTCGCAAGCCGGGATGAACTGCGCGCCCAGCGTGTGCTGGGAGTGGGCTGGGACAGGAGGAAGCACCCGGAGCGTCTCGACGCCCGACCCATTGCACATCGCGGTCCGGATCGACCGCTGCACGGGACCTCCGGAGCCGAGATCTGGCCCCCTGATGACCCCGCCCAGCCGACGCCAATGGCGCTCTTCCCATAGGCCGACCGCCATCGCTGCGGGTCTCGTCCAACCGCGCAAAGGACCGCCAGCCAACGTCGCGTTCCTGCCGATCTCGACGCCGGCCGTCCCTGGCGCTGAGGGTTGGTTGAGCCCTATCTCCGCGGGAGTGCCCTTGGCTCGGGGCTCATGGGACCTGAGCGATTGGGCGTGGGTGGGCGCTCAGACCACGCGGGTCCGTGCAGAGTAGGTGCTGTTTCTGCGCCGGCTCCGTGGGGAGCGCCGCGTTTTAGGCAGCGGGTCGTGGGTCGGCTCCCCCGTCCCGCCGGGTCGTGGTTCCCTCGTACACCGTTCGACCTTCGCCAGCAGTGCCGAAGCGAGCACGGAGGGCCCGCAGAGTGCAGCTCCGATCTGGGCTCATGCTTGGGGACTGGACCTGCTGGCCCGGAATCGGAGTGGTCCTCGACGGGCCTTCGTGTGCCAAGGCGTCCGCGGTCGATCGGACCTCCACGGCAATGCCGGCGGTGAAGAGCCGCTTCTAGGGTGATACTCCGCCAGCATGACCGATATGTGGCGAGTCGAACCACTGGAGTTCAGGCCTGTGAAGCACGACTACCGGAGCTCCGGCCTCGGCGTGGTTGCTGGCACCGCCGTCGATGCTCGCGGACACCTCCTGCTCAACGCGGCGGAATGCGTCGACATGCACGCTGGCGCCACGGCGCAGGTCCATCTCTGCTCCTGCTGCGGAATCCCGATGTGCGTGTCCGGGGGCTGGGTCGCCATGCGCCGCGCTGGGGAACTCGTACTGTGGATCCCAGCTTGGCAAGCCATGGATGAGGACAAATGGAAGAAGAGCGACTACGCCCCTCCTCCGTTCATGTACACCGCTGGCCCAGCAGCGTTCTCTGAACATGCCTGGAACCAGCTGCGCGAATTGGCCCCTGACCTCCCTGCTCTCATGGAGCTTCCAAGACTCACGTCGTACGAGGCAGCGCGAATCTTGCAGTTCAGTGCCCCGGAGGTCCTCGGCAAATACCCGGAGCCTCCGCGAGTACATCGAGACCTCCTGATCTGCACCTCGAACGGTGACGTCGGCCCGCAAGCGGAGCGTGTCGCACGGGTGCTGCGCGATGCCTTCACCACCAGGGCTCCCGTTGCGTTGACCAGCGTTCCAGCAGCTCGGCCCATCGACTTCTTCCTCGACCTTCCCAACACACCTTGCTGGGCTCCTCTGGCGATTGTCGAAGGCGAGGCACGCATTCAGATTGGAGACATGGTCTGCATCCCAGCTCTCGACTGAACAGAGAGCCTTGCGGACTCGCCCACTGATCGAAGTCCGCCAGCAGGGTCGAGGGAGGACAAGAAGCATTAGG
>CBDUIC010000210.1:0-6775 GCA_965367245.1 uncultured bacterium | reverse complement strand
GGCCCGGCGTGGCGCTCCTTGGGCACGCTGTGCTCGAAGGCCTCGTGGATGGTGCCCCCGAGGATCAGCAGGTCGCCGCCGCGTAGGGGCAGGGTGCGGCTGGGGCCCCCGCCGTGGGGCCGGAGGAGGAAGCGGCGCGGTGCGCCCAGGGAGAGGATGGCCATGACGCAGTCGTGGCGTAGCTCGCCCATCCGGTCGCCGTGCCAGGCGACCGAGTCGTTGCCGTCGCGGTAGAGGGCGGCGGTGACCCGGTCGAGCACCCAGCCGGTGCGTGCCTCGAGGGCGCTACGCAGGGCGACGAGCACGGGGTGAGGCGGCGGCGCGGCGCCGAGGAGGCGGGGCACGGCCACCTCCCGGTCGTACATCTGGCGGCGCCGAGCCTCCCAGGCGGTGTGGGCGCGAACCTCGTCGAACAGGGCCTCGTGGCCGCTGACCGCGTCGGGCAGGTGCTCCACCCACGCGCCGGAGCCGAGCTCGATGCGCAGGCCATGGGTGAGGGACCCGAGGGTCGGCGCGCCGCCGCCGAACAGCGTGCACTGCATGGCGCTCTCCTGGTGAACATATGTTCAGTATGTCAGGAGGCCGAGCGCTGCAAGATCAGCACGAAGGCTTCGTCGCCGCTGGGGGCGTGGTCCACCTCGAGCTGGGTGGTGAGCCCATGGGCGCGGGCTGCTGCGTCGGCCTCGTCGAGCCAGGCGCGACCGGGGTCAGCGAGCCAGCCGGTGCCACCGGGGGCCAGGTAGCGGGCGAACATCGCGGCGACGAGCTCGGGGAGCTCCTGGGCGAACAGCACGTCGGAGGCCCACACCCGATCGAAGGTGCCGAGGTCGGTGGGGGACCGCCAGTCGAGGGTGTCGTAGGCCACACCCACGCCGTTGGCGGCGGCGTTGCGCTGCAGCAGGGCGCCGGTGTCGGGGTGCTGGTCGGTGGCAAGGACGTCGGCCCCTGCGCGGGCGGCGACCAGGGAGGGCAGAGCGAGGCCGCAGCCGAGCTCGAGGATGCGCTGGCCCCGTAGATCGGTCACGGCCGCCCACTCTGCGAGGATGCGGGCCGCGCCCCAGATCACGCCGAACATCGGAGACAGGTCGTCGCGGAGGCGGGGGCTCCCGCGGCCTCTGAGCTGGCCGTAGAGGTCGGCGCTGGCCGCCTCGAAGCTCTCGAGGCTCCACAGGGTGTAGTCGGACCCAGCCACCCGCTCGACGGTGGGATGCAGCTGCCAGGCGAGGTCGGCGGCGGTGCTGGGGAGGCGCTCGGGCATGGTCCCCCGTATGCTGCGGCGCCAGGGGGTGGCGATGATCGACGAGCTGGTGTTGGCCTTCGACACGCGCAGTCTGATGGTGCTCAATGGGGCGCTGGCCCTTGTGATGTACGGCGTCGCCCTCGACCTGACGGTCGAAGATCTCGTGGAGCTGGTGCGCGACCCGCGGGCGCCGATGGTGGGGCTGTTCTGCCAGTTCGTGGTGCTGCCGGCGCTGGCCTGGCCGCTGGCGATGGCGGTGGCGTCGACGCCGAGTGTGGCACTGGGGCTGATCTTGGTGGCGGCCTGCCCGGGCGGGAACATGAGCAACGTGCTCACCCAGCTGGCCGGGGGCAGGGTGTCGGTGTCGGTAGGCATGACGGCGGTGTCGACGCTGGCGGCCACCATCACTACGCCCTTCCACCTGTCCTTCTGGGGGCGGCTGCATCCGAGCACGGCCGCGCTGGTGGAGAAGGTCGCCCTCGACCCCGCGGCCGTGATGGTGGCGGTGGTGTTCGTGCTCGCCATCCCCTGCCTGCTCGGCATGGCGACCGCGCGGTGGGTCCCCCAGGTGGCCGGGCGGCTGCGGAGGCCGATGCGCTGGCTGTCGATGGTGTTCTTCGCGGTCGTGATCTTGGGGGCGGTCACCGCCAACCGGGGAGCGTTCGGCGAGGCGCTGGGCTCGGTGTTCGTGCCGGTGGCGCTGCTGCACGCGGTGGCCGCGGGGCTGGGCTACGGCGCGGCGAAGCTGGCGGGGCTGCCCGAGGCAGACCGTCGCGCCGTGTGCATCGAGGTGAGCATCCAGAACACCGCCCTGGGGCTGGCGCTGGTGTTCACCTTCTTTGGGGGGCTGGGGGGCATGGCGGCCGTGGCCGCCTGGTGGGGGCTGTGGCACCTGATGGCGGGCGGGGCGTTGGCGGCGTGGTTTGCGCGCAGGCCCCTCGCCTAGCCGCTACGGCATGTTGTAGTAGTACAGCGGGAAGGCCGAGTAGTAGCCGTAGAGCGGGCCCGCGGTGGCCGCCAGCTGCTGCTCGACGAGGTAGCCCGAGTTGTCGACCTCGACCTCGTAGCAGTCGGACTCGAAGCCGTAGGCGAGCCCCATCGGGGTGGCGGTCGCGGCGCCATCCACGTTGATGTAGAAGCCGATGGCGTAGGGCTCGACCTCGGTGGTGAAGTTGCCGGTGTAGACCGACTGGTAGGCCGACAGGGTGGCCGCATCGGGGGGGCCGAGGGCGACCTCGAGGTCGAGGAACGCAGCGCGGGCCAAGTCGACCGGGTCGTACCAGTAGGTGCCCGACACCAGCTGGTTGCAGTCGGTCCACGCGAGGTTGCGGGTGAGGTTGACATCCCACGTCTCGAACATGGTCGCCGACCAACCGGCGTTGGCCACGTGCGTGGCCACCTCAGTAAAGTCCCACACCACGGAGCAGTGGTAGGTGTTGCCGATGAAGTAGTCGACAGCGATGTCGCCAGACAGGTCGGTGGTGGCGCCGTTGCTGTTGTTGCGGGCCGTGAAGTCTTCCGTGGGGCCGCCGTCGGAGAAGACGCGCATGGAGATCTCGTAGTTGTCGACCTCGGTGTAGCCCACGATGTAGTTCGGGCTCGTGGGCAGCGCGACGTTGGGTGGGTTGGGGCACTGCACGGGTGGCGTGGTCTGCGGGGTTCCGGTGTCGGCCGTGTCGACATCGGTGTCGGTGTCGGTGTCGGCATCCGTGTCGGCATCGGTGTCTGCGTCTGCGTCTGCGTCGGTGTCGGCATCGGTGTCTGCGTCTGCGTCTGCGTCGGCGTCGGCATCGGTGTCTGCGTCGCCGTCGGTCGGCTTGACGTCGTCGTCGTCGTCGTCGTCGCCGAGCACGTCGTCATCGTCGTCGCCCGTCGCATTCCCGTCGTTGGGGAACAGCACGTCTTCGCTGGTTGCTGACAGACCACCGCAGGCGGCCAACAGAAGCAGAGGGAGCAAAGCGGGGATGCGCATGGGGACCTCGGGTGGCGCCAGGCCGTGACTCCTGGCGAATACGCCAGGATAGCTACCGACCTGACTGCCCGCAACCGACGATGGCCCGCTTTGCAAGGGGCTCACGATCGGACTGTGTCGGCGGAAGCTCGGGCATCTCGTCAAAAGGAGTACACATGGCGAGCTCTCAGCATCGTGGCCTCGTCGAGCCCGGGCGTGGTGGCGGGGCGCAGCGCGTCGAACACCAACGATGGCATGGGGAACGCGGCCCGGAGCAGGGCCAGGCCATCGTCGATGCGGAAGTGCCGTCGCTTGGCGGCGAACTGGGCGTAGTGGGGGAGCCAGCGGGCGCTGACGCCGAACAAGACGCGCCTCACCTGGTGCTCGATCTCGTCGAGCAGAGAGATGGCAGCCTCCGATTGCAGGCCGGGCAGGAGCATGGGCTCCACCTCTGAACCCGCCGTCTCCCTCAGGTGCTGCCGCAGGTCGAACCCGACGTGGCACAGCAGCAATTGGTCTTGCCAGTTGCCGACGACACTGATGAGCTCTCGGCAGCCTCGGTGAAGTCGGCGCCGAACGGTCGGGAGCAGCTCATCCACGGGGTCGGGGGTCCGCGGATGCGGGCGCTGCACCGGGACGCGTCGCGCGGCGACACTCAATGGGCCCGAGGTCTCGGCGGGCAGGGCGGCGACGGCGGCGAGGAGACGATGGCGCCAGCGCCACGCGGTCTCGACGTGCAGATTCAGGGCACGGGCGATCTCACGCGCCGAGGGGCGCTCGCCGCGGGCCAGGCTGGTCGCGATGGCGAAGATCTTCCACAGGGGCAGCTTGGCGCCGTGCAGCAAGCAGTCTGCCGTGACGTTGTGGGTGCGCCGGCAGGTAGAGCAGCCAAAGGTTCGCGGGCGCTTGGTCACCCGCCACAGATGGCCACCACACGAGCCAGGGCAGCACAGGTTTCCCTGCCCGTCTCCCCAGCGAGCTTCTGCCAGGATTCCTGCGAGTCGGCCCTCGTCGCGGGCCTGGCCTTCCTCCGGAACAATCACCACGGACACCCCCCGGGTGGCAAGGCAACCTGCCGAGCGGGGCTGTGCAAGGAGGGGGGTCCCATAATTTGTGCAGGACCCACTGCTGGTCGGGGTCTGACGGGGGGAGGCAGGCGGAGACGGGGGGGCGTACGGCCACACGCTACTTGCGGCTCGCCGTACGCCCCCTGAATTCCCGCACCCGACCCAACCCGCGCCCCCGCCCCCGGATCTCGAACCGGAGCTAGAACGGGTGGTCTGCGAAGATGTACAGACCCCAGTTCAGGCGCTGCTCGATGGTGCCGTCGTCGAGCTGGACGGGGTCGAGCCCCCAGCCTGAGTCGATCCGCCCCACGAAGGTCTCGTCCCAGATGATGCGCAGCGCTCCACCCGCTCCGGGATGCAGTGGCATCGAGGGCCCCTGCAGCCCGGCTCCGAACGCCGCTCCTACGTCGACGTAGGGAGCGAGCTCCCAGCCGAAGGGGTCGTCGAACAGCTCGTGGCGCAGGAAGGTCCACCGTAGCTCGGTCTGGGCGACGGCCTTGCCGGGTGCCCGCCAGCGGCCGAAGGGCACCCCGCGCAGCGTGTTCCCCCCGCCGAACCCAGCGATGGGCTGGCTCCCGCCCCAGTGCACCATCTCGTAGAAGGGCACGTTGCCGACCAGCCACTCGGCCATGGTGCGGTGCGCGAGCACCAGCCGCTCGCCTCCGGTGTAGAAGCGCGCCGACAGCAGCCCGCCCCCAAAGCCGCCGGCCTGCCGATCGATGCTGGGCGTCGCCCGCACCGATGCTTCGAGGAAGTGGCCTGCGAGGGGCGCGATCTCTGGCTCGCGGGTGTCGTGGAGGATGCCTCCCATCAGCTGGATGGCGCCCCCCGCGCGGTAGCCGTAGGGCTGCTCTTGCTCGAGCAGCGACTCGTCGTAGGCCTCGATCACGCTGTATTTGGGGTTGATGGCGCCGAAGATCTCCCAGGGGCTGTCGTCGGCGAGCTGGTAGCGACCGGTGAGCTGGCCCATGGGCTGGTACAGCCGGTAGCGGTAGTAGCGCGACCGCGGGTCGCCCTTGTCGGTCACGTCGGCGTAGGGCTGCTGTCGCAGGGTCCCATTGCCGATGCCGTAGTAGCGGTCGTTGAGCCACTGGCGAAACGCCAGGAAGGCAGTGACTCTCAGGCGCTTGTTGACCCCGAGGCCTACCCGGTCGAGCCGGAGGCGATGGTTCTGATAGCCGCTGGTGGCCACATAGGCGGAGGCGGTGAGGCCCATCTTGTAGGGCGCGTAGCCCTCTTTGTACCAGGCGAACGCGGTGCGCCCGCCGGCCCCGAAGCCGTCGTCGGTGTCGACGGCTACGCTGGGAAGCGCGTAGCCCGTGAAGGAGTCGGCGAAGGAACCGGCCAGGGCAGCGGCCGCGAGCCAGGCGATCACGGACTGGCGGCCATGTGCACGACCAGGCTGAACAGCCGCCGCACGCCCTCGTGCACCTCCTCGACGGGCACGCGCTCACGGTGCCCGTGCATGGTCTCGGCGACCTCGGCGGGAAGCTCGAAGGGCACGTAGCCGTAGGCCTCGACGCCGAGGGGCCGCATGATCAGCGAGTCGGTGAAGCCCACGCTCAGCAGCGGCCCCACCGCCGCATTCTCCTTGCCCTCCACGGCGTAGTGCGCGATGGCCCGAAAGAAGTCGCTGTCGACGGGCGAGCCGTTGGAGTCGGCCTCGTGGAGCACCTCGAAGCGGATGCCCTCGAGCCCCTTCACGGCGCGCTCGAAGCGGGCCAGGTGGTCGGCCGGGGAGGTGCCGGGCAGCAGCCGGCAGTCGTACTGCGCCCACACCTCGCTGGGCACCACGTTGGGCTTCTGGGCCCCGGAGAAGCCGGTGAGGTGCACGGTGTCGACCATGGTGGCCATGGTGGTGGGGGTCGCCTTGAGCCGCGGCTTCACGAGCCATCCGGTGAGCAGCCGGCTCTTGAGGATGGCGCCGGTGAGCCCGCCCTTGTCGTCGCCCACGGCGTGGAGCAGGTCGTACAGCGAGTCGTCGATGTGGGGGCGCACGTGGACCTTGCGGGCCACGCGGTCCATCGCCTCCAGCAACCTGTCGGGTGCCTCGTCGGGGTAGGGCGTCGACCCGTGCCCGGCCCGGCCCTCGGCGATCATCCGCATCCACAGCACACCCTTCTCGGCTGCGCTGATGGCGTGCACCGCCTGCCCGTCGAACAGCGCGTCGCGCACGCCCAGGCCGCCTTCGTTGATCATCTGCGAGCAGCCGATGGTGCTCCAGCGCTCGGCGAGCCCGTAGGCGCCAAGGTTGTTCACCTCCTCGTCGGCCACGGCCAGCAGCACGACGTCTCGGGTCAGGGCGATCTCGTGCTCGGCGAGCAGGCGCATCGCCATGACCTCGAGGGCGCCCATGCCCTTCATGTCGAGGGCGCCCCGCCCCCACAGCTCGCCGTCGACCAGCGCCCCCGACAGCGGGCCCTGGCCCTCGGGCCACTCGCTGTCTTCGGCGGTCGCCACGTCGACGTGGTGCATCAGACACAGCGGTGCCTCGCCGCTGGGCTCGGTCGCGGCGAG
>CBDUIC010000209.1:0-6844 GCA_965367245.1 uncultured bacterium | reverse complement strand
CGCGCCTCGTCGTCCAGCAGCCCCCGCACGACCACCGCCGGCCGCCCGCCCGAAGGCGGGTACGCCGTGCACGGCCTCGCCGCGAGGTCGCCATCCAGCTCGCCGCCTCCCCAGCACAGCGACCGATGCCGCCCCGCGTCCCACACCGTCCAGTCGCCATTGGCGGGCTTGCCGTGGATGTGGCCCCAGTCGACCCAGCGAATCGCCATGCTCGGCGCCTTCCGCAGCGCCCGCTCCCGAGCGCGCACGGCCTCGCCGTAGGGGCTGGCGTCGAGGTCGACGATGACCGACATGTCGCCATCCCACCAGCGGTTCCAGCCCTCGTCGGCGGTCTCGACGAGGACGCCGTCGTGCTCCAGCGGCACGAACGGCCACGCCCCCATCTCCGCCACGAAGGCGTCGTACTGCGACTCGGTCAGCTGCAGGGTCGCCTCTACGAACTCCGCGCCGCGACGGTAGCCGGTGTGCAGCTCGAGGAACTCGACGTCGTCAGGCAGGTGAAACTGCTCGAGCACCTGCTGGCGGTGGACCTCGTAGGAATCGGGCCCCAGCACGATGTAGGCCATGCCCGCACCCGCGATCATCAACGCCAGGAGCCAGCTGCGGCCCGTATGGTTCATGTGCCCACCTCGCCCCTCCCCTATCTCACAGCGACGTCGCTCTCCGCCCCACGCGAAGCCACCCGTCGACGCCCGGTGGAAGCCACATGAACGAGGCGTGAATCCCCTCCTCCGCCCTCGACACGCCCCTCCCTTCGGCCCAGCATGCCCCATGCCCTCCCGCTCCTCACGCCCCCGCCGCTTCACCCTCCTCGGCACGTCCGCCCTCGTGACCGGCCTGGCCACCCTGCTGTGTGGCGACGCCCTCATCCTGGTCCTGTGCCTGTTCTACGAGCTGTTCTCGGTCCTCTTCATGGCGACCCTGGCCCTGGCGGCCATCCCCATCGTCATCCTGTCGACCCTGTGGCTGTACGCCCACGGCCCCGCCTTCGGCCTGGTGGCGTGGTACGCCGGCGCGTCGGGGAAGGCGTCGGTGGCGTTGGGACTCCTCGTGACGGTGCTCATCGCCCTGGGCCCCCGTGCCGCGTCGCTGGCCTGGCACGAGGTCTACGAGGCCCGCATGAACCTGCCGGCACAGCTCGGCACGCCCCCACGAGATGCCCCCCGCACGCTCCGCCTCGAGGTGGTGGAGGAGGACGCCCGGGGGCGCGTGCTCGAAGCGCCCCGCTGCGAGCCGCTCTACCAGCAGCTCCTGCTGGGCGACGAGCTGGAGGCCCTCGAGGTGCGCGCCGGAGGGCGGTCGGTGGTGTACCGCCGCGTGAACGACGCGAGCTGCCCTCCGTGGGCGGACGGCGATCTGCCGGAGGGGCTGGAGCGCTGGCATGCGGTGGGCACGTGCATCGTGGCCGAGCCGGGCGGCACGCTGCCCGATGCGCCACGGCTGTCGTTCACCCGGCGTCGCGTCGCCGGCGTGCCCGCCCACCTGGCGCGGTTCTGGGTGGTGGCCGAGCGAGGGCCCGAGGCAGCGCCTACCTGGCGGCGCGTGGTGCTGGGTCGACACCTGCTCATCGCTCCGACCGCCTTCTTCGTAGTCCCCACCAAGAAGCGGAACGACCGGGTGGCCCTGGGCCTGGCCCGCTGGCCCACGCGGGTTCCCACCCTACAAGACGTGCTGCGGGACGACATGGGCTACCGCCTGGAGCGACTGGCGCCGCCGAAGCCCTCCCCGTTCGGGCGGGTGGCCCACCACCTCGCCAAGGCCGGGCCCCTCGATGACCGGCAGCTGTCCGACATCGGCACCGCACTGCGCAGCTGCACGCGGTCGTGCGTGGTCGACGAGGCGGTGCTGGCGGCGGTGGTGGCCGACGAGCGCATGAACCACGCCGCCCTGGGCGGGCTCGACACGCTGGCCCGGCACCACCCGGATTCGATGCGTCCCCATGTGGAGGCCCTGCTGGCCATGGCGGAAGAACGCACCCGAGAGGTGGAGGACCGAGCGGCCGCCACTTGGACGCTGGGGCTGCTCCCGCCGCCGATGCTGCGACCGCATGCCGAGCGCATCGCGCGCCTGGCCGACCCGGCGGAGGCGCGGGTGGCCCGTGGGCTGCTACCCGTGGTGGGCCGCCTGGGCGTCGATCCGACCGACCTCCTGCGGCGGGGCCTGGCCGACCCCGACGGCGAGGGCTTCGTCTGGGCAGCCAAGGGCTTCTGCAACGCCGACCCGCCGTGGGCCCCGCCGCTGCTCGACGACGGCGAAGCGGCCCTGAACCACACGGAGATGGACGCGGCGCAGCGGGTCCTGCTCCGCGGCCTGGCGCGCCACGGGCGAACGGAGGCGGTGGAGCGCTACCTGGCGAAGGTCGACGCCAAGCGGGCGGCGTTCCTCCGCCGGGAGCTGGCCCGAGCGGTCGACGAGCCCCCGGGTGGCTGCCGCTGAGGCCCGTCCCTGCACACGTCGGAGACGCCGAGGGTCAGAGGGGGACGACGCCGCCGTAGGGCACGCCCGACAGATAGGCCATGTCGCGGTGGAACGTCGTCAGGTCGTCGAGGCAGAAGTCCTGCAGTCGCTCGTGACCCATGGCCCGCGCCAGCACGCACATCAGCTCGGTGGTGGCCTCGAACCAGTTCGCCAGCCGCTTCGCAGAGGCTGCGATCTGCAGCCGTGCCCGCAGATGGTCCTTCTGGGTGGCGATGCCCACGGGGCAGTTGTTGGTGTGACAGGCGCGCATGCCCAGGCAGCCGATGGCCTGCAGGGCGCTGTTGGACACGGCCACACCGTCGGCCCCCAGAGCCATGGCCTTGGCAAAGTCGGTGTCGGTGCGTAGCCCGCCGGTGGCGATGAGTGTCACATCGCCCTTGCCCCGGGCATCGAGGTGGCGACGCGCGCGGGCAATGGCGGCGATGGTCGGCACGGAGATGTGGTTGCGGAAGATGTTGGGTGCCGCGCCGGTGCCGCCGCCGCGGCCATCCATGATGATGTAGTCGCAGCCCACGGACAGGGCGAAGTCGATGTCGAGCTCGATGTGCTGGGCCGAGAGCTTGAAGCCGATGGGGATGCCACCAGAGACGTCCCGCACCTCGTCCGCCACCCTGCGGTAGTCGGCGACGCCGTTCAGGTCTGGGAAGCGCGGCGGCGATATAGCCGGTTCGCCGACGTTCAAGCCGCGCACCTCCGCGATGCGCTGGGTGACTTTGTGGCCAGGCAGGTGCCCGCCGGTGCCCGTCTTGGCCCCCTGCCCCGCCTTGAAGTGAAACGCCTGGACCTTCTTCACCTTCTCGATGGACCAGCCGAAGCGACCCGAGGCGAGCTCGTACAGGTAGCGCTGATTGGCCTGCTGCTCTTCCGGCAGCATGCCGCCTTCACCAGAACAGATGCCGGTGCCGGCCAGCTCGGCCCCCCGGGCGAGAGCCGTCTTCGCCTCAGCAGACAGGGCCCCGAAGCTCATGTCGGAGACGAAGATGGGCCGCTCCATCCGCAGGGGCTTGCGCGCGGCACGGCCGATGACCATCGAGGTGTCGATGGCGACGTCTTCCATGAGGGGGAGGCGGTGCAGCTGCGCGGTGACGAACTGGATGTCGTCCCAGGAGGGCAGCTCGGTGCGGCTCACCCCCATGGCGCTCACGGGGCCGTGGTGGCCCACCTTCGACAGGCCATCCCGTGCCAGCTGCTGGATGTAGCTGTTGTGGGGCTCGTCGCCCGAACCATGCACGTCCTGGTACAGGCCGAGGTAGGCCTCGCGCTCGTAGGGCTGGGGGTGTTCGACGGCCCACGAGGCCACGGCCTCTGCATCGACCCAGACGACGCCGTCCTCCACCCAGCTCTCGAAGCGCTTCAAGACCTCGTCGTTGTTGTACTCGCTGACCCCGGTGTCGAGTCGGTAGTCCCAGCCGTGCACACCACAGATGAGATTGCGACCTTCGACGTGGCCGTCGGCCATCAAGGCGCCACGGTGCAGGCAGCGACCGTAGAGCACGGACACCTGATCGTCGAAGCGGATGACGACGAGGTCGACGCCGGAGACGAGTGCGTAGGCAGGCTGGCGATCCTGCAGGTCGTCGAGACGGGCGACCTCGGTGGCATTCATGGGAGCTCCTGTCGGAATGGATGCAGTGGGTTGTCAGAGGGCCGGCGCCTATCGGAGGGCAGCAGCGGTGATCCCGAAGGCAGCGGAGAGAAACGCGGCAACCTGGCCCTCAGACGAGACCGCTTCGGCGTCGAGCACGGCGCCGTACCAGCCATCGGTGTTCCAGCGACCCGATGGCAGCGCCGGGGTCGGACGGCCTTCGGGGTAGGGCCATGGGGTCACGTACAGGTAGGGCGCAGGGATGCCGGCGTCGCCGGGGGTCATGCCCAGACCCACGGACTTGGACTGCTCAGGGTCGTCGGAGGCGTCGAGGGTGACCAAGGTGGCGAGGTCGAAGTGATGCGGCCAGACCCGCAGGGGCGAGGCCTCTCCATCGGCGGGGGCGAAGGCGTCGAGCACCCGGAAGGACGCGGCGTACCAGTGGGCCAGGCGCTCCAGGCCCGCCGTCGTCGCTTCCAGGGCGGGGTACTCGAGGGTGGGTCCCGCAGGCATGTCCCACTCGGGGAGGCGCACGTTCTGGGAGAGCACCTCCGATAGCCAAGCCACGGCCTCTCGCGGAGTGCGCCCGAGCAGGGGCAGCGAGTCGTCGTCGACGGAGAGGATCAGGTCGCCAAGGCCGAGGGAGGCCTGGCGGCCATCTGGCAGTGGAGCACCGACCAGGCCACGGCGCGCGGGGTCGAATGTGGTGCTGGAATAGTGGAAGGAGGGGTCGGGCTCCAACAGGGTCACGCCCGCCGCGGCCACGAGCTGGGTGGCGTAGTGGGCTGCCAGCCGGGCACCCGGTTCCGGGGCCGGGCTCGGCGAATCGAAGGTCGGCATACATCTCCTGGGGAACGCACATGGGGCGCACTCCGAATCGTGAGGTCGTGGGAGCACTCCTTTCGTTACACGCGACGCGTCACTCCGCGGAAGCCCGCTTGCTCGGCGGGGAGCCGATGGCTGTGTGACCGAACCGGCACCAGCAGCTGCAGGTCGCCGGGTCGAACCGTTCGCCGGGTCGGGCCACCGGCCGACACGCACAGGCCCGGACGCTCCGCGTCGAACAAGGCCTGCGCCATGCTCGGGTCTTCGAGGTGGGTCAGCATGCCCAGCTCCTCGCCGTCGGCGCGCGCGATCACCACGCCCCCGTGCCCACAAGGCCCCAGCCACAGCTCGTCGGCATCGGCGAGGGCCTTGGCGAGCCGGATGGCATCGCGGCTGCTGGCTAACCCCTCTCGATGCGCCGATCCGTAGGGTCCCCCCGCCTTCATGCCACGGGCCAACGAAAACGGGGGCCCCCCTCTCGGAGAGCCCCCTGGCTCAGCGCAGCGCCGTCACCACGCCCGCCCCGATGGTGCGAGAACCCTCCCGCACCGCGAAGCGCGACCCGACCTCGAAGCCCGCAGGCTTGATCAGCCGCACATCGAGCTCGGCCCGGTCGCCGGGGCTCACCACGCCGTCGGCGACGGTGATGACGCCGGTGACGTCGGTGGTACCAAAGAAGAACTGCGGGCTGTAGCCAGAGCCGAACGGCTTGACCCGCCCACCCTCCTTGGGGGTGAGCGTGTAGAACGAGCACGCAAAGCCCTGGTGCGACGCGATGGAGCCCGGCGCGGCCAGCACCTGGCCCCGACAGATCTCGTCGCGCTTCACCCCGCGGAGCAGGATCCCGACGTTCATGCCCGCCAGGCCGGCCGGCACGTCGCGACGGAACATCTGCACCCCGGTGACCACCACCTGGCGCGGCTTGGCCTCGCCATCGGTGAGCCCGACGATCTCCACCGTGTCGCCGATCTTCACGGACCCCCGGTCGATACGGCCGGTGGCGACGGTGCCCCGCCCCGAGATGGTGACCACGTCTTCCACGTTCATCCGGAACGGCGCGCTGGTGTCGCGCACCGGGTCGGGGATGACCGTGTCGAGTGCCTCCATCAGCCGGTCGATGGCCTCGATCCACGGGCTGTCGAGGTCGCCCGCCTCCGCAGCCTCGAGGGCCTTGAGGGCGGAACCCCGCACGAACACCACGTCGTCGTAGCCGTACTCAGACAGGATCTCCGCCGCCTCCATCTCTACGAGATCGAGCAGCTCCTCGTCGTCGGCGCGGTCCACCTTGTTGACGAAGACCACGATGCGCTCGACCCCCACCTGGGAGGCCAGCAACACGTGCTCCTTCGTCTGCGGCTCGGGGCCCTGAGACCCGTCGACCATGAGGATGGCACCGTCCATCTGGGCGGCACCGGTGATCATGTTCTTGATGTAGTCGGCATGACCGGGACAGTCGATGTGGGCATAGTGACGGTTTCCCGTCTCGTACTCCACGTGGGCGGTGTTGATCGTGATGCCGCGGGCTCGCTCCTCCGGCGCCTTGTCGATGGCGCCGTAGGCCATGGCCGTGCCGCCGAAGCGGTGGGCCTGCACCACGGTGATGGCCGCGGTGAGCGTGGTCTTCCCGTGGTCGACGTGACCGATGGTCCCGACGTTGACGTGGATCTTCATGTCCTCCTCCCAGCGTGCGCACGCACGCCTGCATGGCAGCGCACGGCGCCGCCTCGTTTTCACACACAAGCACACGACACCGACCACCGGTGCCATGCAAGATGCCGAGTCCACTACCCCAAACGAAGAAGCCCCCTCAGGACGAACCGGAGGGGGCTACTCGCTGAACAAACCTGTTGGAACAGTCAGTTCAGGAGCCCCCCACGCAAGGGTGCGTCGCCGCTTTCGGCTCGTAGGAGCACGCAGCGGAACGACAGGGCGACGATGGGGAGTGACTTCGACATC
>CBDUIC010000208.1:0-6862 GCA_965367245.1 uncultured bacterium | reverse complement strand
CTGGCCTCGCGGTTCACGCGGCTGACGGAGGCGCCGCCCGAGGAGCGGAGGAGCAACCCGGTCATCACGCGGTCCCCCGACACGGATGCGGTGCTGCCCGAGACGGTGTCCCCCGAGCAGGAGGTGCGGCTGGGCTTCGACGCGCCCGGGGCCGAGGCCGCCTTCGGGCTGGCCACGGGTGGGGGCTTCACGATGGTGCGCTACGACGTAGGCGACGAAGGAAACACCGAGCTGGTGTGGGTGGCGCCCGAGGAGTCCGGGTCGGTCACGCTGTATGTGGTGTTCGACGACGAACAGGGTGGCACGGCGGTGTGGGAGGCGGTGGTCGAGGTTCGGTAGCTGACGGGCGGCGACAACGCTGCCCACCTCGACGGCTGCAGCGGCTATCCTTCGGCCGTGACCGACGTGTCGACCCGAGCCGAAGAGCGACGCACCTTCGACATCGGCCCCTGTGTGGGGGTCGGTGGCTTCGGGGAGGTCTACCAGGCGACGATGACGTCGGGAGGCGGAGTCCGCACGAAGGTGGCGCTCAAGGTGCTGCATCACGGGCTCGATCCCCGGTCGCAGGCAGTGCAGCGCCTCGCCGACGAGGCCAAGCTGCTGGGCCTGCTCAACCACCCCAGCATCCTGCGCATCCACGATCTGGTGTTGCTCGATCAGCGGATCACCCTGGTCACCGAGTACGTCGCCGGCGCCGACCTCGATCGGTGCACCGCGGATGCGGGCGACCCGATGCCCGCGCGCGCCGTGCTGCAGGTGGTCGCGCAGATCGCAGCGGCGCTGCACGCCGCCTACCAGACCGAGGGGCCCGACGGCGAGCCCCTGCGGCTGCTGCACCGCGACATCAAGCCCAGCAACGTGCGGGTGGGGCAGCACGGCGAGGTGAAGCTGCTCGACTTCGGCATCGCCAAGGCGGCGGGCGAGCGCGTGGCCAAGACGCAGACCAACGCGCTGATCGGCTCGTTCACCTACATGTCGCCGGAGCGCCTCGACAAGGAGGGCAACGACGACGCCCCGGGCGATGTGTTCGCCCTGGGCTGCACGCTGTACGAGGCGCTGCAGGGCGAGGAGCTGTTCGACGGCACGATCCGCGAGCTGTACCGCATGTCGATGGACGAAGCGCGGCATCAGGCCCACGTCGAGGAGAAGGTGGCGACGCTGCCCATCGCCGACGAGGTCAAGGCGGTCGTGCGGGAGATGCTGGCCTACGAAGCGGATGATCGGCCCACGGCCTTCGCGCTGGCCGAGCGCCTGGAAGACCTGGCCGACGACATCCCGGGGCTCACCCTGTCGCGCTGGTGTCGCGGGCACAGCTGGCCGGAGCCGGGCGAGGAAGGCGGCGCGCTGTCAGGGCGCACGCTGACCGAAGCGGCCCTGTCGGGGGCCACCTTGGAGGCGCAGCTCACACAGGAGGTGCGGCGCCCGTCCCGCGACAAGGAGACGTTCTCCTTCGACCCCGATCCCGACCCGGTGGATGCGCTGCCGCCCGAGCCGAAGCGCCGCCGGCCGTGGGTCGTGGCCATCGTAGTGCTGCTGCTGGGGCTGCTGCTGGGTGGTGGTGGTGCCGCCCTCGCCTTGGTGGGCGGGGTGGCCTTCCTGGCGCCGTGGAGCGTCGACGACGAAGGGCCGGTCGAGGTCGTCGAGGTCGACGAGGCCCAGGGCGAGCCGAGCGACGAGGTGGATGAGGTCGACGTCGCCGACGCGACCGACGAGGGGCTGCCCCCGGCACCGGGTCCTGGCTCCCGGCCAGCTCCGGCTCCCGCCGATGGCTCGGCGCCGGCGCCCGCAGAGGGAGAGCCCGCCAACGAGGAAGGCGAGGATGGGGTCGCCGACGCGGCGGCCGAGGCGGGGGCGCCGTCGGGCACGGGCGTCGCGCGCTGCGGCGAGCCGCTCGCCCTCGAGCCCTACGCCATGTCGGGCCGGCTGGGCTCGAGCAAGGTGTCGTGCCTGGCGCGGGCGATGGTCGCGTCCGACCTGTCGCAGGTCGACCGCGACACCCTGGGTCGCCTGCTGCTGGTCGACGCGACCGCCCGCTGCCAGAAGGGCGACTGCGCCGACTACGAGACACACCAGCGCACCTTCTTCGAGGAGGTCACCCGCTCCGATGCCAACATGGCTTTCGGCTTCGCGGAGCACCTGGCCGCCACCGCCACCGACGATGCCCGGCGCGCCGAGGCCTTGCTGTGGTCGAACCGCGCGCTGGAGCTGAAGAGTGCGTGGAAGGGGGCCACCCACCTCGCGCGGGTGTCGGCCCTCAACCAGCTTCGGGCCGAGGTCGCCTACCAGCGCTTCGAGGGGTCCCCCAAGAACGAGAAGCTGCGGGTCGAGGCACGCAACCATGCCGTCGAGTGGATGAACCACCAGATCCAGCTCGGGCGCTCCCACGCCCAGCCGCTGGCGCTGTGTGCCTCGGTGGAGGGGTCGGAGGCGGCCTGCCTGGATCGAGCCCACGACGTCGGTGCTACCTACGTGGTCACCTTCGTGAGCGTGCCGCTGGGGGCTGCGGTGTTCGTCGACGGGCAGCAGGTGGGCACCACGCCGCACCAGGCCGATCTGAAGGCAGGCTCCTACGAGGTCCGCATGGAGGAGGGAGGGGCCAGCAGCAGCCAGACGATCTCGGTCGACAGCGAGCAGCCTACGCGCTGGTCGTGGAACCGCCGCGACGACGCCTGGGCGAGCACGCTGTAGCTACAGGGCGTTGCCCGTGATCACCCGCTGCGCCGACGCTTCGATCTTGACCCGGTGCTTGGGCCGCTTCTTGATCAGGTGCCAGCCCCATGCGCCGGTTCCCACCGCCGCCCCCGTGAAGAACAGCGTGCCGAGGCCGCTTCGGCCCGGGGGCTGGTTGTGGCCGGTGGTGAGGTCCCACGCCTGCAGGTAGGCGCTGTAGGCGAACCCGGTGGTGAGGGTGGCGGCGACGAGCTGGCCGATGCGGGTGTTGCGGTAGCGGCGCCGGGCGATGCGCCCATCGACGTCGTAGCGAGCGAGGGGCAGCACGTCGGCGCGCCAGCGGAGGGGGTCGGTATCGCCATCCTCGTAGGCGTTGCCCTCGAGGTGCACCAGGGGTGGTGCGATGGCCTGGGCCCGCTCGGGGATGACCCTGGGACCCCACTCGATGCCGTCGTCGGGCTCGGGCTCGGGCTCGGGCTCTTGGGCAGGGGCAGGGGCAGGGGCCGGTGCGGGGAGGGGGACGCCGGTGACGGACACGACGAGCTCGGCCGCGGGCTCGGCGAGCAGCAGCCGGGCGAAGCGAGCGGCGTCCTCGGTCGGCGCCACCTGCAGCAGGTGAAAGCCCGGGGCCGCCGACAGCTCGGTCGGCAGCCCGTCGACCCACACCCGCTCGCCCTCCTCGAGCCCCTTGAGCACCAGGGTGGCCGGCTCGCCCTCGGGGAGGGTGGCTTCCTCCCACAGCGTGCGCACCTCATCGCCGTAGTCGTCGTTGTAGGGACCCCCCAGGCGCTTGGCGGCGGCGAAGGCCATGGTGCTGATGTCGTCTTTCTCGCCGTAGTGCGCGAGCAGCCCCTTGATCCGCAGGTAGCGGGCGATGTGGTCGGGTGTCGCCGGTGGGCCGCATGCCCAGGCGTCCATGGCCTTCGCGAGCCCCGCCTCGGCGTCGGCCAGAAAGTACGACAGCGCATCGCTCTCGGCGCGCCCGAGGGACACGGCGGGGTCAGGGCAGGGCTCGCTCTGGGCGAGGGCGGCACTCAGGAGCAGGGTCAGCACTAGGGCATGGTGCCGTCGACGGAGGGCGGGGGCAAGGCCACACACGCCTCGGGGCTGATCTGGTCGGGCTTGTAGCCGTTGATTCCGTTGGCATAGGCACCGTCGATCATGCCCGGTGCGTCGTGCCCGACCGCGTAGCAGTCGACGAGGGCGGCGCCGTCGTAGATGCGGACCAGGTAGGTCATGGTCTGGCCGCCAGGCACCTCGGCGAGCTCCTCCTCCTCCTCTTCCAGGCAGGCGAAGCGCGTGGCGACGCCGTCGCCGTAGTAGCTGTCGGCGATCAGCCAGGCCACGTAGGGCGCGGTGATGTTCGGACCCTGTGGATACAGGGCGTGGGACTCGTAGCGGGCGATCTCGGGGCCCCGGTAGCTGTCGACGATGTCGATGCGGGCGTCGGTGGCGGGCAGCGAGGTGCGGACCGACAGCAGGGCGGCGTGGTAGCCGTAGTAGATCTCTTCACAGGTCACCTCGACGTTGCGCGTGGGCCCAGGGACCGTGGTGACCGTGCCATCTTCCCAGCCAGCGAGGGTGAGGTTGTCGGCGGTGATGCCGAGGTAGGTGTCGGCGTCGTCGAGGCGAAGGCGAAGGCGGGGGTCGAGGTCGGTGACCCCGGTGACATCGGCGTCGAGGCGGTAGGTGGCCGACAGCGGCACGACGAGCGCAACGTCTCCCTGCGCGTCGACGTCGACCCGCTCCAGCCAGGTGAGGGCCTCCACAGCGAGGTCGCCGACGGTGCCCTCGACCACCGTGAGCCCCTCGGCCTGCAGCACGACCGCGTCCCCCTCGCCCTCCAGGTACAGCTCCCGGATCGAGCCTACGATGGCGAGCTCGTCGTCGTCGGGCACGTCGGCGGTGAGCACCTGGCGGGAGGGGTTCCACACGTAGTCGCTGTCGAAGGGGCCGGTGATCTGGCGCTCGGGCTGGTCGATGACCAGGCGGCTGTTCTTCAGGTCGAGGTCGAGGAAGTCTTCGGTGGTGAACACCGTGAAGTCGGTGCCCGACAGGGTGTCGCCGTCGACATCCAGGCCGCGCAGCCCGTACACGGCGACGTAGCACTCGACCGGGTCACCCTCGTCGTCGACCTCCTGCTCGATGACCACCCGACCGCCGCGCAGATCGACGCTGTCGACGTCGTCGCAAGAAAAGACGCGGCTGTCCCAGACGTAGGCGGCGCAGCTGGAGCTGGTCAGGCAAGACAGGAGGACGAGTCGCTGCATCCCCCAGGGGTACCCGACCGGCAGCGCTGCCGTCAACGACGCGCTGGGCGTGCGATGTGGTCACGCCCTGGGCGATTTGACCCACGGAAGACCGGATGGCGGGGCGGTATCCTGGGTTACTCCGTCGAGCGCTGGTGGCACGGCTTGTGCATCTCGCGTAGTCCCGAGGACTTCCATGGCATCCAGCACCGACGCCTCTGTTCGCGACACCCTCAGTCCCCCACGCCGGTCGTGGGGGTGGCTGGGGGCGGTCGTGCTGGCGATCGCGGTCGTGGTAGCGGTGGCGTTCTTCCTGCGCCCGTCGTCGAACACCGGCGACGCGCGCTTTCAGACCCAGCCCGTGGAGCGGGGCGACCTGACCGTCACGGTGACAGCGGTAGGCAAGCTGCAGCCCCTCGACGAGGTGACGATCAGCTCGGAGCTGTCGGGCATCGTGAGGCGGGTCCTCGTCGACACCAACGACACCGTGGCCGAAGGGCAGGTGCTCGCCGAGCTCGACACCGAGGTGCTCACCGCCCAGGCGCGGCAGTCCCACGCGACGGTGGAGGCGAGCTCGGCCTCGCTGCAGCAGGCCCTGGTCACCGTGAAGGCGAACGAAGTGGCCTACCGACGCGCGGAGGGCCTCGCGACGGCGGGTGCGGGGTCCCAGGCCTCCCTCGATCAAGCGAAGGCCACCTACGAGACCTCGGTGGCTGCCGTGGCCCTCGCCGAGGCGCAGCTGCGGCAGGCGCGGGCGTCCGACGAGGCAGCGCACATCAACCTGGGGAAGGCCCAGGTGGTGTCGCCCATCGATGGGGTGGTCCTCGAGCGGAACGTAGAGCCGGGGCAGGCGGTGGTGTCGGCCCTGCAGGCGGCGACGATGTTCCGGGTCGCTCGCGACCTGTCGCGGATGACGGTGGAGGTGGAGCTCGACGAGGCCGACGTGGGGAGGATCCAGCCGGGTCAGGCTGCCGACTTCACGGTGGCGACCTACAGCGACCGGGTGTTCGATGCGGTGGTGGAGAAGGTCGACCTGGCGCCGCTGTCGTCGGCGGAGGTCGTCACCTACGGCGCCGAGCTGCGCCTCGACAACGCCGATCTGGCCCTGCGCCCAGGCATGACGGCGACGGTCGCGATCACCACGGAGTCCTTCGAAGACCACGTGCTGGTGCCCAACGCGGCGCTGCGCTTCGAGCCCGACGACAACACCCTGCGCCCGCCGGAGCCCCGTGAAGGCCGGCGGGTGGCGCGGGTGTGGGTGCTCCAGGACGGGGCGCCGGAGCCCGTCGAGGTCCTCCCCATCGCTACGGATGGCCGGCTGACAGCGGTAGAGGGCCACCTCAATCCCGGAGAGCCGGTGATCCTGCGGGCGGTCGAGGCGAAGAGGGGCCGATGAGTGCCCTGGTCGAGCTGCGCGGGGTCACCCGGATCTACGGCGAGGGCGAGGCGCGCGTCGCGGCCCTCGACGGCATCGACCTCGACGTGAGCCCCGGCGACTTCCTGGCGTTGATGGGGCCGTCGGGGAGCGGGAAGAGCACCTGTCTGAACGTGGTGGGGACGCTGGATGAGCCGACCGAGGGGTCGTACCGATTCCGGGGCGTCGAGGTGACCGAGCTGTCCGCCAACCAGCGTGCGCTGCTGCGTCGCAACTACCTGGGCTTCGTGTTCCAGGGCTACAACCTGCTGCCGCGCACCACAGCGTTGGAGAATGTGGAGCTGCCGCTGATCTACCGGGGCCTGCCCGCGCGGGAGCGGGTGGAGCGAGCGATGCACGCCCTCGACGAGGTCGGCCTCGCGCATCGCGCTCACCATGCCCCCAACGAGCTGTCCGGGGGCCAGCAGCAGCGGGTCGCCATGGCCCGCGCCCTGGTGAGCGACCCCGAGCTGGTCCTGGCCGACGAGCCGACGGGCAACCTCGACACCGCGCGCTCCCACGGCATCAT
>CBDUIC010000207.1:0-6891 GCA_965367245.1 uncultured bacterium | reverse complement strand
CCGAACTCGAGACGCGACCCCGAATCCGTGCTGCGCCTCGGCAAGGGCGCGTAGCGAGGTACCCTGCCCCGACCTCCCGGGAGCTCCATGCCCACGCGCCGCGCCGTCCTCCTCGGTCTCGCCAGCCTGCCCGCAGCCTGTGGCCTGTCCACCCCACCCCGCCAGGCGCCGGGCCACCACGTGCTCAGCGACCGCATCCACGGCAAGAAGCGCCAGAGCACGCTGATCGTGCCGGAGGAGCTGTCGGGCCCGGCCCCGCTGCTGGTGGGGCTACACGACGCCGGGCAGGGCCCGGAGGCGATGCACCGCGACGCGGGATGGGAGGCCGTGTGCGCGAAGCGAGGCTGGCTCGGCCTGTTCCCCGTCTACGAGAAGGCCGACGACAAAGACGACAACGCCTACCTGGCGAACGTGCTCGCCCGCGCCCTGGCCATGGGGGGCGGCGACCGGCAGCGGGTCTACATCGTCGGCCACGGCACCGGGGGCCGACGCGCCTATGCGCTGGGGTCCACCCACTCCGGGCTGCTCTCCGGAATCGCCGCCGTCGGCAGCGTGGTGCGCTTCGCCACCGACGACCTGGGCTTCCAAGACCCCGACGGGCCCGCGCTGTCGGTGCTGCACTGGCACGGAGGCCGCGATGAGGTGGTCCCCGTGGCCGGCGGCGAGGTGACCGGGGGCGACCACAAGACCCGCCTCGTCGCGCCCCTCGACGAGGCCCTCGCGCCGTGGGTCGCGGAGTTCCAGGGCGTCGAGTCCCCGATGAAGGAGCCCCTGCCGGCCCCGCTGCAGGTCAGGCACTGGGCCGCCGGTGGCTACGAGGTGCTGCGAGTCGTCGAGCCCGAGGCCGCCCACGCCTGGCCTGCGCACGCCACCGGGCCGATCGCTGGGTTCTTCGCCCGCTGCCCGCCGCGCACGGTGGGCTGACGTGCTCTCCCTTCTCGCCTCCGTCGCCCTGTCGGCCCCGCCATCTACGGTCGCCCAGGCGGTCTGCGACCAGCGCACCCCGTGCACCGAGGTCCGCCAGACCCCGGCCGGCCATGACCCCGACGGCCACGAGCTGGTGGTCGTCGAGGTCCTGCTGTCCGACACCCCCGTCGATGAGGCCCAGCAGCCCGCCTGGGGCGGCCCCTGCGAGCCCTTCGAGCACCACCTGGTTCGCCTGCACGACGGCGAGGTCGTCGACCACCGCCTGCTGCTGGAGCTGTGCAACGACGGCTACGGCGCCTCGGGGGTCGGTGAAGACCACATCGTCATCGAGCCCAACCGATTCTCCCACGACCAGAACGGAGGCTCCTCGTGGCGCTGGAGCCAGGGTCGCACCGTGCAGCTGGTGCCGGATCAGGAGCTCGAGGTGTGGTCATCGACGTACATCAGCCCCATGGGCAACGAGTCCCGCACGCGGTGGAGGTGGACCACGCTGTCCGGCGAGGTCCACACCACCCTCGTTGCCTGCGACGACCTCGAGTCCTACGACACCGCCGAGGACGACCTCGCGGTGCTCCTCCCCATCGTGCCGCCCTGGCCCGACGGCGGGCCCGGGGGCTGTGCGGCGACCCTCGACAGCAGCGACACGCGGGGCCTGGTGGTCCACGGCGAGCCCGGAGAGCCCGACGACGCGCGCATGGCCGTGGCCCTCGTCGGCGACCAGCTGCAGGTCCGCGTCGACGACGACACCCTCACCACCGCCGACCGGTGGATCCACGGCGACCACCTCGAGCTGTGGCTCCCCGACGGGCCCCGCACCGACAGCGGCCGGTGCACGGAGCCCTGGCCCGCCCGCCAGTGGGGCATCGACCTCGACGGCGTCGTGCACGCAGGCCACGGCACCCCCTCGGTGCGCGACCTGAGCGCCACCGCGACCCGTGACGAGCACGGCACCACCTGGGCCATCGACCTTCCCCCCGGCAGCGACCGCCTCACCGTCGTCTACAGCGACAGCGACGACGGGGCCTCCCAGGAGCGCCTCCTCGCCACCAGCACCCTGCGCGCAGGCGATGCCCACAGCCTCGGCAGCGTGCGCGACCTGCGCCCCTCCGGCGTGTGCACCCCCGAGGGCATCGAGGCGCTCCGCGAAGCCATCGTGCCCCAGGCGCCGCCCCCCGCCGAAGGCTGGGTCCTCCACCATCCCCGGCTGCTCGACGCCTCGGGACCCCGCGAGGTCGAGGCCCTCGTCGTGCGTGGCGACCGCATCGCCCACATCGGCGCGGCCCGCCCCGAGGATGCCGACCTGCCCTCCCTCGACGCCACCGGCCTCACCATCGTGCCGGGGCTGATCGACGCCCACGTGCACCTGTCGATGGCCCCCGGCGGCGCCTTCGTCGACCGCACGCCGGAGCAGATCGCCGAGCGGCGGGCCCACCACCTGCGCGCCTACGTCGCCAGCGGCGTGGTGGCGGTCCTCGACACCGGCATCCTCCCCGCCGACGCCGACGCCCTCCTCGCCCTCGCCGAGCACACCCCCTCCCCTCACATCGCCTGGCTCGGGCCGCTGGTGTCGCCCCCCGGCGGCTACCTGTCCGCCGTGCTGCCCGACTTCGCCCCGACCCCCGACGCCGCCACCCTCCAGCAGCAGCTCGAGGGCTTCGATCGCTTCGACCCCATCGGCGTGAAGGTGACGATGGAAGACGGCATGCTGCGGGCGATCTGGCCCTGGCAGCGCGACGAGGTCCTCGATGCCCTGGCCGCCCAAGACCGGCCCCTGTTCGTGCACGCCATGGAGCCCGAGGAGTATCGGCTGGCCCTCGACCGCCTGCCGGTCGCCGCCTTCGTGCACCCCCTCGACCACCCCGACGACGAGCTGCTCGCGCGCCTGCAAGGCATCCCCGTGGTCACCACCCTCGCCGTGATGGACACCCTGCTCCTCACTACCGACCCGACCCTCCTCGACGACCCCTTGCTGCAGCGGGTCGTGCCCGCCGATGAGCTCGCTGCGGCCGCCGATCGAACGACGATCAAGGCGAGCTACCGAGCGGTCGCCGACGCGATCCTGCCCCGCAGCCCCGGCTTCGTGAAGGGGCTCGCGGCCTCCGCGATGTCGTCGCGAGGTCCCCTCCGCGGGCGGGTGCGCAAGCTCGGCGCCGCCGTTCGCGAGCTGCACGAGGGCGGCGTCACCCTGGTGATGGGCTCCGACTCCGGCAACTGGCCGGTGTTCCTCACCGAGTTCCACGGTGCCACCTCCGTGCGGGAGGTCGAGCTGCTGGTCGAGGCCGGCATCCCTGCTCTCGACGCCCTCCGCATGGCGACCCTGAACGGGGCCAATCTGCTGGGACTCGGCGATGAGCTGGGCACCCTGGAGGTCGGCAAGCAAGCCTCCTTCCTCGCCGTGGAGGCCGACCCGCTGTCCGACCTGTCGGTCCTGCGGAACCCCGCGTGGGTGGTGCTCCGCGGCGAGCGGCGCACCCCCGAGGGCTGGCTCGACACAGCGGCGGGCACGACGCGCTAGACGTCTGCCCTCGCCGCGACCGAGGCTCCATGTCGAACGAGCTACCGCAGCTGCTGATCACCCTGGGTGCCATCCTGTTGGTGGCCCCGGCCCTTCGCGCCCTCGCGCAGCGCGTGCACGTGCCCCACGTCAGCCTGTTGCTCCTCGCCGGGGTCGTGGTCGGCCCCATGGGCCTCGACCTACTCCCCGAGGCGCGGCAGCAGTGGTACCCGGCCCTCGCCGAGATCGCGCTGGCGATGGTCGGCTTCCTCCTCGGCGGCGAGTTCACCTGGGGCAACCTCAAGCAGCGTGGGCGGAGCGTGCTCGTCGTCTCGGCGATGGTCTCTGCCGTCACCTTCGTGGGCGTCGCCGCGGGGCTGATGCTCCTCGGCTGTAGCTGGCCCGCCGCGCTGCTGCTGGCGACCGCCGCCACCGCCACCGACCCAGCCGCCGTCGATGCCGTCGCCCGTGAGTCCGGCGCCTCGGGCCCCACCACCTCGTTGCTGCGTGGCGTGGTGGCGGTCGACGACGTGTGGGGCATGCTGCTGTTCGGCGGGGTGCTGGGGCTGCTTCAGGCCTACGCACCCGGCGGCGGCGAGGGGCACGCCCTGGGCCACGCCGTCGCGGAGCTCGGTGGCTCCCTCGCTCTGGGTGGCGTGCTGGGCCTGGTGATGGCCGCCGTCACCGGGCGGATCACCCCCGGAGAGCCCACCCGCCTGGAAGGCTTGGGCTTCGTGCTGCTGTGCTGTGGGTTGGCCAGCGCGCTGGGCCTGTCCTACCTGCTGTCGGCGGTGGTCATGGGCACCGTCGTCGCCAACCTGGCGCGCCATCACGAGACCTCCTTTCGAGAGCTGGAGGCCGTGGAGGCCCCGTTCCTGACCATCTTCTTCGTGCTGTCGGGCGCCACCGCCTCCTTCGGCGGCGGCGGGTCGGGCATCGCGTGGTGGGTCGCGGGCTACGTCGTCCTCCGGACCCTCAGCCGCGCCGTGGGGGGTGCGCTGGGCGTGCGGGCCTCCGCCCCTGGGCTGCCCCTCCACCTCGGCCTGGCGCTGCTTCCCCAAGCCGGTGTTGCCCTCGGGATGACGCTGGTGGCCGTCGAGCGCATCCCCTCGCTGGCGGAGACCGCGCTGCCCGTCGTGGTCATCTCCACGGTGTGCTTCGAGACCGCCGGGCCGCTGGTCACCCGCTGGGTGCTGGCACGAGCCGGTGAGCTGTCTCCCACCGAGGGCAGCTAGCACCACGGGCGCGCAGCCCTACTCGGGAATCGGCGCGCCCCGTACCTCCGCCGGGCAGTCGGACAGCTGGCATCCCACCTCGTCGAAGGCAGGCGTCGCCTTGTCGAGCCGGTACAGCTCGAGCTGCACAGAAGGCGGCAGCGGACTGGTGCCACCACATCCGGTGTCGACCACCAGGCCGTCGTCGTACAGCCCGACGAGGGGGCGACCGTAGCCATCGCGAAGGTACAGATCGTGCGAGCCGAAGTCGAAGACAGCGAGGGCCTCGGGAGGGGCCGGCACCTGCACGTAGGGATCCGCAGGCTCGTAGCAGTATAGGTGGTCTGCCAGGTCGTCTTCGCTGGTCAGGCGAGCCGGTAGCTGTGGCACGCCGTACACCTCGTATAGCGCTTCGGACCACACGCAGCGCACCGTGCCGTCGTCGAACCCCGAGTACATGTCGATGACCCGCTCCAGGTCTTCGGGGGGTGACCCCGCCAGGTGGGGGGAGCAGGTCTCGGGGCGGATCGGCAGCTCCACGTCGCGGCAGATGTCGTACTCGTCGATGACCGTCTGCGTGGGGTCGAGCCCGTGAGTGGCCGCCCACGCGACGAAGTAGTCGACCAGCCCCCCCTCGCAGACCATGCATGCGTCGTAGTTCGTGCGGTTCTCGTCGGAGGCGTCGCAAAACACCACATCGTCGAGGCAGTCGCGGACCGTGCCGTCGCGGGCGACGACTTCGCACACCGGCGCCTCTCCCGTGTCGGACGTGTCGGTGGGGACCGTGCTGCCGCTGTCGACCCCGCTGTCGACCCTACCGGAATCGAAGGGCCCGGACGAAGGCGAAGAAGACGTGGGCGTGGTGGCCGCGGGGCCGCTCCCGCGACAGCCGAGCCCCACCACAGCAACAGACAGAAGGAGAAAACGCAACAAAACAAGCTCCAGAGGTGCTGCACGCACGGTCATTGTGGCAGCCCCGACGCCCTACGTCTATCCGACTCGGCGAACACACCATGCGACTATTCCGGCCCTTACTACTGCCTATACTTGCATTATCGAACGCCACCCCTCGGCTCGGGGAGGCGTTTTCTGCTCCACAGCGCCAACAGCAGCCCTCCCCACGGCCCGGCCGCCCCCCTCGACGAGCACCCGCACCCCGCCTCCGTCGACGCCCCCTTGCCCTTCGTGGGCGGCAGTGCAGTGTCGTCGCCTTCCACCGCCGGAAGGGGCGGCCCGGTGCGCACTTCGCCGAAGGGGGTCACCTCGTGGCTGTGCTCGGACGGGCCCAGGATCGCGTAGGTGGTGTCGCCCTCCAGCTCGCCCTCGAGGAGGAACACGGCCGTCAGGTCACACGTGCTCTCGAGGGCGGCGGCCACCGGCACCTGCTCACCCACCCGTGGCGAAGGTCGACCCGCTCCCTCGGCCCCCACCCAAGTGATCTGTAGGGCGCTGGGCGCGAAGAACTCGGCAGGCACCCAGAACGGGGGGGCGCCGGGCTGCTTGCCCTGGCTCGGATGCCAGCAGTCGCCCAGGCAGCTCGCTGCCACCCGAAGGGTCCGGTCAACGGGCCAGGGCTCGCCCGAGCCCTCCAGCATCAGCTGGCAGCCCTCTTCCAGAGGCACGTACACGCACTGGGTGTGGCACTCCTGCCCCCACGCCGCCGACGACGACACCAGAAACACGGCCAGCAGGGCACTCTGGATCATGAGGACCTCCTCTTGAGTGTACGTCGGCTGTGCGATGATGGCAGGAGGAGGTGGCATGCATCGCCTGGGCTGGTTCGCATCGCTGCTCCTCGCGTGCAGCGCCCCCACGGGTCCCGAGGCCGGTGGAGGCCGTGGGCCGAGCGGCACGCCGGCGACGGGCCCCGTCACGGCCCCAGGCCCCTCCACCGGAGGCACCTGGCACCTCGCGACCCAGGTGGGCGACGAGGGCACGCCAGGGCCCGACGGCACCCCCGCCCCCGTCGGCGGCCCCGGCGTAGACTGGGCCGCCCGATGCCCACTCCCCACGACGTCGGAGGGGGTCGTGTGGCGGCCCCTGCCTGCGCCCTTCGCGTCGCCGGAAGGCGAGCCAACGACGCACGCAGTATCCGCATATGCTACGCATGTATTTCATGAGGGCACCAGGCATTTTCTGTGGTCCTCATCGGCCGGGGCGCAGCGCATCCCTCTCGGGCACCTGGTCGCCGCCCCCGACGTAGCCCTGGCGGTCGACGGCGGGCTCGTCGGCCTGGTCGACCATGGCGACGAGGTG
>CBDUIC010000206.1:0-7289 GCA_965367245.1 uncultured bacterium | reverse complement strand
CGGCAGCCAGCACCAGGCTGCCCCACCACCAGATGCGCATGCGCTAGCGCCCCTTCTTCATGCGCCGCATCAGCTCCAGCGCCGAGGGCGTTCCCCCGACATCGTCGTCGTCGTCGTCGTGGCTGGGTCGGTGCACGAGGCCCGTCGAGCCGGCCGCAGCCGGCGGCGTGGGACGACCGGACGGCCGAGCCGACCCACCGCTGGACCGAGCCTCTCGCCGCGCCGCCTGGCGCTCCGCGTGAGCCTGGTGCTGCTGCTGAGCGAACTCGCGCAGCGGGTCGTCGGCGTAGGCCTTCTGCGGAGCCAGCAGGTCGTCGAGGGTGGCCTCCGGCTGATCGTGCTCGGAGAAGGCATCGGCGACGCCGAACAGGTCGGACAGGGCCAGGGTCTGCCCGCACGCCGGGCACGCCATGCCAGCCGACAGCGCGTCGGGATTGAGCTGCGTGCCGCAGTGGTGGCACTTCACGTGGTCGAAATAGGACACGGCGCCCTCCCGCCCCAGCCTACCAGAGTCGGGCGGGCCGCGAGCCGCCTGCTGCACGGGGCCTTGGCACCTCGACCCTACTGGACTACCCGGAGCCGGGGAGGTGCCATGGCTCTGCCGAGAATGCCGGGTCCAGACGAAGATTCCTTGCTGGTGCACAGTGCCGAGGGCCAGCTGGGGCCCTTGTCGCGCCGCACACTGAAGTCCCACCTCGACGAAGGGCGGGTGCAGCCCGCCGATCATGTGTGGATGAAGGGCATGACGGAGTGGGAGCCCATCGAGGCTCAGGCAGGGCTGTTCGACGCCCTCGACGCCCCGCCCGCCGAGGAGGCCAAGCTTCCCGGGGAGTCCGACGACGACCACCAAGACCGCATCTTCACTGATCTGGTCAAGCAGAGCTGGGACTACCTGGAAGACCACGAGTTCGCCGGGCACATCGACGAGGTGTTCCTCGGCGCCGTGATCACCGGCACCCTCGACACCGGCTACTCGCTGATCGACCTGAACAGCGACGGCATCCACCACTACCTGCGCTTCCAGAACATGAAGGACCACAGCCGGGTCATCGTGCGGGCGACGCACCTCACCGGCACCCTGGCCGTCAGCAAGGTCCTCGGCCAGCGGGCCAGCGTGGTCATCGGCTACGGCGAGAAGGTGGGGTCCATCCAGAAGGTCATGGGCGCCGTGCGCGCCGAGATGAAGTCCTCCTTCCTACAGAACCCCGACCCCGGCACCATCACCGTCGATGGCGACATGGCCAGTGGCTACGTGTACTGCCAGGTCGACATGTACTGGAACATCGATGAGTACGTCGCGAGCGACTACCGCGTCGACACCGGCAAGCTGTCCGCCCACATCGGGGCCACCACCCACGCGCTGCGCAAGTACCTGCGCGGCCGCTTCACCTGACCGGAGGCACGCATGTTCGGCTTGATGCAGAACTTCACGAACAAGGCAGAGCTCCGCGAGTCGAAAGACGAGATCTTGGTGGGCGAGATCGTGCGCGCCATGTCGCGGCAGGGCCACCCCTCCATCTCCTTTCGGGCCAACGACGACTGGCAGCGGGTGCGCTTCAAGACCGTGACCGACCCGGTGCTGTGGAGCGTGTTCATCACCCTCGACCGCAAGACCGGCTCTGGGGTGCTCAGCCAGGCGCTGCTGGGCAGCAAGGCCACCCTGCGGGTGAGCGCGGAGCTGAAGAACCGACTCGCCGACCCCGACGACCTCATCGCGATGTACAAGACCGACTTCGCCAACATCCTCAAGATGCCGGTGATGGGTGGGATCAAGCTCAACCACGAGCTGAACAGCGTCTTCGCCACCACGCAGCAGGTCATCGAGATCGACCACTACGTGGGCAAGGGCGACGCGGGAGTCGAGAAGCTGTCGCGGCTGCTCGACGGGATCATCGGCCGGCTACGCGACAAGCTGGTCGACTACAAGAAGTAGCGGCGCCGCCTCACCAGGAGCAGCCCGGCGGCGAGGCCCAACCCTCCGAGCGGAGGACCAGCCCCTGCCGTGCACCGACAGCCGGGGGCCGCGGTGAGCCCCACGCTCACGGCGGTGCTCGGTGAGGTCGCGTCGAAAGCAGTCGGCGTGCGGGGCTCACCGGTCGTTGGGGTAGGGCCCGTCGGATCGGTCGTGCTCGTGCCGCCTGCCCCGGTATCGACCGAGCTCGCTGGCGCTCCCGTTCCACCGGACGCGCCAGGAGGGCCATCGCTGCCATCGCTGCCCGTCGTGGCCGTGTCGCCCGGCACCCCCGTGTCGGTGGCGGGGGTGCTGGCCGTGTCGAACGGCGCAGCGGTGTCACCGGTGGTGCCCGTGTGGCAGGGCTCGGGAACCACCGGGTCGCAGTCGGCATCCATGATCAGGCCATCGCCATCGCCGTCGTCGTACCAGGCCCACAGGGCGTCGATCTCGGTGTCGTCGAGGGCTCGGTCGAACACCATCAGCTCGTCGACGAGCCCGTGGTAGTCGTAGTCTCGCTCGGGCATGAACCCCAGCGACAGGCCGCTACCGAGGTGGTCGTTGGTGAGGGTGGGACCGCTGTGCACCAGGGCGCCATCGATGAACAGGTCGACCGTGCCCGGCGTGTAGCGCGCCACCACCCACGACCACACGTCGACGGCGACGGCGCCTCCCTCCACGAGCTGCTCGGCGGTGCCTGCGTCGAACTGCATCTCGAGGGCGAGGTTGCCGTTGCGGGTGTAGAACATGAACCCGTACGGCGTGCCGACCGCTCCGCCCGTGTGCCCCTGCGTCGCGATGGCACATCGCACCCCGACATCCCCACAGGGCGCGGCGGTTCGCACCCAGGCGGAGATGGTCAGGGCACCGTCGAACGACAGCGCGGGCCCGACCGTGAGCTCGTAGCCCTGGGTCGGCTGCCCATCGCAGTCCCATGCTCCCCCTGCGTCGGGGTGGAAGCTCGACGCCTCGACACACCCCGTGCCCGTGAACGTGCGGTCACCTGCGGCAGAGGTGGCTGTGTCGGGGGGCTCGAAGACGAAGCGCACGTCGGGCGCCACGGGAGGCCCCGCCCACACGCTACCCATCCCCAACAGGCCCCACCACATGGCCCCATTGTCGCACGCCAGGCGGTGTTCAGGTGCCCTTGAACACGGGGTCGCGCCGCTGCTGGAAGGCCATCATCGCCTCCATCAGGTCGTCAGACGCGAGGAAGGCGGCGTTCCAGGCAGCCACATAGTCGAGCCCGTCGCGAACGGGCCGGTCGGCCGACCAGTCCATCACCTTCTTCGCCCCCTCCACCGCCAGCGGAGACTGCGCGGCGATGCGGTGCGCCAGGGCCAGCACGTGGGCTCGGGTCGCCTCGATGTCGGGGAGGACCTCGTTCACCAGGCCGATCCGCAGCGCCCGCTGCGCATCGATGTCGTCGCCGGTGAACGCCAGCTCCCGCGCATGCCCTGGGCCCACCACCCGCGGCAGCCGCTGCAGCGTGCCGAGGTCGGCGACCATCGCCAGGCGAGTCTCACGGACCGAGAACTTCGCGTCGGCGGATGCGAAGCGCATGTCGGTGGCGCAGGCGAGGTCGACCCCGCCCCCGATGCACCACCCCCAGATCGCGGCGATCACCGGCTTGGGGCAGTCAGCGACGCTCTGCACAGCGGCCTGCAGCTCCTCGATGAGCGCTAGCAGCTGCCGACGCTGCCCTGCCCGAGCGGGGCCCGTCAGGTGGGGCGCGAGGGTTGGCATCATCGCCATCAGATCGAGGCCGTAGGTGAAGTGCTCCCCCCTGCCGGCCAACACCACGGCGCGCACATCGTCGCGCCCGCCCACCTGCCGCATGGCCTCGGGCAGCTCCTGCCACAGCGCAGGCCCCAGCGCGTTGCCCTTGCCGGGCCCCAGCAGCTCGACCCAAGCCACCCCGTCGTCGACCGCTACCGCCACTGCCTCGCCCATGTCGCCTCCCTGGTACGTCAGAACGTGTACTTCAGGGGGTACTGGAAAACCACGCCGTTGGGCACGGCGTGAGCCGCGAAGCCGCCGTAGCCCAGGGTGGTGGTGATGCAGCTCGTGACGTGGGTGGGGACGACGCCTGTGCTCACCATGCGCACGCTGTCGACGATGCCGTCGCAGCCCACAATCAGCTCGGCGAGCACTGCATAGGAGCCCTGGGTGCCGCGCGGGAAGCACTGCGACGACGCCCGCACGACCTTGGCCATTCCGGCGTTGATCTGGCTCGACGACAGCCCCTGCGCACCCACCATGTCTTCGTCGCCCCGCAGGTCGGCCTCGGTGGGCCCCGCCAGACAGCGCTTGGCCGACGGGCGCGACATCCGCGGCGGGGAGACCGGCGTGTTGGGGATCTGCACGCCGCCGTAGTTGTCGTCGAGCCGGCGCTCGACCTCGATGCTCCCAGCCTCGCCTCCGTCGGCGAGGCCCTCCCCTCGCGCGCCGAGGCCCGACTGGTCGAGCTGCGAGTCGTGGCGCCGCATGTTGCGAGCCGAGGCCTCCAGATCGTCGTTGCTATCCCCCAGGTCGATCCCCAGGATGCCGGCGCCTCGCACCAGGATTCGGGATGGCCTCGGCGTCGGAGCGGAGGGGGCCGGCTCCACCCCAGCGACCTCGGGGGCGCCCGGAGCTGCCGGGGGCGCCGCGGGCGCCGGCGAAGGGGCCGGGGCGGGCGCCACGAGGCGCCGAAGGGGGTTCCAGGACGGAGCGGGCGCTGGCGCAGGGGCGCGGGCCACGCGGTCGGGGCGATCCGCCGCGTCTTTGGGCACGGCGCGATCCCCTTGGGACGACTCCCACACCAGCAGGATCTGGCCTGGCTCGATCACGTCGGTCTCGAGGGCATTCCACGCGACCAACTCCTCGACGGTGCAGCCCTGGGCCTCCGCGATCTTCGACAAGCTGTCGCCCGGCCGTACCTCCACCATGTCGGGCGACGCGAAGATGTCAGGGAGTTCCTCCTCGACGGGGGCTTCGGGCTCGCCCAGGCACGCCACCAACGACATCCCGGCGATCGCCAGCACCACGAGCTCCACCAGCCGGGTACGGGTCGGGGGGATGGGGCCTCCTGGGGGTGCGCCGGCCTAGGATAGCAGGTCGAGCATCGCTTCGACGGTGAGCAGTTTTTCCCGCACCCGCCCACGCTCGGCGCCCTCGGCCACCTCATGGGCATCGAGGCGCTCCCAGTCCTTCCACTCGACCGCGTCGGCCCGCTGCAGCCCCGGGCGCTCGACGGCGGGCAGGCTGTCACGGTCGGCGGCCATGGCCAGGGCCGTCTCCTTGGCGTCGGCTCGGTTCGTGCCGATCACCCCCTGTGGACCTCGCTTTGCCCAACCCGCGACATACAGCCTCGGCACCGGACCGTCGGCGCCCATGACCCGCCCCCCCTCGTTGGGGAACACCCCACGCTGCGCGTCGAAGGGAACCCCCGGCAGCGGCGCGCCTCGATAGCCCACCGCCCGGAAGACCAGCCCCGCCTCGATGCGCTCCCGTGCCCCGGTGTCGACGGGACAGGGCCAGTCTTCGGTGTAATCGACCCGATTGACCGCGACCTCGACGCCCTCGACCCGCTCCTCGCCGAGCACAGCGAGAGGCGACCGCTGGAGCGCCAGCACCAGGCGCTTGCTTCCCGTCGGAGGCGTGGCGGCCAGCTCGCGGAGCAGCTCGAGGTTGCGGCGGGTCTGCTTGTCGGCGTGTGCCTGGACCCAGCCCTCGGCCTCGTCCGACAGCTCTACCTGCGCCGGGTCGACCACCACGTCGACCCCCTCCAGCGCCGCGAGCTCAGCCAGCTCGGTCGGCGTGAACGCCGCCTGGGGCGCCCCGCGACGCCCCAACAGCACGACCTCACGCACCGCGCAGTGACGAAGCGCCTCGAGGGCCGAGCGCGCCACGTCGGTGGGCTCGAGCTTCGCTCCTTTCAGGAGCACCCGCGCCACGTCGATGGCCACGTTGCCCATCCCCACCACCACGGCACGCTCGGTCGATAGGTCGAACGCGTGCCCCTGGTGATCGGGGTGCCCGTTGTACCAGCCGACGAAGTGCGTCGCCGCGTGGCTCCCCGGCAGCGACTCACCCGGGATGCCGAGGTCGCGGGCGAGGGGCGTACCGACGCAGAGCACCACCTGATCGTAGCACGCCAACAGGTCGGCTACGGAGGGGTCGGCCCCCACCCGCACGTTGCCGAGGTAGCGCACCCGCTCGGAGGCTGCGGTGCGCTGGTAGGCCGCCACCACCCGCTTGATCTTCTGATGGTCGGGCGCCACGCCGTAGCGCACCAGCCCATACGGAGTGGGCAGGCCATCGATGAGGTCGACCCGCGCGTCGGGGTCTTCCGCGAGCACGGCAGCGGTCGTGAAGAAGCCCGCGGGCCCCGCACCGACCACGGCCACTCGCCGCGGGCTCATGGGCAGGCCCAGACCGAGGTCGTCAACACCACCACCTCGGGGATCCCGTCGTTGCCGATGATGTCGTAGCCGGCGCGGTAGGTCTCGGGGTAGCCGTCGGCGTCGTACGTCGCGTATTCGCCGTAGGTGTAGGGGCCCGCGTAGCTGCCACCGTTGGGGATCACATCGGTGCCGGTGATGGAGTCGATCTGGCCGTCGCTGCGGTACACGTAGTCTTTGATCGTCTCGAAGCCGCGGGGGTTGTACACGTCTTGTTCGTAGTGCGACAGCCGGCCCTCGCCGTCGTAGTTGTGCAGGAACATCGCGTCGACGACCCCGTCGCTACCGTAGTCTTCCAAGCGCTGGAAGTCGTCGGGCCCAGGCCCCGGGTAGGTGAAGCTGACCACCCGATCGAACACGCCGTCGCAGGTGTAGTCGAGGAGCCGATCGCTCTTGTCGTAGGTGTACACGCAGGTGCCGTCGTTGATGCCGTCGCCGTCGATGTCTGAGGTGTAGGTGGCGCGACGGTCGGTGCCGGGCACGTAGGTGAGGGTCTCCGTCGACTCGCACGTGCCGTCGCTGTCGCTGTCGTAGCAGGTGGACAACAGGTTGCCGTCGCCATCGAGGACCTTGGTGACGGTCACGTCGAAGATCCCGTCGGCCTCGTTGTCGAGCCTGGCCACGAGGTTGTAGCCCTCGGGGCTGTAGTCGTACTCGGAGATGGTGTGGGACCCCGCGACATCCGCCTCGTAGCGAACGAGCCATCCGTTGCCGTCGAACGTCGAGATCAGGGTGCCGTCGATGGACCCGTCTTCCTGCTCGTCGAGGCTGTCCGTGCGCACGCAGTCGGCAAAGGACGGTGGCCCCGTCATGACCGTCGTTCCGGTGTCGGCCGTCTCCGCCGTGTCGGTGTCGGTGTCGGTGTCGGTGTCGGCATCCGTGTCGGTGTCGGT
>CBDUIC010000205.1:0-7355 GCA_965367245.1 uncultured bacterium | reverse complement strand
CCCGCTCGCCCCCCGCCAAGGGCTGCGCCCCTGGACCCGCGACGTGCGTCGGCGGAAGGGGAGGCACTGCAGTCGGGAGCACCCCGCGACCGCGGAGTCCTCCGCTACTTCAGCAGCTTGAAGGCCTTGGCGTCGTACTGCTGCTGGGTCACCTCGGTGATCTTCGGACTCGCCGCGAGCCCGCTCCCCATGCCGATGAGGAACCACGCAGGCTGACCGGCCTGAAGCTGCACGTCGATACGCTGCCGCGTGGGCAACATGGCGTTGTTCACGGTCACCTCGAGCTGATGAGAACCGGGCTCGAGCTCGGTGCACTCCTGGCCGCCCACAGGAATGGCCACGACGGCACGGTCGCCACTCTGCACCTTCATGGCGAAGGCGGCGCTGCCCATGGCCTTGCTTCGCCGAAAGCACACGGGCACGGGCGCGGTGGCCGCGACAGGGGGCGGGGCCGGTGCAGGGGGGGGCGGGGCTGCCTGGGGCGCGGGCTCGGGAGCGCTCGGCGCGGGCTGCGGGGGCGACAGCGCAGGCCTCGCCTCGCTCTTCGGATGCGCTGCGAGCACCCACTCCCGGGAGCCCTCGGCGGTGAGCACGGGCACCTGGTCGCGCACGCCGACGCTGCGAAGCGCCTGCTCGACGTACAGCTTGGCCTCCTCGGCGGTGACCTGACCGTCGCGCACGTCGTCGAGCTGGCCATCGGCCCAGCCGCGCAGCGCCCCGAGCACGGCATAGGTGAACGCGCCGTGCTGCGCTCCCTCGAGGGGACCCGACAGCTGGTTGGCACTGGCCGCCGACCACTCCACCACCTCGGGGCCGGTGTCGGCAGCGTACGACGGCACCGCGAAGCGCTTGCCGGGCAGCAGCTCGGCGCCGGACCGCCCCTTGCCGGTGTAGCAGGTGTCGAGCACGAGCACGGCGCGGGACCCGGCCGCGGTGGCGGCGTCGCGCACTTCCTGCACGGCGATGGACCGCGCGGCGAAGGTGGCGAGGTCGGGCTGCACGTCGATGCCCATGAGCATGCGCTCGCCGGTGTCGGGCGACGCGCCCCCGTGACCGGCGAAGTACACCCACACGGTGCCCTCGCTGCCTGCCTGCTCGGCCGCCCCCTGCACCGCCGCGAGCAGCTTCTCCCGGTTGGCCTTGGCCACCCTGGCGATGCGGTCGGAGGGCACGCCGCGGGTGTACAGCAGGTAGTCGGCGAAGGCCTGGGCGTCGCGGTCGGCAAAGGGAACGTCGGGCAGCTCGTAGTAGCTGTCGAGCCCCACCACGACGGCCGCGTCGTCGGGAGCGGTCGCCCCCGTCTTCAGGGGGGTGTCGATGTCGGGGAGGCCAGCGGCCAGGGCGGAGACGACGAGCCAGTGCACAATAGCTCCCTCGGGATGGTGGGACTTCGCCTGCAGCCTAGCGCGCAGGGGGCGGGCCCCGCCCGTCGCGCTGCCATCGTCCGCCGGTTCGTGGGCCTTCGTTGAGCCATCGTTGAGAGGTGTTGAGCGGTAGCGCTCGGATGGCGTCGCTATTCATGCTCGACCTGGAGGTTGATGATGGAGTTCGAAGCCCAAGGCGTACTGAAGTTCCGCAGCGCTGCGACGCGCGACCAGGCCCTCGCGGCCTTCGACGCTCGAGCGCACGGAGAGTTCTACTCCTCGGAGATGTTCCGCACCTTCGGCAAGTACGCCGAGGTCTCCCACCGCTTCGATCTGGCGGCGGACTGCGACCCGGCGCCCGCGTTCGAGGCCGTCGCCGAGGCCGCCTCCGACGGAGCCGTGGACTGGGGATCACGGCGTGACCCCGCATACCAGCGCGTCACCTTCGACAAGCGGAAGAAGGTCGTGGTGGGGGTAGGCTGGAGCGCCGACGCTTTCGGTGGCGAGGGCGAGCGCCGCGCCGAGGCGTGGCGGGCCGACATGGACAAGGCCCGTGCCAAGGCGGCTGCGCTGGCGGCCAAGGAGGCGGCGCAGGCGAGGAAGCACTCCGTCGAGCTCGACATCCCGGGCAGCGCTCGGTGTGTGGTCGCCCGTGCCAGTGGTGGCTTCGCCGTGATGAGCAACCCCAGCGAGGGTGCCACTCTCACCCTTCTCGATGTCGATGGCGCCGTCGTGTCGCAGCTCGTGGTGGCAGCCGACGGGTTTCGAGGCGAGCGGCTCACCGAGCTGCTCGACGGGCGGCTCGTCGTGGCTCCCGACTTCGGAGATCGTGTCCTAGTCGTCGACCCGAGCACGGGAGACGTAGCGGAACACCTTCTCGGCCGGGGGGCCGATGATGCGGCCATCGTGCCTGTCCCGGGCGGCTTCGTCTGGCATGGAAAGGGTCCCAAGCTGGTGACCCGAGATGGCGTGGTCACCCTCGACACCGAGGGCGTCGACGCCGAGTTTCCGGAGCCCGGGACCCGTTGGGGCGACCGGTTCGTGATCACGACCCTGGGTCACAACGTCGTGTACTCGGCGACGGGCGAGCGGCTCCTGACTGTCGACGGCGGGCCGCCTGTAGCGGTAGGCGACCACCTGTTCACCTCCTACGACGGCGCCGTGCTCATCGATGGCGAGGGTGAACGTGTGCCCCTCCCGCTGCCTACCGACTGCCGCTTGTTGCTCCTCGAGGAAGGTGTGGTCGGCTACCGGGGCCGCTCCCGCTGGAAACGCTACGACCGCGAATGGAACCAGGTCTGGTCTTCGCAAGACGCCCACAGCGGCCAGCCCGTGCTGCTCTCCGACCGGCTGCTCGCCGTCACGCCGGTGTCCTACCCACCCTCGGGGAGCATCACGCTCATCGACCTCGCGAGCGGTGCCACGGTCGGCACGGTCCTCGGCAAGGGCGAGATCGTAGAGACCCTTCGGCTCGATGACGCGACGCTCGTGGCTCGCGTCGAGAGGGGTGCGCACAACCGGAAGCTGCACGTCTTCCGCAACCTGGACTCCACCCCCGAGTACTTGGCGATAGCGGGACATGCGGAGCCCATCGTTGGGTTCGCTGTCGGCGGAGAGGCGGTCGTGACCTGGTCGACCGACGGGACCGCCCGCCTGTTTCGCCCTGCCTAGCTAGGGTGGCGGCGGTCGGACGCAGGGGCGACCCTGGCCGGCCGGGGGCGAGAACAACGAGGTATGCGGGGCGCACGCATCGAGGAGCCACCCATGCCCGCTGACCTGCAGCCCGCCCTGGGCGCCCGCGCCCCCTTCCTCAACGAGCTGCTCGCCTACACCGAGGGCGATGGGTGGTCCGCCCCGGTCCAAGTGGGGGACCGCGTGGAGGTCTACGACCGCGGCTGGGCGTCCGTGCCGGTCGTCGGCGTCGTCGACGGCCACGCGGTGGTGCAGGTGACGGTCGACGGCGAGGTCCAGCAGATCCAGCTCGGAGAAGACGACTACTTCGACATCGTCGCGTCGCCCTACGCCACGGCCATCTGGGAGCGCCACCAGCAGGCCGACACCCCCGATGGGGTGGCGTGGTCCGACACCGCGACGCCCCCAGCCCTTCGCCAGCGCCTGAACACCCTGTTCGACACGCTGTGCGAGGCCCCCGCCGACTACCACCCCGGCTCGAACGACACCGTGCGCGACCTGGTCCACCCGTCGCTGTACCCCTACGTCCACGGCATCTCCCCCCTGGCGGCAGGGGTGGCGGCTCCGACGCCTCGTTCGGGTGGGGTGGACCGCTGGGGGCGCCCGTACGAGGGGTCCCGCTACCAGTGGCTGCCCACCGATGTCGAGGTGTCGGCGGAGGGCGAGGTCCGCTTCCTGGGGCCCCTGAATCAGCTCGATCCCGCGGCCCACCCCGAGGCGGCCCCGCTCCTCGCGGAGCTACTGCAGCAGGCGCTGCCGCTGCTCGAGAGCGTGTACGGCTATGCCCAGGCCTTCGACCCGTGGGACGAGCGCGAAGACGACTGCGAGGCCGATCTGCCGGAGCCCGCCGCGCAGCGCGAGCCCCCGGAGCCCGTGGCGCCGGTGTCGCTGCGGGGGAGGCGGCTGCAGGTGGTGCCCAAGCTGGTGCAGTACGAGCTGCAGGGCGACGCCGAGGCCGACAGCGTCTGGCACGTCGAGGGGATGTCCCACGAGCACATCGTCGCCACCGTGGTGTGCGTGGTCCACCGCGACCCGGAGCTCACCGGAGGCACCCTGCGCTTCCGGCGGGGCTACACCCGCGACGAGGCCGGGCAGGTGTTCTGGAACATCGCCCAGGTGCGGCCCTCGGTGGTCGACGGGATGGTCGACCGTCGGCTGCTGCCTGTCGGATCGGTCGAGACGCCAGCGGGCCGGATGCTGGCCTTCCCCAACAGCCATGTGCACAAGCTCACGCCGATGCGCAGCGCGTCGGGGGAGCCTGTGCGTCGTCGCATCGCCGTGTTCTGGCTGGTCGACCCCGAGGTCCGCATCCTGTCGACCGGCGACGTGCTGCCGCAGCAGGGCGTGGTGCCCCTCGCGGAAGCGCAGGCTCATCGGCTGGCGCTGATGGAGGAGCGCACGCGGCACAAGCAGAGCCACAACCTGCGGGAGATCAGCCTGTGCGAGCACTGAGAGGCCCCCAGCGGGCGGCTCGGCGCGTGGTCAGGCACCGCGACCGGTGATGTCTCGCCAGATTCCCCGGGCCACCGACCCCGCCATCAGCCCTGGCGTGAGCAATGCGGCGGGGTCTCGTTGCCGGGTGACGACCGCCCCGAATCGTCGGGCGTACTCGGGATCGGTCAGCACCCAGCGGAGCACGGTCTTGGCCACCAGGGGGGGAGGGATGTCGTGGATCTCGCGCTTCACCCGCTCCATGGTGGCATCGAACATGGGCCGGCAGACCTCGATGGCGCCCGCCTCGTAGGCGGCCCCGCACCTGGCCCAGTCGGCCCCCTCGTGCCAGGCGACGATCTGCGCCGACAGCAGCCGGGCACCCACCAGGGCGTCGTAGATGCCTTGCGCATCGATGCTGTCTTTCTGGTGCCACGCGTCACCCACGAGCGCCCAGCCCGGGCCCCAGCCCTGACGAAACAGGTTGCCCATGCGCTTCATGCCGCTGACCTTGCTGACCATGGTGGCGTTCGCCAGGCGCCGGGCCGAGGACGGGCGTTGCCGCAGCGCACGCTCGTAGACCTGCTGGGGGCTTCCCTCGGCCTGCTCGTGAAGGTCGGCGCGGGCCTGCACCACCACCGCGACCCGGCCCCGCGAGATGGGCATGAACACGACACTCCAGCCGTCGAGGGTGGCGTAGATGTGTGCGACCTCGGGGCCGTCGTCGTAGGGGGCCACCCCCTCCCAGAAGGCGTAGTAGATGGAGGTGTCGACGTCGGTGCGCTGATGCACCACCTCGGCGCCGACCGCGGCCGCCACCTTGCTGAAGCGACCGTCGGCGCCCACGACCAGAGGTGCCTCGAGGCGCACGGCCTCACCGTCGGCACGTGCCTCGACCCCACACACCGCGCCGTCGTCGTCGCGGAGCACGCCGGTGACCGACACGCCCTGGTGGCGCTCGACGGTGTCGATCTCGCCGAGCGATGACCACAGCGCCTCGTCGAAGTCGCTCCGATCCGCGACCACGAACCGGCGCCTGCCCGCCACCTCGGGCAGGGGCAGGCGCAGATCGAAGTGGGCGCCGAACTCCAGCACCACCTCCTCCAGCCAGGGGGCTCCCGGGGCGTAGGAAGCGGCATCGAGGCCCAGCTCGTCGAGCTCGGCGAGGGTGTGGGGGAGGAGGAAGGGCGTCGAGACAGCGGGGTAGGAGGGGAAGGTCGCGCGGTCGACCAGGGCCACCCGCAGGCCCGCTTGCCCCACCCGACGCGCCAGAGCAGCGCCCGCGACGCGCCCGCCCACGATGATCACGTCGTACACCGACCCTCCTCGGCCCTCGCAGGCCGTCCGTACTCTCGTTGGTCGGTGAGGTATCTGACGCGGTCCTCCAGCGCCCGCTCCGAATCACGGAAGGGCGCATGGGCGGCGCCTACCAGCCGTCGAGGGGGTACCACCGGGCCGCCCCGGGGTTGAACCCGCCCCCGGCGCAGATGGCCTCGGCCTCCCACACCATGGTGCCGGCGGTGTCGTACTCCCGCACCCAGTCGCCCGAGCAGCCCACGACCGCGTTGCCGGCGGCGGTGGTGCGGGCGGTGCCCTGGGGGCCGCAGGCGCCCTGCCGGGTGGGATGCTCGGCCTCGACGGTGGCGGTGAGGGCCAGCTCGTCGAGGGCGATGACCAGCCCGCGGCCGTTGTCGTTGTCGAGCAGCTGCAGCTTGCCGTCGTCTCGCATCACGACGCTGTGCTGGTCTTCGAAGGCGTTGGACCCGCCGATCTGGGTCCAGTCGATGGTGAAGGTGCTGCCGGGCAGGCCGCCGCCGGTGCCGGTCAGGTACCACTGGGGCTCGCCGAAGGTGGCGCCGAGCCAGTCACCGTCGAGCTTGGCCACGGTGTTCAGCGACAGCCACGACACGTAGATGTCGCCGGCCTCGTCGACGTAGACGGTGTTGTTGTGCAGGAAGTCGCCGCCCCAGTTGCCGGGCAGGGGCAGCTGGTCGAAGGCGCGCCACCGCGCGAGCTCGGTCCCATCCACATCGAAGAGGATGAGGTTGTCGAGCACGTCGCCGTTGAAGCCCGCGGAGAAGACCTCCTGGTAGGTGACGTAGTACACGTCGTTGCGCTTCATGATGTCGTGGTGGAAGTCGCCGAACAGGCCGGTGGCGGTGACCCCGAAGGTGGTGTGCAGATCGACGTGGCGCATCAGATCGGCGCCCATCAGGTCGACCTCGACGACGGTGCCGTCGCTCTCGCCGAGCACGGTGTGGTCTTCGGTGTAGGACACCATGTTGTTGAGGCCCAGGCTGCCGTTGCCACCGACGAGCTGCTGGTACCAGACGAGGTCGCCGGTGTGGGTGTCGTAGACCACGGCGATGGCGTCGTCGCTGCAGGGCAGGTGGGTGCCCATCAAGTCGGAGCTCGAGTCGCCCACGATGTCGAGGTAGCTGGCCACCAGCCCGGGGGCGGACGGGGTCGTGACGGTGGTGGTCGCGGTGGTCGCCGGCCAGTCGGTCGCCCAGGCGGTCACGTCGTAGTCTTGCAGGGGCGCCATGAAGTACGTCGGGAGGACGTGGTCGGTGGCCTCGTCGGTGCTGGCGACGGTGCGGGTCACCGACAGCCCGTCGGTGCGCACGAAGCTGAGCTCCACCGGCTGCGGCGGGTCGACGGTGACCGTGCACTCGAAGCGCAGGGCGTTGGTGGTGGCCAGACACGACACGTCGAGGGCATACGGCCCCGACCCCGTGGGCGTTCCCGTGTCGGCGGTGTGCAGCCCGGTGTCGGTCGCGCTGTCGCCACCAGTGTCGGTGTCCGTATCGGTATCGGTGTCGGTGTCGGTGTCGGTGTCGGTGTCCGTGTCGGTGTCCGTGTCCGTGT
>CBDUIC010000204.1:0-7518 GCA_965367245.1 uncultured bacterium | reverse complement strand
AGGCGATGCTCGACGCGGCTCAGGCCAGCGTCGGAGAGCAACGAGACCAAGACCCCACGCAAGGGGTCCCCATCGCCCGAGAAGTTCTGCAGCTCGACGAGCAGATCGCGGTCTGCTCCAAGAAGATCTATGACCTGTCGACCCAGCTTGGCAAAGACCCGAACGACTGGATGGAGCGGAAGCTGCGCCGGCTCCTCGCCGACCTCGATTCCGAGCGGAACGGGCTGTGGCGAGACCGCAACGATGCATTGGCACCTTTTCCCATCCTGTCGAACATCGACCCCGAAGCCTTCCTGGCCTCCGACGACCCAGGCCGCACCGAGCTCATCCACGACGCGTGTGGCGAACTGGCTGGTGCCATCCACGGCCTCCGCAGCGCAAACCACGCCGGCGACATCGACCTGTGGGGGCTGTCCCCGCTCGTCGTCGCCACCCTCGAGTTCCTGGGCATCCCAGCGAATGCCCCCGTGCGTGCCGACCTCATCGCCGAGGCAGAGCGCCGGAAGGCCGACCAGTTCTTCTGGGACATGGCGCTGCTTGTGTTCGAGGTCGGCGCCGCGGTAGGCGGCATGGTCGCGACCGGTGGCATCGGTGCCGCGTTCGCCGTCGCTGGAGCCCTCGCGGGCATCTACGACGCCGCCTACATGACCGAAGACTGGCTCCTGAAGAAAGACCTGGCGACCCTCAAGGGCGCCGATCCCGAGCTCGACCTTCTTACCCCAGAGAACCTCGGCCCCAAGGGCTACGAGGTCGCACTCGCATGGGTGGGCCTGGGGCTCGACGTGGCCGATGTGGTGGTCGCAGTCAAGGCCGTACGAAAATGGCTCAGGGGCGGCGACAAGGTGGCGGCAGCCATCGAGAAGGTGGCGGCCGACCTCGGGGTCGAAGCGAAGGTGCTTCGGGAGGCAATGGAATCCGGCGCGGGCATGGTCGTGCAGGACGGCCACCTCCCCATCCTCTCCCAGAGACTCGGCATCGAGGTGGTGTTCGACAACGATCTCGGAAAGGGCTGCGCCCTCGACTTCCCTGATCCCACGACGTGGCGCCCGACCGTGTTCCGCGTCGGGCGAGATGCCCAGCTCTTCGACGTCATCGGCCACAAGGTCGTGCTCGACTCAGTGCGACGCTACGACGGCTACCGTGGAGCTCTCCGAGAGGTCTGGGATGCCCTGGGGGGCGCCCAGGGGGCAATTCACCCTCGAGGCAGCGAAGCGTGGCATGCCCACCACGAGATCGACAAGCTCCTGCCGATGATCGACCTGCTCCACAAACGAGCCGACGACCTCATCGACGGGCCCCTGGCCGAGGAGCTCCTCACCGAAGCCCGACACCTCGAGTCTCGTGTCGCCTACTTCGAGGAAGTCCTGGCCGGGCTGGCCGTAGGCCTCGACCCGCGTGTGATCGCGCGCATGACCCAGCAGACCCGGGAGGCGCTGGGCCAAGGCTTCCCGCCGTTCGAAGGAGCGGTGGTCGCTGGCCGGAAGCTCGATCCGGAGAAGTATTGGTACGTGGTAGACGGTGGCGAGCCTCCCTACAAAGTCTTCAACGCTCGAGACGCAGCCATTCGCGTTGCCGTGGAGGCGAAGCCAGCCGGCGGCTACCGACTCGTGGAGGCCGCCGAGCAGGTCCGGCACATCTTCGGCGACGGCACATCGAAGGCCGATGCCCTGGCCTTCCTCTGTCAACCAGGCAAGTCCATGGGGCCCTACCGCGACATGCTCCTCTCGTGGGGAATCGCTGCAAGCGAGGCAGACGTGCTCAAGCGCATGCCAGATCCGGTCGGGCTCACCGAAGACGATCTCCGCAGGGCCCTCAAGAAGGCCTTCGAGCCCGACGTCCTGAACCGCATGTTCGCCGACCGCAAGGGCGAGCTCCCCCCAGAAGGCTCGATCGCCGCGTACCGTGAGATGACGGCCGACCTGGCTTCGTCTGACTTCGGCAACCTGGGCGAGAAGTGGTACCGACGCTTCGCCGAGGTCTACGACAGCCGCCCGATGGAGCCGCACCCGTTCTACCAGACTCCTGCGGGCAAGACGCGTCGCCCCGACTTCGTCGAGGGCTCCACCGCCATCGAAGTCAAGAGCACGCGGCGTGGCCTGAACGCCATCCACGACATTCCGCAGCTCGTCGACCTGTGCGAGCTGGCCAAGTCGAAGGGCAAGGGCGTCCTCGTAGGCGGCGAGCTCCAAGTAGTCGACACAGCCCGCGTGGTATTCACCGACGCGAGTGGCTTGGAAGGATCTCTAGATGCACTGGACGAGCTGTTCAAAGCCTATCGATTGCAGTTTGAGGTGGAGCTGGTCGGTGGCGCCGTGGCAACCAGCATGGATGAGGTGATGGAGCTCCTATGAACGCCGACGACAAGCTGCAGCTATACCTCTCCAACACCGAGCTCCTGATGTCGATGGAGTGTGCCTCCGCCACGGAGGCCACCCTCGCTGTGTACGAGTTGATTCTCGAACTGGAGGGCAACCCTCACGGAAAGCTCAGCCTGGACTTCCAAGACAGCCCCAACGCCGTCTTGAGCAAGGACACGCTGGACCGCTCGACACAGGCTGTTCTGTCCTGGCCTGTCGCCCGCTTCAAAGACTCCAGCTACCTCATTCGTTTCGAGGGCGGAATCAAACTATCCACCTGCCTTGGGCCAGTTCGTCTCTCCTTCGCAAAGCGATTTCACGACACCTCGCACTCCGAGGTATCTACGGTCGCATGCCCCGACCGCAGGTGGTGGAAGGCCAAACGGAAGACCATTCCGTCCTTTGGGCAAGGCCACTACGCCCTCGGTAGCTTCTGCGCCTTCACCGGGCGAGCCGGCCATACCCGCGTAGTCTCTACTCGCTGGCTCGACCACGGCCCCTTCCGGGTCATCCCCGATGGCGACACGACGTGGGTTCAGTTCCACGACCTGGAGGCCGACGAAGACACTGCCTGGAGCCAGGCGCATCCCGGGCACCTCTGGATGGCCGACAAGAACCACGGCGGCTTCGTCGAGCGCTCCGACACATGGTTCGTCTTTGAGCCCTCCAGCTTCGACCGAGCCACCGGCACGTCGATCGTGCTCGTCCACGGAAGCGAAGAGCTCACCGGGCTGCACATGCTCGAGGCCGCCTGCGCCAAGGTGCTCCAACCCTTCGACGGCATCACCGTGCAGCAGGTCGCCTTCGTCTTCTTCGACGAAGCCAACGCCCGCAAGCACCTCCATGCCCTCTGGCTACGAGGCCTGGAGTGCCGATGGATGTCGCCCCGCGGCGAAGTTCGCCTCGACACCGACTACGACCCGACGCCTCCCCCCCGCCCCGACTGGGTCGTGGCCCTGCAAGACAAGGAGGGCATGTGACCCGCAGGTCCCCCATTGGAGGTACCCGATGAGCACCCTCACCCAGCGCGACGTGGCCCACATCTTCGAGTCGCTGCGCAAGGGCCTCGTGCCCGAGCGCGGCGTCGACACCTTCGCCGTCGGCATCGAGAAGCAGCGCGGTGAGCTGCACCGCCAGCTCGAGCTCGCTGCCAGCGGGGAGGGCAGCATCAAGTTCCTGCGGGGGGACTACGGCTGCGGCAAGACCTTCGTGTCGCGCCTCGCGCTCATCGACGCTCAGGAGCAAGGCTTCGCCACCAGCTTCGTCGTCGTGTCCGATAACGACCTCCGCTTTCACCGCTTCGACGACGTCTACCGCAAGGTGATGGCCGAGCTGGGTACCGCATCGTGCCCCCGCGGCGCCCTCTCCGACATCCTCGACCGGTGGATCGGCCACATCGAAGACCGGCTCATCGCCGCCGGCGCCGACGAAGACGCCGACGACTTCGACGACCAGGTCCGCCGCGCCCTCGACGGCGACCTCGCCTCGCTGACGGGCGGTCGCGCCCCCCAAGACTTCGTACGCGTCATCCAGACCATCTTCGACCTCAAGCAGCGTGGTGAGCTCGCAGAGGCAGGCGCGTTGATCTCGTGGCTGTCTGGCAGTGGCAACGTCGCCGCGAGCGCGAAGCGCACGGCTGGCATCAAGGGCGATATCGGAAGCAGAGATGCCCTCGACTACCTCCGCGGCGTGCTCGAGATCGTCAAGGCGGCCGGGTACAAGGGCCTGCTCATCGTCATTGACGAGGCGGAGACCATCCTGCGCATGCGGAAGGACTCCCGCCACAAGTCCCTCAACGGCATCCGTCAGATCGCCGACGCATCGGTCGACTACCCCGGCCTGCTCTGGGTGTTCACCGGCACCCCGGCGTTCTTCGACGACCGCCACGGCGTCGCCGGCCTGGCCCCGCTGAACGACCGTATCCGCTTCCTCAAGCAGGGCCGCTTTGCTTCCGTCCGCCAGGCTCAGCTGGAGCTGACACCCTTCGACGCCGACCGCCTCACCCGTGTCGCAGTCCAGCTGCGAGAGCTCTACCCGGCCACCGACCGCTCGCACCTGGAGAGCATGATCGACGCCCGCTTCATCGACATGCTGGTCGCCAAGGTCACCGAGGGCTTCAAGGGCGACGTGGGCGTCGTGCCACGGCAGTTCCTTCGGGAGTTCGTCACCCAGCTCGACCTGGTCGACGAGAACCCCGACTACAACCCCGGCCACGAGTATGGCTTTCAGCCCGCCGGCCTGTCCCCCGACGAGGCCAGAGCCATGAAGGGCGAGCCCGCCCCCCTGCCAGACGACGCCGACGACCTCGTGGCGGAAGAGACGGTCTGGTAGCCGTGGCTCCCGAGCGCCCCACCGCCTTCTCCCGCTTCGCTCCGCGCCTGCAGCAGGCCATCGTGGCTCGCCTCGGCTGGTCGAGCCTCCGCCCCGTCCAGGAGGAAGCCGGCCACGCCCTCCTCGACGGCTGCAATGCCGTGGTCCTCGCCCCCACCGCGGGCGGCAAGACCGAGGCCTCCATGTTCCCGACGCTGTCGCAGCTCGTGGACGACCCGCCCACCGGCCTCGCGGTGCTGTACATCGCCCCCATCAAGGCGCTGCTCAACAACCAGGCGAGCCGCCTCGGGCAGTACACGCAGATGGTCGGCCTCGACCGCTTCGTGTGGCACGGCGACGCCCCCTCCAACGAGCGCAAGCGCTTCCTGGCCGATCCGTGCGCGCTGCTCATGACGACCCCCGAGTCCCTCGAGGTGATGCTCGTCTCGCAGCGGGTCGACGACAAGGAGCTGTTCTCCGATCTGCGCATCATCGTCATCGACGAGGTGCACGCCCTGGCGGGGTCCGACCGCGGCGCCCACCTGATGAGCGTCATCGAGCGCCTCGCCGTCCGCTCCCAGCACGACATCCAGCGGGTCGGTCTGTCCGCGACGGTCGGCAACCCCGACGCCATCCTCCACTGGCTCCAGGGCACGTCGGAGCGGTCCGCGCGCATCGTCGACCCGCCCAAGCCCCCCAGCGCCAAGCAGCTCCTCGTGGTCCACCGGGAAGAGCTCCCCGACCTCGCGCGCGATGCCGCCAAGACCGCCCGCGGCATCAAGACCCTGTTCTTCTGCCAGTCCCGCGCCGCCACCGAGGCTGTCGCTGAGGGCATGCGCCTGCTCGGCACCGAGGTCTTCGTCCACCACAGCGCCGTGTCGAAGGAGGAGCGGCACCACGCCGAGGAGCGCTTCCACAAAGGCTCCAATGCGTGCATCGTGGCCACCAGCACCCTCGAGCTCGGCATCGATGTCGGCGACCTCGACAAGGTGCTGCAGGCCGAGGCTCCCGACACCGTCAGCTCCTTCCTGCAGCGCATGGGCCGCACCGGGCGCCGCGCGGGCGTGGCGGCCAACACCACCTTCTTCTGCCAGACCACCGAGGGCGTGCTGCAGGCCTCCGCCCTCATCCGCCTGGCCAAGCGAGGCTTCGTCGAGTCGGTGCCCGTCACCGACCGCTGCTGGCCCGTCCTCGTGCACCAGCTCCTCGCCCTCGCCCTCGCCCACGACGGCATCGCGCCCGACGCCGCGTGGGCCCACCTGCAGCGCGTCCCCGACTTCCGAGGCATCCACCGCGCGGAGTTCGACCGGCTGGTCGCCTGGATGCTCCGCGACCGGGCCCTCCTGGAGTTCGACGGGCTGCTGATCCTGGGGCCCAAGGCCGAGCGCCGCTTCGGCCGCCGCAACTTCATGGAGCTGTTCGCCGTCTTCAGCAGCCCCCGCAGCTACACCGTCGAGACGCCCAGCGGCCGCCCCATCGGCACCTTGAACCAAGGCTTCGTCGACCGCCTCGTCGACGGCGTGAGCACCTTCCTCCTCGGAGGTCGTGGCTGGGCGGTCACCCTGATCCGCCACGACGACCGGCGCATCGTGGTCGAGCCGGCACCCCGCGGCCGCCAGCCCAGCTGGGGCGGCTACCTGCCGCAGTTCCTGGGCTTTGCGGTGTGCCAGGAGATCCTCGCCATCCTGGCCAGCGAAGACGAAGTCCCCCATCTCCACGAGTCGGCGGCCGAGGTGCTGGCGGTGCGCCGCGAGCTCATGGACGGGCTGCTGACGCCCGGGGTCGGCGGCCTCGAGCTCGACGACGGCGAAGACGGCAGCGGAGAGGTTCGCTGGTGGACCTTCGCGGGCGGCCGCATCAACTCGACGCTCAGGTACGCGCTGCTCGCGATCGGCGGCGACTGGAAGGTCATCCCCGACAACTTCGCGGTGCGTGTGCGGGGCGACAACCTCGGCCTACGCGAGGTGCGCGAGGCCATCGACCAGCTCCGCGAGCTCGAGTTCTGGGAGAACGACGCCTTGTGGAACGAGGTCGGTCAGAGCCTGCCCAACTACCGGCTCTCCAAGTTCCAGCCCTTCGTGCCGCCATGGATCGAGCGCGAGATGCTCGGCGAGTACCTCCTCGACATCGACGGTGCCTACCGCTGGCTGTCCGGCGACGCCGACGCGGAGGTACTTCGGCTTCCCGCAGCCCTCCGTAGCCCCAGCGCCTTCGACCCTCGTGCGCCGGCCGCCGAAGTCGAGGAGCCTGACGCGCCGACGGCTCGGCCCACGAACCCCGTGGTGTGGGTCGCGAGCCCCGAGGACGCTGCTGCGGCCTGCGTAGCCCTGGCAGAGGAGCCCGTCCTCGGCCTGGATGTCGAGACCACGCTGAGGACCCACTCTCTCTGCCTGCTCCAGGTGGCTGGTGTGTCGACCACCTACCTGTTCGACCCGCTGGCGCTGACCGATCTGGCGCCCCTCGCAGCACTGCTGGCTGACCCGGCCATCACGAAGGTCATCCACAAGGCCAGCTTCGAGCGGTCGGTGCTGGAGCCGCTCGGTATCGAGTTCGTCAACGTCGTCGACACCTTGGACGTCTCGAAACAGGTGCGCGGGACGCAGGCCGATGGCGGGCACAGCCTGAAGGCCGTGGCGATGCGCGAGCTTGGGCTGGTCATGGACAAGACCGAGCAGGTCAGCAACTGGTCGCGGCGCCCGCTGACGGAGCGCCAGCTCGCCTATGCGGCGCTGGATGCTGAAGTCTTGATCCGTTTGCACGACCGCTTCCACGTCACCGTTCGAGACTGATCAGGCGCTGTCCGATCTCCCGCCCCGCCGCTTCATCACCAGCCCGGCGGCCAACGGGATCA
>CBDUIC010000203.1:0-7594 GCA_965367245.1 uncultured bacterium | reverse complement strand
CGCCACCGGTGGATGAGCGTGGGACGTCAGCGGGACAGGACCGCGGAACGAGACAGTTGGGCGGGGACCACCGCCGTTCGCAGCGGCACCCCAGCGGTGCTGTCATAGCTTCGGACGCCGGCATCACGGTTGCCCGCGCCAACTGGGCGTCGCTGGAGGAGAAGCACTTCACGAGGGCGACCCTGCCGACTTCGCGGGCAGAAGCGCCGCGCCCTGGTCTGTGCCAGGGCTCCGTCCTCGAGAACGACCTTGGGCAGCAGACGTCCAAACGAGACCATGTCTTGCTCGGGGCTCCTTCACTCGTCATCGAATCCCGGCCTGGCCAGCATCACGTCTTGGTAGGCCGAGGGATACCACCACGCGCAGCGGTGGGCCCTGCGGAGGTTCACCCGGGTCACGACGCCCGCCAGTGGAAGGAGGACGACCTGGTCGAGGCGCCCGGTTCTCGCCTGGTGGCGAGGGCCCGGATCGTGGACCGCCGCCCCGGTATACGCGTTCCTGGCGCCTCGCTGGGGCTCGCAGTTCGTCGAGCAGCCTAGTCCTTGTCCGGATACTCCCTGTCCAGGGTCACGCTGTTCTCGTTGGTGGCGGTCACACCTAACGTCCAGTCGGGCCCGTTGGTTCGTAGACCGTAGTACGGGATGTAGGGGGCAGGATGACATGCCTGCAGGATGGCGAGCACATGCTCGCGCGCCGTCCTATCGCCGCCGTCGTGCCCGCACTCATGAGTGGCCATCGTCTGGTCGCTAACGCTCCCACGCCCCTCGTAGTGCGGCGCCAGCGCCTCCATGACCCCCATGAGTAGCTCGTGCTGGTAGCCTTTGGCAGCAGGGAGCGTGATGCGGTGGTCGAATAGAGGAGCCTGGTCGCTCTGCGCGACCAGCACCACGTACCCCTCTGCTTCCACCTTCTGAATCGGCCACACCGGGCCGGACGCAGCCACCACGGCGATGACGGAGTTCGCTGCCGCGTGGGCGCTCGTGATGTCTATGCTGGAAGCATCAAGCGTCCGGATGGCGTCGTAGTTCCACTCAACCTTCATCGACGTGGGCGCCATCTCGGTGGACAGGCGGAGCCCCGTGCCCTTCACAACGCGTGAGGTCAGCGGCTCGATCGGGAACACATCGGACGGCTTGCCGAAGTTGGCTGCAACCGACCTCTCGACCGACACGGGCGTATCCGCCTCGGCTGGCCACTCGGCGTCGACCCACACGCCGACCTCGGCGTTGTCCTGAGCGAGCGCCAGACTCATCAAGAAAGGAACTGCGATCATGACTCTCTCCTCAGGGACACGGGTATGCGGGGCACTGCTTGGTCTTCACGTTCGTATCGCGCTGGCTTGTCACGTCGTCTACAGCTGGCTCGTCGATCCCCGCGGACAAGGTGTTCTCTTTGTAGGTCTCCCACCCAAGCGCGTTCACCACCGGGTCCACTGCGAAGCCCATCTCCTGCTGGATGAGGCACTCGCAAGGGGTCATGCCCAGGGAGCGGTAGTAGTCCACCCTGTCCTGACTTGAGCCCACTACATCACCAAGGCTGCCGCCCGCATCGTACTGACCGAGCGAGTTGATTTCCCAAGCTCCATGTGGCGTGCGCGAGGTGCACCTGTCGCGGCCGCCACAGCAGGGGGGCCTGCCTCCTCGGCACGCTCGACGGCCTCCACCTCAGTGGCCGACCAAGTAGGGATGGGAGGGGCCGCAAGCGACGGCGCCAACCACGAGAGCAGAAGGATCATGATCTCCTCCGGGGGGAGCGGCGGGCAAACAACCAAGGGAACGCCAAGACGAGCCAGGCTGCTGGGGCAGGTACCCCTTGGCAACCACAGCCTTCATCGTTGCTCCCGCGCTTCTTCGAGGGCCCTGAGGCAGCTGTTGCAGGAGGCACTGCTCTGCCGGTGTCGGCGGGTGGGTCGTCGGCCTCGAGGAACGGTGCGAACCACACCTGGATGGTGCTGGAGTCGAGATCGCGACCGTTGTCCCTCGCCAGCACGACATCCAGCCGACCATCCCCGTTCAGGTCAGAGGTCAGCACGTGCTTCATGCCGACGGGGCCCAACTGCTCCGTCGTCTCTCGGAGACGCAGCAGCGGGCGCGTCAGGTCGAATCCGTTGGCACCAGTCAGGATGTGAAGCGCCGAGGTCTCTTGCTTCGTCTCCTGGTAGGAGATGGCCACCAACACGTCGTCATAGCCGTCGCCATCCACATCCCCCATAGGCTCCATGCGAGGCTCGCACGAGCCGTGGCAGAACGGGACGGCATCGGGCAACTCGTCGTACACGATCTGCTGATCCAGCTGGCCCGTCTCGTCGAAGTCGAAGCGCGCGACATACACTGATCGGAAATCCGGACCCAAGGTGCTGAAGCCATCAGCGATCAGGCCGAGGAGCTCGAGCTGCGGATCGTCGTCGAGCTGGAGAGGAAGCGCCTCGAACAGCGGCTGGTCGAGCTCGATGCGCCAGAGGGGCTCCCCGTAGCCACCGCTCTCCCCAGGGTGGAGCTCGATGACGCCTGCGTCGAAGTTGTAGAAGTAGCCAAAGAACTGCTCGTCGACGTAGTAGGAGGCGATCAAGTCGGAGCGACCATCCCCGGTGAGATCGGCCACCGGCACCCGGCGCCCATCGAGGGCCTCCACGTTGGGCGGTGGGTACTCGACACGCTCGTAGCCGCTGTCTCGGTAGAGATGGAGGGCATCTTGACCGATGAGATCGTCGTACCCGTCACCGTCGACATCCGGCACGCCCTGGCCGAGCCATGTATCGTCCGCCACCACCGCGCGATCCTCCCAGGCCAAGATGCCTTCCAACGGTAGGCTGCATAGCAGCTGGTGTTTTCCGCCTACGGGTACAGACTGGGCGGATGCGCACTCCTCGCTGCTGTCGGAAGGCACCCACGCGGGCGCCGCCTGGCCCACGGCGTCGAATACCAACAATCCATTGGTGCCTGACTGTTGATACAACGACCCTCCGGCCGAGCTCAGCGGGCTGTGGCCCGATTGACGGAACTCGTCGAGGTGCCACCAGATGCTCTCTGGCTCGTACGCAGCGGCAAGCGAAGCCACGAGGAATAGCATCATGGCCCGACGTCACAGTATGCTTGGAGGTAGGCGGGAAACAGGTAGGCATCATCGCCTTCAGGGTCATCCTCGATTGTGGGAAGAAATGCGGGCGTAGCCATGCACCCGTCCTCGGCCATCGCTTCGTGCGCCGAGCAGCCATTGGGCACCGCATGAGCGGTGGAGAACAGGTTGTAGTCGAAGTCGGGCATGAGGCCCGTGTCGAGCTCGGGATCGACGTCGTGTTCGACGGTGTCGATGCCGACCTGCTCGAGGTTGTCGTCGACATGGGCGAGCAGGCCAAAGACGTCACCGTCCTCGTGCACCGCCACACGGCGGGCATCAGCGTCGCACCGAAGCCCGGTGTCGCCGCTGTCGACCACATCGTCGGCGCAGGGAGGGTAGCCCGCGTGGTCGTCGTATTCGTCGGGGTATCCGACGGTCGAGGGGCTCGAAACGTTATACTCGCAGTAATCGGCCCCCGCTTCCACCGCGAACAACCCTACGACGGGCTCTACATAGGAGATGAACTGGGCCATCTGGCCACCGGCCGAAAAACCGGATACGATCATCTCATCGTAGTGCACGACCGTTCCATCGACCGCATCGTAAGTACAGAAGTCATCCCACTGGTGATCGTTGGTTCCGTCGTCGAGGTCTTTCAGATACAGGTCGTTGAGTGCGAGGGAGAGCCGCCCCTTGATTGAGCGCATCCGGTGGGCCGGGTAGGGCGTAGCGGCGTCGTCGACCCCATCGAGCATCTCGAAGCCGGTGGCGAACTGGCAGCCGTCGCCGCAGACCCCTCCCTTCAAGGTGGTGCCGTTGCCTTCGACGTCGCACCACTCAGCGCGGGTGTAGTACAGGTTGTCGAATGCTAGACCAACGGTACGGTAGCCCGCGTAGGCCGCTGTCTTCAGCACGATCTCGTGCTTGGACGGATCCGCTCCCTTCCCCGGAAGCCACAGTACCATCGGGCCGCCTCGGTCGTAGGCCCCCGCAGGAACCATCGCGAGGTTCTCACTGCACCATGAAGGCGGCGTGGCGTCGTCGCACGCTCCAGGACTCTCATCATCGTAAGGATCCGGCCACGTCGGGGCCGGGATCTGATCTGTAGGAAGCCACGCATGGGACCAGGGGGCTGCGTATCCAGTCTCGCTCGGGCAGGTCCATGCCAGCGCTTCAGCAGGCAGAGCCACGAGTGAGAGTGAGAGTGAGAGTGCCTTGCTACACATCCGTCTCACTCTGCCTCCTCACCGTCCCGGTACGATACATCATCGCTCTCTTCCAGGCAACCTCCCTTGGTGAGGACAAGAGGCATTGGGGTATCCCACCAGCAGCCGGGAGTTTCCGTGGTGTTCCAGAAGTGGTTTGGAGCGAATGCGTCGATTCGATGAGCATCGCGTCGCCGACGGGAACCCGACTGTACGAGCGGCTACGGAACGCCAAGATCGGCTGACCCAAGCCGCGTTGCCCTTACGTTGCGCGCTTGGACCCGTCGCGCCATCGCATCGAGCGATACGGGCCCGCTTCGCCCCTGGCAGACGCCGGAGCCGCACCCCCGTTCCGAACTCGACCACGCCCAACGCCAGCTTCTGCTGCGAGGTGAGCTCCGCGAGCCAGGCCCACTGGGCCGTTCGTCAGCAGCAAGCGGACGTTGGGCGAGGGTCATCGTTGCCGCGACCCGGCGGACCCAGCGGTACTCCCATCGATTCGGACACCGGCATCATTGGTGCTCGGGCCACTTCGACGCTCCTGGAGGAGCGACTCGCGACGCTCCCGACCCTGCCGTCTTGCGGGCAGAAGCGTTGCACCAGGGTCTCTTCGACAGCGCCCTCGCCGACGCCAACGACCGCCAGCAGACGCCATCTGTCCGCGAAGGGGCAGGGGCGCCGTTCCGGTGCGAAGCCTTGCTGACGCTCGCTGGGGCACTCCGGCTAGCTCTCATAGGATGTCAAGAGGGCTGAGAAGGAGGAAAAGTCAGGGGCTCTACCCGCACGAATCCGGTGTCCTCGACGGAGTGAGGATGGAGTCGTGCGGTGACGGGGGTGGTGCTGCAACCCGTGCTCCGGGCTGAACCGGGCCGGGTAGGTCTACGCTCTCGAACATGGAAGCGTCCGCGGCAAGGCGGCGCTGAATCAGCTGCGTTGGGCATTGGACCGACGCGGTCGTCGCCTTGACGGCCTCGAAACTAGGGTACGAAGCTCACGAAGTGGCCTTGGACTAGAAGTGAAAGGTCCGTCGAGGCGGAGACAGGCGCAGCAGTGGCAGTGACACCTACATGAGGTCACCTCCCGCGAAGCCGAGTCGGTGGGCGTCGAACAGACGAGTCGCGTCGAAGCGACTCCCCTGTCCCACGTGCCAGAGGGCGAGAGCCAGCTTGCGCATGACGGCGACCACGGCTGACGTCTTCGCCCGACCACCGAGGCGTTGCACCTTGGCGGCGTACCAGGCCTTCACGACCTCATCACGCTGGATGAAGCGGAGTGCGGCCATGTAGAGGAACAGGAGCGCGATGCCGGGTCCACGCTTGGATAGGTGGAGGCCCGACTTCTTCGTGCCGCTGTCGTGCACGACCCGGAGGTCGAGACTGTTTGCGGTTTTCTCGGCCCATGGACACTTGCAGGCGCAGGAAGAGGCATGTATCGTTTGCAAGTATCGAAGGGAAAAGAATGTTCAACGCACCACCCTGGCCGTCTCTCCTCGCAACAGCCGTAGGCACGGCAGCCGCTTGAGCCTGCTCCCGGCAAGGCCAGCCGCCGCCATCGAGTGCAGCCCCGTGGGCGGGCCCGTCATCAACAACAGCCCCTGCTGCCCCATCTTCACCAGGACCTACGCCAACAGCGTGCCCGACCCGCCGGCGCTGCCAGCCGACACGGGCCTCGTGCTGGACGACCCTGGGGAGTTCCTCGTGCCGTTCGAGTGCACGAACCGCAAGGCAGGTGACGCCAGCTGCGACCCCAACATCGCGCTGGTGCCCGACGGAACGCGGGAGCAGGGCAAGCTCTTCTTCTGGCTGCCCGGCCTCCACAGCGGGCCCGATAACAACCGACACATCCTCTACATGGCCGCCTACGCGGGCTTCGACGTGCTCTCCGTCAGCTGGGACACCCAGAGCGCTGCCTTCAGTCGCTGCATGCCGAATGACACCCCGCTCATTGCTGGCGGCGTGTGCGACCCGGACGACGACTGCGCAGACATCCTGCACGGGGAGATGTGGACTGGCGTCGACGACCCCGCAACACCGCACGACACCACCGAGTCGCACGCCTCCGCACCCCAGGACTGGGAAGCGGGCTACACGGGGAGCTATTGGTCGAGCGTGGAGCGCCGAGCCACCCGGGCACTGCAAGCCCTCGACGAGGCCGACACCAACGACGACCACCACTGGGCCGACTACTGCGAGCCCGACGACACCTATGGCTCCAGGCTCACATACGGAGATGTCGTCATGGCCGGGGCCTCCATGGGGGGCTCCCAAGCGCAGTGGCTCTACTACACCCGGTCGGTCGAGGCCCTGGAAGACCACATCGCGGAGCACGGCGACACCGCCGACACCGGCCTTCCCCAGACGCCGCCACCGCCGGTGGCTGTGCAGGGGCTGTGGGGCGACGAGCTGTTCGGTGACTTCTGCGATGTGCCAGTCGGCCTCGCAGACGGACGGCCGACGCCCTACTACTACGAGGTCTGGGACGACGACGACCACGCCGACGGCACGCTGCGACCGATTCCCATCGGCAAGACGTTCGTCGCCATCCACGCCTCCAGCCCCAACTGGCCCAACCAGAGCCACACCCATCCCGACTACGAAGACCTGCCGCTCACCTTCGAACCCCTCGGCGTGGGCGACGAGAACAGCGTGTGGAGCTACGAAGACACCGGCCAGCTGATCCTCGGCAACGACACCATCCTGTTCACCGATCAGGAGCCTGCTAACAACAAGGGCCTGCATGCGTCCATGATGAGCGACGAAGCGCTGCCGAACGCCCAAACGGGTGGCGACGAAGAGGTCCCCGGCATGGACAGCGACGAGGTGTACCTCTTCGAGGGGTACGTCGAGGGCCTTTGCAGTATCGGGGTCTTCGAGTGACCATAGCTGCGTTCGCACTGTATCTCTGCACGCAGGCGTGGGCTGCCTCGACACCAGACCTCGCGCAGGCGACCTCGGAGGCCTTCGACAGTAGCCCTTCCCAGGTGTTCGTGAATCGCACTTCCTCCTCGATCCTCGTCGATGTGGCGGGCGGGGACTATCTCACGTTCTCGTGGCCGCAGCTCGAACAAGAGTCACGCGTAGAGACCCCATTCAACCCGCAGTTCGGCGCCGTGCTGCCCCAGAGTGGTAGCGACGACCTCTTCGTCGGCTACGACGGAGTCGAGGACCGTGTCGCGGTGGTAATGACAGCAGAGACCCTCGCAACGGGGGTCACTTCCTACCTCCTCGCCCTCGCCCCCGACGTCGACGGCGACGGCCGCGACGACCTCCTCCACCAGGACCAGCTCGTCCTCACCCACCCCGGCGACTTCCAGGTCCTCCAGCATCCTGGCT
>CBDUIC010000202.1:0-7603 GCA_965367245.1 uncultured bacterium | reverse complement strand
ACGATGCGATGGGATTGTCGCCCAGCGCTTCGACGCCAGCCTCTGCGAGGCTCTCGATCGCCTTGGTGTCGAAGGTCAGCTCGCCGGCATCGGCCACGAATCCATCGGTGGTGACGAACGCTTCGACCGCTTCCGAGGCGTGCAGGGTGCACATTTCGTTGATGTTGGTGCAGTTCTCCCGGCTGAGCTCGAGCCAGGCGCCTGGCGCCTCCAGCTCATAGACGATGAATGCGTTCCGAACGCCCTGCGCGGGAAGGATGGCGGTGGCTCCTGGGCACGCGAGCGCGGCGCGAAGGGCGTCTTGGCGACCCACGTGCACACCCACCAGATCGCCAGCGACGAGGGGACGACGAAACGCATCGATCTGGTCGCCCCAGATGCCGATCTCGTCGTCGGGGGGAGGTGGGGCCTGGCCGGCTGCCAGGGCCGCGGCGACGGGGCCACTCGAGCCGAGCAGCAGCTCTTGCAGCTCCGCGTTCCCAAGCAGGGCCTGGAGGTCTTCGCCCATCCCCTCGGGCCCCTGCTGGGCCTGCAGGCTGGCCCCGGCGCCGGTGCTCGAGGACGTCTCGGAGCCGCCTTGCTTGGTCTGCTTTGCTGACATGGAGGATCCTAGGCTCGGAGCGGGCGGAGTGGGCGGTGGCTCGTCATCGGGTACCTCCGTCGCGGACGTAGCGCTTCACGCCGTCGACGACGTCGATGCGACAGGGGAAAGGGGCCATCGCGGCGTAGTCGTCGAAGCGGCTGCTGAGACGACGCACCTTGCGGGCACTCCCAAGGATCTGAGTGGCCTCGGACTCGGTGACGGTGCCATGGGTCGCGAGGTGCCGGAACAGCTCCCGGATGCCTCCCTCGGGGAGGTCGGCCAGCCAGGCGTCGCTGTCGTCGGCCGTGGGGGCTGGGGCCTGGTCGGGCTCCTCCCGGGGCCCGCCCCGCCCGAGGACGTCGAAGCGCTGGCTGAGCAGGGCCGGCTCGACCTCGGCGAGGGCCGCCACATGCAGAACCTGCACCTGCACGCGGCGGTCGACCGGGCCGCTGAGGGCGAACGACAGCTCCACCCGCGTGTCGGGTGCCACGTGGATGGAGGCACCGGTGCGGCGAGCACCGCGGACGTCGCGCAGATCGACGTGGACCTCCGGCGCATCGACGGCGCGCAGCCCGAGCTCGATCTCCTTGCGGCCACCGAAGGCCAGCGCCCCCTGGGCGAGGACGTCGACGCGGATCTCGAGGCGGTGCACGCCCGCTTCGGTAGGGAGCGTCTCGGCGTGCACGGCGTACCGCAGGCTGTCGCTGCCCACGGCGGTGCGATGGGCGACGGTGAGGACCGGGATGACGCGCTCCTGCAGGCTGTTGCCGCCGTGGACGAATGTGCGCCGGTGCTTGCCGGTGTCGAACGGGCCGACGTTGTCGGGGAACACGAGCTGATCATGGCCCCCCTGCGCGTCACCCAGGTCGTAGCCGAGCTCGGTGAGGGGGGCGCGGGACATGCCGGGATGGTCGGCGGCGACGGGGGTCAGCACGTGTCGGCGCTGCGGGTCGCTCTTGCGGCCGTAGGCGGTGGCGTCGACCAGGTTCTCGGCCGGGTCCAAGAGGAGGAACCCATGGTCGGAGGTGATGACGAAGCGGCGCACCCCCGCCTCCCGCAGTCGGCTCCAGGCGGCGCGGAGGCGCTGGAGCACGGCCTCGAACACCGACGGCCCGAGCCCCTTCTCTCCGGCCTGGTCGATCTGCTCACTGTGGACCACGATCAGGCGCGCGCGGGCGATGGTGAGCTTGAGGGTGGTGGTGTCGCGCTCCAGCACCTCGGCGAGCTTGAGCCAGGGGCAGGTCTCGCCCCCCACGCGGTGGTGCATGGCCTTCTGCCGGGTGGCAGGGTCGTGCACGCGGAACTCACCGGCCGAGAAGCCCTTGATCTTGCTGCCTCGGATGGCGGGCACGAGCCGCCCGTCGGGGCTCACCGGCGCGAGCACGTTCATCCCCACCTCGGTGACGCTGGGCAGCTCGCACAGGCGTGCGCCCAGGGCGACGGTGGTGGCGGGGGTGCCCTGCATCGCCTCGAGCAGCGGCAGGGCCATCTCGTAGCGCAGGGCGTCGACCACGAAGTACGCGGTGACGCCGGGCTCCTGGGTCATCGGCCGCACGACCTGCTCGAACAGCGAGCGCTGCAGCAGGCCCTCGCTCGGCAGGAAGCCTCGGCTGTGGCAGAGCTGGTTGAACTGCCGGCCCCACGCATTGGCCCAGGCCCGCCAGGACTCACGCAGCACGTGGGTTCGGGTCTTGACCTTCTGCAGGTGCGGGAGGTTGCCGAGGGGCTGCACCAGCCGCTGCTCGATCACCCGGTGGGCGCGGTCGACGGCGGCGCCGACGGCCACGTAGCGGTCGATGGCCTCAGGCAGCGAGTCGGCCCCGAGCTCTCCGCCCGCTTGGTGGAGCGCCCGGCCCAGCACGGCGAGCTCCTCGACGATCTGCCACTCGGTGGCCCGTCGGGGGTCGCGGCGCAGCCAGAACGACGCGCTGCGGCCCGCGCGCCAGGCGAGGACCTGCTCGAAGTCGTCGGTGTCGAGCAGATCGAGGGCGGCGACGAGGAGCTTCTCCTCCTCGAAGCGGAAGGTGTCGATGCGGCGGAGGTCTTCGGGGTGGGCCTCCCGGGCCTCCTCCTCCAGCCACGTCTCCGTGTCGTCAGCCGTGCGCTCGTAGGCGTCGGGGTGGGTGTCGCGGAGCCAGGCCGCCAGCTCACCGCAGGTGTCGATCAGCGCGCGGGGCAGGGCGGGGATCCCGGCCAGCTTGGGGTCGATGGGGGGGCGGCGCAGGTCGTCGACGTACTCGACGGAGAGCACCCAGCTGATGACGGCGGTGGCGAGGTCGTCGGGGGCGGGGAGGTCGTCGCCGCCGACGAAGGCGCGCCAGGCCTCGGGGATGCCGGTCCACACGGTGAACTGATCCCACAGGGCCTGGCGGTCGGTGATCCGCGTGGTGCCGCGGAGCAGGTCGTCGAGGACGGCGCGGGGCGTCATGACGCGCAGGGCCTGGGCGTCGGTGGAGCCGGTGTCGTCGAGCTGGGCGGTGAGCCAGGCGTCGGCGGCCTCCAGGGTGAGGTCGCCGCTGGCGAGGAACGAGGCGATGGCATCGGGGGGCACCCGGCCTGCTGCAGCCTCCTCGACCAGAGTGGGGAGGGCCTTTCGGTAGCGGGTGCCGGCTGCGTACAGCTCGAACAGCGGGGTGGTGGCGATGCTCTGCTCGTTGAGGCCGGGGGCGTGGACCACCAGGCGGGGCGGGTCGATGGTGTGGGTGTGGGGCTCGAGGGCGAGGAGGAGCTCGAGGTAGCTACCGCGCAGGCCGAGGATGGTGTGGCTGCTGTCGTCGGGGGGGCGCTGGGCGAGGGCGTCGACGAAGGCGGTGTAGTGGCCGTCGAGGTCGAGCCAGACCAGGACGCCCTTGCGGCGGACCATGGTGGCGAGGTCGGCGTGGAGGGCGGTGGAGACGGGGCCGAGGGTCATGAGGTGAGCCCTCCGATGCCGCCGATGCTTCTCAGAACAGGGGTCCGTTGCCAATGCTCGGCCATTGCTTGAACCAGGCGTTCAGGAGCGCGCTCAGCGACCGCCGGCCATGCTTCTCTCGCTCGGGCAAGGGCATCAAGGAGGCGGGCCTTTGCGTTCGGAATCCTCGATCTCTCCGCGAAGCGTTCGATCCGCGCTGTCGTGAGCCCGCCGAACGCTCGGGTCTTGCCGACAGCCAGCGCCAGGCCCGGACCCTTTGGCCGGCCCCAACCGAAACGCTCGTGCCAGGCGACGGTGCTGACTTGGTCATACAGCGGGGCGAGGGATGGGCGAAGCTGGCCCTCCAGCCACTGCCATGAGTGGTTCTTCAGGTGAGCGTCGCCGTTTCCAGAGGCGATGACGAAGGCGAGCCGGTCGACGTACTCGTTCGCTGCTTCGGCTCCGCACACGTCCATCACCAGGCGCCCAACCAGGTCAGCGCTGGTGCGGTGGGGACCGGTGTTCCCGTACAGATGTGTGGGATGGATCTCGAGGGCTTGTGCGAAGTCTTCTTGGTGGATTCGCCGATACCCCGGCTTGCGATCGAACCGCCGGATGGCGAAGACCTCGTCGATGTCGGAAAACACGTCCTCGGGAAGCCCATCGACTTGGTCGCAACCCACAGCTCGGCACTCGGGCACGGGAAGCCCCATCGCCTCGCCCCAGCGCATGGTGGTGAGTTCGACTCGTGGCAGGTCGGCATAGGCCCGGCCGGGAACCTTGACGATCCATGAACCATCTTGGTCGCGGGCCGGAACCGCCAACCGCTCTCCGTTGGCGGCCATGCTGAACTTCAGCTGCATCCCAGCAAGGGAGAATCCCAGCGTCAACTTGGCCGGGGATGACGGGGGGGCCTCATCATCGGGCTCCGCTTGCCCTCCGATCTCGACAGCTCCTGGTAGATCGCGCCCAAGGGCGGAGAGAAGCGAGGCGCTGTCGCTCTCGCGGAGTCCCCACTGACTACACGCTCTCGCCCGTAGGGCACTGTCTGGAGGTGGGAGTAGCCCCTCGAACCACAGGGGGAGGCCGGTTCCCGTGAGACGAGGCCCTGGTGCCCTGAGAAAGGCGAGGCCGAGGCGTGGCATCTGCCCCTCATCCAGCCAGTCGCTGTCGAGGTGGAAACGGACAAGGCCATCGCGGTTGCGCTGGAGGCGCCCCACCACCACGCCGCTCACACGGACCGTGAGATCGAGCCCACTCATCGTCGGGCCTTCTCATCGGTGATTCCGTGGTCCAAGTCAAAGTCGTCGAGCTCGTCGGGGCTCTCGAACTCGTCGTCCTCCATGTACTCCCCAAGGGGTCGAATGTCGGGGGCGTCCCAGGCACAGCGCTCACGAAACATGCTCTCAACGGCCCGCCGTAGCCGCTCCGATCGATTGCGTAGCAGCGAAGGCACGTCGTGCTCGATCAGCGCTCGGAACGCTTCAGCGTCGATGAGATGGCTCTCAAGCGCACCCTCATCTCGGACCATGTCCCATTCACGTAGGTGTCGATGAAGGCCCGTGTGGCCGTCGGTCAGCAGCACGCGGTTGGCACCGCTCTTGGCCAAAGCGACGTCCGCGGGTTCAAGTTGTTTCCGGTCTTGGCTCGCGAATATCTCCTTTGCTAGACGGTCTTGGCTTGCGAGAGCGGGGAGGGAAAGCGGGCCGTTTGGATCCTTGGGCGACTCTGCCAGGAGCGCGAGCATCTCGACCCGGCTGTGGGCGCTCTTTGCATTGAAGTTCTTGAGGGTCCAGGAGCGAACCGACGGGGTGGACACCCGCTGAAGGAGACCGTCCAGTGAAGCTCGGCGGTTGTCACCTCTGATGAGCTGAACCTGTTGTCGCATCCGCGAAACCTCGGCACGCTGATGAAGGCCAGAGGCGACGCCACGCCAGACCCAGCGCGCTAACTCGGCGCGCTCGTCCTCCCGTGTGTCAGGGAACGTGTGGAACCAGCGAGCGAGAATGGAGAACACCACAGGATACGGCAGGAGGCGAACATGGGGAATCTTCGCATCTTCTTGCAGAAAGCCGACAGTCGCGGTCAGAGCGTCGATGGCGTCTCGCTTCGACACAAGGCGGCCCAGGTCGTCGCTGGCAAGGTCCTGCAGCCTCCGTGAAGGATCGAGGCCGCTCATGGCGAGCACGGCCTTCAGCACGTCGTTGCGTGCGGGCGAGCCGAACCCATCGACATTGCACGCCTCCTCTAGGGAGGGGAGATCCAGTGCACCTTGGTCAGCGTCGGCATGGCCTAGTAGGGCCGTGAAGACCTCATCGGCGCGCATCTTTGCGCCAGAGCTATTGATACGCGCGAACGCACCGCGGAGCGCCTGCTCGTCGTCCGTGGCAACCACGTAGATGGGAAAGTGGTACTCGAGGATGCGTTTCTGAGCGTCGTAGATGGCGTCGTCATCATCATCATCATCGGCGCCGTGTTCTCGGAACCACCGGCCGAGCCTCTTCATGTCGCCGAGGGTGGGGCACGCCACGGCACGATGTGCTCGATCGGCGGGAACGACGCCCCCGCGAAACCCGGGCAGATCGGGGTCGAAGTGGACTCGCCAGCGGCGATCTGGCCCTTGGTCCAGGTCGAGTAGGGCGGCAGCGAGTGCGGTGATCCGCTGCTGGCCATCGACGACCAGCCACGCCTCGGCTTGCTCTGGGGCCTGAACTCGGGCCGATCCGACGGCAATCTCGTCGGCATCGGCCTGCTTCTTCCAGAAGAGCAGCGAACCTGCAGGGTAGCCTCGCCACAGGCTGTCGAAGAGCTTGACCACGTCATCGTTCTTCCAGCGAAGGCCGCGCTGGAAGCTGGGCAAGCGGATCTTGCCCTCGAGGACTCGAGACAAGAGTGTGTTCACGCTGATGGTGCTGGCCTCTGGGCGGTCTCCGAGAGGACGGTACAGATCCAGAGATTGGGCAGGTCGAGTCATGTGGGCACACTGGTCGGGAAGTGGTTGGCTGCAGATAGAGCATATGCGGCTGATGCCCTGCCTCGCGGGTGCGAGGCGGCCTGCCGTGGCTGCCCATTTTGGTGTGGAGGAGTCGGGTGGCGAGGCCGTGAAGCGGTCAGCATGGGCGCCCGCCAGACTCCCGCTCTGTGTTCAGCGCAGCAAACAGCTTCGCCGGTGGCTCCAGCCCGGCGAGCAGCGCCTCCCGCTCCCGCACCTTGTCTGGATGCGCCGCGGCATACGCCGCCCGTGCCTCGGCCTCATCCGGCGCGGTGATCCGCAGCTCCAGCCCCTGCTTCTCCGACAGCTTCAGCTCCAGCTCCCACAGCGCAGCAGCGTGCACCCCCCACAGCCCGGCCTCCAGCAGCCCGACCTCGGGGACGAGCTTCTTGTCCTTGCCGCGCCCCATCCGTCGCAGGGCCTCCTTCTCCACCGCTGCGATGGCCTCCTCGGGCTGCTCGGCCAGGAAGGCGGCACGGTGCCCGTCGCTGCCGGGGTCACTGAGGTCGCGGCCCCCCGGTCGGTAGGGGACCTCGTCAATGCGGAAGTCGGGACCGATCTCGTCTTGCAGGCGCAGCTCCCAGGCCCAGGCGCGCGCTGGGTGGTAGCGCCAGAAGGCGCCGTGGGCGACGCCGAGGCTGGGGTCTTCCTGCACCTTGGCGTCGACGCGAGTGGGCCAGTAGCGCATCGCGAGGTGCGACCAGTCGTAGTCTTTGCGGCCCTTGGCGGTGGCGAGCTCGGTCCACCACTTCTTGGGGTCTCTCCACTGGGGGTCGAGGAGCGGCCACAGGGCGGCGCTGTTGATCATCACCCCGTCGTCGAGGTCGGGGTCATACGGCGCATCCTGCTCGCGGGGGGGGCAGGTGACGGTCTTGGTGGGGGGCGTGGGAGGGGGACCCTGATCGGCGCAGGCCTCGACGTCGGCGATGAAGGCGGCCAGCTCGTCGCGGGCCTTCAGGGCCTTGGCGAGGGGGCGCTCCGCCTTGCGGGCGGCGGTGGCGTCGGCGCCGTCGCGGGCGGCGCGGAGATCGTCGATGCGGCCCTCGAGGCGAGCGAGGGTGGGCACGAGGTGGTCGGCGAGGAGGGTACGCAGAGTGTCGGGGCCCATGCGGTGGATGGTGACCCAGGCCACATACGT
>CBDUIC010000201.1:0-7763 GCA_965367245.1 uncultured bacterium | reverse complement strand
GACGCAAGGTGTTAGATGTGCGGGTCTCGAAACGGGGGTCTCGAAACGGGGGTCTCGAAACGGGGGTCAGGACGCTAGGTGTTAGATGTGAGGACGCCGTAGGTGAATCGGGCGAGCGAGAGACGAGTCCACACGGGCAACCCGTAGAACGACGCAGCGCCCTGCCCTGCGCTCAGCCCCGACGAGCCCCGGTGTGACGGCGTCTCAGCCCCGGGCCACACAAGGCGAACTACCCGCACTGCGTCGGCAGGGGCGTGCGGATCGTGCTCGCGGGAGGGAGGTCGAGGTCTAACACCTAGCGTCCTGACCCCCAAAACGAGACCCCCAAAACGAGACCCCCAGGACGGGAGGTCGAGGTCTAACACCTAGCGTCCTGACCCCCAAAACGAGACCCCCCCAAACAAAACGAGACCCCCAAAACGAGACCCCCAGAACGAGACCCCAAAACAAGCCCCGCCCCCGACCGCCCGCTCACCCCACGAACAACAGCGCCGCCATCACCCCAGTCGCCAGCGCCAGCACCCCCACCAGCACCCACGGCACCCAGCTCGGCACCACCAACGGCGCGGCCTCCCGCACCACCGGCTCGGGCGTCTTGCCCGGCACCATCTCCCGCACCCGCGCCGCCGTCGACGTGCTCACCCGCACCTCCGACCACATCGCCCGCACGCCCTCCGACTCCTCCTCCCCGGTGATCTCCGGCACGTCGTCGAGGTAGAGCACCTCCATCATCGTGGCGACATCCGCGAAGCGCAGCTCCGGATCGGCCGACAGCAGCGTCGTGATCACGTCGGCGACGTAGTCGGGCAGGTCGGGACGCACCTTGCTGGGATGCAGGAAGTCGCCCTTGCTCGCCGCCTCGAACAGCGCAAAGGTGCCCGTCGCCTGAAACGCCCGCTCCCCACACACCATCTCGTACAGGATGCAGCCCAGCGAGAACCGGTCGGCCGCCGGCCCCGCATTCCGCGCGTCGTCGATCTGCTCGGGGGCCATGTAGGCGGGCGTGCCCAGCGGCCCGGCCTGGGTGAGGGTGCTCCCCCCCAGCGCCGTCACCAGCCCGAAGTCGGCAATCTTTGGGACCACGCGCTTCGCCGAGCTCACCGACAGCAGCACGTTGCCAGGGTTGAGGTCGCGATGAGCCAGCCCCGCAGCGTGGATCGCTTGCACCCCCCGCGCAATCCCGCGAAACAGGTCGAGGGCCTCGTCGAGACTGTCGGCCCCGCCCGCGTCCATCCAGTCGCCCAGGGTCGGGCCCGCCACGAACTCCATCAGCAGCGCCGGCCGCCCCTCCACCTCGAGGGCCCGATGGCAGCGCACGATGTTCGGGTGGTGCAGCTGGCTGAGCGCCTCCCCCTCCCGCAGCAGCCGCTTCACCGCCGCCTCTTCGGTGGTGTGCAGCACCTTGAGCGCCCCCGACGCCCCGTCGGGCATGGCCACCCGGTAGATGGCGGCGTGGGAGCCCTCCCCCACCATCTTGAGGATCTCCAGGTCGTCGATGCGGGAACCACGCTTCAGGGCCATGGGCGAGCCTACCGCGCTCAGGGCACCGACAGGAAGCGATACGCCCCCGCCAGCTCGACCTCCATCGACCCGCTCCCCGACACGTCGACCGTGCCCCCCCACATCACGCTGCCGCCCTGCTGTTCCTCGACCTCGTTCACGGTGACCCGGAACGTGTCGGCCTCGTGCACCCCGCAGTCGAACGTCGTCCCCTCCAACAGGTCGACCACCCGCAGGCCGAACCCATCGCGACAGGCCGTGCTCGTCGTCGCCGCCTCCGCGACAACCGACAGCTCCAGCCGCAAGATCCGCTGGCTGTCGGTCACACTGCACACGCCCCCCAGCGCGTAGCCTTCGTCGTCGGCGGCCTCCACGGTCGCCGAGAAGGCGTGGTCCGCATCCCCCTCCTCGCACCGAAAGGTCGTGGGGACTCCGTCGATCGCCCCGTCGAACGACAAGAACAAGCCGGTGCGGGTGGCCGGCACGCCCTCGCCGCCCCACGTGCTGGTGAACGGCGACGTCGACGACGGCCCGCCATCGACCTCGTCGTCGGCACACGCCACGAACAGCAGCAGCAGCAGCCAGCGCACAGCCACCTCTCTCCTCAGCCGTAGCACGCTACGCGAACCGGCCGCCCTCAGCGCGCCACGGCCGCACGCAGCGCCGCATCGTCGCCAGGATGGATGGCGTGAGCCTCCCCGGGCACCTGCTCCGCGTCGACCACACCTCCCGCCCGGGTGACCGCCGCCACCGTCGCGGCGAAGGCGGCGCCCGGCAGCCACGGGTCATGGACCGAGCGCGCCAGGTGCACCCGACAGCCCCGGGCGGCCGCGAAGCCCTGCTCCGGCATCGGCGTGTGCGCCCCCGTGAAGGCCAGCACCCGGGTGGGCCGGGCCGACGTGCTTCCCAGCCACGTCATCAGCAGACACGCCCCCTGGCTGAACCCCACCGGCACGATGCGAGCAGGGCCCACCCCCTCCTCGATCAGTCGCTGCCACAGCGCGTCGACCACCGCCAGAGACTGATCCATCCACGGCTGGTTGTCGGCCCGATCGGCGAGAAAGCCCTTCGGGTACCAGGTGCAGCCCGACGCCTGGGCCGCCACGATGGCGACCCCCTCGCTCTCCGGCCCCATCCGTCGCTGCAGGTCGGCCAGGAAGCGATCGGCGTTGGCTCCTCGCCCGTGCACCGCCAGCAGCACCTTCCTCGCCTCGGCAACCGGAGGCCCCGCGACGCTCACCTGCATCGCTCCATGCGGCCCGGGCGTGCCCGGGGGTGGACCTCGCCTCGTGCTCAGCGACGGCCTGCGCCCGTGCCACACGTCGGACACCAGCGTCGCCATCTCCTCGCGCCCGAAGGGCCGCGGATTGTCGTAGGGCACCTCCAGCACCTCGTCGACCACCGCGGCCACCGCCCACAGGGGAAGCGCCAGCTCCCGCAGCGACACGGCCAGCCCCCAGTCGCGCATCCGGTCGTACAGCAGCGCCGCCGGGTCTGTTGTGGACCACGCCTGCCGCAGCGCCGCCATCAGGCGCGGAGCCGCCGGCGCATTGAACGCCAGGGTGTACGGCAGCAGCACCGCGTGGGTCGGCGCATGGGGCAAGCCGCGGCCGCCGAGCACATGGGCCAGCTTGTGATGCACCGCCATGCTCGCGCCCCGCAGCGCCTCCGACGCCAGCCATGCCCCCCGGGTCGCCGCAGCACGCGCCGACCGGTCGCTGGGATCGACCGCGATGCCGTCCATGCCCTGCAGCAGCGGCCCCAAGCTCGCCTCAGCCGCCTGCTGCGCCTCAGCCGTCGCCCTCACCGCGTACAGCGCCTCCATGCTGTGGGCCAGCGCGTTGAGCAGGCTCTGCAGCGACAGCTCCCGGGGCAGCCCCGCCGCCAGCCCCGGGTCGTAGCCCACCACCCGGGGCCGCACGCGAGGGTCGCGCCCCGTCGTCTTGCGGCCTCCCTCAGACAGCCCCCAGATGTCGGTCCGCTCGCTGCCTGCGTAGGTCGTCGGGATCGCCGCCACCGCCACGTCGACCTGCAGCGCCACGGCCTTCGCCACCCCGACGGGTGTGCCGCCTCCATGGGCCAGCACCCAGTCGGCGTCGCATCCGCGCACCACCTCGGCCGCCGCGTCGGCCACCTCCCGCGGCACCTGCGGCTGGTCGGTCAAGAACGTGCCCACCGCCCGCTCGCCCAGCCACGAGGCCAGCCGCTCCACCCCCTCGGGATGCCCCTTCGTTCCGATGAGGACCACGCGCTCCGCCCCGCGAGCGATCAGCGCCTCGACCACCGCCGCCTCCACGCCGTCTCCCATCAGCACCAGGTCGGGCTGCTCCTGCAGGGTCTCGATGGCCACGGGGTCCTCCGGTTCAGAAATGCAAGGGAGCGGCGGTGGCCGCGACGAGGTCGGCATCGGTGACGCCAGGCGCACGCTCGACCACACCAAAGGCGTCGCCGAGCGGATCGAACACGCCTAGCTCGGTGATCACCCGGTCGACGCAGCCCAGCGCGGTGACCGGGTAGCTCAGCCGGCTCAGTAGCTTGGGCTCGCCGCTCTTGGCCGTGTGCCGCGTGAGCACCACCACCCGACGGGCGCCCGCGGCGAGGTCCATCGCGCCCCCGATGCCCATCACGCGCTTCTGGGGGACCGCCCAGTTCGCCAGGTCGCCCTGCTTGCTCACCTGCAGCGCGCCCAGCACCGCCAGATCCACGTGGCCGCCGCGGATCATCGCGAACGACAGCGACGAGTCGAACAGCGACGCCCCCGCCCGCATCGTCACCACCTGCTTCCCGGCGTTGATCAGCTGCGGGTCTTCCTCGCCCTCGGCGGGCGCCGGCCCCATCCCCAGCAGCCCGTTCTCCGACTGCAGCCACACCGCCGTCCCCTCGGGCAGCGCCTCGGCCAGCCGCGTCGGCAGCCCGATGCCCAGGTTCACCACCGACCATGGGTGGACCTCCCTCGCCGCGCGCGCCACCATCTGGTCGATCGCCCAGCTCATCGCGCCGTCTCGATGACGTCGGCGTGCTCGCGCACCTCCACGACACGCTGCACGAAGGCCCCCGGCAGGTGCACGTCGCCCGGCGCGATGCCCCCCAGCGGGACCACGCCGTCGGCCTCCACCACCGCGACCCGGGCGGCCATCGCCATCGCCGGCCCGAAGTTGTGACCGGTGCCCCAGAAGCGCACGTTGCCGAAGGGGTCGGCCCGGTGCGCGCGCACCAGCGCGAAGTCGACGGGCAGCGCGCGCTCCAGCAGGAACGCCCTTCCCTCGAAGTGCCGAAGCTCCTTGCCCTCGGCCACCACGCTGCCCACCCCGGTGGGCGTGTAGAAGCCCGCCAGCCCCGCCCCGGCCGCCCGCAGCCGCTCCACGAAGGTGCCCTGGGGCACCAGCTGCACCTCGACCTCACCCCCGTCGATGGCCGCCTGCAGGTCTTCGTTGCCCCCCACATAGGTGCCGATGAACCGCCGCACGATGCCCGCCCGCAGCCAGGTGGCGAGGCCGAGCCCCTGGGCGCCTGCGTTGTTGGCCACCAGCGTGAGCTCGCGGACCCCACAGCCCACCACACCGCGGATCAGGGCTTCCGGGTTCGAGCTCAGCCCGAAGCCCGACACCGCGACCGTCATGCCGCTCTGCAGCCCCTCGAGGGCCGCCGACACATCGGGCACCACCTTGCCCGCGTCGCTCACGGGAGGCTCGCACCGGGCGCGTAGGTGCCGAAGCCGTCGAGGTAGGCCTCGTCGCGGGCCGGGTGGTCGAGCATCCAGGGCATCACCTTCATCGGGTAGGTGCTCTCGAACTGGATCCACAGGCTGTCGTCGCTGAGCCGCACAGGCGCTTCGTCGGTGCGCCCCAGCTCCTCCGCGTAGCCGCGGGTGGAGATACCGTGGGGCGACAGGTAGGGCGTGTAGGTGAAGGCACCGGGCTGCCAGGGCCCCGTGCTCGTCGTGTTCTTCACCACCCCGTTGAACTCGATGGCCGCGTTGCGGTGAAAGAACGGGGGCCGGAAGGTGCCCTCCGCCACGTCCCACCGACCACGGAACACCGCTACGTCGATGGCGTTGCGCCCGTGGGTGTCGAAGGGCGACGTGAGCACCGTGAGGATCGACGGATCGGGGTGGTCGAAGCTCACCGAGCCCAGGCTGTGGAACTTCATCAGGTCGTAGGTGAACGGCGCGTAGGTGCCGTACCAGGCGACGACGTCGAAGGGGTCGTGGTCGGCCGCCTGCTCCCACAGCCGGCCCCCCTGCCGCACCACGATGGTGAACGGCTTGGCCTCGTCGACGAAGTCGGCCACCGGCGCGAGGAAGTGCCGCGCGCTGGCCATCCCGTTGGCCCCCACCGGCCCGCGCTCGGGCAGCTCGAAGTGCCCGTCGAACAGCTCGGCGACCCAGCCGCGAGCGGTGCCATCGGGGAGGAACACCTGAAAGCGCAGGCCGCGGGGCAGGATCAGGATCTGCCCCGGCGCCACGTCGAGACGCCCCAGCTCGGTGCGCACGTGCAGCGCCCCGTGCTCGGGCACCACCAGCAGGTCGCCGTCGAGGTTGGTGAAGGCGGTGTCGACCATGTCGGCATTCGCTGCGTACAGGTGCACCGCCGCGCCACGCCGCATCGTCGGGTCGCCAGCGCCCGCGAAGGTGGTGAGGCCCGCGAGGAAGTCGGTCGGGGCGTCGGGCAGCGCGGCCGGCCGGAAGCGCAGCACCTCCGGGCTCGGCACCCCCTGCTCGAAGGTGCCCACGAAGCGCCCGTGGGGTCGCTCAGCGAAGCCCGTCGACCGGATCTGCGGGCGCAGGCGGTACATCCACGTGCGCAGGTTGCGGGCCCGCTCCACCGTGAAGCCCGTGCCGTTGATCTGCTCGATCACCAGCCCGAAGGGCGGCGGGTTCGGAGCGTTCTGGTCGGTGGGCAAGGCGCCGGGCACGGCCTCGCTCGCCAGCTCGTTGCCGAATCCCGCCTGATACTGCAGCCCCGACATGCCCTTCCCCCGTTTCTGACGGCATCCTATGCTTCCTCCGGTGGACCCCCCTTCCCTGCGGGCCGCAACCTGTGCTTGCATGGATGCACAATGCGTTGGGACGATGTGCGAATCTTCCTGAAGGTGGCCCAGACCGGGTCGCTGTCAGGAGCCGGTCGGGAGCTGGGCCTCAACCACTCCACGGTCTACCGGCGGCTGCTCCAGCTCGAGGAGCAGCTCGGCGTGCGGCTGTTCGACCGCGATCAGGGCAGCTACCGCCTGACCCGCGCCGGTGAGGAGGGCATGCAGCGCGCCCTCGAGGCCGAGCAGTCCATGCTGGGCTTCTCCCGCGTGGTCGAGGGCCGCGACGAGGCCCCGGAGGGGGCCGTTCGCCTCACCGCCCCCGAGGCCCTGCTGCCCGTGCTCACCCCGCTGCTGGCCAGCTTCCACGAGGCCTACCCCCGCATCGACCTGCACGTCGCCTTCGCCGATCGGTTCCTCGACCTGCGCCGCAACGAGGCCGACGTCGCGCTGAGGCCCATTCCCCGCCCGTCCGAGGGCCTGGTGGGTCGGCGGCTGTCCGCCATCGCGTGGAGCGCCTACGGGCCCATCGACTGCGACGACCCCGCGTCGCTGCCCTGGGCGGTCTACGGCGAAGAGCTCGCCGACCTCGGCGCCACCCGGTGGTGGAAGGCCCGCTACGGCGACAGCCCCGTGTTCCTGAGCGTCAACTCGGTGCCGGCCATGCACACCCTGCTGCGCAGCGCCGGCTGCCGCGGCATGCTGCCCTGCTTCACCGGCGACCCCGACCCCGAGCTGCAGCGCCTGTTCGAGCCCATCGAGGAGGCGGCCAGCGCCCTGTGGCTCCTCGTGCACCCCGACCTGCGCAAGACCACCCGGGTACGGGTGCTCCTCGACCATCTGTGGGAGGGGCTGCGGCCGAGCGTGCCGCTGCTCGAGGGCCGGGCGGGGCGGTAGGGCGGGGCCGGGCCGCATCGCCACGCGGATGGGCCCATGCCCCCACGACCGGGGCCTCTGGCCAACGGAAACAGGCAGATCCCAGACCGGCAGCGAACAGAGCGGGTACCGACTACAGTGTCTTCGCGCCTATCCGCCCGACGCACACGAGGCCCTCGCATGAAGCCATCTCTGTCGCCGCTCCTCATCGCGTGCCTCGCTGCCTGTACCGGAGCGCCTACCAAAGACGAGTCCACCACCCCAGCGAGCTCAGACACCACGCTGGTCGACCTGGTCGGAGCGGGCGACACCGACACCGACACCGACACCGACACCGACACCGACACCGACACCGACAC
>CBDUIC010000200.1:0-7799 GCA_965367245.1 uncultured bacterium | reverse complement strand
CGTTGGGGTTGCCACATGACAGGCCCGACGGAAGGCGAAGGGCCGCACGACGGAGGCCGAGTCCGCGACCGGCCGGCTGCCGCTCCGAGCATCCCGCTACCAATTACCGGGGCTCTGCCCCGAAGAGCCCCGCCGGGGCTGCGCCCCGGACCCGCGACTCAGACCGCGAGCAGCAACGCTGCGTCCGTGGCGTGGTGCGCGACGTGCATTGCGATCGGGTGCGCTGCGTCCGTGGCGTGGTGCTCGCCATGCTGGCGCAGGAAGCCGATGCTGCTCCGCGAGGGGCCCAGAGGGGTCGAATCGGGTGGGTCGGATCGGCCAGGGAGGTCGAATCGGGCGTCTGGCGTGCTCGGCAGCTCATTCGGAGCAGACAGTAACGGACCAACCCGCATAATTCGTCGCCCGCCGAGCCCAACTGCGGCTCGACGCCCGATTCGACCTGGCTGGGCCAGCGGGGCGTCCGATTCGACCCGGCTGGCCGTGGCTGGCGACCAGCTGGGAATCACCAACGTCGACGGCAGATCAACGAGCATCGACACTTCCCACAAACCACCAAGGAAGGTCTCGAATTGTGCTCCGCCCCCTCAGCCGCGACGCCGCGCTCTAGGTTTGGTGGACCACACCGAGGTGTCCCGTGTCACGACCGCTCTCCTTCCTCGTCGTCCTAGCGGCTTGTTCTGCCGACCCATCGGCCGGGCGTTCTGGCCCGCCCCCCGCGACAACGACTACCGCGTCGACCGGCGACACCGCCGTCGCCCCCTCTGTCATCGAGGAGAGCTTCGAGCAAGGGCCCCTCCAGGTCGACGTGCTGTTCGTCGTCGACAACAGCTGCTCGATGAGCGTGTTTCAGGACGTGCTCGGACTCGGCGCGGCATCCCTCATCCAGCCCCTCATCGACAGCGGTGTCGACTTCCACATCGGCGTCACCAGCACAGACACGAGCACCGACCCAGCCGATCTGTGCTTCAACGACGCCAACACGCCACCGCTCGATGGCAGGCTGCAGGCGTCCTTTGGCGCTGCCTGGGTCGACGCCGACGATCCATCCCCCATTGACCTGTTCCAGGCTCTGGTACAGCTGGGCGAGCGGGGCTCGGGCTGCGAGATGGGGCTCGAGGCTGCCTACAAGGCGCTGGAGCTACGCACACAGGCCAATGCCGGCTTCCGCCGGGCGGATGCAGACCTGCACACCGTCGTCGTGAGCGACGAAGACGACCAGTCCGAGGACTGGGCGAATGTCCCCGTCATCACCCAGACGGAGTTCATCGACTGGTATGCGCTGTTCCCCCACGCCTCCTTTCATTCGATGGTCTGCCTCTCCGAAGGCGAAGCCCAAGCTGGCGGTACGGGCAGCTGCTCCCAGCACAACCTCGGAGAGCGCTATGTCGCCGTCACCGACGCGAGCGGAGGCAACAAGTTGAGCATCCTCGAGGCAAGCTCCTCGATCACCGCCCTCGGCGAAGCGTTCGTACCCACCGGCCGAGCCGACTACGCGCTGGCACAGCCAGCCGATGAGGCAACGCTGGAGGTGTGGCTGCGGTCAGCAGGCACCGAGGTCGATCTGACCGGCCAGTTCACCTACGACGCTGCGACGCAGACGGTCACCCTCACGGGCATCCTGCCCAGCGAAGGAGACGAAGTCCTGATCACCTACGTGCCTCTGTAGACAGCGGCAAGGGCACCGGGCCCGCAGCACACCGCTCGCCTCGACCGGCGGGGCGGGCTGTGGGTGGTGCCTGACATCTAACACCTAGCGTCCCGACCCCGAGATCGAGCCTCCCTGACATCTAACACCTAGCGTCCTGACCCCGAAATCGAGACCCCGAAATCGACCCAGAGGTCGGCGTCACCAGTACAGACACGAGCGGCTACCCCCGCCTCCGCCGCCCCACCAGCCACAGCGCCCCCACCCACAGCCCCCCGCCCCCCGCGGCGTGGCCGCAGCCACACCCCGCCGGCGTGTCCGAGCCCTTCACCGCCCCGTCGTTCGGGTCGACGCGGTCGTTGGTAGAGGTCGTCGGTCCCGAGGTAGGGCCGCCCTCCCCCGTGTCGGTCGTCGGCGGCAGCGCGCCGGTGTCGCCGCTGACCGCGGTCGAGGCGGCCTCGACGTGGACCAGCACGACATCGCTCACCACGTGACCCTCGGGCGTGAGCAGCTGCGCGGTGACGACGTGGTCCCCCACGGAAAGCACAAAGCTGGCTACCTCCCCCGTCACCTCCTGCCCCTCCACCGACCAGCTCACCTCCCCCCCGGCCGCCTCGGCCTCGAGCACCACCGTGGCTCCGCCGCCAGCGTGGTCCTCCATCACGCACCGGTCGGCCCCCGCCGACAGCCGGGACGGCGGCAGGTAGTCGTGGGCCGGCACGTGACGAGCCCCCGTTGCTGGCCACACCCATGCCAGCGGGGTCACGCCCTTGGGGAGCGGCTCCACGGACAGGGCGCCCCCGTCGTCCCACAGCGCCGCCAGGCCCGAGCGCGCCTCGGCCTCCCCCCACAGCAGCGGGTCGGCCACCGCCGAGGTCGCCCAGCCGCCCCCCGCACAGTCCGCGACCGACCGCCCCACGGCGACGGCGCCTTCCCGCTCCCGCTCGTAGGCGTGGAAGGCCGCCACCGGCTCGGTCGCCGTAGGGGCAAGCCGCGGCCCCGTCGTGGGGACCCCACTCCCCGCCTCCCGGTAGAAGGCCACCGGCAGCACGGCCCGCGGATCGGCCAGATCGAGGGAGAACATCAGCTGGTTGTAGTCGTAGCGAGGCGTGCGCTGTGCCGCGCCGGAGAAGAAGTCGGTGTAGGTGCCCTGGAAGAAGATCTCGCGCCCATCGGTGTCGTAGCTGTCGAGGATCAGCGGGTTGTACAGCGTGTAGTCGTCGAAGCCCGCCACCTGCCGCGCGTACGACCACGGCCCGAACGGCGTGTCGGCCACCGACATCCACAGCTCACCCAGCCAGGCCATCTCCCCGTTCTGGCGAGTGAACACCTGCACGAACCGCCCCAGGTAGGTGTTGCGGGCGATGTCGCCGAAGTGGGGCGTCACCATGGTCCCGCTGTCAGGCTCCACCATCTGGGGCGACCACTGGTCGGCCTCGGCCAGCCCATCGGAGGGCACTGTCAGCCCGTCACGCCAGGCCCACCGAGCCTCACCATCACCATGCCGCTCGACCGCGCCGTCTACCCAGGGGGACCACGTCTGCCACTGCCCCACGTCGGTGGCGGCGTCGAGGCGATCCGCGAAGCGGAGACCTTCCCGCAGCACCACGTGCCCGCCCTCGCGCACCGGTGTCTGGTGCGACAGCTCCACGTCGCTGGCCATGGGCCCGACCGCCTCGAAGGTCATCGACACCGGATCGAGCACGGCAAAGCCCCGCCCCACCACGCTCAGGTCCGCCGCGTACACCCCAAAGACCGTGAACACCACGTCGCTGCCGCCATCATCGACGCTCGTGGGGATCGACAGCCACACCGGCCCGTCGTCGGACAGGTCGGCGACGCCCCGCGAGAAGCCATCGGACCCCACCAGGAAGTCGAGCTGGACCCCGCTGGAGGGGTCGCCCGAGACGAACGCGGCGGAGGTGTCGAAGTGCCCCAGCGGGTAGGAGGGTCGCAGCGTGTCGCCGAACAGCCACACCGGCGCCCCGTCGACCTCGATAGCCAGTGCGCTGTCGAGGCCCACCACCTCCCCCTGCAGGCCGGGGATGGGGGCGGGTAGCCCGAGCAGGACGGTGTCGCGGAAGGGGTCGGCGCCGGTGATCCGGTACAGGCGCTGGGCAGGGTGGTGCCGGTCGACCTCGAGGGCCACGTGAGCTCCCTCCACCACCGTCGCCGTCGTCGATGCCGAGGGCCCGTAGCCGTGCACCTCGGCGGCGGACAGCTCGAGGTCTTGCCCGTACAGCTGCGGGTCGACGACCGCGATGTTCCCCGCCGCGTCGGTCCACCACGAGCGGTCACCGACGACCACCATTGCCAGGGGCACGCCACGGCCCGTGGCGCGGTCCACCACCTCGATCCGCATCGGGGCGGCGGGAAGCCCTGCATCGATCAGCCGGCGAGCATGGTCGGAGGCCGGGCAGTCGGCCACCGCGCCGCTGGTGCGGCTCATCCGGATCTGCGCGAAACCGCCGGAGGTCACCGCGACCGCCTCGCCGACGAACCCGAAGAAGTCCGCCGGTATCCCGAAGCCTCGAGCCTCCACGTCGAACCACACGCTCTGCCCGACCAGGCCGGGCTCTACGAACACGGCAAGCCCTTCGTCGTCGGTGGTCAGCCGCACCTGGTGCACCGTCGTCAGCGTCGCGCACGGGATGGGGGTGCCGGTGGCGTCGTCGACGACCTGCAGCACCATCGGCTCCGCAGCGAGCGCCGCCATGATCCACCACATCCGACAGGCCTCCTCGGCGCAGTCTACACAGCCACCTCGACCAGCCGCCCCCGCTCCCTCCGCCACCGCACCACCGGGTCGCCGCGCACCACCGCATCGTGCACCTGCCACGCCCCCTGCCGCCGCCGCTGTTGCCCGCGGTCGACCCACGCAGCATGCATGGCCCGCAGCCGCCGCAGCGCCTCCGCCCGGTTGCGGTGCTGGCTGCGCTCGGTCGCCACCCGCACCGTCCAGCCCAGGGGCAGGTAGGTAGCCCGCACCGCCGAGGCCGTGGTGTTGACGTGCTGCCCGCCGGGTCCCCCCGCTCGGTCCGCTCGGATGTGGACCTGGCTGGGATCGAAGTCCACTTCCCGAGGCCCCGGCACTGCCGCCACCGTCGCGTACCAGCGCCGCCGCTGCCCACGCCCACGCACGGCATCCACGAGCTCGTGAGTGCCGAGCCAGCCACCCACCCAGTCCCCTACCTGCAGGACCACCGAGCCCCGCCCGCGCTCGACACACACCGCCTCGTCATCGCGGCGCAGCATCCACGATGCCAGGTCGGCGACGAAGTCCCGCACCTCCTTGGGACCCCGCCCTGCGCTGATCACCACCGTCGGCATCAGCGCTTCACCGTGAGCACGGGATGCAGCGCCGCCACCCGCTGCGCCGCCCCCGCCGCCTCCAGCGCCGCGATGACCGGCTCGATGGGCTTGTAGCAGTCGGGGTGCTCCGCATACAGCGCGTCGCGGTCGTGGCACAGCACCCGCCCGCCCAGCGCGGTGTGGCGCATCTCTGCCCGGCGGTATCGATGCCGCATCAGCGCCACCGCCTTGCCCCGGTCGAGCTTGCGGCCGGCTCCGTGGGCGACCGAGCACAGGCAGCCCTCTGCCCCCAGCCCCTGCATCACCCACGACGCGGTCCCCCGACTGCCGAGGACCACCGTGAGCTGCCCGTCGTAGGCGGGAGCCGACCCCTTGCGGTGCAGCCAGGCCGGGCCGGTGGCGAGGTCCACCCGCTCCACCACGTTGTGACCCAGATCCAGCGCCCCCGACACCCGCCCGGGACGGGCCATGCCGACGGCACGAAGCATGCGCCACGCCAGCACGATGCGGTTGGTGCGCGCGTAGTGCAGCGCGCCCTGGTGGTCGGCCAGCCACGCCCCCGCGTCGGCCTCGGCGAGCACCACCCCGCCCCAGCGCCCCGCCAGGTGCTTGCCCAGCCCTCGGGAGCCCGAGTGGGCCACCACCGCGAAGCCCCCCGGCCGCAGCCCCACCGAACGCGCCGCGCCCTTGTCGACCACCTGGTGCACCCGCGACAGCTCCAGGAAGTGGTTGCCCCCCCCCACCGTGCCCAGCTGGCGAGCGAAGTCCTCCGGGGGGACCTCGCCCACGACACCCGTCGCCTCGGCCTCGAGGGCCGCGAAGGCCTGCAGCGAGTCGGGCACCCCCGCGAGCCCCACCAGACCCCGGGGACCGCGCCGCCACACCGCCGCCATCAGCGCCGCCGGGTCGACCTCGTCGAGGGGGAAGACCGACAGCTCCTCCTCCATACGACGCAGCAGGTCGTCGCCCTTGGCCTTCACCCGGGGCAGCGCCACCAGACGCACGCCGCAGCCCAGGTCGCCCCCCAGCAGCGCCGGCCACAGGGTGCCCTGCAGCGCCACCGTCGCTCCGATGGGCGTCCCGGGACCCGGATGCAGGTCGGGCATGCCTGCCGCCGCGACACAGGCTGGATGCGCGGCGACCCGCTGCAGCTGGCGCAGCGCCTCGCCCTCCATCCACACCCCGGGACCATCCAGTACCCGCACCTGCCCAGCCATCACGACCTCCTGCTCTCCTCCTAGAGCAGGCGACGTGCCAGCACGCAGCAACCTCGGCTATCGACGCTTCTGGTGCATACCGCACCACATCCGATGGTGCATAGAACACCAGACCGGTGCATGATGCACCATGCGCACCCTGCTCACCTGGACCGACCGCCCCCCCGGGCCCCTCGCCCACCACCGCCCTCGCCCCGGCGACGACGGCCCCGTGCGGCGCCTGGTCGCCCACCAGCCCCCCTACGAGCGCGTGCTGGTGCTCACCTCCGAGGCGAGCCTCCCCGGAGCTCGCCAGCTCGCCGGCGCCATCGACCACGCCGAGCTGCGGCTGATCCCGATCACCGACCCCTCCGATCATCGGCAGCTGTTCGAGGGCCTCGGCCCTCTCCTCGAGGAGCTCCGCGGGCAGCCGGTCGACGTGGTGCTGTCCGCCGGCACCCCCCAGGCCCAGACCATCTGGGTCATCGCGATGCAGGCCGGGCTGCTGCAGGGGCGGATGCTGCAGGTCATCCCCCCTGCGTTCGTGCCGGTCCCCCACCCCCAGCCTGTCCGCGAGGTGGTCCTCGACATCGAGGGCTTCCCGGAGATCCGCAGCCTGCGGGCCGAGGTGCAGCGGCTACGAGCCGAGGTGCGTGCTCGCGACACCGGGCTGGTCGGCGACAGCCTGCACGCCATTCACCAGCGCATCGCGCGCCTCGCCCCCAGCGACGTGCCGGTGTGGATTCGGGGCGAGACCGGCACCGGCAAGGAGCTGGTCGCGCGGGCCTTGCACGATGCGTCCCCCCGCGCCGACGGGCCCTTCGTGGCGGTCAACGCCGGCGCGTTCACCGAGACGGTGCTGCACAGCGAGCTGTTCGGCCACGAGGCGGGGGCGTTCACCGGCGCCACCAAGGTCCACCGAGGGCTGTTCGAGCAGGCCCATGGAGGCACCTTGTTCCTCGACGAGGTTGGCGAGCTGCCGCCCCGGGTGCAGGTGACGCTGCTGCGGGTGCTCGAGACGGGTCGGCTGCGGCGGGTGGGGGCGGAGGCCGAGCAGGGCGTCGACGTGCGATTGCTGTCGGCCACCCACCGCGATCTACGCGCGGAGGTCGAGGCCGGTCGCTTCCGGGCGGATCTGTACTACCGGCTGCGCGGTGCCGAGGTCGCCCTTCCCCCCCTTCGGGAGCGGCGTGGGGACCTCGATCAGCTCCTGCACCACTTCCTGCGTGGGGAGCGGCAGCTCGGCCCCAGCGTGCGGGAGCGGCTGCACCGCTATGAGTGGCCCGGCAACGTGCGCGAGCTGCGGGCTGAGGTGCGACGGTGGGCCCTGCTCACCGACGAGGTCGTGCATGTCGACGACCTGTCGGCGGAGCTGCGGGGGCTGCCCACCACGGCCCCGGCCCGCGACCCGACCGCACCCAGGCCCCTGGCCGACCAGGTGGCCGAGGTCGAGGCCGCGGCCATCCGCCGCGCCCTCGACGCCCATTGCGGCAACGTCTCCGCCGCCGCCCGCCAGCTCGGCATCGACCGGCACACCCTGGCCCGCAAGCGCCAACGCCTGGGGCTGTAGGCCCTCACCCGATGCTCTCGGCCCGCCGACGCACGTCGCGGGTCCAGGGGCGCAGCCCTTGGCGGGGGGCGAGCGG
>CBDUIC010000199.1:0-7850 GCA_965367245.1 uncultured bacterium | reverse complement strand
CGAGTCCGCGACCGACCAGCTGCCGCGAAGCGGAAGCCGTCACCGCAGCGGTAGGCCGCGCAGCTGCTCCGCCACCGCCTCCAGCAGCCCCCGCCGCGCGTGGTCGCGCCGGTACAGCAGCCGGAAGTGGTCACGCTCGGCCGGCAGCTCTGGCAACACCTCCACGAGATGCCCCGACCGCAGCTCGTCGCCCACGAAGTATCGAGGCAGCACCGCGACCCCCTCCCCCTGGGCCACCGCCGCCCGCACCGCCGCGATGGTGCCCAGCGACAGCATCGCGCCCCAGGGTAGCTCCCCGTGGGGCCGCGCCACGTAGCCGAACAACGGCTGGCTGGGGTCGATGTCGATGAGGGTGTGCCCCTGCGCCTCCTCCCTGGCCCCCAGCGGCACTCGCGCCAGGCAACCCGGCGAGGCCACCATCACGTAGTCCTCCACATGAAGCGTCTGCGCCACCACCTCCGCGACCGCCGGCCGCTGGCTCAGCACGGCGGCGTCGATGCCCCGCCGCGCCACTTCCTCCGACAGCCGATCGGCGGCCCCGAAGCGCAGGTGCACCGTCACGTGGGGCAGCACCTCTCGCAGCCGCGACCGCGCCGGCATCAGCCACGACAACCCCAGCTCATGGCGCGTGCCCAGCGTGATCGACACCGGCACCGCAGGCCCCTCGGCCTCCCGCAGCGCCTCCGCCTCCGCCAGCAGCGCCCGCAGCCTGGGCAGCAGCCGCATCCCCGCCTCGGTCAGCTGCACCGACCGCGTCGTGCGGGCGAACAGCGCCACCCCCAGCACCTCCTCCGCCCGCCGCACCCGCCGACCGAAGGCCGAGGGCGACAGCGCCAGCTGCTTGGCGGCCTCGTGAAAGGCGCCCGCCCGGGCGAGGGCGTCGACGCAGCGTAGGTCGAGAAGGTCGGGTAGGACGATGCCGCTCTCCAGGTCAGGTACGACAGCTTCCTACCAGCCGGGTGCACCGCCCGCCCGTCACTCGCCCTTGAATCGGTAGGTGACGCCGATGGTGGTGCGACGGGGCTCGCCGACATCCCACCGCCACTGGCTGAGGGCCGTCTCCGTGTTCGCATGAAACGGTAGCGGGCACTCCCGAATGGTCAGCGTGTCGGGCGCACCGTCGGCGCCCACCTCCACCTCGACGACGCACTTGGCTGGAGCAAGCGCACCGCTCTTGGCCGCCTCGGGGTAGGTCGGCTCCGCTCGGTGCAGCGCGGTCATCTCGTTCGCCGCCCGCGCGACGTAGGGCCCCTGCGCCGTCTCGTCCAGCGTGACCACGGTGACCGCGGGCGTCAGGAGCGACGCGTCGGGCCTGGGCTGGAAAGCCAGCGTCTGGCCCAGCGCGTAGGCCTCGGGGGCTGCAGGCAGCTGCTCCTCCGCCCAAGACGTGGCTTGCTCGACCAGTGGCTCTGGGCACGCCCGCACGACGATGGATTGGTCGCGCATACGGGTCACGTCGCAGGTGGGCTCGGCGGGAATCTGTTCGAGCTGCTCCAGCGCCATCACCGGCCAGGGGGAGTCGGGGATGCGGTAGATCGTGCCTCCGGCATCCGCGACAGGCGCCGCCCGAGGAGGGGCCGGGGCCTTGGCGACCATCATCCCCCCGCCGAGGATGGCCACGAGGAGCGCCGTCACCAGGCCTGCGGCCAGCCCCCCCACCAGCAGGGTGACCGCCACGAACGGAAGGCGGTCCCGCCCCGTTCCGGGCGAACCGAGCGGCGCGTCATGGTGGGGCACCGGGGGTTGGTGAAAGGCCTCTGGCTCGTCTGCCACGTACTCCGCTGTCTTCACGGGCAGCGGCGCCGCTGGCCCGGAGCGGGTGGACGACGACGCCGACGCGCTCGACGGGGCGACGGCAGGCTGCAGGGTGCCGTCGCGGATGGCCGCGATGCGCGCTCGGACGGCCTCGGCACTCGCAGGCCTCCCGGAGGGCTCCAGCGACAACAGCTCGTCGATGAGCTGGGTCACCTCGGGCGAGACGGCGGCATGGTCGTGCCAGCCCACGCTGCGGTCGGGCCGCTGCAGCCGCGCCGGGTCTTGCCGGGTGAGGAGCGCGACGGCCACAGCACCGAGGGCATACAGGTCGCTCTGGGGGGACGCGTCGCCGGCGAACTGTTCGGGCGCCATGTAGCCGAAGGTGCCTGCGACCGTGCTTCCACCGAGGTCGACATCCTTGAGCACGTCGCGCACGCTGCCGAAGTCGATGAGCACGTGGTGGCCGTCCGGGCGTCGCATCACGTTCGACGGCTTCACGTCACGATGCACGATGGGGGGCTGGCGCCCGTGCAAGTGGGCCAGAATCCCCGCGAGCTCGTCGAGGAGGTCGAGCACCTCTGCCTCGTCGTACCGGTGCTCCTCGAGGCGGCGCTCCAGGTCGACCCCCTGCACGAACTCCTGCAGCAGGAACAGCGAGCGGCTCCGCCCGTGCTGGTGCCAGAGCTCCTCGACATAGGAGGGCACACCATCGTGGGTGAGCTGACGAAGCACGCGAGCCTCCCGCTGCACGAGCTCCCGCACCTTGTCGGGGTCGGTCGCCTTGAGGGTCGACTCCTTCGCGGCGACCGTGCGCCCTTCGCCGTCCACGGCCTTGTAGGTGGTGCCGTTGGCACCCTGGCCGAGGACCTCCAGCAGGGACCACCGGCCGTCGAGTCGGGGCTCATCGCCACATGCCCTGCATGGGGCGAACTCGGTAGACTCGCCGCACGCAATGCAGAGCACAGGACCTCCGGCGCGAGCGTACCCCGCCCCCGGCAGCGCGTCGCCCAGCGAAGGAGGATGCGACCTGTCTCCGCCCGTTCCATGAGCGTTACACCACTTCACACAACAATACTGTCGACATCATAGCAATGGACCACACAACCAGCCCAGGCCACCTTGAACCTGGAGGTTGTCATGCATCGCATCGCCCTACTCGTCACCGTCGGCTGCGCCGCGCCCCTGGCCGAGTCCCCCGACCCCACCGAGCTGACCGCTCCGGTCACCGAGCCCGCCGCCACCGAGGCACCGCCCTACACGGCACCTCCCACCACCCCCTCGACCTCGGCGGGCCACCTGGTGTGCGCCAGCGACCCCACCACGGGCTGGCCCATCTCCCATGACTGGCTGACGGTGGACCTCACCAGCGGCGCCGCCGAGCACTGGCGAGGTCCCCTGTTCGACCGCTACCTCGACCGCCCACCCGTCGAGGAGGAGCGCTTGTGGGAAGGCCTCGCCAGCGTGCGCCACGAGCTCGACGGGGTCGCCGCCACCCTGCCCGTGGCCCACATCGACGTGCCCGATCTCGCCGGCTTCGGCAGCGCCGTGCTGTACGGCGAGGTGCCCACCACCATGGTCTGCTGGCACGACAGCCTGCCCGACCGCCTCGGCCTCGAGCCCCTCCCCGACGCGCCGAGCACCCTCGACGAGGGCTGCCCCGAGCCCCTCAACGTCGTGCCCCTGCCCTTCCTCCGCGCCACCGGCATCGGCCGCTGCGGACGCTTCGACGCCACCCTCAACGGCGACGACCTGTCGTACCCCGTGCTCGGCGACGCCGACCTGCGCGGCGCCGACCTAACCGAGGCCTCCCTGTTCTTCGCCTCGCTCCTCGACGCACAGCTCGAGGGTGCCGACCTTCGCGGCTTTGAGTTCGGGTATGCGGAGATCACCGGCCGCATCGACGAGGCCACCCGCCTGCCCACCGAGAGCTGCGAGGTCGAGGGCGAGGAGCTGTCGTGCTTCCGCTGAGCCGCGGTGTGCCCAGCGCGGCATAATGGCGCGGGGGACTTCGTGATCCGACATCACCTCATCCACAGCTCCACCCGCAGCTGGGAGTCGCTGTTCGCCGAGGCCTGCAAGCTGGCCTCCGAGCTCGGGCCGGCCCGTCTGGTCGCCATCAGCCACGGGGCCGACAGCAACGCCGGCACCGTGACCCTGTGGTCGCGCAAGGCCCCTGCAGGCCCTCGCCGCTGGATGCGCTCCTGGTTCGTTCGCTCCTCCATGCGGTCGTGGCAGCAGTTGTTCGACGAGGTGGCAGCCTTCGCCTCCCAGCTCGAGGAGGGCCAGCTGTTCGACATCACGCACTCGGCCGACAGCAACGAGGGCGTCATCACCGTCTGGTACTGGGTCGACGAGGCCCCAAAGCAACGCAAGCGCGCACGAGGCCGGGTGTCGATCGCCCCCACGTCGGGCGGCGCGTTGTCTGAGCCCGAGGGCGACTGAGCGCGCTACGCCATGAGCAGCTCCCGAAGCGCCCTACCCGCCGGCGGCAGCCGCTCCACCCCATGGTGCAGCAGGTCGATCCGCCGCGACGCCGCGAGCCGCTCGTCGACGACCTCCACCAGGCGCCCCTCCGCCACATCCGTCGCCACCGAGCTACGCGACAGCAGCGCCACCCCGATGCCCGCCCGCACCAGCCCCTTCACGGCCGCGAAGCTGCGCACCTCCATCACCACCTCGGCGTCGGGCAGCGCTGCGTCTTGGCACGACCGCAGCGACGACCCCATCGGGAAGCCCACCACCGGGGTGCCAGCGGCCAGCCGCGCGCCGCTCCATGGCAGCTGCTCCGCCACCTCCGGCGTCGCCACCAACACCAGCGCATCGTCGCGCCAGGCCTCGCTGACCACCTGCGGCGTCGGCGTGCCCACCCCCAGGTCGAGCTCGCCCGCCGCCACCAGCTCGCCCACCTGGCTGCTGAACACCTCCTGCAGCCGCACGGTGATCCCCGGATGATACGATCGAAAGCGCCGAATCAGCGGCGGAAGCCAGTAGGTACACGCCGTCGCTCCGCCTCCCAGCCGCACCTCCCCCGCGCCCAGGCCCTCCACCTCGGCCACGGCCCGGCGCCCGTCGTGCAGCGCCCTCAGCGCCAGCCGCACCTGGGGCAGCAGCGCCTCCCCCGCCGCGGTGGGGACCGCCCCTCGGGCATGGCGCCGCAGCAGCTTGGCCCCGACGTGCTCCTCGAGCTTGCGGATGCTCGCGGACAGCGCCGGCTGCGACAGGTGGGCCTTCGCGGCGGCGGCCGTGAAGGTGCCCAGCTCGACCACCCAGACGAAGTGTTGGTAGGCCTCGAGCATGGTCCTCCTTCCATAAACAAAACCTATATCATGCGCTTGTAGAATCGATTGGACCGATATCCGGGCGGCTCGTAGGTTGAGAGCATGGAGGCCGACATGGCACTCACCGTGCTCACCGGCATCGCCGCCGGGCTCATCACCACCGTCGCCGGCATGGGCGGCGGGCTGCTGCTCCTCCTCGTCCTCGCCGTGATCAGTGGCGACCCCGTGCAGGCCCTCGTGGTCACCTCCCCTGCCCTGCTCCTCGGCAACGGCCACCGCCTGTGGCGCTACCGTCACGACGTCGACCGGGCCACGGCCCTGCCCCTCGCGCTGGGTGCGGTCCCCACCGCGCTTGGGGTCGGCATGCTCACCGCCCAGGCCCCCGTCGCGTTCATCCGCTGGGCCATGCTCGGTGTCGCCCTGCTCGCCGCCGCTCGTGGTCTGGGCCTGTGGCGCTGGGTGCCCCCCACCAGCTGGGGCTTCCCCATCGGGCTCACCGCCGGCGCGGTCCAGGCCACCGCGGGGGGCTCGGGGGTGCTGCTCGCTCCCTACCTGATGGGGCGTGACCTGGTGGGCCGGCCCTACGTCGCCACCATCGCCGCCGTCGCTGTCGCCCTGCACGTGTCGCGCTTCGCAGGCTACGGCGCCGGGGGCCTCGTGCACCTCGACGACCTGCTCGCCGGCACTGCCCTCGCCGGCACCATCCTCGTCGGCAACCGCCTCGGCGAGTGGCTCAGCGGCGGTATCGACGACGCGCTGCAGCGCCGCCTGCAGGTCGGGGTGCTGGTAGGCTGCGCGTTCATGGGCGTCGCCGGGCTGCGCTAGCCCTCGACGACGCCCTTGCCTGCCCGCCCGGCCTGCCAACGCACGCGCACCGGGCCGGCTCCCCGCACGGTCCACGACACCATCGCGCGGTGCCCGCGACTCGGAAGGTCAGGGTAGAAGGGATTGCGGTCGAAGCCTTGCCGCATCCAGCCGTCGAGGTGGTGCAGCTGCCGCTCGGCGGGGCCATCGAGGAGCTGCTGCCCGGCCCCCAGCTCCAGCTCGGCCCGCACCGCAGGGGAGGTCCCCACGTCTTCCCCGCGCTGCAGCGACGAGGTCGACAGGGCCCCGACGTTCTCCAGCACCAGCTGCACGCGCCGCGCCTCCCCGAGGTCGGTCACCATCAGCGAGCCGTTCACCTGGGGCAGTGCCTTGCGCAGCCGCTCCGCCACCGTGAAGCCGCGCTCGCACTCCTCGGGCAGGTGCGGCTCCGGCGGGTTGCGCACCGTGCGCAGCTCATCGACGCCACCGAGCTCCACCTCGCCGAGCTGCGGGTGCTCGAAGGCCGCCCACGGCACGAACGCCCCTTCTGCCACGCACTGGTCGAGCAGGGCGGTCATCACCGCCGGGTCGGGGTCGCGGAACATGTCGACGGGGTCTCCCATCTCCGTGCCGGCCCACCGGTAGGGGTTCCACAGCTCCAGGGTGTACGCCGTGATGCCGAAGGTCGACGACAGCGTGTCGTCCCACGTGCCGATGATCGGCTTGTTCGGGTCGTACATGAACTCGGGGTAGACCTTGAACACACGGTAGCCGGTGCCCTCGACCAGATCGGCCCCCAGCCGCTGCATCATCGCCCGGTCGCCGTCGGGCAGCGGGCAGTGCGCGGAGGCGGGCGGCACCAGCAGGCAGCCTGTGTAGGTGTGGTTGGTCAGCGCCGCTGCGATGTGGGCTCGTTGGTGGACCGCGTCGAGGACGGCTCGAGACTCCGGCTCGGAGCCCGGGAAGTCGCCTGCGTCCATCCCGAACATGCTGAAGGGGCGCCAGTCGACCGGGTAGTTGCGGTTCAGATCGAGGCCATGCTCCAGGGCGGCCTCTACCCAGCGCACCCCGTCCCAGGCGACGAAGCTGCCCTCGTGGCTCAAGAAGTAGGCATCCGCGGGGTCGTCGTCGACCGTGCGAGGCCGCATCCCGATGACATGCCCCTCGAGGGGGACCCAGCCTCCCGCCGGGTGGCGCCACCGCATCCAGCGGATGGTGCCGTCGCCGGTCAGGTCGCTGGGTGCGAAGCCCGAGCGCACCGTGCTCGCCCGAGGGGGACGCAGTGTGGAGCGCATCGGCGCCGTCCCGTGCATCGACGCATGCAGCCCATCGGGGCTGATCAGTGGCATCACGAAGGCCGTCGTCTCCGTGAACGACGCCACCAGGGCCGGGTCGCCAGCGAGCAGCCCTTCGACCCAGCGCGACAGCGTGAACAGGGCTGCCATCACCCCGGTCCACTCCGTCGCGTGGGTGCCTGCGTCGAGCCAGAAGGCTGGGCGCTGAGCGGGGGCCTCGGCGTCGGCGGCCCGGGCGCCCACCGTCACTACCCGGATAGGACGGCCCATGCGGCTGCGGCCGGCCTGCTCCACCGTCACCCAGGCGGGAGCTGCCTGAGCGAGCTGGTCGAGCCAGGCGTCGATGGCGTCGGCGTCGAGGTAGTGGTCACCGCGGTAGGGCACGAAGGGCATGGAGGACTCCTTGCCCAGCGACTACTGCGGGCCGCTGCCGGGGACAACACCCCGTCGGCGAGCGGGGGCGGAGCCCCCCGGCAACCCGTGGCCAGAAGACCGGGTCAGCGAGGCCGACCCCCGCCTACGCACCTGCTCGCAGTCACCCTACCGCTCGCCCAACCACGTCGCGGGTCCAGGGGCGCAGCCCTTCGCGGGGGGCGAGCGGGGGCGGAGCCCCCCGGCAACCCGTGGTCCGGATGGAACGCCCTGTCCTGCGTGGGCAGCTCATCCTCGATCCGGACCGAGTCGGACGAGCCGCAGAGCGCTTTCCTCGACCACCTCA
>CBDUIC010000198.1:0-8008 GCA_965367245.1 uncultured bacterium | reverse complement strand
CCCACGAGCGCTGGGGCGAGGTGGGCCATGCCTTCGTCGAGCCCCGGCCCGGCAGTGCCCTGGAGGGTGAGCAGCTCAAGGGCTTCCTCGATGGCAAGCTGGCGCGGTTCAAGCTGCCCAAGCAGATCACGGTGATGCACGCGCTGCCGCGCACGGCGAGCGGCAAGCTCGACAAGGTGAGCCTGAAGAAGGGCGCAGTGGGCTGAGCGCCCAGCAGCGTCGCTTCTCGCCGTGCCAATCCGCCCCGAGGGTGTGCCAGATGGCCCCTCAGCCGAGCTCGTCGAGGGCCTTCTCCAGCTCCCGCACCCGAGCCGACAGCGCGAGGTGGCGCTGGCGCAGCAGGTAGTGGCGAGCCGCCTGCTCCTCGTGCACCCGAGCCAAGAAGACGTCTCCATCCTCGGAGCTCTCGTCGTCTGCGCCCTTCTCGGCGCGAGCCATCAGGGATTCCTGCACCAGGTTGGCCCGCTCGTGACCGCCGACCAGCATCTCGTGCTCGGCCAGCTCGGCCTCGTGCCGCTTGATGAGGGCCTCGACCCTCGCCAAGGTCGACAGCGCGACGACGTTGTCGACGCGCCAGTTCATGCAGTCGGCCAGCCAGGCCTCGTGGTCGCTGTGCTGGGTGCCGTGCGCTTGGTGTCGGTCGATATGAGACATGAGGACCTCCTGTGGAAGCCCCTTGAAGTGCAAGGGCCATGCCCAAGGCCGCGGCCAAAGCCGACCACGGCCCCGCCCTGCAAGGGCGAGCGAAACGGCCGAGCTCTGCCTCCGTGGGAGGCCCGCGGGGCCTACCTCATCACGCGGAACGGCGATCTCACGTTCGCATCCGCGGTACGGAACCTGGAGGTCAGCCCCTCGGCCTGACGCAGGGGTAGGTATCCTGCGCCCACCGACCCGAAGCGGAGCCTGGCCATGCGACACAGCCCCCCCCTCCTTCTCGCCGTATGGCTCGTGGCATGTACCGGTGACGACAAGCTCGAACCAACGATGGAGCCGATGGACGACGGGTCCGCGGTGCTCGACGTCGTCGACGGGTCCACGGAGTCCGACACCGACACCGACACCGACACCGATGCAGACACCGACACGGATGCCGACACCGACACCGACACCGACACGGATGCGGACACGGACACAGACACCGATTCCGACACAGACACCGATTCCGACACGGACACGGACACGGACACGGACACGGACACCGATTCCGACACGGACACCGATTCCGACACGGACACCGACACCGACACCGACTCGTCCCACACCGGACTGAGCGGCGACACGGGCACGCTGTCCGTCAGCCAGCTCAGCGCTGGGGATCTGGTCATCAGCGAGTTCCTACAGAACCCCAGCATGGTGAGCGACGCCGTCGGAGAGTGGTTCGAGGTCGAGAACCGATCGGGCCACACCGTCGATCTGGTCGGCCTCGTCGTCAACGACCTTACGGTCGATTCCTTCGTCGTGGGCTCCCCCCTTGTCGTCGCCCCCTCGGAGCGCGTCGTCTTCGGAGTCAGCGGCGACCCGCTCACCAACGGCGGCGTCGTCGTCGACTACACCTACACCGGAATGTTGCTGTCCAACTCGGCCGACGAGATCGTGTTGTCCTACGCTGGGGTGGTGTTCGACATCGTCGCCTACGACGGCGGCCCGAGCTTCCCCGACGGCAACGGCGCCTCGACGAGCCTCGATCCCAGCCGGCTCGACGCGACCAGCAACGACGACGGAGCGAACTGGTGCCTCGGCACCACCCCATTCGGCGACGGCGACCTGGGCACACCCGGGGATCCCAACCCGACCTGCGCCGTGAGCGGGGGCACCGGCCACACCGGGCCGAGCGGTGGAAGCGGCCTCACCAGCACGGCGGACTCCACCCACACCGGCGGAGACTCCGACGGAACCGGAGACTCCACCCACACCGGCGGAGACTCCGACGGAACCGGAGACTCCACCCACACCGGCGAAGACTCCGACGGAACCGGAGACTCCACCCACACCGGTGGCGACTCAGACCACACCGGAGACTCCACCCACACCGGCGACTCACGGGGCACCGGCGACTCCCAGGGCACCGGCGACTCCGCCCACACCGGAGATAGCTGCAACGGCATGGGCGGGAGTGGCGGAGGTGGCGGAAGCGGTCTGGCAGCAGCAGCGGCCGCGTTCGCTGGAGGCAGCGGTTGCTTCGGCGACTGCGTCGACTACGGCGGCTGCTACATCTGCACCAGCTCATGCCCGGAGCCGACCATCTGCTACGAGAACAGCCCTGGCGCGTGCAGCTGCAACGACTGCGACATCATGTACTAGAAAGAGTTTGCGACCTCTGCCGTCAGGGGCAGGTCGGGTCAGCGGCGATGTCGGCGGAGGTGCGCTGCACGAGCGACACCGCCACGGCATCCGCGACCGCGTTCTCGCTGGCATAGTCGACGCAGTAGCTGCTGGCGCCCGACGGGCAGGGGCCGCAGCTGACGCCGATCGAGAGCAGTGACAGACACGCGGCATCCGGCCCACCGTAGGGGTCGACCAGGGGAGCGAACGGCACGGTGTCGACAGAGCCCGAGGTGGCTGTGCCGGTGATCTGCAGCATGTCGGCGGAGAAGGTTCCGGTGAGGGTCAGCTGCTCCACCGTGGCGGTGTAGCCGAGGGCTCCAAGCAGCGTGTCTTGGGGGCCGTACGCGAAGGTCGGCGCTGCGCTGTAGTCCGCGACGAAGTCGACGGTCTCGGTGCACAGGTCTTGGTTGCCGAAGCCATCGGACACCGCCAGGCGCATGGTGAGCGCCGTGCCCGTCAGGTCAAGGCCCTCGATGAAGAAGGGGGTGTTCCAGGTGGCGAGCAGCAGGATGCCGGTCAGGCCTCCAGGCTCGATCACGTCGACGGTGCTCTCGTCGTACAGGAAGGTGCGCCCCACGGGGTCCAGAGACAGGCCGGTGTCGGCGGTTCCCCCGGCAGCCGTGTCCGTGTCCGTGTCCGTGTCCGTGTCGGTGTCGGTGTCGGTGTCGGTGTCGGTGTCCGTGTCCGTGTCCGTGTCGGTGTCGGTGTCGGTGTCGGTGTCCGTATCGGTGTCGGTGTCCGTGTCCGTGTCCGTGTCCGCATCCGTGTCCGAGTCCGTGTCGGCATCCGTGTCCGCGTCGGTGTCGGAATCGGTGTCTGCGTCCGTGTCGGAGTCGGTGTCTGCGTCGGTGTCGGCATCTCCCCCCGTCGAGGCGGTGTCACCGGTGGAGGTGACCACGAAGCCCGTGTCGGTGCTGGTCGCGACACCGGTGTCACCGGTGGAGGTGATGATGAGCCCGGTGTCCGTGTCCGTGTCCGTGTCCGTGTCCGTGTCCGTGTCCCCATCGGTGTCGGTGTCGGTGTCCGCGTCGGTGTCCGTGTCGGCGTCGGCGTCGGCGTCGGCGTCGGCGTCGCTGTCGGTTTCCGTGTCGGCATCGGTGTCGGCATCGGTGTCGGTGTCGGTGTCGGCGTCGCCTGCGCCATCGGTGCCCAGAGTGCCATCGACCGAGCCGAGAGGAACCGTGTCGCTGGTAGCAGAGTTCTTGTCACCCTGGCAGCCCCACAGAAGGCACAGCACCATCGTCGTCGTCATCGTGCGCATCCCGCCCCTCCGGCCATCGTCACAGGGTGGCCCCCCAGCCCTTCACTGTCAACGCCCGTCGCCACGGCGGCCCCCTCCAGCGATGAGCGGATCTCCTCGGCGCCTACCGAGGGTCGATGACCGATCGCGCGGCTGGGGAGAGCTTCAGCAGCGGGAACACGTGCCCCCGGCCGCGGAACGCCTCGAGGCGCCCCAGCCCCGGCAGCGCCACGGGGGCGTCGCAGGCAAGCGGCTCCAGGGCAGCCTCGAAGGCCCGCTGGCACGCATCCAACGGGATGCCGGCGGCCTCGAGCCACGCCACATCGCCGAGGGCATCCCCATCGGCATCGGGGTGCAGCGCCTGCGCGAGGGCAGGTGTCGGGCGAAACCGCGTCCGGCGGATGGTGGGCATGGCGAACCGTCCCCCAGAGTGGCCTGCCCGCACGTGCATGTGGACGGTGCCCATGCCAGGAACGCCAAAGGCGTCCCCCGACTCGGCGGTGCTCAGCCGCTCCACCAGCGCGCTGGTCACCTTGGCCAGCGTGCCATCGCCGGGTCGCGGGGCCGAGGCAGCAGGTAGCACCGCGGCGGCGTCGGCATCCCAGGCTAGCTGGCCCGATTCCAGCCGATCCGCGAGCTGTTCCAGCCAAGCGGAGAACGAAGCTGCCAGCACTCGTCGATGCCCCTGGTCATGATGGAACACGATGACCTGCCCCACGGTGCCTCCCGGGGCGGGTGCCAGATCGAGGCAGAGGTGGTCGCCCGATCCGTCGTACGCGACGGGGATCCATCGCGGGTGCCAGTAGACAGCGCGCACCGGCCCTTCCGCGCGGTACCGACCGTCATCGTCCGCATTGAGGTGCTCCGCCATGACACCCACATTCCTCGGCAGTTCGCGCAGCGACGACACCGTCCACGCGCCGAACACCGGCGACGCGCTGCCATCGGTGTCTCGCATGCACGCGAGGTAGTCGTCGGGAAGCTCGAGGATGGCCGCACGAGCTGCGTCGAGCACACGCTGGGTGGCTCCGCGCCGCTTACGCGGAGGGTTGGGAAGGTGGCGTCGCTCCCACTGCCGAATGCGCTTCCAAGACATCGATGACCTCCGGTGATTCCGCGCATGTCTATGCGTCGATCCCGTCGAATCCACGCGCCTCGGCCATTCTGCGACAGCCTGCGACACGGGCGGCTGCCGACCTAGCCCCCCGTCGTGCACACCACGCGGCGGTAGACCTCGGTGTCGACCACCCTCGGTGCCCGCGCCAGGCGTCGGTTGAACACGATCCGCCCATCGGGAAGGGCGAACGGGAACTCCTCCCGGTAGCCGCCTCGGGTGACCACGTCCCAGGCCTCGTCGCCCGGCCGCCAGCGCACCACCTCGCTGTCGCCGGGCGGGTCGTCTCCGCCGGCCGTCGCGTCGGCGATGCCCACCAGCCCGCCGCCGGGCAGCGGGCTCACGTGCCACGGGCAGCTGGGTAGGGACTCCGCCTTCCCCGCAGTCCACCCCACCGCATCGACCTCCAGGTAGCGGCAGTCGCCTTCGTCGATCGTCACCACTGCCAGGCCATCCGAGCCGCTCACCACCTCGCGCAGCCGCCCCGGCAGCCGTGTTCGCCGGGTCGTGCCGTCGACCGCGACGCTCACCAGGTCGCGCCCCTCCTGGCCGACCCACAGCGGACCATCCCCCGTCGCCACCCACGAGGGCTCGAGCATCGCCGTCAGCGGCGCGCGCCCCTCCCCCTGGTCGATGAAGCAGTCGCCGCCGTCTCGCAGGCACCACGCTGCCGCGGAGCCATCGGGGGCCACGCTCACCACGTCGGTGCGCTCTCCCTTGCCCAACAGCACCGTCAGCCGCCGCTCGCCGGTGGCCACGTCGAAGCCGACGATGCCCTCGTGCCCCGACGCGCTGAACCAGTCCATCGTGCCCACCGTTGCCCCGGGGAGCACGTGCCCCAGCCCATACAGGTTCTGCGCCTCCAGCAGCACCCGTGGCTCACCGCTGGCGAGGTCGACCGCCAACACCCGCTCCGGAGGCTCGCTCCAGCTCGGGTCGTCGCGCACCGGCACGTCGAACCACAGCACCCGCCGGGCGTCTTGCACCAGCGCCTCGTCGCCCGCTATGCCCAGCAACGACCAGCCCCCGCACGGGTCGCCCACGCAGGTGAGCCCCTCGTCGGCGAACGACGCGACCAAGGCTTCCTGCTCCTCGCAGAAGGCCTCGTAGGCGTAGGCCCGCTCGGCAGACTCGGCTACCTGCCGCTCCCGCCGGCGCAGCTGCTCGGCGGCGTTGATCTCAGCGATGGGCACCCGCGCCCCCATCGACACCTCCCCCACCTCCGGCGTCACGAACAGCTGCCGCACGGCGAAGCCGCCCGTGGCCTCTACCCAGTGAGCCGCGGTGCGCCGGGCGACCGGCACCGGGCCGGTGTCTTCCGAGGCGAACACCAGGGTCTGCTCCGCTGGCGTAGCCTCGAGGTCGAGGTTGACCACCCGAGCATCCAGGCGGACCTCGTGGTGATCGGTGCCAGGCTCCAGCCCCTCCCGCAGCTCCCTCGTCGACATCGACAGGAGGACCGCGTTGGCCGCACCCGCTGCGCTCGCCGCCCAGCGCGCGTCCATGTCGGGGTCGTCGCTGTCGGCGGGCAGAGCTTCGGGCACCACCGTGACCAGAAAGCCACGGTCGGCCAGGATGTCGGCGACGCCCTGGGCCACGCCGAGGTCGTTCGCCGTGTCGATGGACCCGTGCCGCACCACCACGACCCGCGTGCCTGAGCCGGGGCCTGGCGTGAACAGCCCGGAGCAGCCCAGGGCGAAGGCGAAGGCGAGGGCGAGGGAGACGCGGCGCATGGGGTCCTCCGAGGGGAGCGCCTAACCGCCGAAGCAACAGGGCAGCCTCGACACCCACGCCCACGACGACCGACCTGCGGTGATGCGCGACCCGGGGCCCCAGCCCAGCCGGCCCTCCTGGCCCCATGCCGGCAAGCTGGCTACCGAGCAGCCCAGCCGAAGCGCAGATCGCACGGTCCGGCAGCTTCCACATCCACTCTTGGGTCCTCTCGGGCCAGGGAGACGCGCCATGAAGTGGTCATCGACCATCGCCTTTGCCCTCCTCACCGGCTGCGGCGCCAGTGCAGGAGGCGGCGAAACCACCGAGTCGTCGTCTCCCGTCGCCCCTACATGCCAAGACTACCTGTCGTGCTCTGCGGTGGTGTTCCCCGAGGGGCAGGGCCAGGCCGAGGCCGACTACGGTGCCGACAGCTCGTGCTGGGCCGACGACGACAGCGCGTCCCGCTGCGAGGAGGCGTGCGACCTCGCCCTCCAGTCACTACAGCAGGGCGGCGCCTTCGATGAGGCCTGCTGGCCCGAGGGCCTACCTGTCTTCCTCGAGGGGGCGTGGGACGCCTACGTCGTCAACCTCGGCTTCACGTTCTCGGCCGAGCTCCTCGCCACCGACGACGGCTTCACCATCGCGCTCGAAGGCGACGACCCCTACCCCTGCACACTGGACGGCGCCGACTTCACCTGCGAGGCATCGACGGGCACGTTCACCAGCCCCACCTCTGCCGAGGCCACAGAAGAGACCGGCTTCGGCACCATGGAGGTGGAGTACACCTACCTGGGGCCGCTGTAGCTACACGGGCTCGCCGCTGGGCTCACTCGCCCGCGGTGCTGGAGCAGTAGGGCACGATCTCGCAGGGGGCATAGGTGACGACGACCTCGTCGCCGACCTGCAGGGGGTCGACCACGGTGACCACCTGGGTCTCGCTGTCGTAGTCGAAGGGCACGGCGACGCGCGCCCCGCCCGCCTCCACGACCTCCACCTCGACGGTGTCCTCGACGGGCAGGCCGCTGAGGGTGAACTTCGAGGGCATGGGCTCGACCACCTCCGACAAGCCCACCCAGTGGTCTGCCGTGACGTCGAGGATGTGTCGATGCAGGCCGCCGGTCGCGCTCACCACTTCGGCGTAGCGCTCCCCCACGTCGTAGGAGGCACACACCGCCGCGCCCGCGCTCCCCTCCCGCTTGCAGGACACGGCGTGAAGCGCCCCGCCCCCCGCCGCGGTCTCGTCGGCGAACCAGTCGAGGAAGCCGTCGAGGCTCAGCAGGCCCTCATCGGTGGCATCGTCTTCGTCGCTGAGCACGATCACCTGCAGCTGGGCCCCATCGCGCCGAAACCCTGCATTGGCCCCGTCGCGGTGCTCCGTCAGCGCCCGCCAGGCGGCCCCCAGGCCCTGCTCGCACAAGCTGCCCTGCTCGCCCACCCGCACCATCTGCGCGAGGAGGTCGGCGCCGCCCGCCGTGCTCGGCTCGACGAAGTGCACGCCATCGAGCTCGCGCAGCCGCCCGTCTTCGAGGAAGCCTCCCGTGCCCTGGCACCACGCCTCGCCGACCAGCTCGGTCGTGGTCACCCCGACATGGTAGTCCACACCGAGATCGTCCCAC
>CBDUIC010000197.1:0-8017 GCA_965367245.1 uncultured bacterium | reverse complement strand
ACTGGATGATGTCGTTGGGCGAGCTGCTTCGGCCCATCGTCGCGGTGATGGCGACGGAGGTGTTGGTGGGGTCTTGGATGCGCGTCGACGCCACGGGCATGCCCGTGCTCGACCGCAGCCGCACCAAAGGCAAGGCCCACAGGGTCAGCTGTGGGCCTGGGGCAACTACGACTCGGTCCTCTTCAGCTACACGCCGAACAAGCGCGGAGACACCGTGGCGGCGCTGTTCGGTGACTTCCGCGGCGTGATCGTGATGGACGGCGCCAGTGAGTTCGGCCTCGTCACCGGGGGCGGGCCGAACGAGGACAAGCCCTACACGGTCCTCGCAGCCCCCGAGGACCCACGACGGACCGTAAGCTCCACCATCTTCCGCGTGTGGAACCGGGGGCCCGCTGACCGGGGAGGCCCGCCGCCCGCAGTTCCTCTGTCACTTCACTCACTCCGGGGCTCGGGTGGCAGGGACTGCTCGCTTCGCCCTCCGTTCGTGCAGGCCGTTGAAGACGGTCGCAGGCTCCCATGTTCCGCATCCTGCTGGATGGCGTCTTGCACGACGGGCGCACCGTGCCAGAAGGCGATGGGAGCGCCTGCAGGGTCGATACACTGGTTGCCGGGAGGGTAGCGATGCCTGTCGAAGGAGAGTGGCTGGTGGTCGACGCCGACGGAATGGTCGGGCGCTTCTTCACCTGGGACCTCGGTCCGCTGCTGGATTCGGGCGCCCGCGACATCAGCATCCACGAGCCCTCGGAGCTGTCGTCTCGCTTCTCCGAGCGCTCCTTGACCGACCCCGAGGAGCCTCCCGCGCCCCCCTGGTTCGAGTACCTCGACGACGACCATGAGCAGGTCTTCGAGCGCAAGGCTCGGGGCCATCTCACCTGGGACGACCTGCCCGCCAGCCTCCGGGACTCCGTGGAGGCGCTGCACATCCCGCACCGCTTCGCCGAGCACCCAACCTTCGACCTCGGCCAGCTGGTGTCGCTGCCCGACGCACCACAGCGATCCGCCCATTGGTCCGTCGCGTGGCTGGAGCGCACCGACACCCTCGACGCCAGGGTGGAGCGCTGGCCCACGCACGCCCAGCCCTTCGCCAGTGATGGTCACCCCATCGAGGTCTCCGTCGACGGCGAGCACGTGCTCCGCGTCCGGGCGGACGAGTTCGGCGTCAGCCTCGAGTTCCTCGACAGCGAGCGCGGGGAGCCCCGAGGCTGCGCCAGGGGGCCGCGGGGCTGGCGTGCCAAGTTCGCTGTCGACCAGACCCCCGACGACGCCCTCCAGGAGGCCTGGCTCCACTGGCTGGCAGGAACGGAGCCCTGCCCGGTCGAGCCCTCTGCCCACGCCGACGAGCCCTCTTCGGTCGACGAGCCCGATGCCACCGCCCAAGAGCTCGCTCCGGACCTCCTTGCTCTCGTCCAGGAGCTCGGCCTCGCCGACGACTCCTCGCCGGTCGACGCGCAGGCTGCCCTCCCAGAAGAGCCCCCTGCAGGCGTGGCCGACACGGCCGACACGGCCTCCGATGACGCCTTCTACCACTGGCTCTGGGAGCAGTGGTCCCACCCGGGCGCTCGGAGCCAGCCGGACCACGACCGCCGGCCGCTCACGGATCTGCTCCGCCGGGCGTTCACGGCCCTCACCACCGACGAGCAGCTGCTGCTGCAGGCCCAACGGTTGCGCGAAACCGAAGAGGGCGCGCCGACGGTGGCCCAGGCGCTGGGCTGGTCCGGCAGGCGGGTGATGGACACCTACAAGAGCGCCAAAGCCAAGCTCCGCGACGCCGTGGCGCGGCACGGGAAGACCTGACCTGCAGGACGGCTACTACGCCCACGAGTCCACCCTCCTGCAGCAGTTCGAGGAAACGGTCGCCAAGATCGTCGTCGGCAACAAGGACGTACTGAAGCAGCTGCTCACCACCCGCACCTTCTTCCTGGCGTCCAGAACCCGCAGCGCCTGCCTGGGCGCGTGAAGGTGGGCGGTACCCCAGCCGTTATGTCACCGGCGTAGATAGTGAGCCGGTGATCGTGGTGGCAGGGGGTTCGCCCCGGCAACCTGGAACGGGAGGTATGTCGGGACATGTGAGCGTTCCAAGGTCTGCTGGGGCGGGCCCGGCTGACGCCACGAGGACGGCTCGAACTAGAAGTCGTTGAACCGTACAGTGACGGTGCCATCCTCTTCGTTGCCCACCAGCGTCACGGACCGGCGCGGCCGGTCCCACCCCTCCGCGGAGGTCCGAATGCTGAACACATCTCGACCCTCGCCGATCACGTCATCGTTGGCGGGGGTGTTCCAGACAGACACCCAGACCTCGGTGCCAGCGTCGGCCGCCGGGAGGAGCACCTTCTTCCCCGTCTCGTAGACCGTCATCTCCTCCGAGAAGCCATCGTAGTCGTCGACGAAGACCCGGGCGCCATCGGGGAACATGGCGGCTGCCGCTGGGTCCAGCGCGATGTCGAAGGCGAGCGTCGTCGCACCGGCCTCGCAGCCAGTGAGGTAGGTGCTGGATTGGCAGGCTTCGTGTCTGAGCCCGATCATCGTGTAGGGATCGATGTCGGCATCTCCGCACGCGTCGAGCACCTTCTCCACCGCTTCGCCCATCCAGTTCGGGTTGCAGCTGTTGCCTGGCAGGTTGTCGGTGAGGTGCGAGAGGGCATCGTTGCACTCGCCACACGGGTCGTCGGGCCCGGCCCCCCCGCAGGCGAGCAAGAAGACGAAGGGCATCGGTCGAAGGTACATCATGGGCGGAGGATAGCAGGTCGCGCCTCCGTTCCGCCCTGGTGCGCTCGCCCGGTCCGGCTCCTCGACATGCGCGGGCCGACCTGCTGTGGCGGGTGTTCGAGGTGGATGGCTTTGCTTGCGCCTGCGGGGGCCGGTTCGTGCTGCACGCCGTGGTTCGCCCACCAGCGACCATCGAGGTCCTCGCCAGCCTCGAACGCTCGGCCCGGCGACGGGACCGAGCACCGCCCATGGCAAGCTGAGCCTCCACAGAGCCGCGCAGCACTTCGCTGGGCTGGCCTGCCGTCGTGCGCACCGCGCTCATCAAGACGACGGACACGCACCGTCGACAACGGACAAACCAAGCTTTTCGGGGCCGGCGCCTGCGTGCGTTCTGGGCGCCACGGTCGGCCGGCCTCTCCTTCCGCGGTCGCGGCGCCCTGGATGTCAGCTAGGATGGTCTGTGGGAGGCCCTAGTGCTTCTTGTCCTCTGCGCCGGCTGGCCGACAAGCAGGCCGAGCTCGAGGCGTCGCGGGCGGATGCGCTGCAGAGCATGATCGAGCGGCTGGAGGAGCGCTGGCCCCGGGCCTGAGGGGCTCAGCTGTGGGGTGCCACGACCTCCACCCGTGACCCCACCCCGAGGGCAGCCAGCTCGTCCACCAGGTGGGCTGCGAGGTGTTCATGCCCTCGCGGAGGCGAAAGCAAGCAGGTCGGCAGATCGGCGATCAGCGCCTTGGCCTCGCTTGGCGAGCATCCGGTAGCGGCCCGGATGACCTTCATCACCTGCAGCGACGAGACGCCACAGAGGCTGTCGACCCACACCTGAAGGTGATCTCGCACGCCCTCCGGGGGCGCACCGTAGCGGTGGGTGAGCAGGCCCTGGGCCTCTCGGAGCGGAAGCCTGGCGTGTGCCTGGGCCGCTACCAGATGCGCCGAGCAGAACCAGGCCTGACCCGGCGGCTCCCCGGCGCAGCCGTGGGGGAGCGTGGTGTGGTCGGCGAAGACAACGAGGTCGCCGTCGATGCCAGAGAGGTCAGCCAGCGACAGATCGACATGGCAGACGGCGCAGATGGGTCGAGCGGCCATGGGGACCTCACGTCGGGGGTGGCGAGCCGTCATCGGGCACCAGGCAGCTCAGCCCTGTCTCGGGGTCGATGCCCTTGGTGAGGTAGGCCACCACCCGCGGGTCGTGAATGGCCACCGCCCGTAGGCATGCGCGCCAGGGGCCCGCGGCCTCGTCGTCGAGGCCCTCCCCCGCGAGGAACACGCCCGCGTCATCTGGAAGGGGAAAGGCCGGCTCATCGTCGATGGCGTGCATGAGCCCTTGGGCCCCCAGGGTGACCTCGAAGGAGGTGTAGGCCACGGTGGGGTGCACCACCATCACCAAGATCGTGGCCGCCCCCACGGCGACCGACACGTAGTAGTCCCGCACCGGCTGGCCCTCGTACAGCAGCGTGCCCGACAGCGTGATCAGCCTGTGGCCGTGCTCCGCGCCCACAGGGCCGTGCATCTGCAGGCTCTCGACGGCCCACGCATCGCTGTTCGGGTCGGCGGGGAACAAGGCGACTCCTGGGTCTGGCTAACCGCTCTCTTCCTTCGGCAGGAAGGGGATCAGGCTCTCGGGCCCCCCTCGGTGGACCACCCCCAGCGCATCCCAACCCTCTCGCTCGAAGCCATCGCGATGCAGCCGCACCAGCCAGCGCAGCCAGGCCACGTCAGGCTCGAGGGCATGCCCCCATGCCACCGCCTCGTACGCGTCGCCCACCTGGTCCACCGTCGCCCCCCACCGCTGCAGCGACCACGCCACCGCCACCGCCTCCCAGGTGCGGTCGTCGGGCAGCGCGGCCTCGGCCCGGGTGAGGAGCGGGTCGAGGGCCCGGGGCAGCTGAGCCAGCGACCAGCCGTCGAACCACGCGTCGGAACGCTGCCGTACGTCGGGGGGGTTGGCTCGATGCCAGCCGTGCACCACAGGGTGCGACGGAGGCTGCGGCAGGGAGTGACGTCGTGGACGGACCGGTGCGACAGCTCGGTGGCCACGGCATGACCGGGGCGAGGAGCGCGGTCCACCCACACCCGGTCGCCGTCGAAGGCCCGAAACCGGCCGCCTTCCGCGGCATCGAGCTGCACGATGAGCCGCGCCGAGGTGGTGGGGAGCTCGGCGACGCGGGCGGACAGGTCGGGCATGGCTGGGTATCGCTATCGGTCTCGCTTCGGGGGGCGGCGACGTAGCTGCGGGGCCCACATGGGATGGCTCGAACGCAGCTCGCGAATATCGACCTGCGGCAATCGGATGAACTCGCCTCTGAGGTCGTTCCGAACCGCGACGTAGAACGCCCATCCGCCCTCGCGGGCCCGCTCGACCTTCTGCGCGTCGACGTCGGTCATCGACAGGACGACCCATGCGGTAGCGCCCAGGGGCCGGAGCTCGCTTTCGAGCTCGGTCACGGGTGCTGGAGGGTCGTCCACGTAGGCGTGCAGCACAGGTACACCCTTCAGCAGGGTGGTGGTTCCCCGTGGGGTGAGGGGAAGGCTGGAGACCAACAGGTCGATGTGGCTGCCCGGGCGGTTGTTCAGGACCGACACGATGCTAGGCGGGTCGACCCGCTTCTGCTTCCATATGGGGACTCCGATCACGCGGTGCCCTGGGGGCAGCAACGCGTTCAGGCACGTGGCAGTCTCCGGGTCGGCGAGACGCTCGTTGCGGGTCACCTCGTCGGCTAGCGCCCGCTCGTCGGGGGCCCCAACGCCCACACTCTCCATCGAGCCCGGCCGTTCGCCACGCGGGGGCCACGCCAGAAGACCGACGAGCACGACCGACGCCACTGCGGTACCCGCGAGGAGCAGCGTCATGCGGTAGGGGCCGAGCACGTGAGGCAGGTGGTCTCCTGATGCCGTCTCCGTGGCGACTCGTGAGCCCGGCATGACCAAGGTACCACTGCTTCGCGCCGGTGTAGGTCTTGCCTCGGCGCGGGCTACGCGACCATCGAGGTCCACCCAGCGAGGTTTCGTGGGGCTGAATCGGCCTGTGGGAGGCGCCAATGCTTCTTGTCCTCAACCGGCTGCCCTCTAGGCACCTCCGAAGGGTGCGACCCGCGTCAGAGCCTCTCCGGCGGTCCCAACATCAACGTCCCCGCTGCACAGCTGACGACGATGCCTTCCTCGACAGGTGCAATGGTGTAGATGCGACCAAGGTGCGGAAGGCCCTCCACGGCTTCGAAGCGACCGTCGACCCAACGCTCCAGTGACGCACCACCGCGCCACACCCTGTCACTTGCATCGATGCCACAGGCAGCAGACGCCGGGAAGTTCGGATCGTATGGCCGATGGTCCCTGCCCCCTGGCCTCGCCCACCTTCGAGGGCGACGTCTGCACCCACTGCCACGAGCGCGTCGTCGACTGCCCCAGCTCGCCGACGCCCCCATCGGCGTCGACGACGTGCGGCGGTGGAGCGAGGAGCGGCTGGGGGAGCTCGGGAAGACCGGGCCGAGCTGCCGTGGGAGCGGGTGGGGACAGAGGCTGGGTAGCAGCATGTGACATGCGGCGGCCCGTGGGGTGCCCGACCGCTACAGCTTGGCGGGGTGCATCCGAGCCACCACCTCACGACGGGAGCAGGAACATGGTTGCGATGAGTGACTACCTGAGGAGCGACGGCAAGTACCGATTCCTCGGCAAGGAGACGGCCGACGAGCTGCTGGAGCTCATTGCCCTGGGCAGGGAGCCCGACGCCGAGGGCATCGCCCTGTTCTACCTCAGCGGCCACATACAAGGCCTCAAGCTCAAGGCGAAAGACAAGCTCGCCGTGGGGGAGGCGCTCACGGTCGCGCTGTTCGAAGGCATGAGCAAGGAGCGACCGCTTCTGCTGAGCGCACTCGAGAAGACCCTGCGCTTGCACAAGAAGGTCGCCCTCACACATGTCGACGCCTACCTCGACGTGTTCATGGCAGGCCCCAACGGCAACGTCGCCCTCGACAAGCTCTTCGCGTTCTGCGTTCGGCACGCCGAAGACAAGGAGGGCATCGCAAGGCGTTTCGAGGCCATCCTGCCCCCATCGGCCTTGCGCATCCCCATCGGCGGAAAGAAGTTCCCGGTCCTGGTGCACAGGTTCTTGGTGGGCCATAGCCTGTCTCCCACCGATCTCGCCGTCTTCTCGCCGTTCCCCGCACAGCAGACCGAGGCGATGGCAGGCATCGCCGAGCTGCCCTTCCTTCCCCTCGAGCCCGCCGACAAGATGGTGTTTCGGGAGCCCCTCGGCACCAAGACCAAGGAAGCCGCCCCCAGCTACCAGACCCGCTTCCTGATGGCCTGGTTGAAGGGCATCCCCGAGTCACACGGGTGTCGCCTCGCCCCCTGGGACGAGCCGGTCACGATCAGCTTCACCCGCGGTGAGAACTACCTGATCAAGAACAAGTGCTACGTAGGTATCGGCTGGGTGGAGCCCTACCAGTACAACCTGGTCATCGAGCACAAGCATGGCTTTCTGTGCGTCGTAGACCACGAGACGATGGAGCTACGATCCGCTGGCTCGATCGACCACATCCTCACGAAGGGCTGACGGGTGCATCTCGCGACGAGCCCGCGGCCAGGCCCAGGCGCGCCTCCCCACCGTCACGCCCGCGCTCGATGAACCCCCACTGGCCGTCGTCTCGAATCCACGCGACGGTGCTCACGGTGGTGCCGTACCCATCGAGGTCGACGAAGGCTGCCGACAGCGCCCGCTCGACCGGCAGTGAAACGCCCGTGCTGGGCAGCTCGCGGTCTGGGTAGCGGGCGGGATTGCGGAGGGCGCCCAGCAGGGCGTCGGGGTCGAGCCCATGGGCCTGCACGGCCTCGACCAGGGCCCGCGTCTTGGGCCAGGGCGCGTTCAGCACGGCGTTCGACAGGCCGTGCACGCCGGGCTCGACCGCCTGGGGCGGCGTGTCGGACCCGACCACCCACAGTGCCTCCCCGTCGTCGACGAGCAAGTTGAAGCCTGCGTAGGCCTGCCGAGGGACCGACGTGGCATACCCAGCAGCGGAGGCGGCGAGGGCGCCCTGCACCACGAGCTCACCCCGAGAAGGTCCCTCGTGGGGCCTCATGTACTCGGGCTTGCGCACGTTGGTGAGCGCCGCGAAGCCGCCCCCGGGGCGGAGCAGCATCCAGCCGCCCTGTGCCTTCAGGTCTCGCCCGCCGACGAGGCCCTCGGGCCAGTGGTGCGCCGCAGCCGTCGGGCGCGCAAGGAACTCGTCGCGGTTTCCCACGAGGAGGGTTCGCACACCGGGGATGCAGCGGTTGGCGACCGCGATCAGGCACATGGACGCTGGGCTCCAGGTCGACG
>CBDUIC010000196.1:0-8127 GCA_965367245.1 uncultured bacterium | reverse complement strand
CTCCGGGGGAGCCGCAGCGTGCACTCGTGGGCTGCGCTCGCAGGCTCCCTTCGCCGGCCTCGTCGCACGCTGCTCCCTCCGGTCTCCCTGGTGCCGCGACTCATAGGGCGAGCAACAACGCTGCGTCCGTTGCGAGATCTAACACCTAGCGTCCTGACCCCCCTTGGTGGGACCCCACGACCCCCCTTGGTGGGACCCCAGGTGGGGGCGCAACGGGCTACGGCGTGGCTCACCGAAAAGGGGGGGCGCGTGAGGCGTAGCGCACAGATGGCAGCGGTCGCCGGCGTGGGCCTGGTCCTCGCTGTGTCAGCAGTGGCCTTCACCTTCGTGAAGCGGCCCCTGGCGGTGCCGGCCGCTGCGGTCGAGGCCCTGCCTGCCGCTCCGTCGGTGGCGGGCGTGTCGGTCGAGGTGCTGCCCACAGCCCGCATCGAGACCCAGCACGGCCTCAGCGTCCGCGGCGCGCCGCTGCAAGGGCCGCTGACCAGCGCCATGGTGGCCATCCTGGTCACCCACCCACGAGGCACGCTGCTGGTCGACGCAGGCATGGGCGTGAACGGGGTGGCGCACCTCGACACCACACCCGCGCTGATGCAGGCGCTGGTCACCCTCGACCTGCAGCAGGGCATCGCTGCGGCGCTGGCGGGCCGTGGCCTCGCTGCCGACGACCTGCACGCGGTGGTGCTCACCCATGCGCACTGGGACCACGTGTCGGGTCTGCAAGACCTCCCGGATGTGCCAGTGTGGCTCACGGCAGAGGAGCTGGCGTACGCTCGGCACGACGAGGGAGGCCTGCTGTACCGACAGATCGACGCGGCCAGCCCCCTCGACACCCACCTCGTACAGCTGGACGGGCCCGCCTACGGCCCCTTCCCCCGCAGCCTCGACGTGTTCGGCGACGGCGCGGTGGTGCTGGTCCCGATGCCCGGGCACACCCCAGGGTCCATCGGCGTGTTCGTGAACGTCTCCGCGACCGAGCGCTACCTGTTCATCGGCGACACGGCGTGGGCAGAAGAGGGGGTGACCTGGCCCGCGGAGAAGCCCTGGCTGTCGCGGCGGCTGGTCGACCTCGACGCCGCGCAGGTCCGCGACCAGCTGGTCCGGCTGCATCGGCTCGACCGCCAGCACCCCGAGCTCACGGTGGTCCCGGCCCACGATGCACGCGTGCATGCTCGCATCGACGAGCGGTAGGTAGCGACAACGCGAGGTCGCGAGCGGTACCCTCGTGGCATGTGGTTCTTCCTCTCCGTCGCTCTGGCCGTTCCCTTTCATGGCGCCGACAAGGTGGTGTTCACCGACGCGGTGAACCTCCGTGCGACGCCGTCGACCAGCGCGGAGGTGGTCGCCACCCTGCCCCTGGGCACCGACGTCGATGTGGTGGAGACCGGCGAGGTGCTCGCGCTGTGGGGGCGCAGTGAGCCGTGGGTCCGCGTCACCGCAGGGTCCCAACAAGGATGGCTGTGGTCGGGGCTTCTGTCCGACAAGTTCGTGGCCATCGGCGAGGAAGGCGACGGGGTCGTGGTGGGGCTGCGCGGCCTGGTCAAGGAGAGCGAGTACAGCGTGCGGGTGTCAGTGGAAGTGGGAGCGCGCGTCGACGGCAAGGTGCTCGAGCCCGCGCGGGCCGACCTGAGCATCCCGACGGAGTGGACGGCAGAGGGGGTGCCCTTCGGGGTGGAGCTGGTCTCGAAGGCAGGCCTGCCCGGTGCCGACCCGGTGGTGCGGCTGCACTTCAGCGCCGACTTCTGCGGTGGCATGATGGGCAACATGGTGTGGGCACGGCACGAGGGGAAGATGGTGCACGTCGCGACCCTGTACGAGGGCTCGGATGCGCCGGTGTTCGCCCACGACGGGCTGGTGTTCCCCGGGGAAGAGGGTGGCAAGGCGGGCGTGGTGCTGCGGGTCGAGCAGGTCGGTGAGCACAACGACGACGGCACGGAGACCTACGAGGTCGACCGCACCACCGAGCACCGGTGGGTTCAGGGCATGCTCGTGCCCCCCATCGAGACGCGCTGATGGCCAGCCTCCGTCGGGTCTGGCTCTTGCTGGTCGCAGGAAGCCTGCTGGGGTCGACGGCGGCGGCGGAAGAGTGCCGGGGCCATGCCGAGGTGGTGGAGGCGCTGAGAGGTGCGGAGCCGTCGGTGCTCGCCTGCCTGAAGGGCGTGGCCCTGGGGCCGGCGGGCTGGTCGGTGACGGTCACCCCGGCGGGGCAGCTGAGCGCGACCGTCGACACGGCCCAAGAGTCGGCCATGTCGTGCCTCGTCGACAGGATGGCCGAGGTGACGCTGCCACCCGCTCCCTGCTCGACGACCCTGCGCTGGCCGAACTCGATGGATGCCTGGCCCGAACCGGGTACCACGTCTGCGGCAGCGCCTGACCTCGCGGCGCTGTTCGCCTCCGTCACGCCGCTGGGCGGGCCCTCGGGCCACTGCCCCGACCCGGCGGGCGGTCCCGACGGGCGGCTGCACGGCAGCACGTGGTGGCCGCTGGGCTTCTCGCCGGAGGGCGCGTTCGCCTACGCCGCCTTCAGCCACTCCGACATGGGAGGGCGGCGGTGGGCGGTGGGCGTGGTGTCGCTGGTCGACGACAAGCTGCTGGGGTCGGTCGCGTCGTCGATGGCCGAGCCCACGCCCGAGGCCTTCGTCGCGGCACAGCGGCCGGGCATCGAGGCACTGCTGGCCAAGCACGACATCGAGCTCGCCGTGCTCCCCATGCAGCCGCTGCCCTGGCGCCACGAGGGGGCCGAGCTGGCGGTGCACGCCGACGACATCGGCGACCCGCGCGACCATCCCCATCACCGGTTCCGGGTGACCGCCACCCGCTCGGGGCGGGGGGCGAAGGAAATCGCCACGTTGTCGGCGGCGAAGGCGGAGCCCCTCGGGGTGCTGTCGAGCCCCTACGAGCCGCGGGCGGCCGTGGTGATGCTCGTGCACCAGGTCCGGCCCGAGGCCACCCTCGACTGTCGGATCCACGTGGTAGGCACGCACCTCGAGAGCGGCTTTCGCCCCTGACACCCTGGGGGTGAGGAGGTGGGGCGATGTGCCGCCGAAAGGGCGCATGGCGGTGACCGCGCAGCTGGTAGGGTCCCCCCGAGGAAACGACCATGGACACGACGACCGAGGTGCTCGTTGCCTGCGACGCAGAGGCGGCCTTCGAGCTGCTCGCCGACTTCTCACGCAACCCGGAGTGGCAGCAGGGCATGGTCGCCTGTCGGTGGACGACGGAGGGAGGGCTCGCGGTGGGGGCCACCTACGAGCAACAGGCGCGCTTCCTCGGCAAGGCCATCCTCACCACCTTCGAGGTCACCGACCTGCAGCCGGGCCGCTCGGTGACCATCCGCAGCATCGTGAGCACCTTTCCCATCGAGGTGACCCGCACCGTGGAGGCCGTCGACGAAGGGAGGTGTCGCGTCGGGGCCCACGTGTGGGGAGATCCACCGTGGTACCTGCGTATGGTGCCGTTCATGGGCACCATGATGCGTCGTAGCATCGCCCAGGACTACGAGCGACTGAAGCAGATGCTGGAGGCAGCGTGATCTGGTTTGCGGAAGGCGGCCCATGGATGTGGGGCATCGCCCTGACCGACGCCCTGCTCGGGAGTCTGCTGGCGATGGCCCTGCTGCTGGCGGGCATCTCCCGGCTGTCGCCGGCGGTGGTGTGGCCGGCCCGCATCGCCACCGGGATGCTGCTGCTGGTGACGGTTCTTCCGGCGCTGGAGGGCATCGTGGGCTGGAGGCTGGGCTTGGCGATGATGGAGCAGGCGCTGGAGCATGCTTCGCCGGAGCACGTGGCGCCGATGCGGGAGGTCGGTGAGCGGATCGCCGCCTATCCGCTGTGGTTTGGGCTGGGAAGCTCGGCGGTGCTGGTGGCGTTCGGGTTGGTCGATGTGGTGGTGGCCTTCGCTCCCGGGCCCGCGGCACCGCGGGGTCGAGGCCCTACGGAGCTGTAGGCCGCATCAGCAGCTCCCAGCCCTCGCGCACGTCGTTGGCCGACACCTGCAGCGCGGGCTCGAACACGCTGATCTCGGTGCGGAAGGTGCCCGGCAGCGGCCCGGGCCGCGGCCCCCCGAACAGGCGGATCCCCAGCGCCGACTCCACCCGCTTGCGGCCCTCGACGGCCATCGCCACGTCGCCCTCGGCGATGACGTGGAACAGGTTGGTGTGGGGAGGATGGGGCCACACGGTCACCCCTGGGACCTCGTGGATGGCGGCGGCCAGAGCCTTGGCGTGGGACACCCACGTCGGCATCCGGGCCACCGCCTCGTCGAGCCGGGCGGCGGCGGTCGCCACCGACGCGATCTGCGACCACAGGGTGCCTCCGGCCCGGCGCTGCCACACGGCCGCCTCGTCGATGAAGGCGCGGTCGCCGAGGAGCATGGCCCCGGACAGCCCTCCGACGCTCTTGTAGAAGCTCACATAGGTGGAGGCGAAGCCCGCGCAGATCTGGTCGTGGGACTTCACGTACGCGGGCGCACATGACCACAGCCGTGCGCCGTCGAGGTGCAGCGGCACCCCCCGCTGGGCGGCGGCGGCCTTCAGGGCCTCAAGCTCCTCCCAGCTCGGTAGCTGCCCGCCCGACTCTCGGATGGGCAGCTCGACGAGCAGGGCCGCTAGGGGCTCGCGGACGGCGGCGAGGTGCTCGGCGAGCATCGGCCGGTCGGCGGGGCCGACGAGGGTGGCGCGCAGGCCGTACAGGTGGCTGTAGCTGCGCTCCTCGTGCCGCTCGAGGTGGGAGGTAGGGTGCATGCCGACATGCTCGTGCCCCGCGCGGCGTGCCCACACCTTGAGGGCGACCGTCTGCGCCATCACCCCCGACGGCATGAACCGCCCGGCCTCGTAGCCGAGCAGGCCTGCGACCTTGGCCTCGAAGGCCTCGATCACCTCGCCGGTGCCGTAGACGTCGAAGGCGACGTCGTGATCGCGGCACCACGCGGCCGCTTGCTGCAGCAGATCGGCCGGGGTGCGAGGCCCGTGGCCGTGAACGTGTCGCATGGGGCGCCCTCCGGTCCGTACGGTAGCCCGGGGTGGCGGTCGGGCTGTCGGGATCGTAGGTCTTTCGTAGGAGGCGACATGCCCAAGGCGACCTGGCGCGACACGGTCCTGGTGGAGTCCGACGACACCGAGGTGGTAGAGGGAAACCACTACTTTCCGCGGGAGGCCCTCGATGCATCGAAGTTCTTGCCCAGCGACCACACCACGGTGTGCCCGTGGAAGGGTACTGCTCACTACCTGCACGTGAAGGTGGGGGACGCGGTGAACGACAACGCCGCCTGGTACTACCCAGAGCCCAAGCCGGCGGCGAAGCAGATCGCGGGGCGCGTGGCGTTCTGGAAGGGCGTGGTGGTGAGGTAGATCTGCTGGCGCCCACGTGGCACCATGACGACACGGAGTCCTCGATGCGCACCTGGATGCTTGCTCTTCCTTTGGTTGCCCTCGCCTGCCAGGCGGGTGGTGACGACAAGGGCGATGGTGCGACCGACAGCGACGTCGCTGCAGATGGCGACACCGACACCGACACCGACACCGACACCGACACCGACACCGACGCGGATGCCGACACCGACACCGACACCGACGCGGATGCCGACACCGACACCGACACCGGAACGTCCGTCGGCACCGACACGGGCACGCCGGTCGGCACCGACACGGGCACGCCGGTCGGTACCGACACCGGCACGCCGACCGCGTGCACCTACCCGCCGGGGGCCGTGGAGCCGATGGCCGAGGGAGAGGTGCTCACCGCCTACAACTGGCCCGCCGCACGCCACATGGACGGCGTGACGACGGCCAGCCTCGACCTCGCAGAGGCTCCGTGCGACGCCGACGACGACATTGACTGGTCCCCCCACGACGTGTTGGTGTTCATCTCCATTCCCGCTTGGTGAGGCACCTGTGCTGGGCACGCCGGTTCGGTAGCCTCCATCGATGACGACTTTCTCGCTGCAGGCGCCCAGATCATCTGGGTCCTGGAGCAGGGCCCCTCCTTCGAAGACGGTACGGCCGACACCTGCTACGACACCCTGCAGGTCCTGGGGGCCGACCAGGGCTGGTGCGTAGGCGACGACGAGACGGCCTACCCCTACGCCGATGCCTTCGACGACTCGCCCTTCTCGGTGAGCCGTGGCTTCGAGATCATCGTGCGCCGCTCCACCATGACCATCGAGTGGGCCTCGAGCCATGGCTCGGTCGGGGGCAACGACAACATCAGCGCCGCAGACTTGCTGGCGGAGGTGGAGGCGGTGGTCGCCGGCAACTGATCATCCTGTCGGCGCCTGTGCTAGGTGCGGGCAGGGGAGGCTGGGTGCGCCGTCGCGTGGGCTGTGGGCTCGGAGTACTGCTGGCGCTGGGGCTGGGCGCGGCCGCCTGCCTGCTGCTGGCCACGGTCGCTGTGGTGGCGGTGCCCGAGGTGGGGCTGGCGGTGGCGAGGTCCCACGAGACCCGAGCGCCGGCCGACGCAGCGCCGATGACGCACGGCCGCTTCGTGGAGGGGCCCGACGGACAGCTCTACGTGCAGGTGCACGGCAAGGGCCCCACGGTGGTGCTGGTGCACGGATCGGCGGCGTGGTCGGGCACCTGGCGTGACACCCAGGCGGTGCTGGCCGACGCGGGCTTTCAGGTGGTGGCGGTCGACCTGCCGCCCTTCGGCTACTCCGCTCGCCCCGAGGGAGGGCCCTATGACCGCGAGGCCCAGGCCGAGCGATTGGTGGCGGTCCTCGACGCGCTGCGCATCCGCAAGGCGGCCTGGGTAGGGCACAGCTTCGGGGGCGGGCCGACCCTGGAGGTGGCGCTGCGGCATCCCGAGCGGGTGTGGGGGCTGGCCCTGGTCGACGTGGCGCTGGCCCTCGACGAGCCTGACTCGGTGGACTTCGTGGATCGCCTGCTGAGCGTGGGTCGGGTCCGCCAGTGGATGGTCGCGGCGACCTTCACCAACCAGGCAGCCACGCAGACGGTGCTGGAGCAGTTCATCGCCGACCCTGCCGACGCGACCGCGGACCGGGTGGCGCTGTACCAACAGCCGCTCCATGTGGAAGGTACTACCGCAGCGATCGCGGACTGGCTTCCCGAGCTGTGGTCGCCCCGACGTGACGTGATGAGCATGGACCCCGACACCTTCTCGCGGCTGCCGGTGCCCGTGGCGGTGCTGTGGGGCACCGCCGACACGGTGACGCCACTGGAGCAGGGGGAGGCACTGGTCGCGCGACTCCCCAAGGGGCGCCTGATCGAGCTGGAAGGTCTGGGGCACATCCCGCACATCGAAGATGTGGGCTTGTTTCACGAGGCGCTCCTGCCGTACCTGGAGCGTCGGCGGCGGTTCTTGCAGGGCGACCGCCGATAGGTCAGGTAGGGTGGTCTGCTCGGAGGCCCCCATGCGACTCACCCTGCCCATGCTCGCTCCCCTGCTCTTCAGCGTCGCCTGCTCGTCGGCCACCAAGGGGGAAGACCGCGACGACATCAGCACCGACAGCACGGTCACCAGCACCAACGGCGGCGGTGGCAATGGCGGTGGCAACAACGGCGGCAACGGAACGAACGGCGGCAACGGCGGCAACGGCGGCAACGGCACGACGGGGTCCAACGGCGGCTACACCAACGGTGGCAACGGCACGACGGGCGGCAACGGCACGACAGGAGGCAACGGCACGACAGGCGGCAACGGCACGACAGGCGGCAACAACGGCGGCAACAACGGCACCTACGGTGGGTCGGGGACGTACTACACCGGCTACACCGGCTACACCGGCTACACCGGCTACACCGGCAACAACGGCGGCAACAACGGCGGCACCTACGGCGGGAGCGGTGGCTCGGGCTACGGCTACACCGGCTACACCGGCTACACCGGCGGCAACAACGGCAACAACGGCTACACCGGCGGCAACAACGGCTACACGGGGGGCGGCTCCGGCTACTACACCGGCGGCAACAACGGCTACACGGGCGGTGGCTCCGGGTACTACTACACCGGTGGAAACAACGGCGGAAACAACGGCTACACGGGCGGCGGCTCGGGCTACACCGGCTACTACACCGGCGGCGGCTCGGGCTACGGCTACTACACGACGCCGACGACCGGCACCAACGGCGGCAACGGCGGCAACGGCGGCAACGGCGGCAACGGCGGCAACGGCGGC
>CBDUIC010000195.1:0-8144 GCA_965367245.1 uncultured bacterium | reverse complement strand
CCTCGCTCCTCGACGATGATGCAGCCGGTCGCGAGCGCGAGCCATAGGCTCGGAAGCATGATTTTGTACATGGGGGTCCTCCACCCGTCTGACGCTTGAACGCCCACACTGACGTGGTCGTGGGCTGGTCATTCAGCAGGAGTGGAGACAGGGGCTTGTATCGTGGCCCGTTGTTGTCTAGCCTCGCTCGGTCTTGGAGGACCTTCCGAAATGCATCGCATGATTCTCAGCCTGTCCGCTTCTACGCTCCTGTTTCTCGGCCTGACGGCCTGTGGGGCCGACGAGGTCGTCGAAGAGCCCGAGCCGGAGGAGGAGCCCGAGGCAGAGCCCGAGCCCGAGCCCGAGCCCGCCAAGCCCGGCAAGGCGATGCCCGTCGCCAAGATCAACGAGGCCCGCGAGGCCAACGTCGGCAACGCGGTCACGGTGTCTGGTTTCTACCAGGGCACCACCAAGCAGGGCGACCCCGTCACCCAGATCAACATCTCGATCACCGGCGAGGCCGAGGGTGAGGGTGGCAAGATCCTGTGCGTCGGCGCGCCCGACTCCGAGGCCATGTGGGACGGCCTGACGATGAAAGACGAGATCATCGTGACGGGCACGGTCGCCGAGCGCGACTGGTTCGGCGGCGCCCTGCTCGAAGAGTGCACCAAGGCCGAGGCCGGCGGTGGCGGCGGCGGCGGCGACAAGGCCAAGGGCGGCAAGTCCAAGGGCGGCAAGCAGAAGGGCGGCAAGAAGAAGGCCCACTGAGGTCGTCGCTGCGTAGAGGCCCCCGCGTGGGTCCGGCACCCGCCGGCACCCCGCGGGGGCCTCGTGCGTCTGGGCTACCTTTCGTCTAGGCCGGCCAGCCGGCATACTCGGTCGACATCACACGTCGGAGTCCCACATGATCCTTCGCATCGCGCTGGCCTTGACGGTGGGCATCGGCCTGACACTGGGCGGTGCCACCGCCGCGTCGCAGTATGAGGCCCAGCTCGCCGCTAGCTTCCAGCAGGAGCAGGTGGGCCGCGTGCAAGACCGCGCCGTCGCCCGCGCCCGCGACATGGAGCAGGCGCTGCGCGAGACAGCGATGTACTTGTCGGAGCGCGACGTCAACCTGATGAGCTTCGAGCCGCGGCTGATGGCGGTGTCGGATCAGAACCCGACGTTCCGGGTCGTGTCGTGGCTGCCCGTGGTCCAGAAGGGGGGGGGCGATCGCTTCCTGGCCGAGATCCGGCGCTCCATTCCCGACTTCGCCTTCCGCGAGGTCGATCCCGAGACCGGGGAGATCCGCGGCGCAGGAGAGGCGCTGGCCTACGTGCCCTTCCTGTTGCTGCAGCCCGAGCACGGCAACGGGATGCTGCGAGGCGTCGATCTCGGCAACCAGAAGCTGCTCGCCGAGGCCATGCAGCGGTCGTACCAGATCGATGGAGTGTCCGCCTCGGCGCCGACGAACGCGTTCCCTCCGGACCAGGAGCCGAGCCTGCTGTTGCTTCACTACGTGCAGCGCCCCGAAGGCTTCGTGGGCGGCGTGGTGCAGGCCGACACGCTGCTCGACCACCTCATGGAGGGGGCGCCCACCGGCCTGGTGGGCCAGCTCAGCGATGAGGGGCGCGGCTCGGTGGAGCTGGCGGCCCAGCCCGGCCACCCCGGATCCGGAGACAAGGGCTCGGTGGTGCTGGGGGGCCAGCGGCTGAGCCTCACCGTGGCGGCCACCCCTGAATATCGCCCTCTAGGGACGGTCCTGGTGCCTGCCGTGTTGTTCGGTGGGGTGGGCATCACGCTGGTCTTGTTGGCCATGTCTCTGCTGGGAGGCGGGACGGCGAAGCAGGAATCACGTTAAGGCCTCGCCCTCCGGAGGTGAGTGCTTGGCTAGTGATGATCTGATCGAGATCGAAGGCAAGATCAAGGAAGTGTTCCCAGGTGGGCACTTCCTGGTCGAGACCGACGCCGGCACCGACGTGCACGCCCATCTGGCGGGCAAGCTGCGTCGGTATCGGATCCGCGTCGTGCTCGGTGACCGGGTCACGGTGGCGGTGTCGCCCTACGACCTGAACAAGGGGCGGATCGTCTTCCGTCACAAGTGAGCCGCAGGGTCGCCTGAGCCTTGGTGTCAGCGCACGCAGTCGCGCCGGTCGTGCTTGCGCTTGAGATCCTTGGCGTTGGCCACCTGCACCGGCGTGACGTCGCTCCACGCGAAGTCGCTCCGGGGCGTGTACCAGGCCTCCTGGTCGAACACCTCGCGCCACTCGGGCGCGGTGTCGAACTCGTAGCCGAGCCGCGCGTAGATGCAGTTGCGCAGGTAGTCGACCTGATCGCAGGTGAGCTGCTGGCGTGGCCAGCCCGACTCGCAGGCGGTGGGGTCGGTGGGGCCACACAGGTCGCAGAAGGCACCGTCTTCGAGGTCGTCGAAGTCGTGCTCCAGCAACAGCAGGCAGTCGTCGGTGCAGACCGTCGGTGCCGGCTTGGGCGGCGGTGCCGGGGCTGGCGGCGTGCCTGGCGCGATGGCGGGCGGCGGTGGCTCCTGGGGCCCGACGGCGCACGCCAGCACGCTGCCCAGGGTGAGCAGCAAGATCGCGGTCGTCGTCACGCGCGGTGCCATGGCCCCCCTCCGCATCGCATGGTCTCCATGCGAGGCCCTCCCGTCAAGGGCAGGCCCCGGTCAGCAGGCCCCTTCGGTATCATGCGGCATGCAAGAGCCAGCGCCCCACGTGGTCCAACGCACTGTGTTCACCTACGTGCACGCCCTGGCGTTCTTCTTCCATTTCGCCTGGCCCTACCTGTACACCGACGCCCCGTGGGTCCACACCGGCACCGGGCTGGTGGCCCTGGTCGCGCTGTGCGTCGCGCTGTGGCGGCCCGACGATCTGCGCGCGTTGATCGTGCTGTTCGTGGTGCAGCTGGTCGACGTGGCGCTGCTGATGCCGGTGGTGCCCAACCACTGGCTGCTCACGGCAGTGGTCGATCTGTGCCTGCTGCTGTCGTTCGTGGCCACCCGCGGCGCGTCCGACACGCTGGCCCGCGTCCGCGAGCCGCTGGCCTGGGGAATCGGGATCTTCTACTTCTACACGGGCTTCTGGAAGCTCACCGAGGAGTGGTTCGACCCCGCCGTCAGCTGCGGGGCCCACGCCTGGCATCGGCTCGCCGCGCAGTTCAGCCTGCCCGTCGACGGCCCGGGGGTGACCACGGCGATCTACGCGACGCTGGTGATCGAGCTGCTAGGGCCCATCGGGCTGGTGTGGCGGCGCACCCGTGGCGTGGTGGTGGCGCTGTTCGTGGCCTTTCACCTGGTGCTCGGCCTCGACGTCGCGCAGAACTTCATGAACTTCTCCACGGTGATGATGAGCCTGCTGGTGCTGACCCTCGACGCCGACGCCTTCGGGCGGATCGCCGGCTGGGTCCCGCGGATCCGGATGCTGGGGAGGGGCTGGGTGGTGCTCATCGTGGCGCTGCAGGTGCTGGCGCTACAGCCGGCGGCCTACACGGCCTTCGCCCTGCTGCGCTGGCTGCCCTGGGTGGTGCACGCGCTGCTGATCGTGGCCTGGTTCGCCTGGCTCGCTCCGGCCCCGGTCCCCCGGCGCGCGGCCCTCGGGGTGGCGTGGCTGCTCCCGGTGCTGGTGGTGGCGAACGGGGCCGCGCCGATCGTGGGGCTGAAGACGCGCAACAGCTGGCAGATGTACTCGAACCTCCGCCTCGAGGCCGACACGAGCAACCACCTGCTGCTGCCGCGCAGCCTCGACCTGCTCGGCCACCTCGCCCAGCCCGTGACCGTGGAGTCGGTAAGTGTGCCGGCGCTTCAGCGCGAGTGGGATCCGCCGGTGCAGCTGACGTGGTTCACGCTGCACAACACGCTGGAGGCCCATCCCGACGCTTCGGTCATCTACGAGCGGGAGGGGCAGCGGTTCGTGGTGGACCGCGCGGGAAGCGATCCCACGCTTCAGGTGCGGAGCCCGGCCTGGCAGCGCTGGTTCGTGTGGTATCGGCCGCTGGGCCCCGAGGTGGCCGACCAGTGCCAGTGGTAGCGCCGTAGCGCCAGGGCTTTGCGCCGCGAGCTGAGGCCGGTTCGTGGGCAGCGCGCTAGCCTGCAGCATGAACATCGGACACTTCCACGAGCTCCCCGTGTGGGTGGTGGGGGAGACCGGGGTGTTGCTGGGCAACCGCGACAGCCACGTGATCCTGCCCGCCCACGAGAACCCCGGTGGCCTGAAGAAGGGCGACCGGCTGCGGGTCTTCGTCACCACCGACACCCACGATCAGGTCACCGCCACACTGCAGGTGCCGGCGGGTGAGGTCGGCGATCTGGCCTTCCTCACGGTGGTCGATGCCACGCCTCACGGCGTGTTCGTCGACTGGGGCCTGTCGAAAGACCTGTTCGTGCCCTGGCGGCACCAGCACGAGCGGCTGGCGGTCGGTGAGCAGGCGGTGGTCTACATCGGCCTCGACGAGCAGACGAGCCGCCCGGTGGGCTGGACGAAGCTCGTCGACATCCTGGTGGCTCCAACCGACCGCGTGCGGGTGGGCCAGCAGGTGGCGCTGATGGTCTACGGCTTCAACGACATGGGCGTGCTGTGCGCCGTCGACGGCAAGTGGTCGGGGCTGCTGTACGCCGACAAGCTCAACGGCACCTACCACGTGGGCGACAAGATGGTGGGCTACGTCGAGCGGGTGCGGGAGTCTGACAAGCTCGACCTGTCGCTGGTGCCGGTGGGCCGCGCTGGCACCCGCCACGCCATCGACGTGGTGCGCGAGGCCCTCGACGAAGAAGGTGGCTTCCTGCCCCTCACCGACAAGTCGCCCCCCGCCCACATCAAGCAGCGGCTGGGGCTGTCGAAGAAGGTGTTCAAGAAGGCGCTGGGCTCGCTGTACAAGCGCCGCGAGATCGTGCTCGAGGCCGACGGGGTGCGGCGGGTCGCTTCCACCCAGGGCTGAGGGTCAAGGTCTCGCCCGCCTCGCCGATGGGCAGTCGGTGGAGGAGTCATGACCCGGCGGGTGCTGCTGTCCGAGGTGTCGTCGCGCGATGCGCTGCCCCTGCGGGCGCTGGTCGGGACGCGGTGCGTGCCCATCGAGGCCGACCCCGACCCAGGTGCGGCGATGTGTGTCGTGCACGGCGGCTCGGTGGAGAGCCTGTTGGCCTTCGGGGACCAGTACCCGCAGGTCGCACGGGTGTTGCTGTGTGGCGCCGGCGATGGCTTGGCCACGATGGGCCGCGGCGGCGTGGCCCACGAGGTGCTGGTGCGGCCCTTCTCGCCGGCGACGGTGCGGGCGACGCTGGCCCGCGCAGGGGAGGTCCACAGTCTCCTTCGCGACCCGGAGCTGAGCCGTCTGATGGACTCCCTCGGTGCGCTGCCCGCGCTGCCCGCGACCTACCAGGCGCTGTGCCGGGTGGTCGCGGAGCCGACCTCGTCGATCGGTGACGTGGCCGACGTGGTGGGGCGTGACGTGGCGGTGTCGTCGCGGGTGCTGGCGGTGGTCAACTCCGGCCTGTACTCGCTGCCCCGCAAGGTCAACAGCGTGGAGCAGGCGGTCGGTCTGCTGGGGCTGACGACGGTGCGCGACCTGGTGCTGGCGGTGGAGGTGTTCCACGCCCTCGGCGAGCGGGAGACCTCCCTCGACGACCTGCAGAAGGGGGCCCATGCCCGTGGGTCACTGGCCCGGGTGCTGGCGCCGCGACACCTCAGCGACGCCGCGTACACCTCGGGTCTGCTGTGTGAGCTGGGGCGGATGGTGCTGGTGGCACGGATGTCGGATGCCTACGGCAAGGTCGACGAGGCGGTGGCGGAAGGCCTCGACCGGGCCCTCGTCGAGCGGCGGGTGTTCGGCGTGTCGAGTCGTGAGCTGGGCGCGCGCATGCTGGCGCTGTGGGGGCTCCCCGGCGACATCGTCTCGACGGTGCTCGACCCGAGCTCGGGGGCGCCGGTCGCCGACCTGGTGCGGCTCGCCGAGCTGTTCGTGCAGGAAGCGGTGCACGAGAAAGCCCGCGACGAGTCGCTGGTGCTGGTGACCCGGAGCATGCTCGCGCCGTGGGGGCTGGAGCGCCGGGCCGACCTCGCCCGGCGGCTGGCCCGCACGATGGTCGGCACCGGCCTGGAGCCTCCGGCGCGAGCGGGTCACTCCGCGGCCTGAGGGGGCACCTCGAGGGTGTTGCGCTGGAACAAGCGTGCGCCTGCGTCGCGGGTAAACCGCCCGAACTGCACGGCGTCGAAGCCGATCGCCAGGGTGGCGTGGGCCTCCTCGGCGTCGCGGGCCATCGACGACAGGTTGGCGAGCACCTGCACCGACACGACGTCGTACAGCTCGATGCCCCCGCCTCCGAGGGCGGCGTCGTACAAGCCACCCAGCTGCCGGCCCAGTGGGTCGGCGGTGTCGGGCAGTCGGGTGGTCCCCACACCGATGCTCACGACCCCTGCGAGCTTGTCGCCGGCCCAGGTGGCCAGGGCTGAGCGGGTGCGGGGCCGGTAGCCGATGGCGACGGTGGCGGCGACGACCGGAGCGAGGGGATCGGCGGTGAGCTCGGGCAGCGGCATCCGCACGAGCAGGCCGGCACCGAGCTTGGTGCGCCAGCCGATACGGCGGGTGCGGAACAGGTAGCGCTCCACGGCCTCGCCGTCGGTGGCCTCGACGAGCAGGAGGTCGCCGTCGTCGAAGGCCTGGCCCCGGTAGACGTTGTGCAGCCAGTGCAGCGGCAGGGTCGTGCCCTCGTCGGGAAGCTGCGTCGGCAGGGGGTGCAGCTGCAGCGGGATGTGGTCGGCAAAGGCTCCGGTGACCACGGTCACGGGGGTGAAGCCGGTGGAGACCAGGCCGTGGTGGCGGGTGTACACCGCCCACTCGATGCCCGGCTGCAGCGGCCTCATGTGGACCTCGCCCAGGCTCGTCACCCACACCGGCTGCTGCCAGGTGCGACCCTCGAGGCTGCGCAGCTCGGGCTCGTAGGGCGCTGCAGGCTCGTCGCGGAGCCCGGTGGTGACCGTGACCTCGGCGAGCTGACCGCGGGGGTCGTCGGGCAGCAGGTAGCCCTCGGGACCCAGAAACCGCGCCGTTCGGGTGGCCTGGGAGCAGGCACAGAGCAGCAGCAGGGCGAGGGAGCGCATGGGCCCAGGCTAGCGCGTGGGCTGGGCACAGGCCCGACCTGTCGTCGATCCGCGACGGTGAGAGAAGAGGATGTAGCGGATCGGTGACGATGGCGCCCCGTGAGGCGATGGTAGTCGTGGTTGGACCGTGGGAGAGGCCTGGCACGAAGGGTGCGAAGAAGCAGGGCAGGAGGACTCCATGACCTACCCCCTGCTCGCCCTCGCCACTCTCGCCTACGCCGACCTCGCTGTGCCCCCCGACCTGAGCGACCACGTTGTGTCGTGGGACGCCGCTCGCTGCCCGGCGGAGGCCGATGCCCTGGCAGGAGCCGTGGGCGACCGCGAGCTCGAGGCCGTGGAGCTGCTCGCGCTGCGGCAGAGGGTGCAGAAGCGACTCGCCAGCTGGCATGCCGTGGGGCGACTCGATGAGGCCTGCGTCACGGCGGTCCGCGGCCTCGACATGGTGCTGCGCCGGGAGGCCGACCTCGCCCTGCAGCGGCAGGGAGCGTCCAGCAGCTGGCTGTCGGTGGACTCCGCCTTCGGCCCTCACGCGCTGCGCTCCGGTGACGTGCTGGTGAGCCGGGGCGACAAGCTGTCGTCGGCGGGGATCGCGTCGATCGGAGTCCACCCGAGCCACTTCTCGCACAACGCGGTGGTGTACGTCGACGACGCAGGCCAGGCCTGGACGATCGAGGCCTACCTGGAGAAGGGGGCCATCGTGCAGCCCCTGGAGGCCTTCCTGGGCCACGGCGTCGCGCGGGTCGCCGTCGCGCGCTTCCACGACGAGGCCCTGGCTGCCGAGGCCGCGCAGGCTGCGTTCACCCGCATCGTCGACGGCCCGGCCATCGGCTACGACGCCGGCTTCACCGACGATCGCAGCACCCTGTACTGCTCCGAGATCGCGGGCTGGGCCTTCTCCCTGGTCGGTGGACCCGACGACCTGCCCCTGCACCCCACCCCCTTCGACCACGAGGGGCGGGGCGCGATGTTCGCCGCGATGGGGGTCACGGTGCCGCACCTGTCGGCGCCTGCCGACGTGCTCTTCGATCCGCGCTTCGAGCTGGTGGCGGAGTGGCGCGACATGGGCCTGCTCGAGGAGCT
>CBDUIC010000194.1:0-8149 GCA_965367245.1 uncultured bacterium | reverse complement strand
GGACCGATGTGAGACCGCGCCGCGGATGCACCGCGGTAGACTGGCGACCGCGCAGGAGTAGACGGAATGTGGCTGTGGTGGTTGTCGATGGCATGGGCCCTGGACTGCGAAGCCCCTGTGCCCCTGGGTGAGCTCGAGGCCACCCTCGGTGAAGCGGAGCAGGCCTACGTCGACTTCGACGATGTGCTGTTCCGCGACAAGGTGAACATCGCGGCCGGCATCCTGCTGCCCTGCGTCGGCGACGCGCTCCCTGCCGCTACCGCGTCGCGCTTCCACCAGGTCACCGCGCTGCATCTGTTCACCATCGGCGACGAGGCGAACGCCGCCCTCGCCATCCAGGCGGCTCGGGCCGTCGATCCCGACGCCGAGCTGTCGACCGAGCTGTTCCCAGACGGCACCCCGGGCCGGCAGGCGTGGGATGCCTACGAGCCCGCTCCGACGCACAAGGTGCCGGAGCCGCGCTACGGCTCCATCGCCTTCGACGGCGAGCACACCCGCGCGCGGCCCAAGCAGCTGCCGCACATCATGCAGCTGTTCGACGAGTCCGGGCTCGCGCGCACCACCAACTACCTGGCCCCTCGCGAGCCCCTGCCCCCCTACCCGGCCATTCCCCGCCAGCGAAACATGCTGATCGCCTGTGGCGCAGGCGGCGCGGTGGGATCGGCTGTGCTCCTCGGAGCCTCCTGGGCAGTGCGGGGCGCGCTGCTGAACAACGCCCGCGACCTGAGCACCCCCTCCGACACCCTCGACGGCCAGCGGGGCACCATGAATGCCCTCGCCGTGGGTAGCGCCGGGCTGCTCGGCGTCGGCGTGGGCTGCGGCGCCGGCGCACTGGTCATTGGCGAGCGCTGATGACCGACATCGCGCTGAATCCAGGCCAGGTCGTCGACGGGCGCTACGTCGTGGAGACGGTCATCGGCGAGGGGGGCATGGCCGCGGTCTATCGGGTGCGCCACCTGCACCTCGACACGCTGCACGCCCTCAAGATCCTCACCATGACCTCGAGCTCGGTGAAGCGCCGGCTGATGCAGGAAGGGCGGGTGCAGGCGGCCCTTCGCCATCCGAACATCGTGGCGGTGACCGACGTGGTCGCCATCGACGGCGCCCCCGGGCTGGTGCTGGAGTACGTCCGGGGCCCCTCGCTGGAGCAGTTCGCAGAGGGCCGCACCTTCACCGTCGAGCAGATCGACGCGCTGTGCACCGGCATCATCGACGGGGTGCTGGCCGCCCACAGCCTCGACCTGATCCACCGCGACCTCAAGCCCGCCAACGTAATGCTCGGCATCACCCCCGAGACGCTCGTGCCCAAGGTGGCCGACTTCGGGCTGGTGAAGCTCGTCGCCGGCGACACCACCGCCGGGATGTCGAAGACGCGCACGGGCGCCACCATGGGCACCCCCGCCTACATGGCGCCAGAGCAGTGCCACGATGCCAAGGCAGTCGACCACCGGGCCGACCTGTGGTCGCTGGGGGTCATCCTCTACGAGCTGGTCAGCGGCCGAGAGTGCTTCGAGGCGGCATCGCTGGTGCACCTGCTGGTGAAGGTGACAAGCGGTGACTACGCGCCGATTCGAGAGGTCGCCGGGCACATGCCCGAGCGGATGCTGCGGGCCATCGAGGCGGCCATGGTGGTCGACCCCGACCAGCGCGTCGCCTCGATCCGCGAGCTGCGCACGCTGTGGCTCGACGGAGCTACCCACACCGGTCGCTCGCCGTGGAGTGCTGACGACCTGCTCGCGGCAGAGGCCCTGGGAGCCGGTGGCACTGCGACCTCCGCGCTGCTCGAGAAGTCGTTCCGCAGCGATCTCAAGGAGAGCCTCGTTCGTCTCGGCGAGAGCGAGCGGCGCAGCGAGCCTGTCGGCAACGAGACGATCATGCCGTCGGTGCCTCCCCCGGCCCACAGCACCGCGGTGCCCACCGACAGCTTGGTGCAAGCCGACAACGCCAGCCTCGACACCTTCCTCGACGACGACCACGAGCCCGCCGCTGTCGACGAGCCTGCCGCCGTCGACGAGCCCGCCGCGCCACGCGACGCGTCCACGGTCATGCTCGAACCCCCGCCCCCCTCCGCGACCGACACCGGCAGGCCATCCCGCAAGCTTCCCCTCCTGCTGGGCCTCGGCGCCCTGCTCGTGGTCATGGTGGCCCTCGGCGCCGGAGCCGCCGGCATCGCCGGATTCGCGATGAGCCGCCCGGGGAGCGAGCCCGCGCCTCGCCCCGCCCCCGAGCTCGTCGCCCAGCCGAGCCCCACGCCGGCCCCCGAGCCGCCGCCGCAGCCCGAGCCTGCACCGGAGCCAATGCCGGATCCCATCCCCACGGCAGCGCCCGAGCCCGCGCCACAGCCTGCGCCCGCGCCGACACCGGAGCCCGAGCCTGCCCCGGCGCCAGCGCCCGAGCCGGCCCCTGCGCCAGCGCCGGTCCCCGTCGCCGAGCCCGCCCCCGAGCCCGTCGCGCCCGCCGCCCTGGCCAACCCTACGATCTTCGTCGACGCCGACATCACCGTCGTCCTGGTCGACGAAGACAACCTCGATCATCCCGCACGGGGCACGGTCCCCGAGGGGGACTACCGGTTCGTGGCGTTCTTCGACGACAAGGTGGGCACCGAGGTCGACCAGCGCTTCTTGGCGCGGGGCACCGTGTGGGACGTGTACTGTCGGAAGAGCCGCCCCGGTCGCTGCAAGATCACCCTTCGTTAGTCAGCTCTCCCAAGGTCCCCCATGCCGTTTCGCTACCTGATGTTCCTCGTCCTCGCCGGCTGCCCCTACCTGGGCGACACCGGCTACACCGAGCGGGTGCGCGACCTCGACGGTGACGGCGTGGTCGGTGAGCGCTTCGGCGGGGCCGACTGCCGCGACGACGACCCCACCGTCGGCGACTGCGATGCCGACGGCGACGGCTTTTTGACCGTGCGAGCCGGCGGCGACGACTGCAACGACGAAGACGCCACCGTGCACCCCGAGGCCGCCGAGCGATGCGACGGGGTCGACAACGACTGCGACGGCCTGGTCGACAACGACGACGAAGACGCCGCCGCAGAGGCCCCCACGGTCTACGCCGACCTCGACGGCGACGGCTACGGCGACGAGGCCAGCACCCGGGGATGGTGCGCCCCCGAGCAGGGCCTGCCCTCCGGCTACGTCGCCAACGGCGGCGACTGCAACGACCTCGACGACAGCATCTCTCCGGTGGCGCCCGAGCTGTGCGACGCCATCGACCACAACTGCGACGGCGACCCCACCGCTGGCGCCGACGACCTCACCCTGTGGTACCGCGACGACGACGGCGACGGCTTCGGGGTCGAGGCCGACCTGCTCGGTGCCTCCTGCGAGCCCATCAGCGGCGGTGCCCCCTTCGGCGGCGACTGCCACGACGGCGACGACGGCATCTTCCCCGGAGCGACCGAGGTGCCCTACGACGGGGTCGACCAGGACTGCGCTGGCGGCGACCTCATCGATGTCGACAACGACGGCTATGCCGCCGAGCCCTTCGGCACCGACTGCAACGACACCAACGCCAACGTGTTGCCCGGCGCCATCGAGGTGTGCAACCTGCGCGACGACGACTGCGACGGCATCGCCGACGACGGGATCTCGGTCGACTACTACGTCGACAGCGACGGCGATGGCCAGGGCGACGCGAGCACCGAGCCCCAGCACACCTGCGTGCCTCCGGCTGGCTGGGTGGCCAACGGCAACGACTGCGCCGACGACAACCCGTCGGTCTACCTCGGGGCGGTAGAGGTCTGCGACGACCTCGACAACGACTGCGACGGCACCATCGACGATGACGACGACAGCGTTGTCGGCTTGGTCGACCGCTACGACGACGCCGACGGCGACAGCTACGGCGATCCCGCCGCCAGCTACCGCGGCTGCCTGATCCACCTGCCCACCGACCGGCCCGACGGCACCGCCTACCAGTGGGTCGTGAACGGCTTCGACTGCGACGACGAGTCGGCGGTGGTGTTCCCCGGTCGGCAGGAGGAGTGCAACGGGGTCGACGACGACTGCGACACGCTGATCGACGAGCAGGCCATCGACATGGAGCTGTTCTACGAAGACAACGACGGCGACACCTTCGGCAACGCCGCCGCCCCGATCCTGATCTGCCCGTCGCAGGCCGGCGAGCTCGCCCGCAGCGGCGGCGACTGCAACGACGCCGATCCCGCCACCTACCCGGGCGCCGAGGAGATCTGCGGCGACGCCTTCCGGCAGGACTGCTCCACCTTCGACCCCTACGACTGCGACAGCGACGGCTTCGTCGACGTGGCCAGTGGCGGCGACGACTGCAACGACCAGGCGGCGGCCGCCTACCCCGGCGGCAACGAGGTCTGCGACGGCCTCGACAACGACTGCAACGGCCTGACCGACGGCGACGACCCAGGGAACGACAGCTCGACGGTGGCCGACTGGTACCTCGATGCCGATGGCGACGGCGTCGCGGGCAACATCCCCGTCGTGCAGCAGGCCTGTGCGCCGGTGCCAGGCGCTGCCATCGTGCGCGGCGACTGCGACGAGTCGAGGGCGGATGTCTACCCCGACGCGCCGGAGCTCTGCGATGGGGTCGACAACGACTGCGACAGCGTCGTCGACGAGGCCGTGGCCGAGGCCGACGCCACCAAGTGGTACCCCGACGTCGACGGGGATGGCTTCGGGAGCGCCGCGGCCACCTATGCCCACGCCCAGTGCGACGACCCCGGCGACGGGTCGATCGACAACAACACCGACTGCTTCGACAGCAGCGCCGCGCGGAACCCCGGCCAGGTGGAGATCTGCGACGGCATCGACAACGACTGCGACGGCCTGGTCGACGAGGCAGACGACGACGTGGTGCCCGACTCCTGGTACGTCGACAGCGACGGCGATGGCTGGGGCGACGACGCCACCGTGATCTACGCGTGCACGCCACCTCCCGGCTACATCGCGGCCGGCGGCGACTGCGACGATGGGCGAACCGACAAGTCCCCCAGTGCCCCAGAGGTGTGCGACGGAGGGATCGACAACAACTGCAACGGCCTGGTCGACGACAACGACCCCGAGCTGCAGGGCGAGCTGCAGTGGTTCCTCGACCAAGACACCGACGGCTTCGTCACCTTCACCGACGCCGACGCCGACGACCTGCCTGACGATGTCGACGGCGACGGGCTGTACGACGACGCGGTGCTCGCCTGCGCGCAGCCCGCTGGCTACGCCGCGCTGGTGCCCAGCTTCGACGATCTGGGGCAGCCGACGGGCTTCTACAACGACTGCGTCGACACCAACGTCACCATCTCCCCGACGGCCCTCGAGATCTGCGACGACAAAGACAACGACTGCGACGGGCTGATCGACGACCTCGACGACAGCCTCACGTTCGCCCAGGTGTGGTACCTCGATCGCGACGACGACGGGGTGGGCGCCTCGAGCAGCGGCCAGCTCGCGTCGTGTGAGGCCCCCCTGCCCGAGCCCGACGGAGCCTACCGCAGCGTCGGCGGCGACTGTGACGACGACGATGCCGCCCGCTCCCCGCTGCTCCCCGAGGTCTGCGACGGCCTCGACAACGACTGCGACGGGCTGACAGACGACAACGATCCCGGCGCCCAGCTGACCGACTGGTTCATCGACGAAGACCGAGACGGCTTCGGCGTTCCGTCCCCGCAGACGACGGCCGCCTGTGCCCCGCCCCCCGACACGGCCCAGAACACGTGGTCCCAACGAGACGACGACTGCCAAGACAACGAGCCCGACACCTTCCCCGGCAACGCCGAGGTCTGCGACGGCATCGACAACGACTGCGACCTCACGACCGCGGAGGATGCCGTGGCCGTCGACCGCGCCTTCGTGTGGCCCGACGCCGATGGCGACACCTTCGGCGACATGACGGCTGGGCCCAGCTTCCTGTGCCCGGTCGGCCCCCGTGCCCTGCAAGGCGGCGACTGCAACGACGACGCCTTGCTCGGTGGCGGGATCTACCCAGGAGCCCCGGAGCGCTGCAACACCGTCGACGACGACTGCGACGGCGTCATCGACGCCGACGACCCCAGCGTGCAGGCCGACGAAGTGTCGCTGTACGCTCCCAACCTCGACGGCGACCCCGTGGTCGATCAGAGCCAGGCCACGACGTTGTGCAGCAACAGCGTCCCGGCAGGCTGGGTCGAAGGGCCCTTCGGGCCGGAGAGCGACTGCGACGACGACAACCCCGCGCGCTGGCCCGGCAACCCCGAGACATGTGACGGGCTCGACAACGACTGCAACCTGATCGCCGACGACAACGCCCTCGACGCCTGGGTGTGGCACCCCGACGGCGACGGCGACGGCTTCGGCAACGGCGACCCCTCCGAGGAGCTGCGCAGCTGCGACACGCCCCCCGGCTACGTGCTCAATGGAGACGACTGCGACGACGGGCGCGCCTCCTCCAACCCCGCCAACCCCGTCGAGATCTGCAACGGCGAAGACGACAACTGCAACGGCACCACCGACGAGGATGCCGTCGACGCCGTGCAGTACTTCACCGACCAAGACGGCGACGGCTTTGGTCAGGCCAGCGCGGGCCGCTTCTGCGTGGGCCTGCAGGAGCCTCCCAACCTGGTGGCGAGCGACGGCGACTGCGACGACAACCCCGGCTCGGGCTTCGACGTGAACCCCGACGCCGACGAGGTCTGCGACGGCTTCGACAACGACTGCGACCAGCTCGTCGACGACCAGGACGGCAGCCTGTCGAGCGCGCCGACCGTGTTCATCGACGCCGACAACGACGGCTACGGCTCCACCACCGCCACCACGCTGCAGATCTGCGAGCCGGCGAACGTGCCGTTCTACTCGGCCACCAGCGACGACTGCGACGACAGCGACCCGCAGATCAACGCAAGCACGCTGTGGTACCTCGATGGCGACGGCGACGGCTACGGCGGCCCCGTCGTGGTGGGCGGCCCCAGCTGCACCCAGGTCGGGGGGGGGCTGCCCACCAACGACGACTGCTTCGACAACAACCCCGCCAGCTACCCCTTCGCCACCGTGACGGTGAGCACCGACACCGAGCTTCAGGACGCGGTGTCGGGTGCCTGCGTCGAGACCTGGATCACCCTCGCCCCCGGCAACTACGTGCCACCCAACGTCACCTCGCAGGGCATCATCCACCTCGACGGCAACGGAAGCGCCACCATCAACGGCTCGCTCTACCTCGACAACATGCCGTATGGCACGTCCATCGAGTCCCTCACCATCAGCCCCCCTGCGTCGAGCTTCGGGCTCGACATCAACAGCAGCGACGTCATCGTCGACAACGTGGTGATCGATGGGGCAGGGGTGAACGACCGCTCGGGCATCAAGGCGGGCAGCAGCGTGCTCGAGCTCCGCAACGTAGCGCTGCTAGGCCTCACGGGCACCGGCGGCCCGTCGGCCCTCGACCTGGTCGACACCACGCTGATCACCGAGAACATGCAGGTGCGCGACAACAACGCCAACAACCCCAACGATCGGCTGGTCTACCTGAGCAACTCCTTCTGGTTGTCATCGCAAGACACCTTCGAAGACAACACCTCCGAGCTCGACGCCATCTACCTGCAAGGCACGAGCATCGACGCCACCGACTTCCGCTTCCTCAAGACCAACCGCGGCCTGTTGTGGGACCGCACCAACGCGAGTCAGTTCGCCCGCTTCGAGCGCATGGAGATCCGCGAGCTCACGGACAAGGGCTTCGCCTTCCAGTGCGGCAACCAGTGTTTCTCTCCCGCCGACGTGACGATCCTCAACCTCCTCGCGATCGCGAACGCTCCCTCGAGCACGTTGAACATCGTCGACAACCGGCTCACCCTGGAGAACGCGACCTTCGTCGGCAACCAGGTGCCGGTGCGGCTCAGCACGCCGTTCCAGGCCACCGTGGCCTACAGCGCCTTCGAGCTCAGCGGAACCAACGACATCGACAACCAGGGCGCCCAGATCATCGACTGGCGCTACAACCTGTTCGACCACGCCGCATGGCCCAGCCCCTGCGCCACGTGCCTCGCCGGCGACCCACAGTTCATCACCTTCCACGAGACCCTCGACCTCGACAGGTGGCTGCTGGCCCCCGTCGTGGGGGGCAACCTGTGGGACCAGGACGGCGCTTCGCTCGACGACGATAGTTCACCGCGCGACATCGGCTACACCGGTGGTCCCAGTGGCTTCACAGG
>CBDUIC010000193.1:0-8198 GCA_965367245.1 uncultured bacterium | reverse complement strand
GGATTCACCCTGGCGAAGCTCTGCATCGAGCTGCCCGAAGGGCTTCGTTCAACGCAGGCTTCGGCTGCGAGGCGAGCGGTAGCGAGCCAGGGAGCGCAGCGACCGATCGGCCGCCGCAAGCGGACGTTGGGCCGGGACCACCGCCGTTCGCAGCGGCACCCCAGCGTTGCTGTCGTCGTTCCGATCACCGGCAGCGTCAGGGTCTGCGGCATCTTGACGTCTTGACGTCTCTGGAAGAGTACCTCACCACGATGACGACACTGCCGTCTTCGCGGGCAGAAGCGTCGCACCTTGGTCTTGTCGACGACCTGCGCCCGTCCGTGGCGACCGCGGGCAGACGAGCCCTGTCCACGAACGTGGCAGGGGGCGCTCCGAGGCAGAAGCGAGGGACCTCACATCTGTCCACGACGTGGCGGGCGCCCGCCGTGGCGGTGGCCTGCTGCCCGGCTCGGAAGGCAGTCGAGTAGTCGAGTCGCAACAGCTACCGGCGTCGCGAGTTGCTGTGGCCCATCTCCTCGGGAGTATTGCGCTGGCCATGGTGGGCGAGGGGGCCTGCAACCTCGCCGACGGGCGGGGACGTTGGCCGCCGTGCGTTTGCCAGGACCCTGATCTGGCCTGCGTCGTCATCGATTCGGGAGATGATGATGACGTTTGCCAAAGAACCCGTGCCCCCCGAACGTCAGCCTGGCTGGTCGCGGAGCCGCCACCCCCGATTCGCTAGCCCACGACCGCGCCCTGCAGCCGCTCAAGCACCTCCACGTCCAAGCCTCTGACCCCACAGGAACCGCTCTATTCGTTGGTTCCGTGGTCGGTGGCCGCCGCCAGGTAGTTGGCGGAAGGCCAGCCCACCGTCGCAGCAGCCGCCTGGAGCGCGGCATGCACACCGGTGCTCCAGTTCGGCTGGCTCGCGTCGTACAGCTCGCCCACCTCTTGCACGGTCACATTGCCATTGCGCACCGCCGCGACGAACAGCCTCAGATAGTCGAGGGTTACAGCGGTACCTGAAGGAAGCGACGCCCCCGACTGATGCCGCGAGTCGCAGTAGGCACGGTAGTTTTTCGTTGGTAATAGCTCCTCGAAAGGCTTCGCCGTAGGCCCATCACCGCAGTCTACGAAGCCGAAGCGGTCGGTCTCGAGCTCCTTGAAGCACGGGTAGGCGAGCTGGTCCCAGTTCGCCTTCTGTGCGTAGGTCAAGGAACACGAAGAGCTCGTGATGTCGTTGAAGGAGGCCGCCGAGTGAAAGTACTTGTAGCCTTGATAGGCTGCTGCGCTCTGGTACTCGATGCTCCCCAGGGAGGTGCTCGCGCTCGTCTGCGAGCACTTGCTGTCGTCGGCGTTCGTAGCCGGTGTCCCGAAGCCCATCTCATTGAGGAGCATCGTGGCGAAGACCCTCGCCACAGCAAACTTCCGGTGGGCCGTGGTGTCAGAAACCCACGCCTCGTCACCCACAACGCAGGGCTGATTGCTGCACGGTGAGGTGAGCGAGCCCCCCGGCGTGTCGGTGGTGTAGAAGTCGAAACCCAGGCTCGACAGCCCGGCGTCCGACGCACGCACGGCCATCCCCGCCGCCCCGAGCGTGTTGAACACCCTTGTCGACGACAACGTGTAGCTGTGAACCGATGTACCGGAGGGCATCGTCTCGCTCGACGCCACGGTCTCCGCCCACACGGCCTCGGTGGAGGACTTCCGGACCGCGATGGTGTGCCCATCGATCTGGATTCGCGCCTGCGGCCGCACCTGGTAGGAGGCCCCGGCGTCTACGTCGAACGTCGCGCATCCCCCCGAGTTCGCGTACGCGAGCACGGGTGTGCCGCTGGGAAGCTCGGTGAGCTTGATCTGGATGCCGTCGGCTACCTTGAGGCCGTTGCTGGACCAGTAGGTCTCGGTGCCGCCAAGGTCGCTATCGTCGAAGTCGACGTCGTAGTTGATGCAGATGATCGCCATGTCGGCGTGGGCAGGTGTGGCTACCAGGCCGAGGGCCGCCAACATGAAGACCGAGAGGCACTTCTTCATGGCTCCACCTCCGTGCTCTCGAGCGTTGCGTCGAGTTCCTCACGCGCATGGGCGTCCGCTCCGACCAAACCTGCCCCATCGGCGAGGAGGTAGGTTCGCAGGACGACGTCTCTCTCGACCGTGACATCCGCTAGGTCGGTGGCGACGACACGCGTCGTGAGTCGGCCGTGCCCTGCCTGCTCCACGAAGCGGTGCACCTCCGCAGGCACCACCACCGCCTCGACCAGGGTCGCCTCACCCGCCTCCAGGGGCCCCTGCCGCCAGTGGGCGACCACACCGTCTGCCCGTGCCGTCGACACCAGGTAGTAGAGGCGCCCTCGCTCCGGAGAGAGCTCCACCGTCAGTGCCGCCTCGTCGAACCAGGCATGGGCTCGAGGTTCCGCTGGCTCCCACAGCACCGGCTCCATGTTGCGTGCGCGAGGTGCACCTGTCGCGGCCGCCACAGCAGGGGGGCCTGCCTCCTCGGCACGCTCGACGGCCTCCACCTCAGTGGCCGACCAAGTAGGGATGGGAGGGGCCGCAAGCGACGGCGCCAACCACGAGAGCAGAAGGATCATGATCTCCTCCGGGGGGAGCGGCGGGCAAACAACCAAGGGAACGCCAAGACGAGCCAGGCTGCTGGGGAAGGGGCCCCCTGGCAACCACAGCCCTCATCGTTGGCCCCGCCTGTCTTCGAGGGCCCTGCGTCGGCTGTTGCAGGGGGTTCGGCAGTCGGCGGCGATCCACCCGTGTCGGTGGCCGGGTCGTCGGGCTCGAGGAACGGTGCGAACCACACCTGGATGGTGCTGGAATCGAGCTCGCGACCGTTGGATCTTCCCATCGCGACGTCCAGCCGACCATCCCCGTTCAGGTCAGCTGTCAGCACCTGCTTCAGGTCGACGGGGCCCAACTGCTCCGAGGTCTCTCGGAGACGCAACAGCGGGCGCGTCAGGTCGAATCCGTTGGCACCTGTCAGGATGTGAAGCGCCGAGGTCTCTTGCTTCGTCTCCTGGTAGGAGATGGCCACCAACACGTCGTCATAGCCGTCGCCATCCACATCCCCCATAGGCTCCATGCGAGGCTCGCACGAGCCGTGGCAGAACGGGACGGCATCGGGCAACTCGTCGTACACGATCTGCTGATCCAGCTGGCCCGTCTCGTCGAAGTCGAAGCGCGCGACATACACTGATCGGAAATCCGGACCCAAGGTGCTGAAGCCATCAGCGATCAGGCCGAGGAGCTCGAGCTGCGGATCGTCGTCGAGCTGGAGAGGAAGCGCCTCGAACAGCGGCTGGTCGAGCTCGATGCGCCAGAGGGGCTCCCCGTAGCCACCGCTCTCCCCAGGGTGGAGCTCGATGACGCCTGCGTCGAAGTTGTAGAAGTAGCCAAAGAACTGCTCGTCGACGTAGTAGGAGGCGATCAAGTCGGAGCGACCATCCCCGGTGAGATCGGCCACCGGCACCCGGCGCCCATCGAGGGCCTCCACGTTGGGCGGTGGGTATTCGACACGCTCGTAGCCGCCGTCTCGGTAGAGATGGAGGGCATCACGACCAAAGAGGTCGTGGTACCCGTCTCCGTCGACGTCTGACACCCCGTGAAGCAGCCAGGTGTCGTCCGCCACCAGCTCGCGATCCTCCCAGGCCAAGATGCCTTCCACTGGAATACTACATAGCACCTGGTGCTTTTCGCCAACCAGGACGGATTGCGCATCCCCGCAGTACTCCTCACTCTGCGAGGCAACGAGGACGGGACCGGAGCTAGATTCTGCTTCGACAGAGAAAAGGCGGTAGTCCTCAGCCGGGATGAAGAGAGCAGAGTGCTCGGTCGAAAGGCGGCCCCAAGGTGCCAATTCCACCTGGTCGAGATGCCACCAGGTGGTCTCCGGTTCGTAGGCCAAAGCAGGCGCCAGGCAATACAAGAAGATCACGGGCCCACATCACAGAATGCCTGAAGATAGGCAGGAAACAGGTAGGCGTCATCGGGCGCCGAGACTGGGGCCGCCGCACCCGATGGCAATGCGACACACCCGTCCTCAGCCATCGATTCGTGCGCCGTGCAGCCCCCAGGCACCGCATGAGCGGTGGAGAAGAGGTTGTGGTCGAAGTCCGGCATGAGGCCCGTGTCGAGCTCGGGATCGACGTCGTGTTCGACGGTGTCGATGCCGACCTGCTCGAGGTTGTCGTCGACATGGGCGAGCAGGCCAAAGACGTCACCGTCCTCGTGCACCGCCACACGGCGGGCATCAGCGTCGCACCGAAGCCCGGTGTCGCCGCTGTCGACCACATCGTCGGCGCAGGGAGGGTAGCCCGCGTGGTCGTCGTATTCGTCGGGGTATCCGACGGTCGAGGGGCTCGAAACGTTATACTCGCAGTAATCGGCCCCCGCTTCCACCGCGAACAACCCTACGACGGGCTCTACATAGGAGATGAACTGGGCCATCTGGCCACCGGCCGAAAAACCGGATACGATCATCTCATCGTAGTGCACGACCGTTCCATCGACCGCATCGTAAGTACAGAAGTCATCCCACTGGTGATCGTTGGTTCCGTCGTCGAGGTCTTTCAGATACAGGTCGTTGAGTGCGAGGGAGAGCCGCCCCTTGATTGAGCGCATCCGGTGGGCCGGGTAGGGCGTAGCGGCGTCGTCGACCCCATCGAGCATCTCGAAGCCGGTGGCGAACTGGCAGCCGTCGCCGCAGACCCCTCCCTTCAAGGTGGTGCCGTTGCCTTCGACGTCGCACCACTCAGCGCGGGTGTAGTACAGGTTGTCGAATGCTAGACCAACGGTACGGTAGCCCGCGTAGGCCGCTGTCTTCAGCACGATCTCGTGCTTGGACGGATCCGCTCCCTTCCCCGGAAGCCACAGTACCATCGGGCCGCCTCGGTCGTAGGCCCCCGCAGGAACCATCGCGAGGTTCTCACTGCACCATGAAGGCGGCGTGGCGTCGTCGCACGCTCCAGGACTCTCATCATCGTAAGGATCCGGCCACGTCGGGGCCGGGATCTGATCTGTAGGAAGCCACGCATGGGACCAGGGGGCTGCGTATCCAGTCTCGCTCGGGCAGGTCCATGCCAGCGCTTCAGCAGGCAGAGCCACGAGTGAGAGTGAGAGTGAGAGTGCCTTGCTACACATCCGTCTCACTCTGCCTCCTCACCGTCCCGGTACGATACATCATCGCTCTCTTCCAGGCAACCTCCCTTGGTGAGGACAAGAGGCATTGGGGTATCCCACCCGCAGCCGGGAGTTTCCGTAGTGTTCCAGAAGTGGTTTGGGGCGGATGCATCGATTCGATGAGCATCGCGTCGCCGACGCGGAGACCCGACTGTACGAGCGGCTACGGAACGCTAAGATCGGCTGACCCAAGCCGCGTTGCCCTTACGTTGCGCGCTTTGGACCCGTCGCGCCATCGCATCGAGCGATACGGGCCCGCCTCGCCCCTGGCAGACGCCGGAGCCGCACCCTCGTTCCGACTCGACCACGCCCAACGCGCGGCTCGGCTGCGAGGCGAGCTCTGCGAGTCAGGCCCAACGGGCCGTTTCGGCAGCCGCTGCCGGTCGTTGGGCGTGGGTCTTGGGCTCACCCGCCAGCACCCACCCCGCGACTCGCCCCACCCAAGCTTACCGTGTCCCAGCCGCATGCCGGACGACACCCTCCCTCGAGAGCTGCGCGTACCACTCCGGCCCCGACCGTCTCCGCGGGCAGCAGAGACTCGCCCCACCCCCCGCGAGCATGACCCCGGCGGCAACACCGTGTGACACACGACGTTGCGCGTCGACCGGCAGGGTAGATGGCCCCATGACCGAAACTCGACGACGAGTTCTTTGTACCCTCGCCTTCCTGCCTGCAGCGTGGCACATCCTGCTTCAGGCGTGGCAACCCGTCGACGTGATGCTGCTCGCCTGGCTGCAAGGGAGCGCTCGACCCGCCTACTTGTGGATGCTGCATCTGGGGAATCTGGCTGTCACGGTCGGCATCCTCGTACTCGTGGCTGGGAGCATCCGCGCACATCACCCCGGGCGGTGGCGGCGGATGGCGGCGGGTTTGGTCGCCAGCAAGGTGCTATTGCTCATCTGGGGCGCGGCAGCGTTCGTGCAGGGGGCACTGGCCGTGAGGGCGCAGCTGCCGATGTCCGTTCCCACGATGCTCGCGCCCACGGCCCACAGCCACGGGCCGCCACTGCTTCTCGCCCTGATGGCGTGGCCGCTGTCTGGTCGCGACGTAAGGGGGGTCGTCAGCCTGGGGATGGCAATGCCCATGGTTGCCGGGCTTGCCGCGTGGTACCTTCCGATGGGGTTGACCCCACCACCCAGCCCCGTCGCTGCCGCCGCACCATGGCTGACGCTGTTGGTGGGGGCAGCGGTCTTCGCCAGCTCTCACGAACCGTGGCGACACGTAGACCAAGAGACCGATGCCGACGTGGCGCTAAGCAAGAATCCTGGGTGAATGGTCGACGGAGCTGATTCCGGGCCGAGTTGACGACCTCTTCCTCGTCACCGCCCGCGCCCACCATCAGCGCCACACCCAGTACGCAACCCGCCCCAGCACTTCTCTCTCCCACCCTGGCTGTCGCTCGCGCACGCCCACCACGACAACATCGTCGCCCCGACCGGCGCTTCACGCCCCGTTCCGACTACGACCGTGCCCAACGCGCGCTTCTGCTGCGAGGTGAGCTCCGCGAGCCAGGCCCACAGGGCCGTTCGTCAGCAGCAAGCGGACGTTGGGCGGGGGTTACGGGCCTTCGCAGCGGCACCCCACCGCGGCTGTCATCGTACCGGGCGCCGGCAGCGTCAGTGTCCGCGACGTGTGGGCGTCGCTGGAAGAGTTGCAAGTCACCATGACGACTCTGCCGTCTTCGCGGGCAGCAGAGACCCGCTCCGCGCCCGCGGGCTCGACCCCGACCAGCCCTTCTCCAGCCTCGTCCTAGGACACTGTCCGCGGAGCGGCAGGGGCCCGCCGACTCGACCCAGGCTGGCTCGGCCTCCATCCTCCCCCGTGGCGATGACCCAGACGTCGCCTGTGCCGACGGCCACCATGGGTCTTGTCGGCAACGTTCGCAAGGAAGGGGACACGCCCCGCCCATTGCCAGACCCACGGCCTACGGCCAACCCCGCTCTCATCGAACTCATGTGCCGAAGCCCCGACCACAATCGCGGCAAATGCCCGCCATACGTTCCCAGGATACCCACGGGCTGGAGGCTAGAACCATGCATTCCAGGCCCATCAGGCGACCAGACTACGGCCCATTCTGGGCTGCGGCGCTCTCCTCGCTGATGAGTTGCGGTACAGGTACCGCTTGTGATCTCAACGCGCTGTCTGCCGACATCGCCGGCCCGGAGGCCATCAGTTGTGGAGTCTTCCAGCCAGGCGCCACATTGGACGACTGCGCGGCAACAGCACTCTCCTCCGCCGAACCCTTCTGGGCTGTCCAAGAGACCCAGGGAATTGACTCTGTCGTCTCTAGGGCGTGGGTCTACGACGGGGACCAGTTCTGGATCCTGACCCAAGATGACTACAAGGGAGAAAACACCAAGGTCGAAGCCACCCTCTGCGTGCAGCCCCAAATCGACGCCAGCATTCCGGAGGAGGTTGCATGCGAGTCCTGGCTTCCGAAGGGAAATACCTACCTGGTCTGCGGGAGAGTGTGTGCCAGCTGCACTGGCGAATTGCCTTTGCCATTCGAGCATGAGGCAGTGCAATGCAACGTGAAGGCCAGCGGAGCCGTTGTCTGCAGACCGGACTGACCGAGGTCCTGTCGGGGTGAGTCAAGTGTGTACTGCTCCAGCACGGACGGTTGGACACCCGACCACGACGACGTACTGATCTGCGTCAGTGGAGGGCGCCGGGAAACCGTGCGTTCAGGCTCCTGCTGATGGACATTCCCGCACTTGGAGGCGCCACGGCTTGCGGAACGCCCATGACAACCAGGCCAGCCCGCGCCCCAGCTACCTCCTCGTCGGCCTCCACCTCGGTGATACCGACCGCGCATCCCTCGTCACCGCCCCCGCCCACCATCAGCGCCACACCGACCACGACTTGCGCCCCCCAGCTCTGTGCTCCCAGCAGACTGGCTGTCGCTCGCTCACGCCCACCACGACAACATCGTCGCCCCGACCGGCGCCCCACCCCACGTTCCGAATTCGACCACGCCCACCGCATAGCGTAAAGGGCCGGCCGCAGGAGCGCGACGCCCCTCTGCAGCGCCCTTG
>CBDUIC010000192.1:0-8514 GCA_965367245.1 uncultured bacterium | reverse complement strand
CTCGACCAGCTGACGGATCAGCGAGTCGGTGTGCAGGAGGTTCGCTGGCAGCAGCAGCTCGGTCTCGTCTCCCAGTCTCTCGAACAAGAACGGCATCGCCTTGTGCAGCGCGTTGCACTGTGCCTTCAGCAGCAGTCGATAGAGCTCCTCGTCTTTGGTCCCGTCGAGCTTCAGCTCCACCGCCCGCGCCCTGTCGAGACCGGGCAGGTCGACATCGGCGGCGTGGTCCATGATCTCCGGTCGGCCCTGCCCATCGGGGTGGCTCAGCACCCGGTAGCCGTGGTCCAGATACCCGTGGAGCTCCATGTACCGCAGCGCCACCAGGCGGTTGAACCATGTGTAGGCGATGGCCTCCATCGTGGCTGCGAACCCCTGCGACCCAATCCGGTCCAGCAGCCGTTTGCGGCCTCCCGCGAGCGCCTTCGGGAAGGCGTTGCCCGCCACCAGCAACACGTCTCCCTCGACGCGAGCCGGCGCGGTTGCCGTCGCGCTGATGCCGAGACGGCCTGCCTGTGCCGTCACCGCGGTGATGAACGCCCGTCGTGCGGCGGGGGCGTAGTTCTTCAGCTGCGTCGTGTTCATTCCGTGACTCTCATTTCAGCTGGATGCGTTCGTCGGCGGCTAGAGCGGCCTCGAGCTCTGCCCTGAGGGCTGAGAGGAAGGCCTCCACGTCGTCCGAGGTCTCGATGAAGCCCGACGACCACAACGAGCGCGGCTGCACCACCCGCCGCTTCTTCACCTTCGGCTTCGGAGTGGTGTCGTCTGGGCCAGCTGCCGGCTTGGTGGCCTGGGCTGCTTCGATGGCCGTGAGCGCCCTGTCGAACGCCGCCTCTGCCGTCTGCCTTGCCTGCGCGATGTGCGCGATGCTGGTGGCTTCCTCGGCCGTTTGGAAGAGGCTGTTGAGCTCGGCCACGGCTCGCCTCTGTAAGGCCTCGTCTGCGGACACCTTGTCCAGCTCCTCGGTGACACCGTCGAGCAGCCCCCGGATGCCCGCCACGGCAGGCGTTCGGGAGGCCGCGACGAGCTCCTCGTTGACGGTGCGGGCCGTATCTGCGAGGCCAGCCACTTCGTGGAGCAGTCCGTACGGCCGCGGCGTGTTCAGGATCTCTTCCATGCGGGCGAGTGCCGGGCCTGCAGTCTCATGGGCCGTGAGCTGCATCCGGTTCTGCGCCAGCTCATCCACGGCGTTCCGAAGCTTCTCCCAGCTGTGCTTCTGACTCTTGTAGAAGCCCGAGAGGTCCTGGATGTCGTCGGCGAGGTCCAGGAGATCACCGCGGTTGTCGATGAACCGTCGCAGGAATCGCAGCGAGTCGGTTTCCTCCACATACTGGCGAAGCGCCCCGATGCTGCCCTCGATTTCGGACAAACCAGGGTATTTACCCGTCCGCGCGAGCGGCTCGTAGTTCGACAGGTCGCTGCTCCAGCGCGCGAGGTGGTCTCGCAAGAAGGAGAATAGGGCATCCTCGGCGCCGGGACCCACCTGGGCGAACAGCTCTTTCCCCAGTGCTTGCGCCTTCTTGATCAGCTCTCCGCCAGCGGTCTCGCGACGCGTGATGACCACCTTGCGCTGCTTGCTGGACGACGTCAGGTGGTCGTAGGCCTGGTCGAGTGTCAGGGGGGCCTTGCTGACCAGCAGATTGATCTCCTTGAGGACCGCCAGCCGCGCGACGAGCAGCACCACTTCGAGCTCGGGCCAGCCGTAGGGGCGGCCGCCATACCGCTTCTCGATGAGATCGTGAAGTACGATCTGCTTGTTCGTCAGGGCACACAGCCGGATGTACTCCCGAAGATCATCCAACGCCTCGGCGTTGGCCTCCGGCGTCGAGAGGCCCATCGTGACCTGCTCGAGGTCGTTCGCTCGAAGGGTGCTCTGGATCTCTTGCTTCGGGTGGGTCTGGAGGTGCTGGATGTACCCCATCTTCGGGTAGGCGTTCTTGATCAGATACTCAAGCGCGTCGGACAGGGCTTTCTTGGGCTCTGTCCGCCCGATGTCCAGCTTCTTGCCGCTCGCGAAGTAGTCGGCTTCGCCCAGCAAGTTGCGGAGGCTCTGGAGAATCCTCCCCCGGCGGCCACGGTTCTCCTCGCTGCGGTCGCGGAGGATTCGCTTGGTGGTGTCAGGGAGCGAACCTGTGTGCTTGGTCCGCACGTACGACTCGGTCTGCAGGTAGGTTCGCAGCTCGCGACCCAGGATCGCGTCGTCGGGGAGGCGTACCAGGACGCGCCCCTGCTCGGTCATCGTGTGGACGATGCACTGCGAATCCTCGGAGAAGACGGCGTAGTTGTCGCCGAGCGGGCTCGTGAACGACACCTCGACACTCCCTTCGACGCGGTGGCCCACCGGGTGGTCGTCACACAGCCGGGTGAACGGGAAGTCGCGACCCGTCACGGTGTAGGTGTGCTTGCGCTGGTCGCCGAGGATGTCTTCGAACAGTAGCTTCCCGAGCTCTCGCTCCTCGGCGCCGGAGGGCACCATGGTGTTCTTGATCTCTCGACCGATGTCGCGCTCTTCGTTGGTCAGGAAGAAGTACAGGTCGCCGTTCCGAGCGATCAGCGTCTCGCTCTCGAGGCGGGCAAGCGATGCCTCGATCTTCTTCCGGAGGGAGAGGCGGTCCACGTCGATCCCATCCACGCACAGCGTCACCAGGTTGTCGACGGAACCTGGCAGCTCGTCGATGTAGCGGATCAGGAAGAGCTCCTGCAGCACGATGGTGTCGAAAGGCTTGAGTGCATGGTTCTCGGCGGCTTGGTCGATCGTGCGCTTGACCGCCGTGTCGAGGAAGCCTTCGACCGCTGGGTAGAACCGATAGAACGGTACCAATGCGCCGACCCTCTCGGTGCCTACCTGCTTGGCGGCCCCCTGAAATGCGTCGAGCGTTGACCGTTCGCCCTGCGACAGATGCAGGCCCGTCGCTCCGGCCTTGCGGATGGACTCGAAGACCTTCTGCACGAGGGTGAACTGGTACGCGGCGAAGGGGTAGCAGGCGGCGAAGTCATCGGCGTCGGTGTAGGTCTTGAAGGACATGCCCGAATGGACGAACGACAGCTGGTTTCGCAGGATGTCGTGCTTGCCCTCGTAGGCGCCAGCGAGGGGTGCGAGTGCTTCGTCGTTCTTCTCGAGAAGACGCTTCTTGATCACCTCATCCACGTTGGCGCTAGAGAGGGACAGGCGGGTCTTGAACCGACCCTGGATCTTCGAGAAGTCGTTGGCCTTGGTGGTGCCGATGTCACCGAGCACGGCGTCGAGATCTTCCTGGGAGGTCACCACGACCCATGCTCGCCCCTTGCACACGGTGCCCAGCTGCTCGGTGATGGTCTGAAGGTTGAGCATCATGTGGGTGTCGTTACCGATGAACTGCCCGACCTCGTCGACCAAGAACATGATCCGGTGGCTGGGCCCCTGGCTGTCGAGGTAGCGTTTCACCCACTTCGCGAAGTTCTCGACGGTCAGCGTGAAGTTGTCTTCAGCTCCGTCGACCCACTTCTCGACCGAGCTCTCGCTCTGACCGAGCGTCTCCGTCAACGCCGCAATCACTTCATCGCGGTGGAACTCCCACGCATCGCGCTCGTCCTCCCAGGGTTCACCGGAGGCTCGCTCGAACGCGGCGCGGAACACATCGAGTTTCCCCTTCTCTTCGAGGTGCCGCTCCATGTGAGCAATGTGGGGATGATCGCCGCTGTAGCCTTGCTTCTCGTTGAGGACCTTGAGGAACACCCGGAGGAGAGCGTCGCGGCCTTTGCGATGGTCTGCCTTGCTGTCGATGTTGAAGAGAATCGTGTCGGTGCTCTCAGCCACCACCTTCTTTAGGTCGGCATAGAGCATCGCGTCGTCGAACTTGTCTTCGAAGAACTCGACCGCGCGCTTTCGCTCCTTGAACAGGCCGTGTTCCTTGTTCTCCAGCAGGTACGACAGCACCTTGATGAAGTGGGACTTCCCGCAACCAAAGAAGCCTGACACCCAGATGCCGTTCTTGTCTGCCGCGTTCGGCGAGCCGATGGTCGACAGCAGAACGGACACCAGGTCGTGCATGTGGCGGGTGAGCTCGCGAGTGACGACGAACTCGTCGAGCTCCTGCCACACCGAGGACGCATCGAGCTGGTCAGCTTTCACCACGCCGTTGATGGGGCGATGGATGTCTCGCTCGAAGAGCTGCTGGATCTTCATGCTTCCGTCCTCTCGGGCACCAGGATGAAGGCGCGGTAGTAAGGCTTCGTGCCCGGCTTGGATGTGGTCGATGTGATGCGACCGAACAGGCGGAGCGTCGTGCCATCGAAGCTGCCTGGGTAGAACATCACGAGTGGCGTCTGCCCCATGACGCTGTGCAAGCTGTTGAGCAGGCCATGGGCTCGAAGCATCGGCCACACGCTCCCTACGCCAGACATCAGGACCAGGTCTTGTTCGGCCGGCGCGTACTCCGCGGCAATGAAGTCACGGATCTTTTCCGCCGCCAGGGGGCCAGCGAGGGCCCGTAGAACACCTGCGTCGCCCTTCTTCGCTTGCATCTTGATGGCCTTGTCCAACAGTCGACGCCCTTTGAGGTAGGCGAGAACGACGTCCAACAGGTTGATGTGGAGGACCTTGAGGTTGGAATGGTGAGAGGCGAATCGCCCGAGCATCAGCGCGATGTGCTCGCGAACGACGAGCTCGTGCTCCGCCGGGTAGTCGAAGATGTAGCAGGCGATCTCGTTGCCGATGCCTTCGCTGGACAGGAAGGCGTCGTTCGTGACGAGCGGCACGATCTGGTTGAGCCGGCTGTTCAGAGAAGCGCTCACTCAGTCACCTCCAGGCACCGCAGCACATACGTTTCGTTCCGTTCGCGCAAGTACTCCACCAGCTGTTGGTCCAAGAAGACGTTCTGGAGCCGCAGGCTGCGGGTGTCGTTCAGGTAGCCGGCCTCGGCGAGCATGCTGAACACGCCGGAGCGAAGACGGGCAACCGTCGCGTTGCTCCAGTGAGGCATGTTGGGGTCGCGCCCCCTGCAGCCGTCGATGAAGTCGGACCACACCCGGTTGCTGACGCACTTCGCGAAAAGAGCCCGCTGCTCTCGAAGCGCAATGTCGAGAAAGTCCCCGAGAAGCCGGCTCTCCTTGACTGCCCCGGCGAACACGGCCTGGGTCGCGATTTCCTTCGACCCGTCGCGGACCATCACCCACAACCCAGGCCCCAGCGGTTCGAGTCGGGCGCGCAGAAGGCGAGACACGCGACGAATGGAGACCGGCGACCCCATCTGCAGGACGTTGTCTTCGACAATCGCTTGCTTCCATCCAGCATCATCCACGTGATCCAGCAGAAGCCTGGCGATGATCCGACTCTCGCGTACCCGAAGGGAGGCGCTGGTGATCGTTGCGGTGTAGTGCACGTGTCGTTCGAGAGCGCCCGAGGCGCGGTTGGTGTTGGATGCGACCACAACCCTGTGACGCAGGGGCAGCCACTATCGGACACCGAAAGTCTGGGCACCCGATCCCGCTTGCGCCACCATGGGTCGTGGCGTGAGGATGGGCGGCATGAGGCTCCTGCACGACGAACTCCGACTCTCTGCCAGCGACCTGGCCAACCACCTTGGCTGTCGGCATCTCACACAGCTGAACCTCGCGGCCTCCCGGGGGCAGCTGGAGCCTCCCGTCTGGAGAGATCCGATCCTCGAGGTGCTTCAGCAGCGAGGGTTCGAGCATGAGGAGAACTACCTCAACCACCTCCGGTACATGGGCTTGTCGGTCGTGGACGTGAGCGCCCACACCGTGGGCACGGCCTTCTCCGCCACGATCAACGCGATGCGCGGGGGGGCGGACATCATCGTTCAGCCCACCTTGGTGCACGATCGGTGGTTCGGCCGCGCGGATGTGCTCCTGCGCGTGCCGCAGGATGAGGCGTGGAGCTACGAAGTGGTCGACACGAAGCTCGCGCGGAACACCCGCGCCGGGACTATCCTGCAGCTCTGCCTCTACTCCGACATCATTGCCGGCGTGCAGGGCCTTACGCCCGAGTTCATGCACGTCGTGTCGCCGGGCACCGGGTTCGAGAGAGAGACGTTCCGGGTCGACGACTACCTGGCGTACTACCGCTTCGTGAAGGCGCGCCTGGTCACGGCAGTGAGTGCGGAAGAGATCGCGGAGACCTATCCGGAGCCCGTGGCACAGTGCGACATCTGCCGCTGGTGGTCCGGGTGCCAACAGCGGCGCCGCGAGGATGACCACCTGAGCTTGGTTGCTGGCATCTCCACCACGCAGCGGCGGGAGCTGGAAGAGTGGGGAGTCCACACCCTGGAAGAGCTCGCCCTCCTGCCGCTGCCGATCGAGCGTCGGCCACGAAGGGGGGCTCGCGCCAGCTACACCCAGATCCGAGAGCAGGCGCGCGTGCAGCTGGAGGCCCGTCAGACCGGCCAGCCCGTGTACGAGCTGCTACCCCACAGCCCGGAACGAGGGCTGGCGCGTCTCCCGGCGCCATCAGCCGGCGACATCTTCTTCGACATCGAAGGCGATGCGTTCGTAGGCACCGGCGGGCTCGAGTATCTGCTCGGATGGGTCACTCGAGAGGATGACTCGACCGCGTACCACACACGATGGGCCATCGACGGCCTGGAGGAACGTGCGTCCTTCGAGGCGTTCGTAGACGAGGTCATGGAGCGATGGTCGAAGCATCCCGACCTCCACATCTACCATTTCGCCCCGTACGAGCCGAGTGCGGTCAAGCGGCTCATGGGCCGGTACGACACACGGGAGGCAGAGGTCGATCAGATGCTTCGGGCCGGGCTCTTCGTGGACCTGTACGCGGTCGCCCGCCAGGCGGTTCGAGCAGGCATCGAGCGCTACAGCATCAAGGACCTGGAGCAATTCTACGGGTACGACCGCGAGATTGAGCTGTGCGAGGCGTCCGCCAGCCTCCGGGCTTTCGAGCGGGCGCTGGAGCTTGGGCAGGTCGAGGTGATTCCCGACGATGTCCGCGAAGCGGTCGAGACCTACAACCGCGACGACTGTGTCTCGACCTTCTACCTTCGCAACTGGCTCGAGCAGCTACGGTCTGACCTCGCGGCTATAGGGGCCGACATCTCCCGTCCCACGCTACCCGAGAGCACGGAGCGGGAACTCGACGACCAGCAGGTGCGAATTCAGGAACTGATGGCCTCCCTCCTTGACGGGGTCCCGGCTGACCCAGCCGAGAGAGGTGCGGTCGAGCAAGGGCGGTGGCTGCTCGCCCATCTGCTCACCTGGCACCGTCGCGAGGAGAAGGCGCCTTGGTGGGAGTACTTTCGACTCGCCGACCTCGACGAAGAAGACCTGCTGCACGAGAACGCGGCGGTCGGCGGCTTGGAGTTCGTCGAGCGAGATGGGGGCACCGACAAGTGCCCGGTTCATCGCTACCGCTTCTCCACCCAGGACACAGGTGTGCAGCCGAAAGACCCGCTGCACAACCATGGCGGAGACAAGCTCGGGACCGTCGTGGCCATCGACAGCCGCACCCGCCTGATCGACATCAAGAAGCGCTCGGACAGTGGAGACCTCCATCCGACCGCCGTGTTCACGCACAAGGTCGTCAATGCGCCAGAGCAGGCCAAGTCGCTTTTCCGGCTGGGCCAATGGGCATCCGAGCATGGGCTCGACGCTCCGGGGCCACGCCGCGCAGCTCGCGACCTCTTGCTCGGTCGAGCGCCGCGATTGAAGACCTCGAAGCCGAGTCGTCAGCCACTTCAGCTCCCCGACGAGGGCACGCTGGAGGCTGCACGCCGCATTGCCCTCGATCTGGATGGCGGCGTCCTCGCGATCCAGGGGCCGCCCGGCGCTGGGAAGACCTACACCGGTGCGCGGATGATCTGTGCGTTGGTCAGAGCGGGCAAGACCGTCGGCGTCACGGCGGCCAGCCACAAGGTGATTCGCAACCTGCTGGACGGTGTGGTCGCTGCTGCTGCAGAGGAAGGACTGAATCTCCGGTGCATCCAGAAGGTGAGCGGCAAGGCAGCGAAGGACACCGGGCAGCCCATCCTCGAGGCGACCAAGAACATCCAGGTCGCGGATGCGCTGGTCCAGGGCGATGCGCAGGTGGCCGCCGGCACCGCCTGGCTCTGGGCCCGCGAAGACCTGGCGAACCTAGTGGATGTGTTGTTCATCGATGAGGCGGGGCAGTTCTCCCTCGCCAACGCCATCGCGGTGGCTCAGGCGGCAGAGAACGTGGTGATGCTCGGGGACCCCCAGCAGCTCGACCAGCCGCTGCAAGGCACGCATCCCGAAGGCGCCGAAGCCTCGGCGCTCGAGCACCTCCTGGCGGGGAAGCAGACCATCCCCGCGAACCGCGGCCTGTTCTTGGGCGAAACGTGGAGGTTGCACCCATCCATCTGCGAGCTCACCTCCGAGCTGTTCTATGAGAGTCGCCTGTCGTCGCGGCCCGAACTGTCGAAGCAGCAGCTCGTGGGACCGACTCGGTTTGCTGGAGCCGGCCTTTGGTACGTCCCGGTCGAGCACTTCGGGAACCAGAACAGCTCCTTCGAGGAGGCCGACATCGTGAAGGGGCTCTTCGACGAGCTT
>CBDUIC010000191.1:0-8571 GCA_965367245.1 uncultured bacterium | reverse complement strand
CGCAAGTTGCGGCTTCCCGTACAATCCCCAGGCCGCGCACCGGCATGTACGGCCACGCGCAAGTTGCGGCTTCCCGTACAATCCCCCTCCAGCCGATCCGTCGCCCATCACCCGGGTTTCCCGCCGCTAGTCGGGCCACTCAGCTCGCAGGTAGGCGAGCACGTCGGCGGCCTGCTCCGCGGTCAGTCGCTGCGGGCTCATCGCCCCACGACCATTGAGCATCGCATCGAGGAGCACCTCATCGCTCATGGCGTGCACCCGCCCCGCCAGGGCCGGCGTACGCGACACCCCCCGCCCGCTCTGCCCGTGACACCGTGCGCAGGTCATCTGGTACCGAGGCTCCCCGCGAGCCGCCTCGCCCTGAGCCGCCAGGGCAGGCGCCACGTCGACCGGCTCCCGCAGCCCACAGCCCCACAGCCACAACCAAAGCATCGGCTACCTCAGCTCGAACACGACAGGGCAGTGGTCGGACGCCTTCGGTCGACTCCCCCCCACCCCGTTGAACCGAGGCCCGTCGTAGCGCGACGCCCGCTTCGGCTGGCCACGGCGCTCGATGAAGGGGACTCCGGGGCTCGCGTCGGCCAGGGCTCGGCTCACCAGCAGGTAGTCGAGCTGCCGGTAGGCCTCCGGCAGCCCGTAGCGACGGCTTCCACCCCAGTAGTGCGTCCAGCGCTCGCCCTCGGGCAACCGCTCGACGACGTTCTCCGCGGCGTCCCACCCCACCAGCTCGCGCAGGGCGCTCTGGCCCTCTTCGCTGTCGTCGAGGTAGTCGTTGAAGTCGCCGCAGATCACCCACCGGCCCTGGCCAGGATCCCGCCCGAAGCGCTCGCGCACGATCTGCATCACCGCGTCGGCCTGGGCGAGTCGGCGGTCGCGGGTGAGCGCCCGCCCGGGCCCATCCGCTCCCTCGGGGGCCCGCATCGACTTGAAGTGGTTCACGTACAGCGTCACCAATCCGGTGGGGCCGTCGATGTCGACCTCGAGGCAGTCACGGTCGAACACCGGCCGCCCGCCCTCGCCACGCAGGTGCTGCCACGACCGCGCATGCACGATGGGCCAGCGTGACAGCACGCCCACGTCGATGTGGCGGTCGTCGTTGCCATCGATCACCAGCGCGTGGGGCCACACCTCGGAGCCACCGAGGAACCGGTCGCGGAAGTTCTTCAGGGTGTGGAGGTCTTCCACCTCCTGCAGGGCCACCACGTCGGCCTTCAGTGCTCCGATCACGTCGGCGGTGAGCCGCTTGCTCTGGGCATCGTGCAGGCGAAAGCGAAGGTCTTCCGAAGTGAACCCCTCTTCCTTGGCCTCTTGGGGGTCGACGCCCCGGGCGAAGCGGTAGCGGGTGAACAGGTTCTCTACGTTGAAGGTCGCGAGGCGCATCAGGGGCTCTCCAGGCTGGCGGCCAGCGCGGCCGTGAGGGCATCGAAGCCGCACTCGGGGCGGTGCGGTAGCAGGTAGTCTTCGTGGCCGCAGCCCTCGGCATCGATCGCGATGTGCTCGGCCTCCGCACCGGTCGCGGCGAGGGCAGCCAGGAATCGGTCGAGTGGCTCGGAACCATAGGCGAGCTGCTGTTGGACTACGTGATCGCCCACGGAGGTGATCGCCACCAACCGAGGCACCCGCGCCCCCGGCAGCCCGTAGGCCGGTGAAGCGGCCCGCAGCGCCGCGAGCAGCGGGTTGGGGTGAGCAGCACCCGGGTCGGCGGCTTCGCTCGTCTCCCAGAACCGCCAGGCATCCACGGCCTCTGGCGCCAGGAAAGACTCCGCTTGCAGCGGCGCGTCGCCCAGCACCTCGTAGAACGTGTCGGTGAAGCAGTCGATGGCACAGATCGGCGGCCCGACCACCCCCTCACAGCTCGCAGCGACCAGCAGCCCCTCCTGCACCAGCGACTGCCCCCGCCCGGTCAGCAGGTCGGCGACGAAGCTGCTGTCGACGATGGGGTCGTGCCCACGCTCGAACGAAAGGAACTGCAGCGCCCCGACCACGGCGAAGGTGATGGCCTCGGCCCGGGCGAGGTCTTCCTCGGCGTCGAGGGCGTGCACGGTGCGACCGATGTTGCCCAGGTGGTCGCCGAGCATGCCGCCGCTGATGGCGATGCGGAGGTCGAGACCCTCCTGAAGCGGGGCGAGGGCAGGCTCTTCCGACGCGGCCCACAGCACCGGGAAGCTGCCCATCGACAGGCCGAGAAGCCCCACCCGCGCATCGCCCTGAGGATGGCTCGCGCCCAAGTGGGCCGCCGCAAGCACCGCCGACGCGTCGAGGAGCCGATGGTCGCGGGGCCACAGCTCGCCGACCAACGGAGCGTCGGGACCCCGGTTTCGGTACAGCGGCGCGACCGTCAGCCAGCCTCGGGCGGCGAGCCCCTGGGCTACCAGCGCCGCGTGCTCACTCACCGCATCGCTCGGCGGCCCCTCCTGGCAGCGAAACGCCGAGTCGAGGGACTGCCCGTGGGCATAGACGACCACCGGGAACGGCCCCTCTCCCTCGGGGACCTCGACGTGGGCGTAGACCTGCTCGATCTCCCCGTCCGGCCGCACGACCTGCAGCACCTCGAGCGAAGCGGTCGTCGCCGTGCCCGCAGGCTCGGGCTGGGCCTCGGCGGCCGCCCCACCACAGCCCATCGCGAAGAGACACAGCCAGCGCACCATGCCCCTCCCTGCGGCTATTCCTCGAAGTCGAGGTCGTCGTAGTCTTCGTCGTCGTCGTAGTCGTCGTCGTCGGCGTATTCCTCCGGCGGACCCCACCGGCGGTATTCCTTGACGAACATCAGGCTTCGAGGAAGCACCCGATCGACGTAGATCACGCCGTCGAGGTGGTCGCACTCGTGCTGGGTGACCACGGCGGGAAAGCCCCGCAGCTCGAAGGCGATGCGTTCGCCGTCGCGGTCGTAGGCCTCGACACGGATGTGGTCGGGCCGCTCCACCAGGCCTCGGAAGCCCTCGACCGACAGGCAGCCTTCCCACGTGCGCGAGGTGGTGTCGGACAGCACCTCGATCTCGGGGTTGATCAGAAACTGTGGGCCGTCGGCACTGCGGAGGGTGAGCACCACCACCCGCATCGAGACGTGGACCTGGGGGGCCGCGAGCCCCGCACCGTCGTACTCGTCCATCGTCTCCAGCAGGTCGTCGCAGAACTGCTGGAAGCCTGGGGACAGGATCAGGTCGACCGGGACGGGCTCGGCGACCATGCGGAGGACTGGGTGCCCGAGCTGGGCGACGCGTAGGATGGCCATGGCCGCTGCGTAACGCGGGTCACGGACGGCTGCCGGGGCGTTACGATGGCAGGCATGGAGGCCGTAGTGGGCTTGCTCAGCTGGTTGTTCCCCTCCCCTGCCGATCGCGTCGCCCGGGCCAAGGTCGAGCTGGCCGCCGGCCGGCCCCAGGAGGCGCGTCTGGAGCTGCTCGATGTCGAGCATGCCGAGGCCCCTGCCCTGCTGGAGCAGGCCGAGAACGCCCTGGCCCTCCGCAACCTCGAGGCCGCCCTCGACCACTGCCGCAGCGGCAGCGACGTGCGCGCCGCCGAGCACCTGGAGCTCGCCGATCGCTTCCACCACGGCGGCCACGAGGAGCGCTTCCGCGACGTCCGGCGCGAGCTGCGACAGATGCGCGCCGACCGGTCGGTGGCGGTGCAGCGGGCGAAGGAGGAGTCCCAACGACGCATGCTCGAGGCCGACCCCCTCGGCATCACCGGCGGCCCCTCCTGGCTGGATGCCACCGCCGACGAGAGCGCCTTCGACGCCGACCGCGAGGAGCTCGAGGCACGGCTGGCTCTGCTGGTCGAGGGCTACCCGGAGGCCCTGCGCGGCTCGGTGACCGACCTCGGCGCTTCGTTCGCCCAGGCGGCCCTCGACCTCGACGAGGGCAAGGCCAACCTCGCGCTGCAGGCCTTCCTCGCCCTCCCCGACGACGACCCGCTGGTGTGCTTCGAGCGCGCCCGCGCCGCCTATGCCCTCGGCGACGCTGCAGCCGCCGCGCGCTCCCTGCGCCGCTTCGCCGAGGTCGCGCCAGGGCACCACCCCATGGGCCAGCGCCACTCCGCCACCTTCCTCGCCCAGTGCCTCGCCGAGTCCGGCGACCTGTCGGGGGCCGTGCGGGTGATGCGCTCGGCCCGGGCCGATCAGCCCAAGCTGGGCTCGCTGTTCTTCGCCACCTTGCTCGAGGCCCAGGGCCAGCTCGAGGAGGCCGAGGCGCTGCTGCTCACCGTGCTGCGCGACCACCCGCGGCAGTCGCAGGCCTACCTGGTCCTCGCGCGCGTGCGCCTCGCCGCCGGCCACCGGCCCCAGGCCATGCGCGCCCTCGAGGCCTCGCTGGAGGCTACCGGCTGCAGCAGCCCCGGGCAGTGCGGCTACCAGCCCCCCGACCTCGCCGTGCACCGCATGCTCGCCACCCTCTACCTCGAGGATGGCGTCGAGCGGGAGCGTGCCCTGGAGCTCGCCGACGTAGCGCGCGGGCTGGTGAGCAAGCCCCAGTGGAGCGATCTGTACCTGGCCGCCCTCGCCGCCAAGACCTCCGGCACCCCCGAGGCACCGCAGCTCATCGACCGGCTGCGGCAGGTCACCCCGCCCGACAGCCCTCAGGCGGAGCGCATCGCCAGCCTCTAGTCGGGTCGGCCACCCTGGCGGTCCACGGCCTCCAGCGACAGGCGCAGCGGGTCCCCCCTGCGACGGGCCTGCGTCGGCTCGAGGTGCACCGACAAGAAGGCGTCGGCCTCCACCAGCGCGTCGCAGGGGCCGTCGTCGACATCGCAGGACACCGCGAAGCGGAAGGTGCGGTCGCACCGTGCCCCGACCTCGCAGTCCCGCCACGCGTCGAGCACGTTGACGTTGTCGCCCCAGTGGTCGTCGATGTCACGCCGCTCGTCGGTCACCCGACCGTCGACCACCTCCCCGACGAAGTCGACCTGGTAGCCATCGGCGCTCAGCCGCAGGGCGTCGCCGTACAGCTCCTTGTCGGGCCAAGCGCCTGGTGGGGTCACCACCCGGGCGTCGACCGCGGCGACCGCGTCGATGTCGAGCTCGAGCTCAGCGGTGTCGGAGCTGTACCAGTGCTCGGCCCGACAGCCCATCAGGCCTGCGCTCACGATCAGGATGGTGACGAGTGACTTCATCGTGGTCCTCCCAGACGACGCTTGCTGTCGCAGATCTCGTGCCAGCCCCGGGGCTGCAGCGAGGAGTACGTGCCCGTCGGAGTCGTAGCGAAGTCCACCGACAGGCCCGCAGGAGCGAGGGCGCCAGATCGCGACATGGGTTTCACGCTTGGCGGTCGCCGGTGATCGGTGCGACCCTCGGACGAGGGAGGGCCCATGCCCAATGTCGAGCTTCGCCGCCACACGGGTCTGTCGTCGTTTCGGATGATCGCGCTGGGCACCTGGAAGGTGGCCAAAGACCCGTCTGTCTACGGCAGCCTCGCCCTCGAGGTCGACCCCGCCCTCGACTACATCGAGGCCTTCCGAGAGGCGACGGGGCAGAAGCTCACCCTGACCCACCTGATGGCCAAGGCGGTGGGTCTGGTGCTGGCCGAGATGCCCGACGCGAACGCGATCCTGCGCTTCAACAGGGTCTACCTACGCAAAGACGCCGACGTGTTCTTCCAGGTGATGATGAAGGACCCCGAGACCGGCCAGATCGACCTGTCGGGGCTCACCATCCGCCGGGCCAACGACAAGAGCGTGCCCGAGATCGTCGAGGAGTTCCGGCGGGTGGCCGAGCGGGTGCGGCAGGGCCGCGACGAAGAGAAGGAGAGCACGCGCAAGACCTTCAAGCAGCTCCCTGGATGGCTCGTGGGCTGGGTCCTCGACACCATCTCCTTCCTGCTCTACACCCTCAACCTCGACCTGCGGTGGGCCGGGCTCCCCAAAGACCCGTTCGGCTCGGTGATGGTGACCAACATCGGCTCGCTGGGGCTCGAGGCCGCCTACGTGCCGCTGGTGCCCTACAGTCGGGTGCCCCTGCTGCTGGCCATGGGGGCGGTGAAGAAGGAGGTGCTGGTCAACGACGACAGCGACGACACCCGCATCGCCAGGGTCATGCGCCTGTTCGCCACCTTCGATCACCGTCTGATGGACGGCGCCCACGCCGCCCGGATGGCGAGCACCCTCAAGGCCGTGTTCGCCGACCCCGAGGCCCACTTCGGCCCCATCCCACAGGCCGCGGCCGACACGCCACCCACGGCGTCCGGAACCCCGTGAGCGAGCCCCACGACCCCTTCACGCACCACATCGTCGCAGAGCACCAGGCCGGCACCCTAGGGCCCTCGGCGCGGCTGCTGTACCGCATGCCCTACGCGCCAGCTCTGGTGGGCGTAGCCATGATGCTGGCGGGCGTCGCCCTGGCAGGCACCCAGGCCCTGGCCTGGCGAGCGATGCCCTCCGAGCCGATCGAGGTGCACGGCGACCTGCTGCCGAGCCACACCGGAGCCTGGGTGCGATGGCATGTCGGAGCGCCGAGCGGCGGCGCCCCCCTCGTGACCGATAGCTACACCTACCTGCCGGTGTCGCAGCCGCGAGGCACCCTGGTGTGGGTCGCCGTCGACGACCGCACCCGGCTCGAGGAGGTCGAGACCGGTGTCGTGAAGCCAGCGCGCCGCAGGGTCCTCGAGGAGCTCGAGGCACACCGCCCCGCCACGAGCCATCGGGTGTTGTGGGCCCACGCGGGGCCAGGCAACGCCCTCGGCCTGGTAGGGCTCGGCATCGTGTTCACCGGGCTCGGTGCCTTCGTGACGCTCTGGTTCACCGTGGTCGGGCGCCGCGTGCACCACGCACTGCACAGCAACTGACGGCCCGCCGCCAGCGCACCGCGCACATCTTCAGCTGCTCGACCGGCGCACGCCTGGCCGCGCCAGCTCCCCGCCCCCGATGGCCAGCCTGTAGCGTCCACGCTAGGCCGCCCCATGGCCGAGCTCACCCGACGACAGCAGCGCATGGCCGAGGTGCTCTCCCAGCGCCTGGGTCGGCTCACCTGTGCCCTCGAGGCCGTGCACCATCGCCACAACGTGTCGGCCATCCTGCGCACGTGTGACGCGCTGGGCGTGCACGGCGTGCACCTGGTGGAGGGCCAGCTGTTCCGCCCGTCCAAGGGCGCTACCCGCGGCGCCGAGCGCTGGCTCGACCTGCATCGGCACGACAGCGCCACCGACGCCATCGCGGCCCTGCAGGCGGCCGGGCAGCGGGTGTATGTGGCCGATCTCACCGACGATGCCGTGCCCCCGAGCGAGGTCCCCCTCGACGAGCCGGTGTGCCTGTGGTTCGGCGCCGAGCACAACGGGGTGTCGCCGGAGGCCACGGCGGCGGCCGACGGGGTGGTGATGCTGCCGATGTATGGCTTCGCTCAGTCGCTGAACGTGAGCGTGGCCGCAGCCCTCGTGCTGCAGCAGGTGGCGCAGCGAGCCCGTGCGCGCCCCGATGCGCTGCTGCCCAGCGAGGTCCAGGCGAAGACGCTGGCTGCCTGGATCGAGCGCGAGGAGGTGCTCCGCGACGCCGCCAGAGCACGGCAGCGGATGAGGAAGGTCTTGCCGTGAGCCGGGTCGCGCCCGACCTCGACGCGTAGGCTCGTCGACCGGCAACGAGGTACACGGCTGCATCGGAGGCACACCCATGGCCCTCAGCAGCAAGCAGGCGCGTCAGCTCAAGGGCATGGCCCACGCCCTCAAGCCCGTCGTCCTCGTCGGCGACAAGGGCGTCACCGACGCCGTCATCGCCAAGATCGAAGACGAGCTCGAGAACCACGAGCTCATCAAGGTGAAGATCGCCGCCGACCGCGACGAGGTCAAGGAGGCAGGCGTGCGGATCTGCGCGGCCACCGGTGCGGAGCTCGCCGGCAGCATCGGCAAGGTGCTGATGCTCTACCGGCGCCGCCGCGAGGGCAAGCCCACGATTCGCCTCGACTGACCGACCGCAGCCCCCTTAAGGCAGCGGCGGGTCGGGCACGAGCACCACGCCGAGGCGCCGCAGCTGCGGATCGTGGAACATGTCGGTGTACAGCGAGATCGGCATCACCACGTCGAGAGCCTCCGGCGCCTCGCGGTAGACCAGCCGGGTGCCCTGCGCGCCCAGCAGGCGGCTCTCCCACGCGCCCCACAGCACGTCGAGCTCTGCAGGGAACAGGCGATGCCCCTGTGCATGCTCCAGCGGGAGCGCCGGGTCGCGCATCATGACGCAGGCCTCCCAGTCCACCGCCGGCACGCCAGCGTGGTCCACCCACCGCTCGGTCAGCCACTGCCGGGTGGCCGCCGGGTCGAAGGCCTCCTGCAGCAGGAAGCCCGCCGTCTTGCCCGCAGGGATGCGCGGTGCCGTCCAAGAGCGCCCGCCATGCACGAACACCACATCGAACACGTCGAAGGCCGACACGTTGCGGAGCACGAAGTGGTCGGTGGGGTGGGTGTCACCGCGCTCGATCACCAGGGCCGACGACTCGGTGGTGTCGCCCTCGTAGAACAGGAACCGCTCCGACTCCCCGGGCCCGTTCACCCACAGCGCCTCTGGGACCTCCCGTGCCGCGGTCACCCAGCCCACCTCCGGTTCGTGAGGCACCGACAGCGGCTCGGGGGAGAGGACCAGGCGGTCCCAGTGGAGCTG
>CBDUIC010000190.1:0-8667 GCA_965367245.1 uncultured bacterium | reverse complement strand
CACCGACACCGACACCGACACCGACACCGACACCGACACCGACACCGACACAGACGCCGATGCGGACACCGATGCGGACACCGATGTGGACACCGACACCGATGCGGACACCGACACCGATGCGGACACCGACACGGACACCGATACCGACGCAGACACAGACAGCAGCTCGGGCTCGACAGCGCACAGCACCACGACCGCCGACACGGCGACGACCGGGTACACGGGCAGCACCGGGTCCTCCGCCACGTCGGCCCACACGGGTGACGACACAAACCCCGCTGACAGTCGAGACAGCTACTACTGCTTTGTGGCCGGCACCCCGGTCGCCACGCCCGAGGGCCCCCGAGCGATCGAGACGCTGGCCGTCGGCGATGTCGTGTGGAGCGTCGACCTGCTTGCTGGAGGAAGGATCTCGCCGCACCGGGTACTGCACACGATGCACCGAGAGGCTCCGGCTGTGCTCCAGCTGGCGTGGCCTGGCGGCGGCGTCGAGGTGACCGCGGAGCACCCCTTCTACGACCCGCTGCGTGGGGACTGGGTCACGGCGGGGGAGCTGCGAGTCGGTAGCCCGCTGTGGGCCTGGAGTGGTGAGGAGTGGTCCGTCGTGCGGGTTGCGGAGCTGCGCCATTGGCCGCATCCTCGCGTCGTCTACAACCTCACGGTAGACAGCGTGCACAACTACATCGTGGATGGCGTGCTCGTACACAACAAGAGCATCGACCCTTGCCACTCTGGCTACTGGGGCCCCGGGGGGCAGCCTGGCTACCCATGTGGCTCTGGAGGCTCTGGAGGCTCTGGTGGGTCCGGCGACTCGGGTTCGGGTGTCAGCGGCGCCACCGGCACGCTCGGCAGTGCCGCGACGGGCCGAGGTGGTACCGGCCTCGACGACACGGGCATCGCCTCGGGCAACGGTGCAGGCGGCACCGGTCTCAGCGACACGAGCGCAACCGCGGGTACCGGAGACACGGGGTCAGGCACAGCGTCGACCAGCCGGCGGCCCGGCGGCACTGGCGTAGCCGGCGGGTCTCCGCCCGCGGTGGCACCGGGCAGTGGCGTGCACGAGTGTCGACTGCACAGTCCGTGAGCCGAGGCCATCGGAGGCTTGCCTGATACCGTCGTCCATGCGCTCGACGACCACGGTGCGGGTATGCCCTTCCTCGCTGGTCGAGGTCCCGCTCGCCTACACCAGCCGGTCGAGGGCCCCGGTACAGTCGAGCAGGCTGCCATCCGACAGCGCCACCTCGGTGAGCCCCATGCTGGTGCGCGTCGACCCCATCGCCTGGGCGAGGCTCACCAGCAGCCGGTTGTGGGGCCGGCCGACATCGACGACGCTCCACGGCCCCTGCACGGGCGACACGGGGGCGTAGCGCACGAGGCGCCCGACATCGAAGGCGAAGCTACCGCCGGCCAAGACGATGGGCAGGTCGTCGTGCTGGTGGGTGCCGGTCGACAGCTCGTTGGTCCACACCACGAGGGTGTGGTCGAGCATGGTGCCGCCGGCCTCGGGGATGGCGTCGAGCTTGTCGAGCAGCTCGGCGAAGCGCTCCGCGTACCAGGTGTGGTAGTCGGTCATCACTGCCATGGCGGTGGGGTCGGTGTCGCTGCTGTGGGCGTAGTCGTTGTGGATGTCGCCGGCCGGGGCACCGATGAGCTCGTTGGGGAGCTGGCCGCCGCGCAGGGTGATGATCTCGGTGAGGCCACACGACAGGGCCGCGACGGCGAGCCCCTGGAAGGCCTCCATCTCGTCGGCGGGCTCGGGCCAGGAGCTGGTGGGCTGCTCGACGGGGTCGCACTGCAGGCTCTGCAGGGCCAGCACCTGGTTCTCGAGGTCGGCGACGAGGTCGCGGTGGGCCTCGAGCTTGAGGCGGTCGTCGGTCGACAGCTGGGGAGCGAGGGCGTCGAAGCGCTGCTTGGCGAGGTCGAGCACGCGGTGCTGCTTGCGGGCGACCCGGCTGGCGGTGGTGTCGAGGCCGTCGGTGCCGCCAGGGAACAGGCGGTTCCATGCGGCGACGGGGTCCCCCTCGTAGGGGATGGCGTTGCCCATCTCGTCGAAGTTGACGTTCCACCCTCCGAGCACGGCGTACTCTAGGCTGCGGAAGGGGGTGGTGGCGTCGGCGGCGAGGATCTGGTCGACGCTGGGGCCGCTGGGCACGCCGAGGGCGCCGTCGCGGGGCAGGGGGAGGTCGCCGGTGAGGCAGGTGGCATGGCCCTCCTCGTGCTCGTTGAACGCTGCCGCGATCGACCCGACATGGGCGAGGCCGTCGAGGACGGTGAGCTTCGCCGCGTGGCGCTGGAGGGGGGCGAGGATGGGGCTCCAGTCGCCGGGGGCGAGGGTCGTCAGATCGGTCTCGAAGTCGACGTCGTCGGGCTGGCCGCCGGGTCGCATCTTCCAGTTGTCGTACACGGTGCCGTGGCCGGTCACGAAGAACACGATGCGCCGGGCGGGGGCGGCGCCCTTGGCGAGGCCTCGGCTGGGGAGGAACAGCGACCCCGCCGACAGCCCGAGGGCCTGCAGCAGGTGACGACGACTCAGGGCGAGGCGGGCCTGGCGGCTCATTCGGCCCTCCGGGTGCGGAAGCTGTCGGTGAGGGCGAGGTCGACGAGGAGCTGCGGCAGCTCGCCCCCCGTGCCCCAGTAGGCGGCGGTGAGGTCATCGAGGGTGGGCTGGTCGCCGAGCTGCTCGCTTCGCCCGAGGGCGTAGCGGTACCACTGGGTGACGGCGCAGCGATGCACGGTCTCGCTGCTGGCGAGTAGCTGCGACATCTCCAGGGCGCCGTCGTAGGGGACGCCCGACAGGTCGCCGTCGACGAAGCCGCCGGTGGCGTCGACGGGGGCGCCGTTGTCGAGGTCGCGGTAGGCGCCGATGGCGTCGTAGTGCTCGAAGCCGAAGCCGATGCCGTCGATGCTCTCGTGGCAGCCGAAGCAGGCGGGGTCGGTGCTGTGCTGCTCGTAGCGGTCGCGGTTGGTGACGATGGGCCCGAGCTCGTCGTCGTCGGGGATGTCGGTGTCGACGTCGGCGGGGGGGGCCGGCGGCGGGATGCACATCAGGCGCTCCAGCACGAACACACCGCGCTGAATGGGGCTGCCGAACACGGCGTGGGACGTCGCTCCCAGCCACCCCATCCGGGTGAGCACCCCGGCGCGCTCGCTGGTCGGAAGCTGCGACACGCCGCTTCCGTCGGGCACGAAGCCGTAGATCTGCGCCAAGCCGGCGTCGCCCACGGTGGTGCGGGGCGACAGGAGCAGGGTCGACAGGGTGGGGTCGGGGCCGAAGGCGCTGTGCAGCACGAGGTCGTCGAGCTCAGCGCGGAGCAAGGAGGGGTAGGAGGTGGGGTCCCACTGAGGGTAGGTGGCGAGATCGGGGGCGATGTGGTCGACCTCCTCGAGCTCCAGCCACAGCCGGTGGAAGTTGGCGACGGCCTGCGTGGCGCGGTCGTCTTCGAGCATCCGCCACGCCTGGGCCTCGACCCCCTGCGGGGTGGCCAGCTCGCCGGCGGCCGCAGCGGCGAACAGGGTGTCGTCGGGCAGGGTGTTCCACAGGAAGTACGACAGCCGCGAGGCGACCTCGTAGTCGGTGAGGGCGACGCGCTCGCCCGGGGCGGTGAGGTCGGAGGCGCCGAACTCCACCAGGTAGAGCAGGCTGGGGCTCTCGAGGAAGGCCTGCAGGGTGAGCTGCAAGGCGGCGGCGGGGTCGCCATCCTCGGCGAGGAGCTCGTCGTAGAAGCCGACGTAGGTGTCGAGCTCGTCGGCGTGCAGGGGGCGGCGGAAGGCCCGGCTGCCGAAGTCGTCGAGGAAGCCGTGCACGCAGGGCGTGTCGGACAGATCGCAGCCCAGCCAGACGGGGTCGGCCATGGCGGCCTCGGCGACGGCGAAGGCTGCGTCGTGCAGCTGCCCGACCTGCAGGGCGGTGGCGGCCTGGGTCTCGGCGTTGTTGTCGAAGCCGTGGACCACGGGGTCGGCCTGCACGGCGACGAGGCCCTCGACCGACACGCCGGGGAACAGGTCGGCGTAGGTGTTCTGCAGCTGGGTGGGGGTGAGGCGGCGCACCGGGGAGGCAGGGACGTCGAGCTGCAGCGGGTCGTCGGTGGGATCGTCGCAGCCGCCGGGTGCCTCGGCCCGCGCCGCGAAGGCCTGCAGGGCGACGGTGTCGGGGTCAGACAGGACGAGCCGGGCGCCCCCGCCGTGGCTGGCTTCGCCCAGCGCCTTGGCGACGACTAGGGGCAGGTCGTCGACCGTCTCGAGGGCGAGGGGCACGAGCACGCCGAAGTTGTGGGCGAGGTGGTCGGCCTCGCTGTCGGGCAGGAGCACGTGGCGGGTGCCGTCGGCGATGGAGCCGGCCTGGTGGCAGGCGATGCAGTCGGCCTGCAGCAGGGGCGACACGTCGCGGGCGAACTGCTCCTCGTCGGTGAGGCAGTCGTCGCCGTCGGTTGGCACGGTCGGCTCGGAGGTGAGGGTGTCGGGGGGCGTGGTGGTGGGGACCTCGCCCTTGGTGGTTCCGGGGTGGGACGCGCAGCCAGACAGTGCGAGCGCGACGAGGAGCCGACCGCCGAAGGTGGCGCGGCGAGGTGTGAGCATGAGTCCCCCTGAGGGAGAGCGTACCAGGGGAAGTCCCTCGGCTCAGATCTAACACCTAGCGTCCTGACCCCGATTTCGAGACCCCGATTTCGAGACCGGCTCAGATCTAACACCTAGCGTCCTGACCCCGATTTCGAGACCCCTGTTTCGAGACCCCGGTTTCGAGACCTGGCTAGATCACCGACGCGTCGTCTTCGCGGTGGGCGTCGGCCTGCACGAGGTCGCGCAGCTCGCGGTCGAGCAGGTGGGTGGGGCGCACGTTGCCCAGGGCGGCGAGCAGGTTGCCCTTCACCTTGGGGTTCTTGGCGTTCCACTCGGCCAGCAGCCGCTTGATCTGCTGGCGCTGCAGGTTGTCTTGGCTGCCGCACAGGTTGCACGGCAGGATGGGGAAGGCCTTCTCCCGCGCGAACTGCGCGATGGCCTCCTCGGCGCAGTAGATGAGCGGCCGGATCACCACGTTGCGGCCGTCGTCGCTGGTGAGCCGGGGCGGCATGGCCTTGAGCTGCCCGCTGTAGAACAGGTTGAGCATCAACGTCTCGATGGTGTCGTCGCGGTGGTGCCCCAGCGCGATCTTGGTGCACCCGAGCTCGACGGCGGTCTCGTAGAGGATGCCCCGACGCAGCCGCGAGCACAGCGAGCAGTAGGTTCGACCCTCGGGCACCTTGCGCTTCACCACCGACAGGGTGTCGCGATGGAGCATGTGGTGCTCGAAGCCCTCGGCCTCGCACCAGTCGACGATGACCTGCTGGTCGAAGCCGGGATGCCCCTGGTCGAGGTTGACGCCGATCAGGGTGAAGTCGAAGGGCGACCTCCTCTGGACCTCCCTCAACAGCCACATCATCGCGTAGCTGTCTTTGCCCCCCGACAAGCCGCACAGGATGCGGTCGCCGGGCTCGATGAGGCCGAAGTCTTTCGACGCTGCGACGACCTGGTGCCGGAGCCGCTTCTCGAGGCGGTATCCAGTGCGGACGGCGGGGGCTTCGGCGACAGCCATGGCGACTCCTGGGGCGAGCGGCAGGGCCCTGCTAACCCGACGCCACCACCGCCTCGGCCACCTGACGCAGCGCCGCCAGCCCCTGCACCAGCCGCGGCCCGGGGCGACCCAGGTAGGCCTCCGGGATGCAGTGGACCTGACCTTCGCGCAGCGCAGGGGTGTCGGCCCAGCCGGCACGCGCGGTGACCACGTCGGGCCGGTAGCGCTCGAAGGGGACCCCGCACCAGCACAGCACCGCGGCGTCGGGAGCCATCGCCACCACCTCGTCATCGGTGACGGGGCGGCTCTTGCACGGGTCGTCGCCCAGGGGATTGTCGGCCCCGGCCAGCGCGAGGAGCTGGGTGACCCAGCTGTCGCGCCCCGGCACGATGACCGGCTTGGGCCACCACTCCACGAGGATGCGGGGCCGGCGAGGCAGGGGGGGCAGCGGCTGCAGGGCGGCGTCGAGCTCGGCGGCCAGCGCCTCGCCACGGTCGGGGTGGCCCAGGTGGCGCGCGATGGTGCGCACGTCGTCGAGCATGTCGGCCACCGACACCGGCGCCGGCGCGATGGTCGGCAGCCCGGCGGCCTCGAGCTCCGCCACCACCGCCTCGTGGCCCGGCACCGTCAGGCTGGCGAGCACCAGATCGGGCTTGCAGCGAGCGACGGCGTCGATGTCGATGCCCAGGTCGGGACCGAGGCGGGGCAGGCCCTCGAGGAGCTCTGGGGGGTGGTCGGAGTGGTCGTCGACGCCGACCAGGAAGTGACCCAGGCCGAGGGCGGCGACGATCTCGGTGTTGGAGCAGGTGAGGCTGACCACACGCAAAGGGGGCTCCTGGGGCCTGGGTCTGCTAGGGTAACGGCGCATGTGGATCCTCACCCTGGTCATGGGCTTCGCGCACGCCGCCGACTGTGTCGAGTCGGCGTCGACGGTCACGCTGGGCGCTGCCCTCGATCGTGCCGAGGCCGCCTTCGGCGCCCTCGACAAAGCGGCCTTCGCCGCCGAGATGGAGGAGGCCCGCGCGCAGCTGCCGTGCCTCGATGAGGCGATGCCCACCGCGCTCGCCGCGTCGCTGCATCGCTACGAGGGGCTGTCGGCCTTCCTGACGGGCGCGCCGGAGCGGGCGCAGCGCGCCTTCGCCGGGGCTCGGCTGCTCGAGCCGGCCTACCGCTTTCCGCGCTCGCTGGTGCCCGAGGGCAACCCGGTGCTCGCGGCCTACGAGGCCCTCGACGTAGCGGAAGACGAGGTCGTCGCGGCGCCCGCGCCGGCAGACGGTGCGCTGCGGATCAACGGGCGCGTCTCCCTGGAGCGGAGCACCTCGTTCCCGGTGGTGTTCCAGCGCATCGACGGCGACGGCGCGGTGGCCGAGTCCGCCTACCTGTGGCCGAGCATGCCGCTGCCCTCCTACGAGGTCGCTCCGGAGCGGTCGGCGTCGTCGAGCGGCGGCGTCGACGTCGCCGCGGTGGGTCTGCTCGCCGGGGCCGGCGCGGCGGCCATCACGTCGGGCGTGCTCTACGGCCTGGCGCGGTCCCACGCCAACCGCTTCGACGACCCCTCCACGCCTTATGTCGACCTGGCCTCCGAGCAGCAGGCGGCCAACCAGCTGGGCACCGCCTCGGGGGTGGCGCTGGGCGTCGCCGCCGGGGCCGGCCTGGGTGGCGTGCTCGTCGGCGTGTTCTAGGGAGATGGGCTTCCTCAACGCCGGTGAGGTGGTCGACCGCTACGCCATCGAGGCCCTCCTCGGCGAAGGCGGCATGGCGTCGGTGTATCGGGTGCGGCACACCACGCTGGGCACGATGCACGCGCTGAAGGTGCTCACCCTGCGGGCGCGCGACGTGCGCCAGCGCACGATCCACGAGGGCAAGGTGCAGGCGTCGCTGCTGCACCCGAACATCGTGCGCGTGCACGACGTGGTCGACGTGAAGGGCAGCGTGGGCCTGCTGATGGAGTTCGTCGACGGGCCCAGCCTCGAGGAGTGGCTGGAGGCCTACGAGCCCACCACCGAGGAGGCCCTGTCGCTGTTTCGGGGGATCTGTGCCGGGGTGGCCCACGCCCACGCGCAGGGGCTGATCCATCGCGACCTGAAGCCGGCCAATGTGCTGCTGGCGTCGGAGCGGGGGCGGCTGGTGCCCAAGGTCACCGACTTCGGCCTGGCGAAGGCCGTCGGGGGCGACACCGGCGCAGGCCACAAGACGCGCACGGGCGCCACGATGGGCACCCCTGGCTACATGGCCCCCGAGCAGATCAACGACGCCTCCCACGTCGACCGGCGCGCCGACATGTGGTCGCTGGGCTGCCTGCTGTACCGCCTGGTGTGCGGGCGGCCACCGTTCGACGGCGGCCACATCGCCACGCTGTTCAACGCGGTCCTCGACGGCAGCTACCCACCGCCCCGCGAGCTGGTCGCTGACCTTCCGGAGCCGGTCTACGCCGCCCTCGACGCGCTGCTGGAGGTCGACGCCGAGCTACGGCTCGCCGATCTCGACGTGCTGATGCGATTCCTGGATGGCCAGGCGACGGAGCTCCCCGACGAGGCCGTGCCTGTGGGGCAGCTGCACCCGGCGCGGCCGCTCGACACCGACCTGCCCACCGACGTCGACGCGTCGGGGGAGGGGGGCGTCGTCGCGAAGCGCATCGCCGACGACCGCCCCGAAGACCTCACGCCGATGGCCGCACCCGAGCGCGCCAGCGGCACCTGGTCTCCCGATGCCGGCGGCACGCTGGCACCCGTCACCGACGCCAACATCGCGAGCGAGGCGCCACGACCGGTGACGCGCCCTGTCGCGGTGCCTCCTTCGCAGCCCACGCCGCCGCCCGCTTCCCGCGGTGGCCTGCGAGGGCTGGGGCTGGGGCTGGGCCTGGGGCTCGCGGCCCTCGTGGTGGGGCTGGCGGTGGTCTTGGCCTGGGGCTCGGGGGTGGGCTTCGCCTCGTGGTTCCTGCGGCCTGCCGAGGAGCCGAAGGCCGAGCCTGTGCCCGTGGAGGTGCAGCCCGAACCCCTGCCTGCCCCTCGGCCCGAGCCCGCGCCGGAGCCGGAGCCGGAGCCGGACCCGGAGCCCGAGCCTGTGGCCCCCGCACCCGCCCCCGCACCGCGCCCCCCCCCCCCCCCCGCCCCCCC
>CBDUIC010000189.1:0-8678 GCA_965367245.1 uncultured bacterium | reverse complement strand
GCAGCGGCGACTCCGGTGGCGGCAGCGGCGACTCCGGTGGCGGCAGCGGCGACTCGGGCGGCGGCAGCGGCGACTCGGGTGGCGGCAGCGGCGACTCGGGCGGCGGCAGCGGCGGCTCCGGTGGCGGCAGCGGCGACTCCGGTGGCGGCAGCGGCGGCTCCGGTGGCGGCAGCGGCGGCTCCGGCGGCGGCAGCGGCGACTCGGGTGGCGGCAGCGGCGGCTCCGGCGGCGGCAGCGGTGCTGGTGGCTCCGGGGGCTGATGCCCGATTCGGGATCCCTACCGAGTAGGGACCGAGAGAAGGGGAGAGGGCTATGCCCTCTCCCCTTTTGCTGTTGTGCACAAGCTGCCCCCGCCAGAGCGATAGCCCGGTGTGGTGCAGAGCTCGGGTTGATCGCGGCGTGGTCCGTTGCCACCAGCGGGAGGCATCCTCCGGAGGGCACCGAGACGGCCAGCGACGACCCGTTGTGCGCGGCTAGGCGAGGTGCTAGAGCGTTCGGCTGCGGCTCTCCGACGCCCCGCCTACCCGGTGCGCAGCTCCGGAGGAGGAGGCTCGCCGTGGGGTTCGCCCGGCAAGGGCCGTTGGCGCCGTCAGACACAGGCAGCCGCCGGTTCCGGTGTCGCTAGCCAGCGCGTCGCCAGGCAGGACGGATGCCGGAGGGCGCTGATGTGAGCTGGCACGCCGTTCAGCGTGCCATCACGCTCGTCAGCGGCGCTCGAGGCCGGCCAGGTCGAGCCGAGCGTCGCGCGCTTCCTCCGCGTAGCGGCGGGCCCAGGAGCGCCACGGTTGGAACGAGAGGAGCTGGGTGAAGGCTCGGTAGGCGCGTTCATGGTCGCCTTGCTCTCGCGCCGTCGTGCCTTCCTGCCACAGCGCCTGGCCGATGGGGGCCCCTACCCGCGCCAACGCCTCGTTGTGGTGGTCCCAGCGGTGAGCTCGGGCCAGGAGCGTGACTCCTTGCTCGGCATCATGCTCTGCGGCACGGGCCCAGCAAGCCGCCAGCCACGGCCCCACCGAGGCGAGCTGCGCATCATGCCATGCCCATGCCCGTGGCCGGTGCCGCTTGGCCCGCACCCAGGCGGCCTCGGCCTCCTCGCACTGCTCCGAGCTGGCGTAGTCACGAACATCGGCGACGGCTTGGGCGGCCCGGGCGGCGTGGTCGCCATCCGTGACCGCCACCAGGTCGGCGAAGCGTACCTCTCCACGCGCCATCCGGGGGCCATCGACCAGGGCGTCGGTGGCGACCGCCTTGCGCCCGTCGTGTCCCCCTGCGGGGAGCACCCGCCCTGCCGCGTCGAGCAAGAGGATGCCCAGCTCCATCGGCCCGGTCGGTGCGTCGTCGGGCACGGGCACGGTAAAGCCCCCAACGTAGATGTCGTCGGGATCCCATTCGTGCATGGGGTACAGGCCGACGCCCGGCTCGACCTCGACGCTGTGCAGCCAGTCGCCCTGGCTGAGGAAGAGGATCACCCGAAACGCTTCGTCGGGCCCGCGCGGAAGGGTGCGCAAGGCCAGCTCGACAAAGCCCTCCTGGCCGGGCGCCCACTCTGCCACCGGCACGTCGAGCCCCACGAGCTCGGCACCGCCACCGAAGCCGACCTGACGATCGGCGTCGCTGTCGTAGGAGCTGCGCACGAACAGGTCGCGCCGGGCCCACACGCCGTCGTGCCAGCCGAGTTCCTTGTCGTGGTAGCGAGGAAGCTCGAAGTAGGTAGGCGCCCAGTCGTCGTAGGTCTTGAACCCCGAGTTCTTGGCCCAGCCCCCGTGCACGTGGCCGAAGGTGGGCTGGCGCTCGTCGAACACGTACTCCTGGATGAACCGGCGCTGGTTGTAGCGGTGTCGACTCATCGGGATGTCGACGAGCCCCGCCATGTCGACCTCGCGGTAGTGCGGATACCACCAAAGGTGTGCGCCCTGGTCCATCTCCAGGTTGACCACCTCGCCCTCGTAGAAGGCCGCCCGAGCCACGGAGGTGGTGTAGTCGGCCCGTCGCTTGACGATCTGGGGGGTCTCGTCGTGGTTGAAGTAGGCGTGGTCGCGGGTCTGGTTCATGTTGGGCGGGAGGAGAAGGGCGGCTCCGAGCCACGCGGTAGACCATCCGGCGGTCGTCCAGGTGGACTGCGCGGTGACGCGCTCTTCCACGAAGTCTGCGAGCTCCACCACACCCACGGCGAACAGCACCGAGGCTGTGGGAGCCAGCAGCGACATCCAGCGGTAGCCGCCCATCCAGTCGCCGTTGGCGTAGACCGCGAAGAAGACGGAGCAGGCTGCCATGTGCCAGGTGATCGCCCTCGCATCAGCCCCCGGACGGCCCAGCGCCACGAAGGGAAGGAGGGCACCGAGGGCGCCGAGCACTCCAATGCGACCGACCAGGAACCATGGGGGCAGTGGGAGGTGGCGCGGCCAGAAGGGCAGGCCAGCAAGGCGCTCCGGGCCTGGGTAGATCAGCAGCAGGGCCAGGCCGATACACGCGACGGCGGCGAACGCGGCGCGACGCCCGCGGGTGCCAAACAAGCCCAAGAAGTAGATCGGAAGCATCCAGCCGTGCCACAGCCGGTCTGCGTAGTCACGCGCCTGCATCCAGCCGCGGTGGTACCACGACAGCGGGTAGCTCCCTTGGACTCCGACCTTGGCGTAGTAGGTGTTGGCGAGGGGCCAGGCGAAGTAGTGCAGGCGGAGGGCCTCGAGCAGGCCGTAGGGAACCCAGAACATCGTGACCCACGCGGCCACTGGCTTGATGCCGCGGCCCGCGCGTAGGGTGAACACCAGGAACCACGCGCCGCCCAGGGCCGCGTAGAGGAGGCCCTCGGGGCGAGTCCAAGCGAGGCCGAGGAAGGCCACCGACGACCACGGCACGCCCCCTCGTTGCCGCTCGATGAGCACCCGATCGATGCCCAGGGCGAGGAGGAAGCAGAACAGGCTGTTCTCGAGGGCCGAGGTAGACCACAGCGCGAACTGGGCGCTCATCGCGAGGGTGAAGGGGGCCAGCAAGGGGGCGATGGTGCGCCCCGGCAGCGCCTGACAAGCGATGCGGTAGACCAGCACGAGGCAGCCCACCGAGAACAAGCCCGCCATCGGCTTGGCGATGACGAAGCCCGACAGCCCGATGAGCTCGAACATCGTGAGGAGCACGACCCAGGTGGGGTTGGAGTAGCCCTCGATGCGTTCCCCGCCCGGAACGGCCACAAGCCCCTCACCGGCAGCCCAGTTGCGTGCGTAGGCAAAGCTGATGGCAGCGTCGTCGATGAACCATGACCAGTGCATCGCTTGGTGCAGCAGCGCAACGACGGCACAGGCCGCTAGTCCGGCCCACACGGCCCGCGTCCGGGATTGGTTCGACATCTCGGCGGCTCTATTCCGTTTGGGGAGGCCGACCAAGCCCGGCTTGTAGCGAGCTGGGGGGAGGGGCGTGGGCGTGCGAGGGCGGTTACTCGCGGCGGATGCGAGCGCTCCTTCGACGCGGAGCCGAGGCGCTGCCTTGGCTGTTCGTGGTCCTCCTGCTGGGTCTGCTAGGACGAACCTGGCTGGCGAGGGTCACCTATCCGTACGACCTGGAGTGGATGGAAGGCGGGATGCTCGCCCACGCGTGGCGACTGTCACGCGGCGAGCCGCTCTACGTGGCGCCCAATCCCGACTTCGTTCCCTACATCTACCCTCCCGGCTACTCCTCGGTCGTCGCCCTCGCCTCTTGGCCTTTCGGCCTGTCGCCCACCGTCGGGCGCCTTCTGAGCCTGGCGGGTGCCTTCGCGGCGGCGGGGGCCATTGTGTGGCTGCTGCGGCAGTGGCGCACGCCATGGGGGCTGTCGCTGGCCTCGGGCATGGTGTTCATCGGCACGTATCGCTGGTCGGGCGCCTTCTACGATCTGGTTCGTCCCGACGGGCTGTACGTGGCAGGCCTGGCGTGGTCGGTGGTCCTGGCAGCGAGCGGCCGAAGGGGCACACCGGTCGCGGCCGGGCTGCTCCTCGCCGCCTCCTTCACGATGAAGCACAACGCCGGGGCGTTCGGGCTTCCCATTGCGCTGGCACTGCTCGCTCGGGGCTGGCGGCCCGCGCTGCAGTTCGTCGTCGCCTCGGCGGGGCCGGCTCTGGCCCTGGTGGCGCTGATTCAGTGGCGTTCGGGTGGGCTGTTCCTCACCTACCTCCTCGATGTGCCCCAGTCGCACCCCAGCGAGCCGACGCGGTTCTTCCCCGGAACCCCCCTCGAGCTCGGGTCTGCGCTGCCCTTTGCGGCAGCCGCTGCTGTGCTGTGGTCTGTCGGGCGGCAGGCGCAGCGAAGCCGGCTACCGGTCCCGCTGACCACGGGGCTGCCGATCGTGCTGGGCATGCTGGTCGCCTGGTATGCCACCCGCTTTCCCGTCCCCCCTGGCGTGCAGGCGTCGCCGGAGGCGGGTGGTCCAGGGGTGTGGGCGGTGGCCACGGGGGCCGTGGTGTGCGTGTTGGCCGTGCTCGAGCGCCCGCGTCGCCTGCCTGCAGAGGCATGGATGGCGGGGGCGGTGGTCCTCACGTCCGTCGGGCTGGCCGCCGTGATGCGCGCCCACAATGGCGGCTTCCTCAACGTGCACATCCACATGTTCTGGGCCGTGAGCCTGTTGTTCGGGATGGCGCTGGCCCGCATGCCTCGGTCGGTCGCGGCGGTGCTGGTCTCGGCGCAGCTGGTGTGGGCGGCGGTCGGCACACGCGGGCGCGACCTGCGGCCCAGCGAAGCGGATCGGCTCGCTGGCGACCGTATGGTGGAGCTGCTGCGCGACCACGAGGGCCCGGTGCTCGCACCCTTCTCGGCCTGGCTTCCGACCTACGCGGGTCACCCGCCGAGCCTGCACTACATGGGCGTGTGGGACCTCGACTACAAGACGGGCCCGCTGCGGCGTGAGCTCGATGTGGTCCGCAAGGCGGTGCGAGACGGCTACTGGCCGGTGGCCCTCGACGCCGATCAAGAGTTCCCGTACGGGCTGCGAAAGCACTACCGCAAGGAGGGGAAGCGCCTGGTGCCCGACGGGCCCGCCCTTCGGCCGAAGACCGGCTGGACGGCCCGTCCCGAGCAGCTGCGGGTGCCCAAGTAGCGCCTGGGGCGAGCTCGTCGGGGGCGAATCCTGCGGATAGGCGGCCTGCCCCGACCTGCCCGGAGAACGCATGAACCTCGTCGAAGCCCGCTCCGTTGCGCTGCAAGCCGTCCTCTCGGCCAGCCGGGTGTGCCAGGCCGTCCAGCGGGAGCTGGTGGCGGGCGCCGCGCTGCAGAAGGGCGACAAGAGCCCGGTCACGGTGGCCGACTTCGCCGCCCAGGCGGTCGTCAGCCATCTGCTCGCAGAGGCCTTCCCTGGGGTCCCCCTGGTCGGAGAGGAGGATGCGGCGGCTCTCCGTGAGCCGGCCAACCAGGCCATGAAGCGCGGGGTGCTGGCCGCGGTGGAGGAGGTGCTCCCCGGGCTGACCGAGGCCCAGGTGCTGGGCGCCATCGACAGGGGCACCTACGAAGGCGGCTCCCAGGGCATGCACTTCGCCCTCGATCCCATCGATGGCACCAAGGGCTTCCTGCGTCTCGACCAGTATGCCGTCGCGCTGGCACTCATCGAGGAGGGCGAGGTCACCATGGGGGTGCTCGGCTGCCCCAACCTGCCCTCCGACACCGGCAGCAGGGGGTGCCTGTTCGCGGCCCACAAGGGAGGCGGAGCCACCACGCGCACCCTCGATGAGGCAGCGGAGCGCCCGGTCCATGTGCAGCGCCCCACACACCTCGCGCACGCTCGGATCTGCGAGTCGGTCGAAGCAGCGCACACCAACCAGTCGCACTCGGCTCAGGTGGCGGAGCGGCTCGGCATCACCGCCGCTCCCCATCGCATCGACAGCCAGTGCAAGTACGCCGCCGTGGCACGGGGCGACGCTCACATCTACCTCCGCCTGCCGACCAAGCCCGGCTATGTGGAGAAGATCTGGGACCACGCGGCCGGCTGGGCGGTGGTGACCGAGGCGGGGGGCCGCGTCACCGACGTACTCGGCAGGCCGCTACACTTTGGCCGTGGTCGTCGGCTCGACGACAACAAGGGCGTCATCACCACCTCAGGTGGTCTCCACGACGAGGTGGTCGGTGCGGTGCGGCAGGTGCTCGGCCTGTAGCGGGCGCTACAGGTAGGAAGCCAGCCACATCCCGAGGCCGATGGCCACGATGAAGACGACGGCGAGCAGCATGGCGACCCGGGCGGTCGACACGCCCTCTACGACGGTCAGCGGCTGAGTCGCCGCGGGCCTTGGCGCGGGTGGAGGCGCAGGCGCAGGCGCGGGCACGGGCGCTGCTTGGGGCTGCGGCTCAGGGGCGGGTGCCGGTGCAGGCTCTCGGTCCGCGGCGGGGGCTGGTGCGGGGGTCGCGTCTTCGCTGTCGTCGACGTTGTCGAACTCGATGATGGACGCCTCGGCGCGCTCCTCGTCGACATTCGCCGTGGGCACCCTGGAGGCCCCGAGGGACGAAGGGGTGGGTGCTGCGGATGGTGGTGACTGGGCGACCACCTCGTCGGACAGCGTCTCGTCGGTGGTCGGCACGCTCGAGGGGTGCTCCGAGGTGAGGGCCGCAACGGGCGTGGCCGTGGAGTGGAGCGGGTTGATGAGCTGACGCAGGACCGGGTCGCCGTCGATGCGGGCGATCACGTCGGCCGTGGTCTGGATGCGGTCGTTGGGGTCGGGCTTGGTGAGGTCGGTCACGAGCTGGTCGAGCGCGTCAGGCACATCGGAGCGCAGCGAAGCGAGGGACGGACGGTCGGAGGCAGCCACCTTCTGGTAGATGTCCATCAGGCCCTTGCCCTCGAAGGCCCGCTGGCCGGTGATCAGCTCGAACAGCAGGCAGCCCAGGGAGAACAGGTCGGCTCGTTCGTCGACGAGTGCGGCGCCGCGGAACTGCTCGGGGGGCATATACTGGGGCGTGCCGAAGGTCGTGCCCATCTGGGTGACGGCTGCCTCGGTGCTGGTCGACATCACCTTGCCCAGCATGAAGTCGTGCACGTGGGGGCGCCCGGTCAGGTCGATCAGCACCTTGCCTGGCTTCAGGTTGCGGTGGACCAGGCCGTGGCTGTGCGCCGCCTTGAGCCCTCGGGTCAGCTGGAGGAACACCGGCATGAGCTCGGTGAGGGGTCGCTTCTCGGCGGAGGCCCAGGTCGCGAGATCAGACCCCTCGATGTAGGTCGACACGATGCCCTGCATGCCGTCGTACTCGATGAGGCCGACGACGGACACGAGGTGCGGATGGCGCACGGTGACCAGCACGCTAGCGGCCCGGCGCAGCCGCTCCTGAAACGACGGGTCGCGCACGAAGAGCAGCTTCAAGGCGTGCGGTTTGTCGTCGCCGGGCTTGTGGACGCGGTAGGTGGTGGCCATCGAGCCCTGATGGAGGAGCTCGTCGATCTGCCAGCCTGCGATCTGTGTGCCGATGTCGAACATGGCGAGACGCTAGCATGGGCGGGGAGGCTCCGGTGAGGGTGCTGGTCGTTGGTGCGGGTGCGGTGGGACAGGCGTTCGGGGGTGCGCTGCATCTCAGTGGATGGGACGTCACCTGGTTGGTGAAGCCGGCTCATGTGGCAGGCCTTCAGGCGGGGCTGCGGCTGCATCTGTTGAGCGTGCTCCGCGGGCCGCGCACGGTGGAGGTGTCGTCCCCCAAGCTCGTCACCGACCCGGCCTCGGTCGAGGTCGACCTCACCCTGTGGGCCGTCCCGAGCCCGGTGCTACGCACGGCGTGGCTTCCCGCCTTCCTCGCTGCGCAGGGCCACGTGCCCGCGGTGCTGCTCCAGCCGGGGTTCGACGAGGTGCAGCGTGTCTTGTCGCTGCGGCCCGACCTGTCGATCACCCAGGGGCTGATCTCGCTGATCGCCTATGCGACGCCGTTGCCTGGGGAGGAGGGTCGCTTCGCAGCTCCGGGTACGGCGGTCTGGGCTCCGTCGCTGCTGCCGAGCCCGCTATGCGGTCCCGACGCCGAGTCCGTGGCTGGGGCGCTGCATGCAGGTGGCCTCCCGGCGCGCGCCGTCGCATCGCTCGGGTCGACCTCGGCGCTGGGTTCGGCGGCCACGGGGGCGTTGATGGCGAGCCTGGAGGCGGCGGGGTGGCGCTTCGACCAGCTGGCACCGCGCCAGGCGGCCCAGGCGATCGACGAAGCGCTGATGGTGGTGGAGGCGAGCAGCGGCGTGTCACGACCGGCTCCCCTCTGGCTCTTGGGGGCGCCGACCCTGCGGATCGCACGCCGCGTGGTCCAGAGTCGGTTCCTTCCCCTCGACATGCAGACCTACCTGAAGGTGCACTTCACCAAGGTGGGGGGTCAGACGCGCCAGCACCTCGACGATCTACTGGTCAGCGCTGGGGAATGCGGGATCGAGGTTCCACAGCTGCAGGCGCTTCGCTCCCAGCTCGACGGCTGAGTAGGGCCGGTGGGTGATGAGGCGTGGCGCACCGCGATACCACAGGGCATCTTGTGGCCGCCGGGCGGCCCAGGGGTCCCCATGGAGGTCTCGATGCGTTGGTTGGTTGGCTTGTCGCTCCCGCTGTTCCTGGTCGCCTGTAGCGGAGGTGGCGACGACAAGAGCGACACCGACACGACGCCGGGAGATACCGACACCGACACGGATGCCGACACCGACACCGACACGGATGCCGACACCGATGCCGACACCGACACCGACACCGACACCGACACCGACTCGGCGACCGACACCG
>CBDUIC010000188.1:0-8697 GCA_965367245.1 uncultured bacterium | reverse complement strand
CCCCTGTGCCCGGGGCATCACCGGCTGCTGCATCGAGGGCGGATGGGGCTCGAGCGCGACGGGGCGAGCTGGGTGTTTCGGTTCGCGTGGGGGCCCGAGCGGAGGCGGGTCGTGCCCCACGTGGGGCGGCGGCGGTGAGCTGCGGTCAGGTCGATCGCGAGGTGCTTGCGTGGCCGTGGCCGGGGGCGGGCGCGGGGGTCGAGACCTAGCGCCCGATGTCGCGGACCGTGCCGTCCGGGTCGAGCATCGACGGATGCCCGGCATCGATGGCCGGTGACCCCGGCAGCAGGCCGAAGTCGGCCACGTCGCAGTCCGTGGAAGGGGCGATGAACATCGGGTCTGCGAACACGGCGCTCGGGCCCGTCGCGACCACGCCTGTCGGCCCACCGACGGGCGTGCCCGCCGTGTCCCACCACAGGTTGTGGTCGACGACCGTGGGCGTCCCCCCGAGGTCGACCTCGTAGCTCGGCCCTTTGGCGGCCTGCCCCGACGCGGCGAAGACGTTGTTCACCAGGACGAGCTCGTTCACGTCGGGCAGCGACACCGACATCCCGGAGCCTGCCGCGTTGCCCCAGAACACGTTCCCCACCAGGTCGACATGGGTGGGGTCGGCCCCCCAGTCGGTCACGGCCAGTCCGGCGCCGTACCCGTAGTTGCTGTTGCCCACGAAGCGGTTGCCTCGGGCAGACAGGCTCAGCCCATCTCTCGCATAGACGAGCACGCCCCCGTTGGCGTTGCCACACACCCAGTTGTCGACCAGCGTGATGCGGGTGTCGCCATCGTCGTCTACCCACAGCCCCGACTGCGTCGAGTCGACGAATCGACTCTGCTCCACGTGCACCCTGGCTGGGGCGGCCAGGTCAACGACCGCCCCCATGCCGCCCACCACGTCGACCTTGGACAGCGTGACATCCTGGGCGCGCTGCACATCCAACAGCGCGAAGTTCGGTCCACCGACCGACGTTTTGCTCACCACCACACTCGTCGCCTCCACGTAGAGGGTGTGATCGACGACGTTCACGTCGCTCACCTCGACGTGCGCGTGGCCCGTCGCCCACAGGTCGCACTCCGTGGAGAACCCTGCCAGCCGCGCCTTCCCTGACGCCACCACGCCATCCAGGTGCAGCAGGCAGTCGGCCCCGCCGGGCGCTGGCAGGATCGACACGACCTCCCTGCCCTCCCCGCGAACCGTCAGGTCGTCTACCGACGTCGTGTGGGTACCCGACAGCTCGTAGGTGCCCTCATGCACGTAGACCTCATCGCCTGACGCTGCCGACGCCAGGGCGACCCCGAGGTCGGTGTAGGCCTGGCCCGGGCCTACATTCAGGGTGGCAGCGAGAGCAGACTGGATCAACAACAGCATGGGCGACTCCTGGCTTCACAGCCTACGTGCTGCCACCCCGCCCCACGGGTTCAAGAATGCTCCGGTCTCGATTTCGGGGTCGTCGGGTCTCGATTCCGGGGTCGGGACGCTAGGTGTTAGATGTCGTGCCTCGACACCGCCGCCCCCCGACGGCCGGGGTGGCCCCCGCCCTGCTCGCTCCATTGTGCACCTTGAACGCCTGGGGGGGGGGGTACCATCACTGGTGGTGATGGGTTTCTGGTGGGGACCGCACCGGCCCCGCGTCACGCTGAGTTCAGCGTTCGACGGGTTCCCACGGAGCCTATCGGCGGAAGCTCCTGACCCATACCTGCCCCGAGGGCCCCGTGACCATCGCGCTGCTCCTGCTGACCTTGGCCCTGCCCGCCCTCGACCCCCACGGCGACCGGTGGGCGACCGATGCAGCGCGGGAGCGCGAGGTGCGCGCCCTGTGGGCCGAGGCGAACGCGGAGGCCGCCGAGGTGCGCCGCGCGGGCGTGGCCCCCGCCGCCCTGGGACTGCGCATCGCCCTCACCGAGCTGCGCGTGGCCTACATCCGAGCCGGTGTGTCCGTTCCCGCCGACCTTCCCGAGGCCGAGGCCTACCTGCAGGCCATCGGGCGCTCGTCGCTGACCACCCCCGAGCTCCTGCTGCCCTGGGCCTCCAAGGTCAGGCAGATGGTGGTCGGTCCTCACGACCTGACGACCGACCACGCCGTCGAGGCGAGAGGCAAGCTGTTCGCCGCCCTCGACGCTATCGACGCACGATGGCGCTGACGCTGCTCTTGTCGGGCCTGCTGGCGGCATGGGCCAGCACCGGGCACACCGCGGTGCTCGACACCGCCAGCGCCTGGGTCGACGCCGACGGCGATGGCTGGCCGGTGCCGGAGGACTGCGACGACACCGACCCCAGCGCGAACCCTGGCGGGCTGGAGTGGTGCGATGGTGTCGACCAGGACTGCGACGGCGAGATCGACAACGGCTACACGTTCACCTGGTACTTCGACCGAGACGGCGACGGCTGGGGCAGCAACGCCGAGCCTCCCTGGGAGGGATGCAATCCCGACGTCCACGGGGTCGGCCCCGTGGTCGGCGAGGCCGGCGACTGCAACGATGCCGACCCACGCATCCACTTCGACGCCGTCGAGCGATGCGACGGGGTCGACAACAACTGCGACGGCGACATCGACGAGCACCCGGTCGGGGGGGAGCGCTGGTACGACGACCTCGACGGCGACGGGGTCGGGTCGGGCACCGGCGCCTGGGGCTGCCCCGCCGAGGGGCAGGTGTTGGTCAGCGGCGACTGCGACGACGACGACCCGAGTCGCTATCCGGGTGCGGCGGAGGCCTGCGACGGGCTCGACCAGGACTGCGACGAGTACGTCGACGAGGGCTGCCCTCCCCCGACGGCGGGTACGAGCGGCACGCCGCCGGAGCCCTCGAAGCGGAGTCCTACCCCCACCAAGGGGTGCGCGGCCGTGCCAGCGCCGACAGGTTGGCTCGTCGTGGCTGCCGGTGGGCTGCTCACCCGCCGACGCCGCCGAGGTGGTCGCGAACACCGCTGCGCTTCTGGCTGGCGCCCCACCTACGCCGGTCGGGCCTGCGCCACCGCCGCCGCCACGCTCACGACCTCCCCGCCCAGCCGCTCGTAGATCCGGTCGGCCTGGCCGCCCTCCACGGCGTTGATCAGCGGCGCGTGAGGACTCAGCCCCCGCAACGCATCCACCAGCCGCGTCGCCAGCCCCTGCCGGCGATGCCCCGGATGCACCACCACGTCTTGGTACCGCGCGTCGTGCTCGTCCCACAGCAACGCCGCGGTCCCCACCAGCTCCTCCCCTGCCCACACCCCGAGCTGCACCCCACGGCCCGCGGCCAGGACCCCCGCCCGCTCCGACCAGGCCCACCGTGCATACGCCATCGCCCCGGCATCGGTGCCCTCGTCGGTCCCCGCGTTCATGAGCGCGATCACGGCCTCCCCGTCATCGGGACTCAGCCTTCGCAGCCCGGCCATCGACGCCTCGACCCGCGGCAGCCGCCGCACCACGAAGCGCTCCTCCCCCTCCACCGGCTCCGGCCACCCCTCGACGGCCTCCCAGGCCAGGTAGGCCCGCGCCACCCCCTTGCCGCCATGCACCTCGGTCCATCGTGCCCACCAGGGCGCCAGCTCCACCGGCGGCCCGTCCAGCACCAGCCGGTGCCCCCACGACGACAGGCGGCAGGCGGGGGTGTCGATCACCCAGTGGTCGCCGTGGTCGTAGGCCTCGCTCCCCGACACCATGCGGTCGGTGCGGCTGCCCGGCAGCAGGCTGCCCCTCACTCGCTCTTGGGCGGCAGGGGCGGCGGAGGCGGCGCGTCGCTGGCATCCACCGGAGGGGGCACGGGCGGAGGAGGCGGCACGTCGCTCGCGTCGACGGGCGGCGGAGCAGGGGGCGGAGGCGGGGGCACGTCGCCCCCGTCGGTGGTCTGATCGGCGTCGTCGGGCACCGGGCCCGGAGCGGATGGCGGAGGCGGCGGAGGCGGCGGAGGCGGCACCGGCGACGCGTCGACCACGGTGGCCGCCTCGTCGGGCGCAGGCTCGGGCGCAGGCGCCTCCTCAACGGGTGCCTCCTCAGCGGGAGCCTCCTCAACGGGAGCCTCCTCAGCGACCGCGACCTCCTCGGCCTCCTCCGGCGCAGCCTTGGCCGGCGCCTTCGACGCAGCGGCGGCGAGCTTGGCCACCGCGGCCTCGTCGACCTCGATGCTGCTGAACAGCATGTTCCCCAGCCCCATGCCCCCGAAGGGCTCGCTGGCGTCGCCGTTGAGCGCCAGGATCAGCCCGTGGACCGAGGTGCCCATCCCAGCGAGGGCCGGCACGAGGATCAAGGGGTAGAGAATCGCGCCGAAGCCGCAGGTGACCGTCGCAATCGCGGTCACGACGAAGGTCAGCACCATCACCATGGTGAAGTGGAGCAGCCACACGGCGGTGGCGTGCTTGCCGTGCTCCAGAGCGAAGGCGTCGTCGCGCATCACCAGCGGCACGATGCCCAGCGGGAAGCCGAAGAAGAACCCCCCGTAGGAGATCGCAGCGATCATCTTGCCGCGGTCGGTCACCTCGTCTGCCATGCACCCCTCCAGGGGCGGGACTCTACCGCGCCTTGCCCGCCGCTGCGGCCACAGCCGCCATCGACACCTGCGCCCCCGACAGCGACCAGCCCCCATCGACCGGCAACACCACCCCCGACACGTAGCGGGCAGCTTCGCTGGCGAGGAACAAGGCGACATCGGCGCAGTCGTCGACGGTGCCCATGCGCTGCAGCGGCACGGTGCGCATCAGCTGCTTCTTCATCGCCGGGTCGGGCAGCAGGCGCTTCATGCCCTCGGTGCCGTCGATGGGACCCGGCACCAGGCTGTTCACCCGGATGCCCTGGGGCCCCCACTCCATCGCCAGCGTGCGGGTGAGCATGTCGACCCCGGCCTTCGCCGCGCACACATGGGCCTGCAGCGCCATCGGCAGGAAGGCCTGGGGCGCCGAGATGTTGATCACGCTCGCGCCGGGCGCGCGGAGGTGCTGGTGGCCGAGGCGGAGCACGTGGAAGGTCCCGAGCAGGTCGATGTTCACCACGCTCGCGAAGGCGTTGGTGCTCATCCCGAGCACCGGTGCCGGGAAGTTGCCCGCCGCGCCGGAGATCAGCACATCGATGGGCCCGTGGGCGTCGACCGCGGCCTGCAGCGCCTGGGCGACCGCGTCGGCGTCGCGCACGTCGGCGGTGGTGCCGAAGGCGGAGGGGCCGTCGGCCCTCAGCAGCTCGACGGCGGCGGCCACCTTGTCTTCGGAGCGACTCACGACGCTCACCGCGTCGCCGTGACGGGCGAAGCCCCGTGCGATGCCGAGGTTGATGCCGCTGGTGCCGCCGGCCACGAAGACGTGTCGCATGGTCCCTCCTTCGGGATGGTGGTGGGACCTACCTTCCCGACCGCACCGTGGCCAACGCCACCTTCGCGACACCCCGCCGGGCCCCCAGGATGCTACAGCACACCCTTCGGGAGACCTCATGAGCGCTGACATCCTCCTCGCCCCCTGGTCCGGCCCCTTCGGTGGGGTCCCACCCCTCGATCAGGTCGACATCGAGGCCTTCGTGCCGGCCCTGCGCCAGGCCATGGCCGCCAAGCGCGCCGAGGCCGAGGCCGTCCGCGACGACCCCGCCCCGCCGACCTTCGCCAACACCATGGTGCCGCTGCAGCGTATGGGGGAGTCCCTCAACCGGGTCCTCACGATCTACTACCTGTGGGGGGCCAACTACTCGACACCTCGCTTCCGCGAGATCCAGCGGCAGATGGAGCCCGAGCTCGCCGAGCTCCGCGACACCATTCAGCAAGACCGCGTGCTGTACGAGAGGGTCCTCGAGGTGTCGAAGCAAGACCTCGACCCCGAGCAGCAGCGCCTCGTCGACGAGAGTGTGCGTGACTACCGCCGCGCAGGGGCCCACCTCGATGCCGACCAGCGTGCCCAGGTCGCGGCCATCAACCAGCGCCTGAGCGTGCTGTACACGACGTTCTCGGAGAACCTGCTCGCCGAGGAGGAGAACTACGTCACCTTCCTGACGGCCGAGCAGCTGGGGGGCCTGTCGGAGGGCTTCCGCGCGGGCGCCAAGGCGGCTGCCGAGGCCCTGGGCCGGCCCGACGCGTGGGCGATCCCCAACAAGCGCAGCAGCATGGAGCCCTTCCTCAGCCACAGCACGGAGCGGGCCCTGCGCGAGAAGGTGTGGCGCGACTACTACGGGCGCTGCGACCACGGCGACGAGCACGACAACAACGAGCTCATCGCCGACGTGCTCGAGCTGCGGGCCGAGCGCGCCCAGATCCTCGGCTTCGCCCATCATGCCGAGCTCGTGGTGTCGCACAACATGGCCAAGGAGCCCGCCAAGGCCTTCGAGCTGATGCGTCAGCTGTGGAGCGCCGCCGCCACCAAGCTCGACGCCGAGGTGACCGAGCTCGCGGCCCTGGCCGACGCCCAGGATGGCGTGTCGCTGAAGCCGTGGGACCTCCGCTACTACGCCGAGCAGCTCCGCCAGCAGCGCCACGACTTCGACGCCAGCAGCTTGCAGGAGCACTTCCAGCTCGAGCGCCTGCGCGACGGCATGTTCTGGGCGGCGCAGCGCTGCTTCGGGTGGTCATTCGAGCCCACGGAGGGCATCGCCGTGCCCCACCCCGACGTCACCGTGTGGTCGGTGCACACCGCCGACGGCACCCCCAAGGGCCTGTTCTACTTCGACCCCTACGCCCGCAAGGGCAAGCGCAGCGGGGCGTGGATGACGGCCTACCGCAGCCAGTCGAAGATGGACGGTGAGGTGCTCCCCATCGTGAGCAACAACTGCAACTTCACCAAGGCGCCCGCCGGGTCCCCCACCCTGCTGTCTCTCGACGAGGCCGAGACGCTGTTTCACGAGTTCGGCCACGCCCTGCACGGGCTCGCCTCCGACGTCACCTACCGCGGCCTGGCCGGCACGAGCGTGGCCCGCGACTTCGTGGAGTTCCCCAGCCAGATCTTCGAGCACTGGCTGACGACCCCCGAGCTGCTCGCCCGCTACGCCCTGCACCACGCATCGGGCGCTGCCCCCGACAAGGTGCTGCTCGACAAGCTCGAGGCCGCCCAGCACGTCGACGCGGGCTTCCGCACCATGGAGTTCATGGCGAGTGCGGTGGTCGACATGGAGCTGCACACCCTCACCGAGCGGGTCGACCCCCGCGTGGCGGAGAAGGAGATCCTCGAGCGCTGGGGGCTGTCGGAGCAGGTGGTGATGCGGCATCGCACCCCGCAGTTCGCCCACCTGTTCAGCGGCGAGAGCTACAGCGCCGGCTACTACAGCTACCTGTGGGCCGACGCGCTGGTGGCCGACGCCGCCGAGGCCTTCGCCGAGAAGAGCTTCTACGACCCCGAGCTGTGCGACCGCCTCATGAACGAAGTGCTGTCGCGGGGCAACACCGTCGACCCCGCCGCCGCCTTCCGTGCCTTCCGCGGTCGCGACCCCGAGGTGGCGCCGTTGCTGCGGGATCGCGGCCTCGCGTGACATCTGAACGGGCGGTGTCACACCAGCTCGTCGAGTCCCCCTTCCCAGGTCACCAGGCGCCATCGCCTCGGAGGCCTCCATGTCGCGCATCCTGTTCGCCCTGCCCCTCGCCCTGGCCTGCACCACCTATGTCGAGGTCCCCACCGAGCGGGCCGACGCTGCCCGGGAGCAGACCGGCGACCTGGTGATCACCGAGGTGATGATCGATCCCGACGCCTGTGACGACGCACAGGCCGAGTGGTTCGAGGTCACCAACGTCAGCAACGACGACATCGACCTGTCGCGCCTCACCCTGATCAACGGCGCCGGGGACCGAGCCCGGCTGACCGCCGAGCACCCGCTGCGGGCCGGCGAGACCACCTTCATCGGCCGTGGCGACTGGGACAGCTACTGTGTCGGGCAGCGCCATCCCGATGTCTACTTCGAGGGGCATCTTTCGCTGGCCAACGACGGGGAGCAGCTCACTCTGGTGGACGCCGAGGAGCGCGTGATCGACGCCACCCCGTGGTTCACCGCCGAGCACATCGTCGCGGGGCAGAGCCTGTCGCTGCGACCCGATGGGGCCGAGGCCGAGGCCAACGATACGCAGCAGGCGTGGTACCTCGGAGACCGCTGCCTCAACACCGCCGGCAGCAGCCCCGGGGTGCCCAACGCCGAGTGCCTCGTCGAGCTCGACTGGCTCGGGCTCGACTGCGACGCGGAGGGCTGCGACATTCCCGATGGGTGGGACGCTACCGAGCACCTGCGCACCGCCCACGCCTGGGCCAGCGGGGTCGCCGACGAGCGGGTCGACGTGGAGCGCGACGGGCTGTTCTTCCACAACCTGCGGTGGGAGGTCGACGGCGGGGTCGACCCCGAGGACTGGCGCGAGGGCGATGCCCACTGGGAGATCACCTTCGTCACCTACGGCGACGACCTGTGGGGGCACAACAACCTGTTCGTCACCCTCGACGTGAACGCCGGCACGGTGGAGATGTACGAGGACTTCGCGTCGAGCAGCCTCGCCAAGGTCCGCATCGAGGAGACCGACGGCATCGCGGTGACGGCCGCAGCGGCGGTGGATGCGGTGGACCGCAGCTGGTCGTGGTGGGGCGACGTGGGCATGGGGGCCCTCAACCGCGCCAGCTACGAGGACACGCTGCGGTGGCGGGTGGTCGACCCCGAGGGGGACGATCGTGCGATCTACGACGCGACCACCGGCGAGCGGCTGTAGGCCTGGGGCGGGGGTCGGGGGTCGGGGGTCGGGGGCAGGGGCGAGGTCTAACACCTAGCGTCCTGACCCCCGATTCGA
>CBDUIC010000187.1:0-8800 GCA_965367245.1 uncultured bacterium | reverse complement strand
AACCTCGGACTGTACTCGGTCGACCCCCCCGCCCTCGACGCGTTCCATGCGTTCGATCCCGAGTCGTTCGTCGCGTTGCTGGCCATCAACGATGCGCTGATCGCCATCGGGCCCGACGGCGACGTCGTGCCGTCGCTCGCCATCGGGTGGGAGCAGACGAGCCCGGTGACCCTGGAGATGACCCTGCGGGAGGGTGTCCGCTTCCACAACGGTGAGCCCTTCGATGCCGACAGTGTCGTGGCCACCTTCCACCACCACCACCACCCCACCCCCAGCGCGTGCGGTGGCGGCATCCTGGCGTCGATCAGCGCCGTGGAGCGCCTCGGCCCCCACCGCATCCGCATCACCACGGCCTTCCCCGACGCCATGCTGCTGCGTCGCCTGTTCTTCTTCGCGGTCTACCCGAAGGGCGTGCTCGCGTCCGAAGGGCGCGACGCCATGCTGGCCCACCCCATCGGCACCGGGGCGTTTCGCTTCGTGCACTGGCGTCGCGGCGAGGAGATCCTCCTGGCTCGAAACCATGATCACTTCGCCGGGGGGCAAGGGGTCGACCAGGTCCGTATCCCCATCGTCCGCCAGCGGGAGTGGGTCGACCGCCTTGCTTGTGGCTCCCTCGACGTGGCCCTCAATATCGACTCCCACGACGCCGTGCGCGCCTCCCGCATGGAGGGGGTCGAGGTCGGGCGTCGCGACGCCGCCCTGTCGCAGTGGTTCCTGCTCGCCAACCGAGGGCCCCTTGCAGACGTTCGCGTTCGGCAGGCCCTCAACCATGCCATCAAGCGCAGCCTCATCGCGGAGGTCTCGGAGCACGGCTTCGCCCGCCCGCAGCGCAGCGTGGCCACCCAGGAGAGCTGGGGCCATGCCGACGACGTGACGCCCTACCACTACAGCCCCGACCTGTCGGCGCGCATGCTGGCGGAGGCGGGGTTCGAAGACGGCTTCACCCTGCGAGGGCTCGTCAGCGAGACGAGCACCGGCGTGTACTTCGCGGTGCGGGAGTTCCTCGCCCGAGTCGGCGTCACCCTCGAGGCCGAGATCGTGCCTCGTTCCCAATGGATCGGGCGAGTGGTCGGCGGCAACTTGAGCGGGAACCCCTACGACGGCGACTTCGCGGTCTCCATCGTCGACAACCCCCTACTCGACAGCCTCTTTCACCAGTTCATCTTCCTGTTCAGCCAGGGGCTGTTCTCGCTGACGCGCGACGAGTCCTACGACCAGGCCTTCCTGAAGGCCGCCACCGCCGTCGGCGAGCAAGGGGAGACCGCACGTCAGGCGCTGGAGCGCTACGCCGCAGAGCAAGCCATGCTGCTGTTCACGGTGCAGCAGCAGGTCCATGCCGCCTGGCGCCAGGGCTGCCAGGTGCCGATGCCGAAGTCGGGGCACTTCAACAGCGACTTCTGGTGGAAGCTCGACGTGCCGACGCAGGAGCACCATGCACGCCCCGTCACCGTGACGACGGTCGACCAGGACGTCCGGTCGCTGCTGGAGGCCACAGGCCACACCGGCACCTTCTTCCTGCCGGAGTCCCACCACTTCGACCAACCGTGGGCCCAGCAGCTGTGGGGCCGACTGCGCACCAGCGAGGAGCGGTGGCGCCTGGGCTACGAGCCCATGCTGCGGGAGCTCGTCACCCAGATCGAGGCACGAAACGACCTGGCGAGCATCCTCGGCTCCACCCAGCGGGTGGCCATCGTGGGCTACGGCGACGAGGGGCAGAAGCGGTACGGTAATGCCGGCTTCGACACGATGTTCGGCTCCCGCATCGCTCATGTCGCCGAGGTCATCGACACCCCTTCGTGGGACACCATCGAGACAGCGATCGCATCAGACGGTTCGTGGCTCGGCCCGGTCACCCTCGACCCCGGTCGACTCCCTGCAGGAGCCGCGAGCCAGCTGTACATGACCGCTACACCAGCGCTCGACGACGAAGGAGCGCGAACGGGCATCACCCTGGTGTTCTCCGACTTCTCCGGCGAGGAGGAGCGGATTCGCTCCCAAGCCATCCGGACGCTGCTCGACAACGTGCCCTATGGGGTGTTGATGGTCGGTCCCGATGGGGTCGTGCGGCCAGGAGTCTCCGACGCCTGCCTGCAGCTGTTCCCCTCCTGCCCGACGGTGGAGGGCGCCCGACTCGTCGACGTGCTGGAGCTCGACGCGCGCGCGGCAGGGATGCTCGAGCTGTCCATCGAACAGGTCTTCGATGACTGGCAGCCGGAGCAGGTGGCCCTCGGCCAGATCGCCAAGCGGGTCCAGCAGGGGCACCGAACCCTGTCGCTCGAGGCGAGCGTCGTGCGCTCGACCTCGGGTGCGGTCGACGCACTGCTGTTCACCGTCGCCGACATCAGCGACCTCGTCGAGGCCGAGCGCGACGTCGAGACGATGCGGTCGACCCTCGCCGTCCTGCAGTTTCGCGAGCGGTTCGAGATCTTCGTCCACGGCTTCGATGCCGACCTCACTGAGCTCACCGCCACGGAGGGGCCAGGCTGGGAGACCCGCGCGCGACGGGCCCTGCACACCGCCAAGGGCGTGTTCGGCCAGTTCGGCCTCAGTGAGCTGCAGCAGACCATCCACCGGCTGGAGGATGCGCCTGTTCTCGAAGCCCATCACCTCCGCCAGGCACGCGTAGCCCTACAGGCCCTCCTCGACCAACGCGTCGACATCTGGAAGATTCATCTGCGGGGCGGCGCCGCCACGAGCTTCCAGGTGGCGTCTACGACCCTCGACGAGCTCGAGCGGCACGTGGCAGCCGCGACCACTGTCGAGGAAGTGAAGGCCCTGGTCCACGCACACACGCAGGCCATGCGCAGCCACGAGGCACGCCGGGTTCTCGGGCCCATCGAGGCGTCGGTGCGGCAGCTGGCCGAGCGACGCGGCAAAGACGTGAAGGTCGAGGTGTCTGGCCTCGACGAGCGGGTGCCGGTTCACCTCGACCCGGTGGCGGAGCAGCTGGTCCATCTGGTGCGCAACGCCGTCGACCACGGGGTGGAGAGCCCCGAGGACCGTGGCGGTAAGCCCCAGACCGCCACCATCGCGGTCGGCATGGAGCGAGCCGACGCCACGTGGACCTTCTTCGTCGAAGACGATGGGCGCGGAGTCGACGTGAACAAGGTCGTCGAGCGCGCCGTGGCGCTGGGCATCGTGTCGCCCGACGCCGCCGCGGCGATGACCGAGCGACAGCGCTGTCTGCTGCTGTTCGCGGACGGGCTGTCCACCGCCGACGCGGTGACCACGTCATCGGGACGGGGCGTGGGGCTGGCCTCGGTGCAGCAGGTCGTGGAGGACCTCGGCGGGCACATCGACGTGCGGACGACACCGGGCCAGGGCACCCGCGTCGAGCTGGTCGTCCCTGACCCAGAGGGCTTGTCGCTGGTGGCGTGAGGGCTGCTGAGCCAGCCTCGCAGCGAGCCGTCGTGCGGTGGCCGCCTACTCGCTTGGTGTGTCGCTGGCTCTCGGGGTGATGGACAGGCCGAGGTAGCCCACCGGCCCCGCAGCGAGGGGCTGGGCGAGCACGTAGCCCTCCGACTTGTAGCCCAAGCGCCCGATGAGCCCGAGCTGTCGGTGCACGGTCGCCTCGACATGCACGCCCACCTGGGCCCCCAGCTGCTGCGGCCGCTCGAAGACGTGCAGCCGCTCGAACATCAGGTCGGGCTGGCGCCACACGTCGAGCTCTCCCCCCAGCTTGATGCCCTCCCGGACCGACAGGCCGAAGGCACGGGCGCCCAGCCCAACCGACGGCTCGAGGCCGCTCGTGCCCGCGCGGATGTACAGGTCATAGACCACCCCGCGATGTGCGGCGAACAGGTCGAGCCCGTGCTCGGGGCCGAAAGGGGTCAGCGCGTAGCGCACCGTCGGAAACAGCGACCAGTCCCCCGCCTCGATGAGCGGCATCCTCGCGTGGCGCCGCCCCATCAGCCCATACGAGACGATGCCGTGGTACGCGCTCAGCCACAGCAGGGGGTCGGCCAGGCCGACGAGGTAGCCGACCCGCAGGTTCCGAGCGATGGCCTCGCGGTCTTCCGGGCGCCAGGCGTTCGTGCGCAGCTGCAGATCGGTGACGTATTGCTGCACGTCGTTGAGGGTGGCCAGGTCGCGGGGCGGCTCCCCCTGGTCGGCGAGGAGCGACGGTGCGTAGTCGAGGCGGAACACGCCGTACTGCAGCATGTCGCGGTAGTGCATCCAGCCCCCCCGCTGGACCATGCCGACCTGCAGCCACCACGCCGAGGCATAGTCGGCCTCGATGCCCGACAGCGCCATGGCCATGTCTTCGTCGGGGACGCCGCTTCCTTCGTAGGAGGTCGTGGCGAGGGCCCCGTCGGGGTCGTAGCCCGACAGCAGCTCCCGGTAGGGAGGCGACAGCCGGAAGGAGAAGGTCGGCCCCAGATCGAACTCGCGTGCGCGCGCTCCGTGACCGAACACCTCGTGCACGAAGGCCGCCTGAAGGACGACCAGCGGCAGGTCGACGAAGATCCCCTTCGCCGCACGCCCGGTGACCGCTGCCGCCTTTCCCACCGGGTGGGTCTCGTCGACATCGACCGCACTGGCCAGCGCGTCGTCGTAGAGGAACGCGACCCGGCCGAGGGAGTTGACCGTGCGCACCCCGGGCTCCATGGAGAACAACGGGTCGGCCACGAACACCAGCGGGTTGTCGACCGGTGGCTCGGCGTCAGCGGCCAGGGCCCCGACGGGCAGAGCGAGGCACAACGATGCCCACAGCCTAGCGCTCACAAGACAACTCGAGCCGGTCGACCTGGTTCTTGTCACCGAGGAACAGCGCGTAGTCGTGGCGGCCATCGACGAACAACGCCCCCAGCGCCGGCCAGCCACCACGGATGTCGGGCAGCAACGTGTCGCCGCCCACCTTCTGCCCATCGACCGACCACACGAAGAAGGCCTCCCCGTCGTCGCGTGCCACCACCCCGATGCCGCGCGCCGTAGCGCGGATGGCCTGGGCCGTGCCGTGGGTGAGCCGCTCGACCGGGCCGAGGGGCGAGCCGTCGACCGCGAACGACTGCTGCACCACATTGTCGAAGTCGTCGGACCACGCCGCATGCACGGTGTCGCCGCCACTCTCCACGGGCGTCGGGCCTTGGCTGCCTGGGGCGTAGGGGCCTGCCACCCACTGCATGTCGCGGTCGAAGTGGACCACCCCTTCCGCCGTCGACAACCAGAAGCCCTGCCCGAGCGGGTCGACCACGAAGCGGCCGAGGTCGTCGTCGGTCGGCTCCCCGGGGAGGGTCCCGGTGGCCAGCACCTGGCCGGCGGGGTCGACGATCAGGTAGTGCGTCACCCCGTCTTCGAGGGGCTCCTCGGGATCGGTGGTGAGGGTGCGTGGCTGATAGAGGACCACGACCCTGCCGGCCAGCGCGCGCATCGTCCAGCTCAGCTGGCAGTCGATGCACGAGGTCGCCAGCAGCTCGACGGGCAGTGCCGCGGTGCCGTCAGGGGCCACCGACCGCAGCGACAGCACCGACCGAAGGTGCTCGCCGCTGTCATCGGGTGGCAGCACGTCGGTGATCTTGCGCACGGCGGCCAGTGCCTGCCCCGTCCACGCCCACTGCAGCGGCGACTCACCGCCGAGCACGTCGGTGGGCAACACCGGAACGGGGATCACCCACTGCGCCAGCACGGCCCCGTCGGGGGTGAAGGTCGCCACCCCTGCCAGCCGGGTGGACGCGTCATCGTCGTCGTCGATCTGCCATCCGGCGGCCCACACCTCGCCATCCCCCGACACCTGCAGGTCGGGCGTGAAGCCCGCCGCCAGCGCCACCTGATGGGAGCGGACCTCGCAGGGAGCCTCGTAGGGCCCATCGCATGCTGCAGGCAGCGCCGCCATCCCGAGCAGCGCGCCCCATCCTCCATGCCTCATTCGGCGCTCACTCCTCGCGAAGCAGGCACTCCTCGCCCAGCACGTCGCGCTTCCAGCAGAACACGTTGGGGTCGTGGAAGGCTGCCTCGTAGCCGTCAGCCTTCTTCTTTCCCTTGGGCGTGATCTTCAGGGTGGTGTCGTCGCCAGCCAACAGCGCGTCGGGCTTGAGCTTCCACTCTCCCTTGCCGTCGCAGAACCACCCCTCGAGGGGCAGACCGCACAGGTTGCCCTCCCGGAGGAGCTCCCACTCGCCGTTGCGCTGGAACTTCACGCGCGTCTTGGTGGGCACGCCGTTCTTCTTCGAGGCCACGTCTTCCACCGCCCAGGTGCCCACGAGGGTGAAGTCGTCTTCCGTGTAGCCGTCGATGGGACCGCAGGCGGCCAGCCCCAGCAGCATCCAGCAGATTCCCCTCATCATTGCCCCCAAGGCGCCGTGCGGCATTGTACCCCGTGAACAGGCGAGGTGAGGACCAACCTCACCCGTTGGTGTGCCATCCCACTCGCGTCGACCTGCCTCGACACACCCTCGTCGCATGGCTAGCGACCACCCCGGCGAATACACCACGCCCCTTCGCCACCACGAGCAGCACTTGTCCTACGAGTTCGATCCAGACGCCCCCGCCGACGAGGGAGGCCTCTTCGGCCTCCCCCACTCCCCCGACGACGCCGCGGTGGTCGTGCTGCCCGTGCCCTTCGAGGCCACGGCGAGCTCGGGCCACGGCACCGCCGACGCTCCCCCGGCCGTACTCGAAGCCTCCTACCAGGTCGACCTGTCCGACCCCGAGACCGGCGAGCCCTGGCGGCAGGGCATCGCGCTGGCCGACGAGGCGCCGTGGATGCGTGAGCTCGACGAGCGCTGCCTCGGCCTCGCACAGCGGGCTCGCCAGGGCGACGCGGAAGCCCTCGCCCAGGTGAACGCCGCCAGCGACCGGGTCGCCGACCACGTCGAGGCCTTCACCGCTGCGGTCCTCGACGACGGCCGCATCCCCGGCATCCTGGGCGGCGACCACTCCGTGCCCCTCGGCGCGTTCCGCGCAGCCACCGCTCGCTACCCCGGCATGGGCATCCTGCACGTCGACGCCCACGCCGACCTGCGGGTCGCCTACGAAGGCTTCACGCAGTCCCACGCGTCGATCTTCTACAACGCCCTGCAGCTGCCCGGCCTCGAGGCCCTGGTGCAGGTGGGGCTTCGCGACCTTGGCCGCCAGGAACGCAAGCTGGCCGCTGCCGACGACCGAGTCCACTGGTTCACCGAGCAGACGCTGATGGCCCACGAGCACAGCGGGCGAGGCTTCGGCGAGCTGGCCGACGCCATCGTCGGATGCCTCCCGAAGCACGTGTGGATCAGCTTCGACATCGACGGTCTCGACCCGGCCCTGTGTCCCGGCACGGGCACCCCGGTCCCCGGGGGTCTCAGCTGGCGTGAGGCCATGGGCCTGCTGTCGGCCCTCGGCCGCTCGGGCCGCCACATCGTCGGCTTCGACCTGTGCGAGGTCGGATCCTCTTCCTGGGATGCCAACGTGGGCGCCCGGCTCCTCTACAAGCTCAGCGGGTGGGCCCTGGCCTCCCAATCGGAGGCATCGTGAACGTTCGCGACTTCATCGACCACCACTACCTGCACTACAACGCGCGGGAGCTCAAGCGCGCCGCCAAGGCCTACGAGGCCCACATCCAGGCCGGCGGCAAGATGTTCGTGAGCCTCGCCGGGGCGATGTCGACCGCCCAGCTCGGCCGCATCCTGTGCCGCGCCATCGACGAAGGGCTGGTGCACGGCATCAGCTGCACGGGCGCCAACCTCGAAGAAGATGCGTTCAACCTGCTCGCCGGCGACGAGTACGAGCCCATCGACGACTGGCGCGGCCTGCGCAAGGAAGACGACGCTGCCCTGTACGAGCGCGGCATGAACCGGGTGACCGACACCTGCATCCCCGAGACGGTCATGCGCCACATCGAGGGGCGCCTCGTCGAGCGGTGGCAGGCCGCCGCGGCCGCCGGAACCTCGGCCATGCCCAGCGAATACCTGCTCGACGTGCTGAGCGACCCCGAGGTGCAGAAGCACTTCCTCGAGGGGCGCGAGTCGTGGCTGCTGTCGGCGGGGCGGGCCGGCATCCCCGTGTTCACCCCTGGCTGGGAAGACTCCACCACCGGCAACATGTTCGCGGCCCACGTCTTCAACGGCGACCTGCCCCACCACCGCCCGGTGGTGGCCGGCACCGAGCAGATGGTCCGGCTGATGCGCTGGTACCGTCAGGTCAGCGAGCAGCGCGCCGAGGGCGCACCCAGTGTCGGCTTCTTCCAGATCGGCGGTGGCATCGCCGGCGACTTCGCGATCTGCGCAGTCCCCGCCCTCATTCAGGATCTGGAGCTCGAAGACACGCCCTTCTGGGGCTACTTCTGTCAGATCTCCGACGCCGTCACGAGTTACGGCGGGTACTCCGGGGCGCCTCCCAACGAGAAGATCACCTGGGGCAAGCTCACGGCCCAGACGCCCTCGTTCATGATCGAGTCCGACGCCACCATCGTGGCCCCGCTGATCTTCGCCTATCTCCTCGGTGACTGAGGTCTACCCATGAGCTGGTCCATCCACGACAGCGAGCAGCTGTACGGCGTTCCGTACTGGGGCCGCCGCCTGTTCCACATCAACGAGGCCGGCCACCTGGTCGCCACGCCGGCGGGTCCCGACAAGGGCGAGGTCGACCTGCACGAGCTCACCGAAGACCTCGTGGAGCGCGGGGTCGAGCTGCCGGTGCTCCTCCGCATGCCGCAGGTCGCCGAGCGACGCATCAACCTGATGAACCGCGTCTTCGCCGAGGCCATCGACAAGTACGAGTACGGCGGTCGCTACCGCGGGGTCTACCCCATCAAGGTCAACCAGCAGCGCCACCTGGTCGAGGAGGTGCTCGCCGCCGGAGCGAAGCATCACCTGGGCCTCGA
>CBDUIC010000186.1:0-8862 GCA_965367245.1 uncultured bacterium | reverse complement strand
CCGACACGGACACGGACACGGACACCGACACCGACACCGACACCGACACCGACACCGACACCGACACCGGCATCGCGGGGCCGCTGCTCCTCATCAGCGAGGTCGGCGACGCCGACGTGGGTGCGCTGCACTGGGTCGAGCTGACCAACGAAGGTGGCGGCGACGCCTTCCTCGACGACTACACCCTGGGCTTTTCCTCCAACGGGGGCCCGTTTACCGACATCGCCCTGCCGTCCGCCGTGGTCGGTGCGGGGCAGACCTTCCTCATCGTCAGCGGCTTCAACGACTACGACACCTACACCACCGGCTCGGGCTGGGCGGCGGGCTACGGCCCGGCCGACTACGAGACCTCCGCGGTGAGCACCAACGGCGTCGACGACAGCTTCCAGCTGTCTCGCCTGGGCACCCTCGTCGACGCGCATGGCGACCCCGTCGCTGGCGGCGACGACTACGGCAGCGGCTGCGCGGTGCGCCTGCCCGGGGAAGGTCCCAACCCCACCTTCGACCCCCTCGAGTGGGCGGTGCTGTCGCCCCCCTACGACCTGTGCACGCCGGGGCTGCGATGACCGCGCTGCTGTGGATGGGGCTGGCTCTGGCGGGCGATGCGGGGCGCTGCCAGCAGGCGATGACCCATGAGTCGCTGACGGGCTGGGCGCGCTACCTCGAGCGCCACCCCGACGGATCCTGTGCCGAGCTCGCCTACCGGCGGATGAGCGAGCTGGCCGACGATGCACGGGCCTGTCGCAACGCGCGGATCGACAACACCCTGGCGGCGTGGTCCGCCTACGCCAGCCGCTACCCCACCGGAGCCTGCGGAGTGGAGGCCGCCTCGGAGCTGCTCACCCGGCGGCAGCGAGGCGAGCGCCTGCCCGAGGTCGTTCCAGACGACGTTCGGCACGATGGCGCCGTCGTGCAGCTCAGCGTCCTTCCCGATCTCGGGGAGGGCTGGCATGTCGGGCTGCATCGCCTCAGCGACGCCCTCGAGCCCTGCGAGACCACGAAGCCGGTGCAGGTCGTGCTCGCCGTCACCCCGTCGGGGCCCGCCTCCGCGGAAGCAGCCGGTGGCGACGAGGAGGCGGCCTTGTGTGTGCTGCGCGCCTTCCGCGAGCATCCCTGGCCCACCCCCCAGCGCGACGCCGAGCTGACGGCCACCGTGGCCTGGCCCCAGCGCACACCGTAGCGCCGCTACTCGATGCTCACCCTGCGGGCGCGCAGGCGGATGAACCGCCGACGCCGCTCGATCACCCAGGGGTCGAACCGGCTCTTCTTCAGCTCGGCCCGCAGCCGGTGCACCAGCACCTTGAGGCGGTTGGCCCCATCGGCGAGCCCGGAGCGACCCCACACGCCGACGATGACCTCTTCGTCGGGCACCCAGCCGATCTCCGCGGGGGGAGGCTCCTCGGCGCGGTCAGACACCACCCGCTGCGCGAGCAGGTAGAGCAGGATGGCCCGCGTCTCGGCCTCGACACGGCAGGCATCGCCGTTGCGCAGGTGATTGAGCGACGCATAGGGCCCGGTGGGGCCATCCAGCGAGGCGACCACTTCGTAGGGGAAGCGATCTTGCATGGGCTGCAGCGTCTTGGCGCGCAGCGTGTCGACCTCGCACAGCCGCAGCTGCAGGCCGCCGACCTCGACGACCTCCATCAGCTCCAGCGGGTAGTCGTCGTTGCCGATGACCAGCATGCAGTCGCCGGGGCCGTGCACCGCGATCTCGGCGAGGTAGTCGGCCTCGTTGGGGATGCGCAGGTCGCAGTCACGCGCAGACCCGATCACGAAGCGACCATCACGCAGCGGGCGCTTGAGGCCCGTGCCGACCTCCTCGACCGCGATGGTGGGGACCTTGGTGACCACCCGGTCGCCGCGCACCGACACGGTGAGCGCGAGGGACCCCGCGCTGATCACGTCGCCTTCCTTGAGGGCCACGGTGCCCGCGATCAGCTTGCCGTTGACCTCGGTGCCGTTGGTGGACCCCACATCGGTGAGCCACAGGTTGTCGGCGTCGCACCACAGCTTCATGTGCTCCCACGAGACCATGCCGTCGGACACCACGAGATCGTTGCCCACCCCACGACCGATGCTCAACGGCGTGGTGCCGACGGGCATTGCGTGGGGCACAATCCCTTCCCCCTTGACCATCAGCTCGTAGGATCGCGCCATGAGCCGAACCATAGCCTACGGCGGGTCGCCGCCCCACCCCCACGCCCGGCTCGGGCCCCTACCGACCCCCTACCCGTAGGTTAGGGCCCGCCGTGGACAAGCGGACCGCCGACACCCTCGAGCGCATGCGGGCCGCGACCGTGCAGCTCGATCGCCTCCTGCTCGAGCTGGCGCGCCAGGGGCTGCAGCGGCTCACCCGCGCCTCGCTCCCCGAGCTGGAGGCCGCCGCCCAGGTGGCTCACCACGCGCGCCTCACGACGCTCCAGCGCGAGCTGCTGTCGCTGCGCACGGAGACGGAGCGCTTCCTCGACCGCGACCCGCTCTTTCGTACCGACGCATGGATCGATCGTGTGGGGCGGCTGTCGCTGCGGGTCGACGCCCTGCGCACCCGCCTCGACCAGGGAGCGCTGCCCGACCAGCTGGTCGACCTGGTGGGCACGCCGCGTCGCACCTACGTCGCCGTCGACGATGCCCTGGAGATCCATCCCCTGGGCATGAGCGGCTGGGTCACCGACAGCGACTTCGTCGGGGTCACCACCACCTTCTACAGCCCCACGACCGAGCAGCTGGTGATGGCGTCGGTCACCCGGCCCACCCACTACTTCGGCACCGATCCGGCCCGCCTGGCCTGGCAGTCCGTCAGCGACAGCATCACCCGGAGCATGCGCGAGCTGGCCCACGGCGCCTGGCGGGTCGAGGGAGCGCGGGTATCCCACGATGGGCGGCTGTCGCTGGCCGGGGAGGCCTACGTCATGCCGGTGGCGTCGACCGGGGCGCGGGCCCTCGACCCGATCCGCTGCGACGACGCCCTCGAGGTGCTGCAGCGCCTCGGCGACGGCCGCATCGACCCCCTCGCTCCCCGCACGCCCCCCTGGGTCTACCTGGAGCTGGCGCACTACGGGCGCTGCACCTTCGACGACACCCACGGCACAGCCACCGTGCTCGCCCGCGACCGCCGCGGCCTCCCGCTGCGACTGCGCGTGCGCCTGGCCCCTCACGAGCAGCTCCTCGGCCGCAACCTCGAGCGCCTCGCCGACCCTCGCTCCCGCCCCGACGGCCTGGTCGCGCGCGCCTTCGCCGACCGCGACCACCTCGACCTGGCCCCGATCACAGCGGTGTACCACCAGCCCGTGACCCAGCGCGTGGGGCGTCGGACGCTCCAGAGCCACATGGTCCACCTCGGCCTCGAGCCCCTCGACAAGGTGGAGCGATGAGCGCCACCACCCTCCTCGCCGACGTGCGCGCGGCCCTGCGGGTGCTGTGGGTGGGCGGGTTGCAGCGCCCCGACCCCACCCTGCCCTCCGAGCTCGCCGACCTCGCCATCGCCGCCCGGGCGGTGGGGCTCGAGGGCCTCGGCGACGCCCTCACCACCCTGCAGGTCTCCCTGGGCCCCGAGCACGACGCGAACGAGCGGTTCGCGGCCCAGCGGGCCCTGTGGGTACGGAGCTCCCTGCTGGCCGAGCAGCTCCGCCTGCACCTGCTGGGGGCATCGCTGCACGAAGAGGCCGAGGGCACCGTCGCCGAGGCCCCGGTGCTGCCGCCGGGTCGCGACACCGAGCTGTGGCCCCTTGGGGTGGAAGTGCGCGACGGCCAGCTGCAGCTGCACTGCCTCGACCCGGCCGGTGGCTGGGTCACCCTGGAAGACCGCCCCCTGGCCCTCGATCCCGACGATCTCGCCAACGAGCCGATCACCAGCCGACTGTTCCAAGGCGAGGTGTGCCTGGGCGACGTGCTCGACGGCCAGATCGAGCTGGTGCGGCACCCAGGGGTCGCCACCGCCGCCCGCTGGGTGGGGGGCCCTGCCTTCCACACCCGGCCACGGCTGCGCTCGGCGTCCACCGCCTCCCCGGCTCTGCCCGCCCTCCCTCCCGGAGCCCGCCTCGCCGTTGGCACCGGCATCGTCACCTGTCGGCGGGGCCCTGACGGCTGGGTCGCCTCCAGTGGCGGGGTTCCGGTAGCCGTGTCGCCCCTGCTCGCCTTCGACCTCGACAAGCGCACCCGCCTCGACGGCACCGACACCGTGCGCATCGAGGGCGTTCTCGTCGCCCGGGGCGACCGCCGCGTCCTGCTGTCCGAGGGCGAGCCCCCGGCCTTTCCCACCCTCGACCCTGCGACCACCCGCTGGCCCCTCTCTGGGTGGACTACCCCCCTGCCGGCCGACGAGGCCGCCCAGCTCGGGGCCATGGCCTGGCCCGTGATCGGCGGCGACCGCAGCGCCCTCGCCGCTGCCCTCGCGCCCGCCGCCAGCTCCGCCGACCTCGCCACCCGCTGGGCCGCCCAGTGGGCGGGGCGCGCCATCGGGCTGCCGCCCCCCGACCGCAACCCCGGCGCCCGCGCGTGGCTGGGCCGTGCCGAGGCCGGTAGCGCCGACGCCATCGAGCTGCTCCGCGCCCTGTGGCTGCACGAGCAGCACGACCCGGTCGGCGCCACCCTCGCCGCCCTGCTCCGCGAAGCCCGCGACGCCCCCCTCGACGACGACGACTGGGTCGAGATCGCCCTGCGTGCCTGGCTCACCATGCGGGCCGCCCCCGACACCGCCGTGCCCTTCCTCGCGGCCCACGGCGAGCGCCTGGGCCCGGGCCGCGTGCTTCCCGACGCCGAGGGCTTGCTGTGGGTGCACCACGCCTGGCACGTCGTCGCGTCGGGGAAGGCCGAGCTGCCGCCCCTCGCCCTCCCCCGCCTCGCCGCCGCGAGGGTGGCACTGAGCGCGCTGCCGAGCCTCGACGGGTGGCGGTGGGCCGCGGCCTGCGATGCCGTGCGGTGGCTCCTCAGCCCAGCAGGGGCATGAGGAACATCCCCGCCGCCCAGCCCGCCACGAAGCCCAGGATCGTGCCCGCCGCCAGCATCCACACGGGCACCGCCGTGGGGGTGGGCACGGGGGCCGCATCCGCCGTGGGGGCCCCTCCGGGCGGAAGCGTGGGCATCTGTGGCCCACGGGTCACCACCGTGTCGGGCCCGGCTTCCGACGAGTCGGGGAGCTCGGGCACTTTGTTGATCAGGGTGTCGTCACCCGCGACACTCGGGGCCTCCGCGTAGCGAAGGTTGCGGGGCTGGGTGGCCAGGAAGGCCTCGCGCGCCACCTCGTCGAGCTCTACCTCCTGCAGCCGGCCCAGCACCGCGGGCAGGCCTGTCGGGATCCCCTCGTGGCCGTCGTCGCTGGCCCCAGGGGCCGCTGCCGCGTCGTGGGTGAAGAAGGGCATGTCGCCCGACCCCAGCGAGTCGCCGAAGGGGTTGTTGCGCAGCACCGGCACACCCGGCGTGTGCGACAGGGCCTCGTCGTCGGCCCGGGCATAGCTCACCAGCGGCGCGTCCTCAGGGAGCACGGGCGGAGACGGGGTGAACGCTCCCTTCGCGGACTCTTCCTCGGTCGGCATCGGCACACGGGGCCGTGGGACCTTCTCGTCGTCTCCAGCAGAGATGGCGACCTCCCTGTGCACGGTAGCACCGTCGGACCGTGCGACGGACGTCCGTCGCTTCCACGGCCCGCTGCCCGCCCGGCTCGTGGGCCCTATCGGCCCGCGCCCTCCGTCGGTTGACGTCCGTCGGTGGGGTCCCACAGCTCGCACACAACCTGACGAGAAGCTCGATGTAACGAACCTATCGACCCATCGCGTCCCGATGGATCGATCGTCGCATGGGGCCGCCACCGTCGGGAGGGACCCATGGCGATCACCGTGCGAGGGGCAGTGTTGGAGGGCGTGGATGCGCGGGCGGTGGAGGTCGAAGTGGATCTCCTCCGACGACTCCCGGCCATGGTGATCGTCGGGCTGGCTCAGGGGGCGGTGCGGGAGTCTTCGGAGCGGGTGCGCTCAGCGGTGGAGAGCAGCGGCCTGTCGTTCCCCCGCAAGCGCATCGTGGTCAACCTCGCCCCGGCGGCACTGCGCAAGCAGGGCACCTCCCTCGACCTGGCCACCGCCCTCGGCATCCTCGCCGCCGACGAGCAGGTGCCCCTCGAGGCCGTGCAGCGGGTGATCTGCGCGGGGGAGCTCGCTCTGGGCGGTCAGCTTCGTCCGGTGCGCGGCGCGTTGTCCATGGCGCAGCTCGCCCGGCAGGAGCAGGCCACCCTCCTCGTCGCCCACGAGGCGGCCCTGCAGGCCTCGATGGTGCCGGGGGTGGAGGTGGTAGGCGTGCGGAGCCTCGCCGAGGCCGTCGCGTGGCTGCGGGGCGAGCTGGAGGCGCCGCAGCTGCCTGCCGCCGACAGTGCGCCGATGCCGCCATCGCTGGTCGACATGGCCGACGTGCGCGGCCAGGTCCTCGCCCGCGAGGCGCTGGAGGTGTCGGCGGCGGGGGCGCACCACATGTTGATGATCGGGCCGCCGGGCTGCGGCAAGTCCATGCTCGCCCGTCGGCTGCCCACCATCCTGCCGCCCATGAGCTTCGACGAGGCGCTGGAGGCTACGGCGGTGCATGCCGCGGCCAACCTGGTCGACGGCTGTGAGGGGCTGCTGCACGAGCGCCCCTTCCGTGCCCCCCACCACACCGTCACCGCCGCCGGGCTGGTCGGCGATCGGTCCCTGCGTCCTGGCGAGCTGTCGCTGGCCCACCAGGGCGTGCTGTTCCTCGACGAGGCGCCCGAGTTCCGGCGCAGCGTGATCGAGGTCCTCCGCCAGCCCCTCGAGGAGGGGGAGATCCGGCTGAGGCGTGCCGCTGGCTACGTGCGCCTGCCCTCGGCCGTCACCCTGGTGATGGCGGCGAACCCCTGCCCGTGCGGCCTGGCGAGCAGCGACTGCGGCTGCCCGGTCACCGAGACCCACCGCTACCTCCGCCGGCTGTCCGGTCCCCTCCTCGACCGTGTCGACCTGCACCTGCGGCTCGAGCCCATCACCCCGAGCACCTTGTTGTTCGGGGAGCCGGGAGAGCCATCGGCGGTCGTGCGGATGCGGGTCGGCCATGCCCGCCGCCGTCAGCTTGCCCGGGGGCAGCGCGCCCCCAACGGCCACCTCAGCGACCAGGAGATCACCCGCGTCGCCCAGCTGACCGACGAGGCGAGACGCACCATCGCCCACGCCGCCGACCACCACCGGCTGTCGGCCCGGGCCACCACCCGCTTGCTGCGGGTCGCGCGCACCGTCGCCGACCTGAAGGCCAGCGATCCCATCCTCACCACCCACGTCGAGGCCGCCCTGCAGTGGCGGGCACTGGTCGCGGCGTGACCACCCGGGGCACTGCCCCACCCAGGAGCCACACCATGAGCAAAGAGTCCCGTACCACCGCCCTCGACACAGCCATCGAGGACATGCACAAGCGCTTCGGAAGCGGTGTCATCATGCGCCTCGGCGACCAGACCGCCGCTGAGGTCGATGTCATCCCCACCGGTTCGCTCGCGCTGGACCGAGCCCTGGGCATCGGCGGCTACCCGCGGGGGCGGGTGGTCGAGATCTACGGCCCGGAGGCCAGCGGCAAGACGACGCTGACCTTGCACGCCATCGCCGAGGTGCAGCGCCTCGGGGGCACCGCCGCCTTCATCGATGCCGAGCACGCCCTCGACGTCAACTACGCGTCGAAGCTCGGCGTCGTCGTCGACGACCTGCTCGTCAGCCAGCCCGACTGTGGCGAGCAGGCCCTCGAGGTCACCGAGGCGCTGGTGCGCTCCGGGGCGGTCGATCTCGTCGTCATCGACTCCGTGGCCGCCCTCACCCCTCGGGCCGAGATCGAGGGCGACATGGGCGACCAGCAGATGGGCTTGCAGGCGCGGCTGATGAGCAAGGCGCTGCGCAAGCTCACCGCCGTCACCAGCCGCACCGGGTGCCTGGTGTTGTTCATCAACCAGGTCCGCCAGAAGATCGGCGTGTCCTTCGGGTCCAACGAGGTGACCACCGGCGGCAACGCGCTGAAGTTCTACAGCTCCGTGCGCCTCGACATCCGCCGCATCGGCTCGGTGAAGGGCAGCGCCAAGGGCAACGCCAAGCCCGAGATCATCGGCAACAAGACCAAGGTGCGGGTGGTGAAGAACAAGCTCGCCCCGCCCTTCCGCAGCGTGGAGTTCGAGATCATCTATGGCCGGGGCGTGTGCAAGGCCGGCGAGGTGATGTCGGCCGCTCTCGAAGACGGCATGATCACCCAGAATGGGACCTGGTTTGCGCTGGGCGACGAGAAGCTGGGCCAGGGCCGCGAGACCGTACGGGAGAAGCTGCGGGCCGACGACGCGCTCATGGAGCGGGTGCTCGCCATGGTCACGCCCCACGCCGCCGACGCCAAGTAGCCCCAGCCGAGGAGGTGCCGGTGACCCTGACCGCACGCCATCACATCGAGCTGTACGGCGCATGCCACCGGCTCCTCGACGCCCTCACGCCCAGCGCCCGGGCCCTGGAGGTGGCCCACCAGCCCCTCCTGGCCCGGGAGCTCCGCATCGCCGGGGCCGCGCTGGTCACTGCGCTGCGGCGTCAAGACCTCGACCTCGCCCAGCAGGTCGCCGACCGCATCGCCGACGACCTCGAGCTCGCCCTTCGCTGTGCCGGGCCCGAGCCCTGCCACTTCGCGGCCACCAAGGCCCTCGCCGTCGTGCAGCGTGGACTGTGGTGCCCCCCGAGCCGTGACCGCCCGCCCGTCATCGTCCACACCGCGCCGCCCACCGCGACCAGCCTCGACGAGGTGCCGGCCTGACCCGCAGCCGAGCGCTGCCGACCGCCACACTCCCCACGGTCCCGCCCCGCCCAGGCACGTCGCGGGTCCAGGGGCGCAGCCCTTGGCGGGGGGCGAGCGGGG
>CBDUIC010000185.1:0-8965 GCA_965367245.1 uncultured bacterium | reverse complement strand
CGGACCCGCCAGCCGTGGGGTGGCCGACTCGACCTCCGTCGAGCGGCCCCTCGCCGGCCGTTCCGACGCCACAGGTGGCAACCCCAACGCCATCACGACGGCGACCGAAGCCACCCGCGCTCCGTGGTGGCCCCCCAGGTGGAAGCCAAGGCGCCCGAGGCGGCGAGGCCGCGAGCTGCGAGGCTGCGAGCTGCGAGCTGCGAGGCTGCGAGCTGCGAGGCTGCCGGTAGCCGCCGACGCCCAGCCGGGTCGAATCGGGTGCCCCGCTGAGCCCAGCCAGGTCGAATCGGACGTCGAGCGGCCGCCCGACTCAGCGACCGGCGCATTCCATAGATTGGCCCGTCGGCCCAAGCTCCGAAACAGCCGTCAGGCGCGCCAGACACCCGATTCGACCTCCCTGGCCGATCCGACCCACCCGATTCGACCCCCCTGGCCCTTCACCAAATCGCCACCACCGCGCCAAAGCCAGCGTGGCCGACCGCCCAGCACGTCGCGGTCGGGCCGCAGGCCAGCGAGGGTGCCGGGGGCAGAGCACCCGTTGACCCCCGCGCGCTCCTACCGCTCAGCCGACGTGGTAGACCGCGTCGAGCAGCTTGCCCAGGTCTCGCAGCCGCCCGTCGCTGATCGACCGGTTGCCCTCGGCGGTGTGCAGATGAAACGCCGCCCCGGGCACCGGCACCCGCGTGTAGGCGTGGATGTCGGCCCACGCCACGAAGGCCGGCCCGCTGTCGAAGCGCGCCACCAGGCCCTCCTGGAACAGCCCCGCCACCTCGGTGTCGTCGCGGAGCACCACCCGGCACACCGGCGTCGCCTCGGCGGGCACCACGCCGGCCAGGTCGCTCTCCAGGTCGTCACGCTCGGGGACCAGCGAGTCCCAGAACATGTTCTTCAGCGCATCGGCCACCGTCGCATGGGTCGCAGAGACCGTCGCGACGATCTCGTCGACCACCGTGTGAGCAGCCGTCTCGGGCAACGCCAGCGCCTTCGCCAGCCGCTGCAGGTCGCCCATCTCCTCCTCGGGGACCTCGCCATCGAGACACACCATGCGCGCCGCGAGCCGCAGCCCGGACCACGCGGCCTCGGGGGTGTCGAGCACCAGCGCCAGCGCTGCGTCGTCGAACGGGCGCTGCGAGGCTTCCTGAAGCCACGCGAGCAGCTCGTTGTCGTCGAGGCCCGGGCGCACGTGCTTCAGCAGCGCGAACTCGTCGCCCTGCACGATGCCGTCGGAGTAGGCCAGGTGCACCAGCAGCCCGAGGAGGACCTCGTCGTGAGGGTGACGGTCGCCCAAGGGCGGATGCGTCGGGTCGTCGATGATCTGCAGGAACTCGTCTACGCGGGCCATCACCCCTCCTGGGTCGCCCCTCTAACGCGCTCGGCGCGCTCCACTTTCGCCTTGAGCTGCCCACAGCCCGCGTCGATGTCGATGCCTCGCCGCACCCGCAGCGTCGCCGGGATGCCGTGCCGCTCGAGCTCGGCGACGAAGGCATCCGCCGCTTCGGTGCCCGTGGCCTGCCCCTCGAAGCCGCCGGTGGGGTTGAGCGGGATCAGGTTCACGTGGCAGTGCAGGCCCTTCAGCCGCTGCGCCAGCCGCCTCGCGGTGCCCACGTCGTCGTTGGTGCCCGCGATGAGCGCCCACTCGAAGGTCACCCGACGGCCGGTCGCTTGCACGTAGTCGCCACAGGCCGCCAGCAGCTCGTCGAGGGGGTAGCGACGGTTCACCGGCATCAGCGCCGAGCGCTTCGCGTCATCCACCTCGTGCAGCGAGATGGCGAGCCCCACCTGCAGACCCTCCTCGGCAAAGCGGCGGATGGCGGGCACCAGCCCCACCGTGCTCACGGTGATCTTGCGAGCACCGATGCCCAGGTCGGCCATCAGCCGGCGCATCGCCTCCACCGCGGCGTCATAGTTGTGAAACGGCTCCCCCATCCCCATGAGGACCACGTTGGACAGCCGCTCTCCCTCCTGACGCAGCTCCGCGGCGTAGCGAGCCGCCTGCTCGAAGATCTCGGTGCTCGACAGGTGCCGGGCGAAGCCCATCTGGCCGGTGGCGCAGAACACGCAGCCCATCGCACAGCCCGCCTGCGACGAGATGCACGCCGTGCGCCGCCCATCGCGGTACTTCATCAACACCGACTCCACGACCTGCCCCTCGGGAAGCCGATACAGCCGCTTGATCGTGCCATCCTTGCTCGTCTGCTCAGCCGCCACCGCAAGGGTTCCCACCGTCGCCTCCGCGACGAGGCGCTCCCGCAGCGACGCCGGCAGGTTCGACATCTCGGCCGGGTCGGTGACACCCTTGTCGTAGACCCACTCGCGGATCTGCTTCGCTCGGAAGCGAGGCTGCCCCCAGGTGGCCAGGGTGGCCTGCAGCGTGTCGGCATCGGTGAGCAGGTCGAGGCGGGCAGGAGTCGTCATCCGCTCGTCCTAACCGCGGGCCCCCTACCGAGGCTCGCAGCGGAGCCCGCCGTCGCTGTCATCCACACACCGGATGGTCTCGGCCAGCACCACCGGGGACCGGGACCGGGACCGGGACCGGCTGTCTCCGGTCGCAATGACCATGCACATCTCACCGAGCGAGGAGCCCACCGACAGCCGCACGGGACCGCCTGTCGCTGCGTCGTGAGCATCGCCCTCGCTGCACCACAGCTCCACGTCGGTGACCCCCGCAGGCACCGACACCGACACATCCACCGTCGGCGCCATCGGCGGTGGCTCCCCCATCGTCGGCATGGGTCGTATCGGTGGCGGAGCCGGTTTGTAGGACGCCTGTCCCCGCTGCACCTCCTCGACCGGCCCAAACACACCGTGGAGTAGCTCGTCGAGACGCTCCACCGCCCACAGGTTCCACCCCGTTTCCGGGTCGGCAGGCACCTCGACCACTGACCCAGCCAGCGCTGGTCCCGTCATGCTCCCCAGCCCCAGCGCTAGCCCTAGACGCCGCGCTAGCCGAGGAAGCGAGAGCCTGACACGCTGCCTGCCCTCGTAGCGGTAGCGCACCGGCGGCCGGTGCATCACCTGCCCCCGTTCGTCGCTGTAGAAGCGCACGCAGACGCGCTCGTTGGCCAGTAGCGACCGCGCCTCGCCGTCGCTCATCGCCGAGAGGTCGTGCACCGCCTTGCCGCAGTGGTCGCAGTGGCGCGTGGTGGCCCCGACCACTCGCATGGCACCCCAGTCCGCGTCGCAGGGCTCGGGGATGGGCAGGTCAACAGCGCGCATGTCTCGCTCCTGGCGTAGTGCCATCGGTCCTAGCAGAGTCCTCTCGGCCATCCGACGTGTTGTTAGCGGTCTTGAGTGAGCTGCCTTCGCTCTTCGGTGCGAGCCCTACTCGCACACCAACGCGCCCCCCTCCCCCAGCTCGCAGCTCAGCTCCTCGGCCAGTGCAACGGTCGCGACCATCGGCACCCCACCCTCCAGCGTCGCGACACACGCGTCGCCGGGCTCTGCTCGCAAGGTCAGACGCGCCTCGCCATCGACGACAGCGCCTCGAGCCCGCAGGTCGACACACCGCAGCTCGACCTGGGTCACCCCCGTGGGCACCGACACCGACACCGACATCGGCGCCCGCCTCACCGGCATCACCCGGCCCATCCGCGGCGGCGGCGGCGGCTCCCCCATCATCGGCGCCACCCCAGTGTCGACGGGAACCGGCGGCGCGGGGTAGGCCACCTGCCCCTGGTGGACTTCCTCTACGGGCCCGAACACGCCGTGAAGCAGCTCGTCGAGGCGCTCCACGGCCCACAACGCCCAGCCGCTCTCGGGGTCGACGGTTGATGTGTCGACGGCAGTCCCCGCCGCCGCCGGCATCGCCAGGCTGCCGAGGCCCAGGGCCATGCCCAGCCGCCGGGCCAGCCGAGGCAGCGGCAGGCCTGCGCGCCGAGCGCCCTGGTAGCGGTAGCGCACCGGCGGCCGATGCATCACCCGCCCCGTGATGTCGCTGTGGAAGCGCACGCACACCCGGTCGTTCGCCAGCAGCGCCCGCGCGTCGGCGTCGCTCATCGCCGACAGGTCGTGCACGGCCTTGTCGCAGTGGTCACAGTGGCGCGACGTGGCGCCGACAGGGCGCATCGCGCTCCAGTCGGCGTCGCAGGGCTCGGGGATGGGCAGGTCGGCGGCGTGCATGGGCGGCTCCGTGGTCCACCCCTCTCACGCACCCGGTAGACCTGGCCTTACACCTGGCCGCGCACGAAACCCGACCACACCCCGTCGTAGTCGCCCTGGCGGGAGGGGCAGCCCAGCGCGCCCTCGGCGAGGCGGTAGGCCTGTCGGGTCTCGAACATGAAGGCCAGGGTGTCTTCGATCTTGTGCGGCACGAGCTCGGCAGCGCTCGCCGCCTCGAAGGTGGCCCGGTCGGGGCCGTGGGCGCTCCACGCGTTGTGCAGCGAGGCCCCCCCTGGCGAGAAGCCGTCGGCCTTGGCGTCGTAGACCCCGTGCACCAGCCCCATCAGCTCGCTCATCACGTTGCGATGAAACCACGGCGGCCGGAAGCTGTGCTCGGCGACCATCCACCGAGGCGGGAAGATCACGAAGTCGCAGTTGGCCGTGCCCGGCAGGCTGCTCGGCGAGGTGAGCACCGTGAAGATCGACGGGTCGGGGTGGTCGTAGCTCACGGTGTTGATGGTGTTGAAGTGGGCCAGCTCGTAGCGGTAGGGCACGAAGTTGCCCCGCCAGGCGACGACGTCGAAGGGCGAGTGCGCCAGCTCGGTCTCGTAGAAGTGGCCGCCGAGCTTCTGCACCAGGCGGGTCGGCCCCGCCCCCTCCTCGAAGGCGGCCGGCGGGGTGCGGAAGTCGCCGGGGTTCGCGAGCCCGTTGGCACCGATGGGACCCAGCTCGGGCAGCACGAAGGGGGCGCCGTAGTTCTCGCACAGGTAGCCCCTCGCCTCGTCGTCGAGCAGCTCCACCCGCAGCCGCATCCCCCGCGGCACCACCCCGATCCACCCCGGCCCGACCTCCATGGCCCCCAGCTCGGTGACGATGCGCAGCGCGCCGTGCTGCGGCACGAACAGCAGGTCGCCGTCGGCATCGAACAACGCACAGCCCACCATCGAGCGGTTCGCGACATAGCGGTGGACTCCGATGCCCTGCTGGCCGTCCGGGGAGCCGTTGCCCGCGAGGGTGCGCACCCCGTCGAGGAAGGTGGTGGGCTCCTCGGGCATGGCCAGCGGGCTCCAGCGCTGCCGGTTGGGTGTCGGCGGCTGGGGGAAGGGGCCGGTCTGCCAGCCCGCAGCGAGGCCCTCGGCGGGGCGGAACGGGCCGTGCTGTGCCGAGGGCTGCCGCCGGTAGACCCACGTGCGCTGGTTGTGGGCCCGCGGCGCGGTGAAGGCGGTGCCCGACAGCTGCTCTGCGTACAGCCCGTGGGGCAGGCGCTGCGGCGAGTTCTGATGGGGCGGCAGCACGCCAGGCACCGCCTCCGACGCAAACAGGTTGCCGAAGCCGCACAGGTCGTCGGGGTGGTCGGTCACGGGATGCATCGGGCCCTCCGGAGAGGACCCCACCTATCGAGCCACTACTCGAGCGGCAGCAGCATCAGCCGGCCGTCGTCGCGGGGGATGAGCAGCGAGCGGCCGTCGGGGCTCAGGGAGGCGCCGTCACCCGACCCCTCCCCCAGCTTCTTCGATGAGCGCAGCTTGGCCTCGGCCACCGCGATCTCGTGGAGCACCAGCTCGTCGTAGGAGTCGAGCACCCACAGCCGCTTGCTGTCGGGGGAAAAGCCCAGCCAGTCGACGCCGCCGAGCTCTCCCAGCCCGGCGATGGGCCGCTCCTTGCCATCGGCGGTGACCAGCAGCACCCGGTCCCAGCCGCCGAACACGACGTGGCGCTCGTCGGGCGCGATGGCCAGCAACCCCGTGTGCTCGACGGGGAAGGTGTGGGACGCCCCGGAAGCGCGGTCCACCACCACGGCCTGCTGGTAGCCCGCCGCTGCCAGCAGCTTGCTCGACACCACGGTCGTCTCGGGCCGGCCACCGAGCCCATCGCCGGCGACGAGGCTGGTGCCGTCGCTTCGGAACACCGACGGCCTCGCGTCGGCCACGTCGACCACATAGGCCCCCGTCGACGACGCCACGAGGCGCTCGGCGGTGTGCGGGATGGTCGTGATCCGCTCCAGACCGGGCTTGAGGCGCGCCATCGCCTCATCGGCGGCCATCCACCACCCCTTGTCGGTCGCCACCAGCTGGTGTGCGTAGTCCAGATCGAGCTGACGCCCGGAGATGCGCTCGCCGTTGGCGGCATTCAGCGACCGGATCCGCTCGCTGGTCACCACCACCACCTGCTTGCCGTCGCGGGAGAAGGCCACCGGCCCGGCGTAGGGCATGCGCTTGCGCCAGGCCACGCCCTTGCCTGGGGTGAGCACGACCAGCTCGCCGCCCTCACCGTAGCTGGCCAGCCCGGTGTCGTTGGCCTCCTCGCCCACCACCTGGGTGACCGCCCACCGGTCGCCGTGCTGCGCCCACTGGCACTCGTAGTCGACGTTCAGCCTCTCCAGCACCGCGTTCTTCGCTACGTCGATGAACCGGACCTCGCTGTCGCGAAAGGCGGCGAGCACCTTGCCATCGGCCGAGAAGCTCAGCTGCTCCGCCGAGCCCGTCAGGGTGCCCTGCACCCGCCCCTTGCGGTCGATGAGGCGGATGTCGTCGTAGCTGCAGCCCACCGCGATGCGCTGCCCATCCGCGGCGATGGCCACCGCCTCCATGTAGCCGTCAGGGCAAGGCGACGGCAGCGTGCCCAGCTTGTCGCCCTCTGGCATCGACCAGCGCACCAGCGTCTCGTAGGTGACCGCCCACATCTCCTTGTCGTCGGGGGTGAAGGCGACGTCGGACACCTCCTCGTCGTGGCGAAACCGCTCGCTGCCGAACAGCGTCGACCCCAGCGGACCGCCCTGCATCCGCGCAGGTTCCTTGCCCACCGACACACCCACCAGCGCCACGAACAGCAGGAACATCGCCACCTCCTGGCGGCCTCTACCTCGCCAGGGCGCGCACGGCCTCCGCCAGCTGCGCGACGTGTTCATCGACCACCGCCATGCTCCGCAGCGCCTCGTCGAGACGCAGCAGGTAGGCACGGTTGCTCCCCGAGGGGCCCACGCTCGTCGCGATGTGACTCGCCATCACCTGGAGGGGCGCTGGGCCCAGCCAGCTCGGGTTGCCCTCAGCGGCGTAGTACACCAGCCCCTGCACGTTCCCTCGTGGGACCTCGATGGAGCGGCTCAGGCGCTGGTAGCCAGCCTTCTCACGGTGGTCGAGCTTCGCGAGCACCTCGTCGGCCACGGTGCGCTCCACCCGGTAGAGCACCCCGTCGACCGCGCCGTGTGGGTCGTCGATGAGCGTGACGACACGGCCGGGCGCCTGCGGCGTCCCCCGATGATCGGGGCTGCCCTGCCAGAAGCGCCGCGCAAAGCCGGGCAGGCGGGCAGGCACCCGCTCGAGAACCGGCATGTCGGGGCGCCACACCAGGCTGCCGTAGCCAAAGATCCATGCATCCATGCCCTCTCCTACCGAGCCCGCCTATACTCGTCCCGCGAGCAGGAGACAGTGTGGAACGCGTCCGAGACCTCATGCGCCCCAACCCCATCGTCGTCGCGCACGACACCCCCATCGCGGTGTGTGGCCGTCGCATGCTGGAGAACCCCATTCGCCACCTCCCCGTGGTGCGTGGCGACGAGGTGCTGGGCATCCTCGACGACGGCGCGGTGTTCGGCGTGGGGGTCGCGCTGCCGGGTGGGCTGTGGTTCTCCTTCGACGCCGAGGGGCCCGAAGAAGCCGGCACCCTGGCACGGCCCGCCGTCGTAGTTGATGCCGAGGCGCCCCTGCCCAATGCCCTGCGAGAGCTCGTGGGCCAGGGCATCGCCGTCGTCACCGACGAGGGGCGCGTGGTCGGGGTGCTGTCCGAGCACGACATCGTGAAGATGGCCCCGGCGATCGTGCCGGCCGACCGTCTGGTCGACGACATCGACTCCTCCCCTGCCCATGGCGTGTCTCCGGAGGCCTCCGTCCGCGAGGCGATGGAAAAGATGCGTCAGCTACGGTCTCGCCATCTCGTGGTCTTCGACGGCGACGAGCGCGTGGTCGGCGTGGTCTCGCTGCGCGACCTGGTGACGGGCTGGCTGGGGCCCGACGAGCCCGTGAAGTCCTGCATGGCCGACACGGTCCGCACTGTGCCCAGCGGCACCTCCGCCCGCTCTGCCGCGCAGACGATGGCCGACCTGTCCATCGGCTGCCTGCCCGTGGTCGACGGCGACCGCAAGGCCATCGGGGTGGTCACCCGCACCGACCTGCTGCGGCTGGTGGCCGAGTCCATCGACGACGAGACGTTGTTCGGCGACGACTGATGCGGCGAGGGGTCTCGCGACGCTAAGGCACCACGGGAGGCGCGTGGTGCACGCCGAGGTCATCGTGGTGGGCGGCAGCGTGGCGGGGTCGGCGACGGCCATCCACCTCGCGCGCCGTGGTCACGATGTGCTGGTGGTGGACCGTGCCTGCGGGCCTCGCGACAAGGTGTGCGGAGAGGGGCTCATGCCCCACGGAGTAGCCGCTCTGGCCCGCCTCGGCCTCGACGCCGCGGCGCTGGGCCAGCCCTTCCGGGGGATCCGCTACCACGCCGGCGGGCACACCGCGCAGGGGCGCTTCCCCGACGGCCCGGGCTACGGGCTGCGCCGGCTCGGGCTCGACGCGGCGGTGGCGGCGCTGGCGGAGTCCACCGAGGGGGTGCGGCGACAGCAGGCCATGGTGCGCCGGGTCGACGGAGAGCCCGGTGCGATGCGCGTGCACACCCGCGACGGGGTGCTGCGCTGCCGTGCGGTGGTGGGCGCTGACGGGCTGCACAGCAAGGTCCGCAAGGGGCTGGGGCTGCAGCGGCCGGCGCGAGGTCGCAAGCGCTATGGCCTACGGGCCCACGTGGAGCTGGCCCAGGGCGTGCCCCTCCCCGACAGCGTCGACGTGTTCGTGGTCGACGGCGCCGAGCTGTACCTCAC
>CBDUIC010000184.1:0-9270 GCA_965367245.1 uncultured bacterium | reverse complement strand
TGTCGGTGTCGGTGTCGGTGTCGGTGTCGGTGTCGGTGTCGGTGTCGGTGTCGGACGTGTCGCTGACGTCGATGCCGCCATCGTCTTTGCCGCTACATGCGACGAGCAGCAGCGTCAGGGTGAGGGTGCGCATGGGGAGTCCTCCGGATGCCCGCATGCTAACGCCTGGAAGGCTTCCCTCGTGGGACGCGGCCGGTGGCCCACCCAGTGGGATACGCCTTCGGCCACGACGGAGGACCGATGAGCACGCCATCGCCCACGGGCATCCTGGGCCTGCATCACAACGCCTACCGCTGCCGCGACTCGGAACAGACGCGGCAGTTCTACGAGGAGTTCCTTGGGCTTCCCCTCGCGGCGACCCTGCAGCTGGGCCAGACGAAGTCGGGGCGCCCGTGCATGGTGCTGCACACCTTCTACCAGATGGGCGACGGCTCCTTTCTGGCCTTCTTCGAGGCCCCCGACAAGCCGTTCACCTTCCGCGACTGGCACGACTTCGACCTGCACATCGCGCTGGAGGTGGAGCAGGAGCACATGCTGGCCATGCTCGACAAGGGCAAGGCCCTCGGCCTCGAGGCCCGCGGCGTGTCCGACCACGACTGGATCCACTCGGTCTACTTCCGCGACCCGAACGGCTACGTGGTGGAGCTGACCGCCAAGCAGCCGCACCACGCCGCCGCCACCGACCCCTCCCGCAATGGTGCCCGTGCGAAGCTCGACGCCTGGACGGCCTCCCGCCGCGGCGAGCTCACCTGATGGCTCGGGAAGGCAGGCCCCTCGATGTGGGCGACCCGGTGCCGCCCCTGGCCTTCGACACCGTCGCCCACGGCCCGCAGGCACTTCCGGGGGTGACGCGGGAGCGCCGCGAGGTGCTGTTGGTGACGCGCGCCCACTGGTGAAGCCACTGTCGGCGGCAGTTGGCCGCCTTTCACGACGCACAGGAAGAGCTGGCACAGGCCGGTGTGGGGCTGGTCGCGGTCTCCACCGATGGCCGGCAGGCGGCAGAGGCGCTGGTCGATGAGCTGGGCCTCGGCTTCCCGGTAGGTCACTCCCTTCCGCTGGAAGCGACGGCCGAGGCGCTGGGCGCCTTCTACGAGCCTCGCCGCCGCATCCTCCACGCCACGGCGCTGCTGTACGATCCCGACGGGCGCGTGCTCCTCTCGGTGTACAGCTCCGGGGCGGTAGGGCGGCTTCGGCCCGACGAGCTGCTCGGTCTGGTTCGTTTCTGGGACCGTGATCGGCCGGCCTCGTAGCCGTCGGCGGTTGGCATGGTTCCTGCTTCATGACGGGGCGTCGGATGCCTCGTCGAGAGGCATCCGCGGCGGTCGTCTCGCACCTGTGCGAGGTGACCCGGATCGCCTGTGCCAAGCCACCCAATCACGGAGACCCCGATGGCCAATCTGATCGAGCTGCGCGATGCCCTGAAGCGACGCTTCACCCACGACCTCAACTCCCTCGACCGCGGCACGCTGCACCATGAGGCCATCCAAGACATCCAGAGCGACGTGTTCCTCGCCCTGGGGGCCGACGCGGGTGCTCACCAAGACCTCGCTCGCGAGGTGCTGTACGAGGTGATCGGCTTCGGTCCGCTGCTGCCGCTGATGCGCGACCCGACGGTGTCGGAGATTATGGTGAACGGCCCCAGCTCGGTGTTCGTGGAGCGCTCGGGGCGTCGTGACGCGGTGGCCAACCACTTCGAGTCGCCTCGCCACCTCCGCTACGTCATCCAGCGGCTGCTGCACCTCGCGCCTGGCAAGCGCCTCGACGAGTCCTCCCCCATGGTCGACCTGTCGCTGCCCGACGGCAGCCGGGTCAACGTCATCGTGCCGCCCGCTGCCATCGGCGGCCCCCAGCTGACGGTGCGCAAGTGGTCCGACGCGCTGCGGAACCTCGGCTCGCTCATCGAGGTGGGCACTCTCGACGAGCGCATGGCCACCTTCCTCGCCGCGGCGGTGGCCGCCCGTAAGACGGTGCTGGTGTCGGGCGCGGCCGGTTCGGGCAAGTCGACCCTGGTTCAGGCGCTGGGCGACCGCTTCCCCGCCACGGACCGGGTGGTGGTCATCGAGGACACCTACGAGCTGCACTTCGACCACGACAACCAGGTGCGGCTGCTCACCAAGACCCCGAACACCGACGGGGCCGGCGCCATCACCATGCGGCAGCTGTTCCGCAACAGCCTGCGGATGAGCCCCGACCGCATCATCCTCGGTGAGATGCGTGGCGGCGAGGCCTTCGACTTCCTGCAGGCAGTCACCTCGGGCCACCGTGGCTCGCTGGGCATCATCCACGCGTCGAGCCCGGTGGAGGCGCTGTACCGCCTCGAGAACCTGGCCTCGCAGTCGGGCCTGCCTGTGCCCATGTCGGTGCTCCGCCAGCAGGTGGCCCACGGCATCGACGCGGTGGTGCAGATCACCCGCGGCGACGACGGCGTGCGGCGGGTCACGACGATCTCCGAGGTCGGCCACGTGGGGGACCGAGGCGAGATCGAGGTCACCGACCTGTTCCACTTCGTTCCGGAGGGTCGTGACATCAACGGCATCCGAGGCTGCTTTGCTCCGACGGGCGCCGTGCCGGCGATGCTCGAGAGCCTGCAGATCGCGGGCACGGGCGTGGAGCGCGGGCTGTTCACGGCCTGATCGGGCCTCAGGCCCGGCGGCAGGTCGCCGCCGGGCCCCCTGAGAGGCTATCGGGGGCCATGTCGTTGCCCCGCGCCTACCTGCTGCCCCTCCTGTTCGTGGTCGTCGCTGCCGCGGGCCTGTTCGCTCGGCAGAGCTACCTGGCGAAGCAGCACCAGGAGCGCCTTGGCCTGGAGGCGGCGGTGGGCGCGGTGCCTCTGTACGTCGAGGCCCCGCGCGTCACCTTGTTCGACCGGGCCGAGCAGGCCGTGCCGCTGGAGAGCTACCGCGGGCGGGTCGTGTTCGTGAACTTCTGGGCGACGTGGTGCGGCCCCTGTGTGGCCGAGATGCCGTCGCTGATCGCGCTGCACGCCAGCCTCGATCCGGCCGACATCGCCTTCGTGTCGATCGCCGAGGACGACGTGTGGCCCCCGGTCGACGCCTACCTGCAGCGCAACCCGCTGCCCTTCGACGTGTACCGTGACCGCCCGCCCCGGGTGGAGAACCTGTTCGAGACGAGGTCCTACCCGACCTCCTTCGTGATCGGGCGTGACGGCACGGCGCTGTACCGGTTCAACGGGGCTCGCGACTGGGACGACGATGGCGTCCGAGCCCTGCTGGCGCTGGAGGGCGTGGGGCCGCGGTAGGCTCTGGCGGTCACCGGTCGTCCCGGTGTTGCGCATCGGCTGATCGAGGCTGCCACAGCCGATCGTGGCTGTGTGACGCAGATGCTCGGAGGAACGCCGAAAGATGCATGGGGGTTGCATGCGGCGCCGGATCGGCTCTTCGCGCCTCGGCGCGCACTAAGCTGTGGGGGTAGCGTTCACCCAGAGTCGAGGAGCTCCGATGCCATACGCCCAGCGACACCGTCGTGCTGTCACCGTGCTGGCTATCGACGACGAGCCCAGCATCCTCCGCCTGCTGCAGCGCGGCCTGCCCCACGTGGGGGCGTTCGACGTGGTGACGGCGCAGAGCAGCCAGGAAGCGGTCGACGTGCTCGGGTCGGGCCTGCTGCCGGAGGTGGTGCTCCTCGACCACAGCGTCGACGCCGCCGAGGGGCTGGAAGATGTGCTTGCCGAGCTGTGCCCGCGCCCTCGGGTGCTGTACTTCACCGGGCAGCGCCTCTCCGAAGCACAGCGCGCCCGGGTCGACGGCGTGGTGTACAAGCCGATGTCGCTGCAGACCCTGGCTGCCGAGCTGGTGCGGGAACGGCGCGAGCTGATGCTCGTCGACAACGCCTAGATGATGGCGGCCGATGCGGACCGCTCGGATCGCTGCTGTAGCCACGCGGCGTGGCGACGAGCGAGGACCGCCCGGGCGTGCAGGCCGACGGCCTCTGCGCGCTGAGCCAGGTCTTCGAGCAGGCGGCGGGTCTGAGCGGCGAAGGCCTCGCCGATGAGGAAGGGGCGAAAGCGGTCGAGGTAGGCCTCGACGTCGAGCTGCGGGTCATCGGCGTGCACGAAGGCCTTGAGCAGCGACACCGAGGACATCACGTCGGCGTCGGCCTCCGTGATCGTGGTCAGCAGGGGAGGGACCTCGTCGAGCCGCCCCTGCGACGCGATGATCCAGCCCAGGTTGCACCGCAGCACGGCGGAGTCGGTGCCCGCCTCGATGAGGCCTCGCAGCAGCGCCTCGCCCTCGGGGTGTCGCCCCATCGCGAAGGCGAGCCCTGCGGCGGCCTTGATCAGCTCCTCCTCGCCGGATGCCTGGCAGGCGGCGAGGACGGGCTCGAGGGCATCGACAGGCTCTCCGCGCCGCCGGGCCTCGTGCAGCCGCTCCACCCGGGACCACACGGTGAGGTCGGGATCGGCCGCGATCCGTTCGAGCAGCCCATCGATCTCGTGGCGGGCGTCGAGCTCCCGGAGGGCGAAGAGCAGGCTTCGCCACTGCCGCAGCCGGAAGCTGATGCTCGCGTGGGGCGGGAAGGACAGCGCGGCCATGATGTGGGGCAGCCGTCGCTCGGCCGGCTGCCCGCGCAGGGACTTGGCGAGGATGAGGTGGGCATCCCGGTGCACCGTCGGGGGCAGGTCGGGGTTCGCCAGCATCGCCCGGGCGATGGCGGTGCCGCGCTGGTCGAGGTGGAGGTTCACCAGCATCCACGCCTCGAGGAGGTCGGCCCGGGTGTACAGCGGGTCGGTTGTAGCGCGTCGCTGCCGGGCCGCGAAGGCCCGCACGGCATCGACGGTGCCGACGGTCTCGGCCGGCAGCCGCAGCGGCAGGTGGGGGCGGGCCATGGCCTCGCGGAGCAGCGCCTCCGCCCCATCGGGGTCGTCGGCCTCGACGGCTCGGGCGCGAAGGAGCCGGGCGGGGGGGTCGGGCCGAGGGGGATCGGCGGGGCGAGGGACAGGGCGCCCGCCCCAGTCTGCGCGGTCCTCGGGTCGCACGCGGGCCGACGGCGGGGGGTGCTCGGGGGGCAGGTTGGGCCCATCGGGACCCTGGCGGAGCAGGGGCACGACCTGCGCGAGGAGCTGCACGGCCTTCCCCGGGTGCCCGTCGGCCTCCCACGCCAGGCGCGCGGTGAGCATGGGGTCGAGACGCACCCGGTGGTCGAGGAGGCGCCGGATCTCGCCCTCCACCATCCTGCCCACGGTGACCACCTCGGCCCCCGGCGGCGCGGTGTCGGCAGGGATCAGGGCGAGCAGCCCGTCTGGGACCTCGGCGGGCGCCGTGGCGAGCACGCGCACGTGGGGGCCGGCGCCGTCGATGGGGCCCCGGTGGGTGGCCACCGCGAGTTCCGCGGCGCGGGTGGCTGTCCAGCGGGCCAGGTAGCGGCGGCCGCTGCCGGGCGGGCCCACCAGGTACAGCACGCGGCCATGGCCGGTGGTAGCGACGTCGGCCAGAGCCGCCCACAGCTGGTCGCGCTCGGTCTCTCGCCCGATCAGGGGCGGGTCGCGCAGGCTGTGCAGGCCGAAGCCGGAGGTGTGGATGTCGTCGAGGGCCACCGGGTAGGGCGTGCGCCAGGTCTTGGGGACGGGGCGGAGCGTGCGTCGATCGAGGGACATCCTGCCGACCTGGCTTCGGGCGGGGTCCAACACCACAGAGTGCGGCAGGTCGGTGACCCAGGTGAGGGTGTCGATGCTGGGCTGGCTGGGGCGGCTGGGGCCCGCCGCCGCCGGACCGAGGGCGGCCAGGGCGTCGGCGGCGTGGGCGGCGGACCGGAAGCGGTTGTCGGCGGACTTGGCGAGGAGCCCGTCGATCCATCCGTGGAAGCCCGGCGGCACCGCGATGAGTGGGTCGAGCTCGGGGAGCTGGTACAGGTGCTGGTCGCGGAGCTCTGCCAGGCTGTCGGCGCGGAAGGGCGGGCGCCCCTGCACCAGGTAGGCGGCGATGCAGCCCAGGGCGTACAGGTCGGCGGCCGGGCCGGTCGGGCGGCCGAGGAACTGCTCGGGGGCCATGTAGGGCGGGGTGCCGGCGCGGAGGCGAGCGTCGGCGTCGGCCCCCAGCCAGGCCAGCCCGAAGTCGGTGAGGCAGACGCGGCCTTCACGGGTGAGCACATTGCCGGGCTTCAGGTCGCGGTGGACCACGTCGCGGGCGTGGCAGTGGGCGAGGGCGTCGAGCAGCGCGAGCAGGGCGCTCAGCGCCTCGCGCCAGTCGCGCGCGGGGCCCAGGGGCCGGGCGCCACGGACGAGCTCCATCGCCAGCCACGGGGCGCCAGCGGCCAAGGTGTCGCCGGCCTCCGGGGGGGTGACCTGCCCGACGTCGAGCACCGCGATGACGCTGGGATGGGCCAGGCGGGCCAGCGCCTCGGCCTCCTGCTCCAGGCGCTGGAAGTGTGGGGCGACATCCGGGCGGAGCACCTTGATGGCGACGGTCGCGTCGCGGTAGCGATGCACCGCTTCCCACACGGTCCCCTGGGCCCCCTCACCGATGGGGCGCACCAGCCTGTATACGTCGAGGGTCGGACCGACTGCCATGTGCGAAGCCTACGCCGCCGCCCACAATGCCCGCCAGTGTCGTGCGCAGCTACTGGACGGTGAGCAGGTAGTTGCCGCCGTCGCCGTCGTAGTAGGCGTCGAGCACGACGATGATGGTCTGGCCGGCGAGCAGGTTCACGGTGAGCAGCGAGTCGGTGTCGGTGCCGCCGTCGTCGTCGCAGGCGAACTCGGGCCCGCCACAGGTGTCGAGGGCGTACAGCACCGTGTCGTACAGCGAGCCGCTGGTGTCGAAGGTGTAGCTGCCCTGGGCCGGCGCCGTGAACTCGAAGCTCACGTCGGAGCCGGACTGCGTCTGCGACGCGCACGACCGTGGCGCGTTGCTGTTGGGGCGCCCGAGGGTGGAGCCCGTGACCTGCGTTGGGGGGGCGGCCAGGGTCTCCTCGGGACACACGGGCAGGCAGGCGGCATCCGCGGCGCAGTCGGGGTCGAGGCAGTCGACGAGGCCATCGCCGTCTTCGTCGAGCTGGTCGTCGCAGATCTCCTCGGTGCAGGCGAGGTCGGCCGCACAGTCGGGGTCGTCGCAGTCGACCTCGCCGTCGACATCGTTGTCGATATTGTCGTCGCACACCTCGACACAGGCCGGCACACCGAAGCAGTCGGGATCTTCGCAGTCGATGAGGCCGTTTCCGTCGTCGTCGAGGCGGTCGTCGCAGATCAGCTCGACGCAGTTGGGGGCGTCGTCGCAGTCGCGGTCCTGGCAGTCGATGCGCCCGTCGCCGTCTTCGTCGAGGCCGTCGTCGCAGATCTGCTCGGTGCAGGCGATGTCGGCGGCACAGTCGGGGTCTTCGCAGTCGATCTGCCCGCTGTTGTCGTTGTCGATGCCGTCGTCGCACACGGCCTCGATGCAGCCCGGGAAGGCGTCGCAGTCGCGGTCTTCGCAGTCGATGCGGCCGTCGTTGTCGCTGTCGAGGCCATCGTCGCAGACCAGCTCGCGGCAGACCTCGTTGGTCGCGCACTCGCTGTCGGAGCAGTCGGTGTCGCCGTCGAGGTCGTTGTCGAAGCCATCGGTGCAGTCGAGCTCGTTGCCGACCCGCTCGAAGATCTCGAGCTCGAAGTCGCCATCCTGGCCGCTCCAGCCGTCGACGACGGCCACCACCGACTGCCCGGCGGTCATCGGCACGGTGATGAGCTCGCCCGGACCAGCGTTCTCGTCTTCGCAGCCGAGCTCGTTCGCCCCGGCGCACGTGTCGAACACGTACAGGATGCTGTCGAAGGTGGTGTTGCCGTTGAGGAAGAACACGAAGGTGCCGTCGTTCGGCGCGGTGAACTCCACGGCCTGGTCGGAGGCGAGGGGCGTGAAGCTGTTGTCGCACGACCCCAGGAACTGGTCAGGTGCGCCGACGGTGCTGCCGGCCACGGTGCCTACGTCGGTGCGGGTGATGGCCGGGCACACGGGCTGGCAGGTGGGGTCGGTGGCGCAGCCCACATCGAGGCAGTCGATGTCGAGGTTGCCGTTGTTGTCGATGCCGTCGTCGCAGATCTCCAGGCACTCGGGCGTGCCAGCGCAGTCGGAATCGAAGCAGTCGATGTCGAAGTCGATGTCGTTGTCGATGCCGTCGTCGCAGATCTCGGCGCAGGCCGGCGTGCCGTCGCAGTCGAGGTCGAAGCAGTCGATGGCGCCGTCGCCGTCGTCGTCGATGCCGTCGTCGCAGAACACCTCGCTGGGCAGCACCTCGGTGAGGTCGAGCATCCAGCTGCCCACGTCCCCCGGCGCGAAGCCGTCGACGACCACCACGACCGAGTCGCCCGACACCACGTCGTCGAAGCGCAGGGGGTCGACGCCGCCGAAGTAGGTGCCAGGGTCACAGTACAGCTCGGGGCCCTCACAGCCGTCGACGATGTACATCGAGGCATCGAAGGCGGCCTGCAGGGTGATCAGGAAGCTGCCGTCGCCGGGGAACACGACCTCGACCGTCTGGTCGGGCGTGAGGCCGCCGGCGCAGGTGCCGCCTCGCTGGTTGTCGGCCCCGGCCGTCGTGCCGCTGACCGTTCCGGGTGCGGTGGTGAGGGTCAGGTCGGGGCAGGTGTCGATGCAGGCGGGGTCGCCGTCGCAGGCGGAGTCGGCGCAGTCGCGGAAGCCGTCGGCGTCGTCGTCGATGCCGTTGGTGCAGTCTTCGGCGCACTGGGGGACCGTGTTGCAGTCGTCGTCGCCGCAGTCGACGAAGCCGTCGTAGTCTTCGTCGACGCCGTCGTTGCACGTCGTCTCGGTGCCGGGCACGACGCTCACGTTCAGCTCGTAGGGGCCTGCGTTCGTGCTGTAGCCGTCGACGACGATGTACACCGTCTGGCCGGCGGTCAGGTCGCCCACGAGCTCGGACTGCAGGAAGCCCGACTCGATGTCGTCGTTGCAGCCCAGCTCGGGCCCGGCACAGCCGTCGATCGACGACAGCACCGTGTCCCACGCCGTGCCCTCGGTGTCGAAGCGGTAGCGGGCGTCGTAGGGCGCGGTGAAGCGCACGACCTCGTCAGGGGCTCCGCTGGCGGCGCAGGACGGTGAGTAGTCGTTGGTGGCGGTAGCGGTGTTGCCCTGCACGGTGCTGGGCACGCCCGACAGCTCACGGTCGACGCAGGCGTCGAGCACGCTGGTGTCACCGGTGAGGGCCGTGAAGCCGGTGACCCCGGTCAGGGCCGTAGTGCCCGTGTCTCCCGTGGTGCCCGTGTCCCCCGTGGTGTCCGTGTCCGTGTCCGTGTCCGTGTCCGTGTCGGTGTCGGTGTCGGTGTCC
>CBDUIC010000183.1:0-9270 GCA_965367245.1 uncultured bacterium | reverse complement strand
CGGTGTCGGTGTCCGTATCGGTGTCGGTGTCGGTGTCGGTGTCGGTGTCGGTGTCCGTATCCGTGTCGGTGTCCGTGTCCGTGTCCGTGTCCGTGTCGGAATCCGTGTCCGTGTCGGTGTCGGTGTCGGAATCCGTGTCGGTGTCGGTGTCGGCGTCGGTCTCGCTGGTCGTCGTCGCCTTGTCATCGAACCCCGTACCGGGTCGACAGGCCATGACGAGCAGCGCCACCATCACGAGTGTGGGGTTCATGTTCCCTCCTGCCTATGAGCACGTAACGATGGAGTTCAGTCTTCCCAGCTCCAGATGCGGAGCCCTTCCGCACCTGTCGCCAGCCAGCGTCCACGGGTGCTGAACGCGACCGACGTGACCGGGCCATTGAAGGCACGCACCAGATCCGGCCGCACCCGCTTGTCGATCCGATCCATCCGGGCCAGCGCCACCGCGCCGTTGCGCGTGCCCAGCCCGAGATATTGACCGTCGGCCGACAGATCGCCGGCCGTCAGGTCAGGGAGCCTCATGGAACGGGGGACTCCGCCTTCCTGCCCCCACACGCAGATGCCTGTCGACGTGAACCCGAGGATGTGCGGCCCCGACGGCTTGAGCCGATGGGCGGTGGAGTCCATCCCTGCCTTGAAGCGATGCTTGCCGCCCAGCGGGATGACCTCCAGCCCCGCAGGCGTGCTCTTGCACAGCAGCGGGCGCCCCTTGGGGTTGAGGGTGGGCACGACCCGCGGCGGGAGGCGAGCGTTGCCCTTCGCCGCCCCGGTGTCGGCATCCAGGATGAGCAGCCCGCGGCCATTGACCGTGTCGCCCACCATCACCACGTGCTTGTCGGCGAAGAAGCCATCCATGCCGCCCATGAACTCGTGGCGGCCCTCGAACAGCATCTCGCCCTTGAGGGTGCCCACCCGGAAGCGACCCTGACGCGACATCGCCAGCCAGCGCTTGCGGTCGGAGTGAACCTGCAGGACCGCGGTCTCGCCCAGCTCCTCGGTGATGACCCTCGTGCCCAACACCGGGTCGACGGTGATCAGCTGACCATCCCTCGTCGCTACGACGAGCTCTTCGCGCTTTGGCACCCAGCACAGCGCTGTCGGGTTCTTGACAGGCGGACGCAGAACGGCTTCGAGACCGCTCTTCTCGTGCAGGTAGTGGGCCTCGGTGACCTCTCGGCTCATCCGTGGCACTTTACCGGACTCGTCGCCATCTGCGCTCACTCGTTCACTCGCTTGCGGCGCTTGTGGACGATGAGACCTTGCTCATCGGCTGCCACGGCTACCGGGTAGTCACCCGTGAAGCAGGCGGCGCACAGGCGATCACCGGCGACGCCGCGAAGGGCCTCGGCCTGCACGAAGGTGACCGAGTCAGCCGAGAACCGCGTAGCCAGCTCACGCTCGACCTCGTCGACGCCGCCCGGAATATCGGCCGCCACCAGCTCCTCACGGGTAGGCATGTCGATGCCGTAGAAGCAGGGGTGGCGCACGGGCGGAGAAAAGATGGCGACGTGCAGCTCCGCCGGCTCGAAGCGGCGCACGAGCTGCACGATGCGGCGCATCGTCGTTCCTCGCACGATGCTGTCGTCGACAATCACCACCCGCCGACCGCGGAAGATCTCGTCGATGGGATTGAGCTTGAGGCGCATGGCTGCCTCGCGCGTCGCCTGGTCGGGCATGATGAACGTGCGCCCGCTGTAGCGGTTCTTGATGAAGCCCTCGCGGCAAGGCAGCCCCAGGTACTCCGCCATCGCCTGGGCCGCGGGGCGCGAGGTGTCGGGCACCGCGACGACCACGTCGGCCTGCAGGCCCTTGCCCTGCCACCGGACCGCCAGGGCCTCTCCCAGCTTCTGGCGCAGGGTGTAGACCCGGCCCGTCTCGAGCACGGTGTCGGGCCGCGCGAAGTAGATGTCTTCGAAGATGCAGTGGTGCAGATCGGCCTCACGGCACGACCTCACCACCGGCTCCCGCCCGGCCTGCAGCAGCACCACCGATCCGGGGGGCACGTGACCCACCACGGTGGCGTCGAGCACATCGAGCGACACCGACTCCGAGGCGGCGACCCACGAGCCATCGGGGCGGCGCCCGTAGACAGCAGGACGGAAGCCGTGCCGGTCGCGGAAGGCGACCAGCGTCTCCACCCCGTCGACCTCGGTGACCGCGACGACCGAGTAGCTGCCCTGCACCCGATCGAGGGTGCGCCCCACCGCGCCCACGACATGCTCCTCGGTGAAGCCCGTGACCCGGTCGCGTAGCATCTCGTCGCCCAGCACCAGCAGGATCGGCTCGGAGTCGGACCCCGACGTGACCTGGACGCCGCGGGTAGCGAGGTGCCGCCGCAGCTCGCCCAGGTTCGTCACCTGCCCGTTGTGGGCCAGCACCAGGGGGGGGCGCCGGGTCATGAACGGCTGGGCGTCGACCCGGGTGTTGGAGGCTCCCACGGTGGGGTAGCGCACGTGCCCCACCCCAGCGGTGCCGTTCAGCTCGGCCAGCACGGCGGGCGTCAGCACCTCCGTCACCCGCCCCACATCCTTGTGGATGCGGAGCAGACCGCGCTCATACGTGCCGATGCCCGCCGCATCCTGACCACGGTGCTGGATCGCCTGCAGCCCCAAGCACAGGGCGGGCGCGACGTTCGGGAGCCCTACGACGCCAATGAATCCGCACACGTTCGCTCCGAGCAGGGCAGGGTCTAACCCGCCGCGGGGGCGCCTCCCATGGCGTCGAGCAGCTGCGCGAGGATGTGGGCTTGGTACCAGGCATCGTAGTCGGCGCGGTGCACCTGGTCGGCCTGCACGTCAGGGAGGGTGAGCCGCTCGTGCAGGACCTCCTTGTTGCTGTCCAGCCAGTGCAGCCCGAGCACTCCCATCGACATCGCCTTGGTGTCGAGCGCCTTGTAGCCGAAGGGATTGGGCAGCCCGGCAGCGTGATAGGAGTAGGCGACGAACGACCAGTCGAAGGGCGCGTTGTGACCGACGAACACGGGCTCCGAGCCAGGGATGGCTTGGGCCGACACAAAGGCCGACAGGTCGCTCAAGGCCTTCTCCAGGGGCAGGCCGTGGGCCCGCAGCTCCTCGAGGTCGAGGCCATTGACGGCCATCGCCCCTGGGTCGACCCGAGGTGCCGTGGGGCAGATCTCCACGTAGAAGCGCTGATCGCCGACCTGATGCGGCGCGGGCCCACGCACCGGCACGCAGCCCAGCGAGATCATGTCGTACAGAGCGGGCACCGGGCCCGAGCACTCGATGTCGATGCAGAACCAGGTGGCGCGGGCGGGATCGAGCTCGACGGGCATGAGGGCTCCAGCGGATGCGGGTAGGCGCCACCGCCATGGCGGGCGTCGTCGCCGTGGGGGTCGCTTCGGTGCCCTTCTTGACCCTCATCGGGCTCGGTGTCCACCGCGGAGGCGCCCCCTGGGCGGTGTCGGGGAGTGCCGTGGTGCTCACCTTCGGCCCAGCGCTGCTGGCGGGCGCAGGCGCTGACGAGCGGCGGCGAGGTCCCGTGGCCCTTCTGGTGCTGGCCCTGTGGTCGGCGGTGCTGTTCCAGCTGCTCGTTCCGGTCTACTTCCCCGAGGAGCGCGCCGGCGCCTTCCGCTCCGGCCTGGCTCTGGTCGGGCTCGCCAGCCCCAGCCTCGCCGACCAGCTCCCCGACGAGCCCGAGCTGGCCCGCCCCCTCGCCCAGGCCGCCGCTCCCATCGTCGAGCCCGTGCTGCCTCCCCCCGTCGACGAAGACGCCCTGGCCCTCCCCTACGAGGGCGACGGGCGGCGCATGGCGGTCCCCGTCGTCTTTCGACACGAGGGCGTGGAGCTCGAGGTGGTCATGATGTTCGACACCGGTGCCACCTACACCACGCTGTCGTCCGCCGATCTCGCACGCCTCGGCGTCACGGTGGAGCCCGACGCCCCCTCCATCGAGCTGCACACCGCCAACGGCGTGCGCACCGCCCAGCTGGTGATGCTCGACGAGGTCTGGCTGGGCAACCTGCCTGTGCGCCACGTCGCCATCGCGACCTGCGAGTCGTGCGCCTCCGCCGACACCGCCGGCCTGCTCGGCCTCAACGTGTCGGGCGGCTTCAACCTGCAGATCGACGCCGACCGGCAGGAGGTCATGTTCCGCCCCCGGGCGGCGTTCGATCGCAAGCTCGACGTGCGGGTGTTCACCGATCTGTCGGCCACCTTCGAGCGCCTGCCCGGCGACCGGGTAGAGGTGGTGGTGTCGATCGACAACCCCAGCAAGGTCCCCCTCGACTACGTCGCCGCCGAGGTGGCGTGCGACAGCGGTCAGTGGACGGTCCGCGTGGGCCCGGTCCCCGCGGGAGAGAGCCTCGCAGAGCGGCGAGCCCTGCCCGATCACCCTCACTGCGACAGCTACGATCTGTCGCTGGCCGAGGCGTCGTGGTGAACGGCCTGCCCGCCGACCTCCCCACCAGCCTGCGCGACGGGCGCTACGAGCTGAAGAGCATCCTCGGCTCGGGGGGCATGGCCGTGGTCTTCCGCGCCGACGACACGCAGCTGGGCGTCGACCGGGCCGTGAAGATCCTCCGCCCCGAGTCGGCCAAGGCCTCCCTGCGCCGACGGCTGAACAACGAGGCCCGGGCGATGGCCAAGCTCCATCACCCCAACATCCTCGCCATTCACGATGTGGGCTCCGATGGCGACATCGACTGGATCGTGATGGACCTCGCCCTCGGCGGGTCGCTGCAGGAGCTCGTGTCCGAGAGCGGCCCCCTCCCCCTGGGCACCGCGCTGGGCATGATGGTGCAGGTCTTGTCGGCGCTGGCCACCGCCCACGCTGCAGGGATCATCCACCGCGACGTGAAGCCCCACAACGTGCTCCTCGACGCCACGGGCCGGGTGTTGCTGGCCGACTTCGGCATCGCCATGCTGGCCGACCACGACCGCTCGACCCGCACGGGCGTCGCCATGGGCTCGCTGTCGTTCATGCCGCCCGAGCAGCGCCTCGACGCCGCTCGGGTGGGCCCCACCGCCGACCTGTACTCCGCCGGCTGCACGCTGTACTCCATCCTCACCGACGACAACCCCGTCGACCTGTTCCTCGCCCCCGCCGACAGCCCCCGGTGGGAGGGGCTCCCCGACCAGGTGCGAGCCGTCGTCCAGAAGGCCTGTGCGCCCCACCACAGCGACCGCTACCAGACCGCAGGCGAGATGGCCGATGCGCTGCTGGCCGTGCTCGACCAGCTGGGAACCGACGAGCGGGAGGCCGCGCTGCGGGGCAAGGGCTTCTTCCCCATGCCCAGCCACGCGCTGTCGCAGGAGCGCAGCCAGCGCAGCCAGGCCCCGGCGCAGCTGCGCAAGGCCACCCGCGAGGCCACCGCCGCGGCCGTCACGATGTTGCCCGCCTCCGAGGCGACCTATGAGCACCACCCCACCCTGGCGCCGCTGCCGCCGCCCCCCACCCCGTGGCTGCGGATGCTGGTCGCGGTGGGCGTCGCCCTCGTGCTGCTGCTGGCCGTGTTCGGCTGGTGGTGGTCGCCCCCTTCGTCCACCGAGATCCCCGAGATCCCCGACCCGAGCGTCGCTGTCGAGGGTGCGCCCCCCGAAGCCGAGCTGCCTACCGAGCCCGTGCCCGAGCCCAAGGCCGCCCCGCAGCCCGACCTCGCGCCGCAGCCCGAGCCCGCTCCGCAGCCCGAGGCCGCCCCGGTGCCTGCCCCTGTCCCTCCACCGGTCGCTGCCCCGGCCCCGGCCCCTGCGGCCGCCATGGCGGCCCCCTACGGCCTGTGGCAGGGAAGCCTCAACGGCCGGGCCATCGATCTCGAGCTGGCCCCGACCGGCGCCGTGGGCGTCAGCGGCACCCTCACCGTGTTTTGGGAGGGCAAGCAAGACGCCAGCGAGCTCACCGGCTCGGTCGACCCCAGCGACCGCAGCGTGCGCCTGGTCGACCCCCCCGACCGCGCCGACGGCGGTGTGTACGAGCTGCGGTGGGGCGACGACCGGCTCAGCGGCACCTTCACGCGGCACATCGGCGGAACCGTCACCCTCAGCCTGACGCGACCGTGACGCAACCCGCGCGGCAGCTCGTCACGCTACGTGCCCACCCAGGAGGATCTCGTTGCTGATCTGGTTGCTGTCCCTGGCTTCCGCAGCCACGCCCGTGTGGAGCGTGCACGCCGACGGCTCCGTGCAGACCGAGCTCGCCGGGGGCCTCGGCGGCTCGGCGGGCATCGAGCTCCCCCACGCTCAGATCGGGCTCGGCCTCGACGGCTTGTACGGCGATCAGGGGCCTACCCTCCTCGCGCGTCCGCAGCTTCGGCTGTTTCCCGGAGCCCTCGACGCCAGCTCCCGAGGCCACCTGGTGCTCGGCGCAGGCGTCGGCGCGGGCCCCGAGGTAGCGCCCCTCGCGGAGGTCGGTATCGGCCTCGATCTCGGCACGGGCCCCGTAGCAGGCCGCATCGCTGTCGCCTACGAGGCCGGCTGGCAGCAGCCTGGCCGCGCCCTGCTGTCTATCGGCGTGGTCGGCCGCCCGCCCGCCCGCGAGCCCGCGCCGGCACCGGTCGCCGAGGCACCGCGCTTCGATGCGGCCATGGTGTGGGTCCCCGGGCCCGTCTGTGCGTGGATGCCCCCCGACGAAGCGAGCGGCGCCTGGCAGTCCGCGATGAGCCTCGCCGAGCTGGCTACGGTGCCGAAGCCTGCCAGCAGCTCGGTCGGTGGCGACGATGGGGCAGCCCCGCAGGGCGACCTGGTGATCGCGGCGTTCCCGGGAGACCGGGTGTGGGTCGACGACACCCCCCTCGATGTGGCCGCCGATGGCATCGCGTGGTCCTCCCGTGAGGAAGGGCGCGCCACGGTGCGGATCGTGGGCGGGGGCCGGGAAGCCACCGAGCTCGTCGCTGTCTCCGCCGAGGGCACCCTGTGGTACGCCGCGAGCACCCCGAGCGAGCGGCTCCGCATCACCTTTCCCGGCGGAAGCTCCGCCATGCCGCAGGCCAGCCTGGTCGAGGTCCAACAGATCGCTTCGCTGCTGGGCGACTGGTCGGTCGAGGTATGGGGCTCGGCGTCCCCCGAGGGCGACGTGCAAGGCAACATCGCGCTGGGCAAGGCCCGGGCCGAGTCGGTGGCCGCTGCCCTCGAAGCGGCCGGGGTCGACCCGGCGAGGATCACGGTCCTCCCTCCCAGAAAGGCCCCTGATGGGCTCCCTCCCGAGCAGCAGCGCGCGGCGGTCATCGCCCCGATCTTGGAGACCCCATGATGTGGACCGCCCTCATCGGCCTGCTCACCGCCCACGCCCAGGATCTGCACGCCGTGCAGTCCGGCGACACGGTGGAGTCCATCGCGGAGGGCCTCGGCGAGCCCTCCCTGGCCGAGGCCATTCGCCGCGACAACGGCCTGGAGCGGGGGGAGCAGCCTGCCGTGGGCACCCTGCTGGCCGTGCCGCTCACCGACGAGGCGGTGTCCCAAGAGGCGTTCGTGCTCACCCTGCGTGGCAAGGCCACCGTCGCCGGCGCGGCGCGTCCCCCACAGCCCGTCGAGCGCTTTGCTCCCGTGAAGGTCGGCGAGACGCTGTGCACAGGCCCCGACAGCTACGCGACCCTTCGCGTCGCCACCCAGTGCACCACCGACGGGCAGCGCACCGACGACCTCACCCTGTCGCCCGACACCTGCGTGCAGGTGCTGGGGGCGGTGTCCGACGGGGCGAGGCGCACCACGGCCGTGCGCGTGCGCGGTGGCTCGCTGCAGGTGCAGTCCAACACGGAAGGAGAGGGGCACGTCACGGTGCAGGCCGGCGACGGGCAGACGACCGGTTCCCAGGGCGGCTACCGCGTCACCGTCGAGGAGGAGGCCATGCGCACCGAGGCGCTCTACGCCGCGGTGGCCGTGCAGGGGTCGGGCGCCCAGGTCGACCTCGGTGCCGGGCAGGGAAGCCGAGTCCGCCAGGGGGAAGCCCCGAGCCCGCCCATCGACCTGCTGGCTCCCGGCACCCCGCTGAAGCCCGGCGACGGAGAGGCCCTCCGACGCGCCGCCTTCACCTGGACGGTGGCCCCCGACGCCTTCGGCTACCGCTTCGAGGTGGCGACTGGCGCCGACTTCGTCGACCTCGTCTTCCAAGACGACGTGCCCGACACCGACTACCGGCCGTCGCTGCTGTTGCTGCCGTGGCCCGACGACGGGGTGCTCTACTGGCGGCTGGCCAGCTTCGACCGCTTCGGCTTCCTGGGGATCCCGAGCGAGCCGCGGCGCATGCGGCTGCCCACGGCCTCCGCTACACCTTGACCGAGGCCACGCGGATCCGCGTGTAGCCACGCTTCTTCTCGATGAACCACGGGTCGAAGCCGGCGCCCTTGAGCTCCACGCGCACTCGGTGCAGCAGTGCCTTGAGCTTGCCCGCCCCATCGGCGAGGGCCGCCTTGCCCCACACGCCGATGATCACGTCGTCGTCGCTGCACCACCCTCGCACCGCACGTGGCGTCTCCTCGGCCTGGTCGTCGGACCACTGCTTGGCGAGCACGTACAGCAAGATCGCCCGGTTCGTCGCGTCGACCGTGTGCTCGAGCCGCTGACGCACATCCACCACCCGGGCCTCCGGGCCGGTGTGACCGTTCAGATCGACCGTCACCTCGTAGGCGTACAGCACGTCGGTCGCATCGAGGGTGGAGGCATACTGGGACTCACCCATCGCCGGCATCACGCGGAAGGTGAGCGGGCCGATCTGGTAGTCCTGATCGAGCACCAGCTCTTCGTCGCCCAGCCAGATCTCCCCTCCCTCGTGCACGAGGATGGTGTGGGACTCGATCCCTTCCAGCTGCAGGTCGTCGGTGGGGTCGGGGCCGATGCGGAACCGGTCGCCCCGGATGCCGTAGCGGAGCCCGGTGGACTGATCGAGCAGCGCGTAGCCGGCGTGGCCCGCGTTCCCCAGGGTGTCGGCGCAGTGCAGCACCGACTCGAACGACCCGGCCTTCACCTTGGCGCCATCGGCCAGCGGCGTGGCCCGGGTGACCGTCTCACCGCCCACGGTGGTGCCGTTGCGGCTGTCGAGGTCGCGTATCCACACCACGCCGTGCTCGACCCACAGCACACAGTGCCGCCACGACACCTCGGGGTCGTCGACGACGACCGTGCACTCTGGGTTTCGGCCCACAGAGACGGGCCCGTTGATGGGAATGGTGCGCGTCGCACCGGTTGCGTCGGTGATGGTGAGGCTGGGCGTCATGGGGCGAAACGTAGCAGAGAACACACGGCGTGTGTCGCGCAGGCAGCAGCCTCGCGATAGGCGCGGCCCCCGGAGGAGACATGCCCAAGCCGTTCATCCCGCGCGATCAGG
>CBDUIC010000182.1:0-9446 GCA_965367245.1 uncultured bacterium | reverse complement strand
GCAACAGAGGGCCCTCTCCACATACAAGGGCCACAGAGGTTCACAGAGGGGTGGTTGAGTCGGATGTCTACGATCCATCGCGGTGGCGCTGCGGTGGGGGCACGATGCATCCAGGCTTGATCTAGGTCATCGACTCGGCCTGGGTGTCGGTGAGCTGCTTGCGGGTGAACCCGAAGCGCACCTTGAGCACCAGGTCGTCTTCGTTGATCTCGAGCTCGAGGTCTTCCACGCCCATCTGCATCTTCAGCGCGCCCCCCATCGGGCCCACCATCTCCTGCACCTGGTCGCGCTTGAGGATCGGGAGGGGGTTGACCCGGGGCAGCTGCTGCTCCAGCCCGTACTCCGCGACCCGGGCCAGCAGCTGCAGCACGGCGTTGTCGCCGATGTAGACGCCCAGATCCTGCAGGGTGCCGATCACCGCCTCCTGGCCTGGGTCGTAGCGGATGTTGGCCAGGGCCACGCTCGCGCCGAGCCGCCGCTCGATGCGGAAGGGCAGCTCGACGTTCTCGCGCATCAGGTACATCGTGCCCTCGGCCACGCCGCGCACGTAGGCATCCGCCCCTACCCGCTGCGAGCCGTAGGTCAGCTGGCTGCCCAGGTCGTCGAGCTCGACCTGCCAGGTGCCCTCGATGCGCACGAGATCGTTGAGCCGGCGGTACAGCCCGGTGCGTCGCCGATGCCACACGGCCGTGGCGCGGTCGCGCACGGCCAGCAGCGCCTTGGGCGGATCCCGCTGCTCGAGCAGGCCCGCCACCCGGCGGCGAACGCCCAGCGACTTCAGGCCACGCTTCAGATCGTGGGTCACCGAGAAGCGCTCGCCCGCCAGCTGGACGGGCAAGGCGGCCCCCAGAAGCTCTTCCCACAGCTCGCGGGACAGCGACAGGGCCAGGTGATGCGACGACATGGACAGGCTCCGGGGCAGTCCCCAGAGCATACCCTGCCGTCTGTCAGCGGCTCAGAAGAGCTCGGTCGACCGGAAGAAGTAGGCGATCTCGATGGCGGCGTTCTCGGCGCTGTCGGAGCCATGGACCGCGTTCTCGCCCTTGGAGTCGGCGTAGAGCTTGCGGATGGTGCCCTCGGCGGCCTCGGCCGGGTCGGTGGCGCCCATGATGGCGCGGTTCTTCGCGATGGCGTCGTCGCCCTCGAGGCAGATGACCACGCAGGGGCTGCGGACCATGAAGTCGACGAGCTCGCCGAAGAACGGGCGCTCGGCGTGCACCGCGTAGAAGCCTTCGGCCTCGGGACGCGACAGGTGGACCTTGCGGATGCCCGCGATCCGGAGCCCCTCCTCCTCGAAGCGACCCACGATCTTTCCGATCAGGTTCTTCGCGGTAGCGTCGGGCTTGATGATGGACAGGGTGCGCTCGATGGCCATGAGGGTCCTCCAGAGTGGTCGGCGGAGCTAACCGCGCCGAGGCCCCCCTGCGAGTGCAGCGGATTGCACCTCTCCCCCACCCCGCCGGCGGGTGCTACGCTCAGGGCATGCGCCTCTCCCAACGCGTCCGCCAGCTCGTCCGCGGCGAGCTCGCCACCGTGCACCAGCATCTCGACGACGTCCTCGCCTCCATCGACGAGGCCACCGCTGCGCGTGAAGCGCACTTCGCGGCGGGCATCAGCAAAGACATGTTCGGCGACAAGCGACGGGTCGAGGCCAACCCCGAGGCCGCCTCGTGGAACCTCAAGGAGCTCGGCTACGCCTGGGCGCCGGTCCTCGAGGCCCTGGAGGCGTGGCTCGAACACGGGGAGTCCACCTACTTCCCCGCCATCCATGCCTGGAGCGGCGGCGACGACGACGCCCTCGACGGGCTGCACGCGGCGGTGCAAGAGCGGCAGCGCCTCGCGGGGGAGTTCCTGCAGCGCCTCGCCCCCCTCCGTGCCCAGGCCAACTTCATCCCGCCGGTGAAGCGCCCCATCTCGAACCTGATCTCGGCGGTGGAGATCGTGCAGCGCGTCGACGACGTGGAGCTCAACCCCTCCATCCTCTCCGGTCAGCGCGAGACCTCGCAGCAGGCCACCGGCCGCAGCGCCGATCGCTACCGCACCTCCGACGACGTGGCGCGCTCCCTGCGCAGCGCCCGGCCGATGACGAACGATCCCGAGCCGCTCCCCAAGGAGCGCGTGAAGAACACCGGCTGGATCGGCCGCCTCGCGGGCTTCCTCAAGAAGGGCTGAGCGCCCTCACATCAGGATCCCGCGGCTGTCGGGGCCGGCGGGGGCTGCCAGATCGGCCTCGCCGATCCGGTTGCGCAGGTTGTTCTCGATGGTGTCGCTCATGTTGGTGAGCGGCAGCCCGTTCCAGAACATCGTGAACGGGTCTTCCAGCACGCGGCCCGTCTCGTTGATGAGCAGGAAGGCCAGGCACACCAGGATGTTGATCGGGATCGCCAGCACGTGCAGGTCGGCCACGATGGCCAGCGGGAACAGGTAGGAGAAGTAGCGGATCAGCTGCTCGGCGATGTAGCCGTAGCCTCGGGGGATCGGCGTCTTCTTGATCCGCTCGCAGCCCCCCTGGATGTCGAGGAAGTGGCGGATCGACTCATCCATGGTGTGCAGCCGCATCCCGTCGAGGGCGCCATCGTCGGCCAGCTGGGTGACCGCCGCGAGCTGCTTGTCGAGTAGGGCATGGGTCTGGTTGGACTGCCCTCGCAGCCAGGTGCGCTCCTCTTCGCTGGTGAACGACACCACGCTGGGGTCGGACAGCGCGTCTTGCTTGCGGAGCAGGCAGCGCAGCGTGTGCACATACGCGATGTGGCGACGCACCAGCGCCTCCCGCAGGGCCGGATCCGCCACGTACTGGGTGACCTGGCTCGACCAGTGCCGCGAGGTGTTGATCAGCCGCCCCCACAGCTTGCGCCCCTCCCACCACCGGTCGTAGGCCGAGTTGGTGCGAAAGCTCACGAAGATGCCCAGGGCCCCACCCACGACCGCCAGCGGCAGCGTGGGCAGCCGGACCGAGAACCAGCCCAGCCAGTGGTCGAACACCTCGTAGATCAGCACCGCGATCACGCCGGCCACCGCGTACTCGATGACCTTCGGGGCCTGCCACCGCAGCAGCCCGGTGATGTTGCCCTTGTTGCTCACCATCATGACGACGTTCTCCCAGCGTTCGACCGGCTACACCAGCCAGGGGCACGCTATCCGCTGACGGCGTCGCGGCCAGCTCAGGGGGCCTTCGCCGCCACCACGTCGGCTCCCGTGTAGACGTGCAGCTCGGAGCCACCCGAAAAGTAGCTCTGGACCAACAGGTCGGGAAGGCCGTCGCCATCGACATCCCCCACCACGGCCTCGCCGAGGGTGTGGTCGACCAGCCCGATGCGCACCCCGCCGGCCACGTCGATGGGATCGGAGTGCGGAGACATCAGCACGCTGTACTCGGTGCGCGACGCGTCTACGACCAGCAGCTCGACCGCGCCGTCGCCGTCGAGATCCCCCAGATCGTCGATCACGAAGCCGCCATCGACCACCAGGTGGGGCACGTCGGAGGCAGGGGCCGCACCGCCCTGGGGCTGGAGGGGGCCGCGCAGCACCGTGCTGCCGAAGCCCATGTCGCCGAAGCCGTCTCCGTCGACATCGCCCAGGGGCGACAGCGACACCCAGCCCGTGACCGTGAATGCTGGCTCGACGTAGTCGCCGCCGGGCGCGAGCAGCCTGCCATCGAACAGCTCGTAGGGCAGAGACTGCTTCGACCGTTGGGCCCACATGCCGACCGCGTGGGCCCCGGGGCCGTAGTGGTCGCGGAACACGCCCACCTCGAACAGGTATTCGTAGCTGGTGGGGCCGAGGCGCGCGATGGGCTGTGGTGCGCCATCGAGCGGGCCGAACAACACCACCGGCCGAAGCTGCGAGCCGTCGTGGAGCAGCAGATCGACGTGACCATCGCCGTCGAGATCGGCATCGCTCACCAGCGGGGCCCCCCACCCCGTGCCGGGGAGCACCGCCAGCGGCGGCCGTGTGGTCGGCAGCGGACCGGCGTGCAGCTCCAGCCCCACCCAGGCGTCGTTGGAGCCGTCTCCATCCACGTCGGACGCCGGGACCAGATGCGAGAGCGGCAGCGTCGACACACCGTCCCACAGGGCGGTGATCACGTGCTCCCCTGCGGGAAAGGGGCCGCGGAGCAGGTGGTTGACCATGGTGGGCCCGTCGAGGACCACGACCTGATCCGGCCCATCACGCCGCGGCATCACGCCGATGGGAACGAGCTCGCCAGGTGCAGAGGGCAGGACGATGGTGGAGGGGCCCAGGTCGCCGGCGAGCCCCCGAGGCGGCCCTCCGCCGCTGTCGCCCGTGTGACCGGTGTGGCTCGTGAGGGCGGTCGTTCCCGTCGCCCCGGTGCTCGCGGTGGAGGCCGTCGCCGCCGTGGGTGCCGACGGCCGCGTCGGCGCTGCGGTGTCGGCTCCCAGCGGGGGAGCATCTGTCGGCTGCCCGGGCTTGGTACCGCAGGCAATGAGCATCATCCAAAGGCACATGCACAGCGACCTATCACGGTTCACGCCTCGGACCAGCGCTCCAGGTAGCCCTTCAGGTGCAGCTTTCGCCGGGTCGATGCGCTCGTCATGTACCGGACCTTGCCGAAGATCGGCCGCTCGGGGCCCCACGCGCGGTCGAAGCGACCGAACACCCAGAAGATGCCGCTGTACGAGTTCGGATCCCGCCCATCCAGCGCATACCGATTGTTCAGCTCGATCAGCCGCTGCAGCGCCTCCTCCGGCGACGGCGACCACTGCAGCACCTTCTTGCCCCACAGCATGCGCAGGTAGTTGTGCATCACCCCGCTGTGCCGCAGCTGGTTCTGCGCGGCGTTCCAGATCGGGTCGTCGGTGCGCCCCTCGGCGAGGTCGCTCAGCTCGTAGGTCTCCCGCTCGTCGTGGCGGTGGATGTCGAGGGTGGTGAGGGCCCACTCGGGGAGCGTCTCGTAGTGGTCGTGGTCGGGCACGTGGTGGGCGAAGACATGGCCGACCTCCCGCCACGTCAGGATCTCGTCCATGAAGGCCTCGGCGGCCGGTGACGCCCCCCACCAGCCCTCGCGCTTGCCCGTCGGCTTGTCGGCGATGGCCTCCGGGGTCCACGCTTCTTGATCGAGGACCTCGCTCACGACGCGATGCACGCTGACGTGCCCGAAGTGCAGCCACGGGCTGAGCCCGCTGCTGGCATCGTCGTCGGGGTGGTTGCGGCCCTCGTGGTACCTCGGCAGCCGCTGGGTCAGGAACGACGCCAGCTGGTCGGACGCCGCGGCGTGGCCTCCCACCAGGTCCACCACCCCAGGGCCTCCGATGCGCGCATCACGGCCGTAGGCATTGGGCCACCGCGACATGTCGGGGACCTCGGCCAGGCCCAGGTCGTAGCCCTGCAGGGGCGTGCGCTCCGGGAAGGTGTCGAGGAAGGGGCGCACGTTCTTGTGCAGCCAGCGGCGGAAGCTGTGGGCCACGGTGAACGCCTTCGGGGTCGCCTGCAGGGGGACGATGCCCAAGCTGTCCACCGCCTCCACCTGCACGGGCAGCGCGGCAGCGGCGGAGGCCACCATGCGGGGCAGGAAGTAGGTCGGGTAGGTGTCGGTGACCACCACGCAGGCGCGGGCAGCGAGGGCAGCGAGCAGGCCCTTGTCGTCGCCCTCCTCGGGCTCCACGTAGGGCAGGTAGCGCACCCCTGCGGCCTCGAAGGCGGCGGCGTTGGCCGCCATGCCCTGCTGCACGAAGGTGTGGAAGCGGTCGCACGCCCAGCGGTAGCCGCGGCGGAGGGGCTCGAAGACGAGGAGGGGCTTGCCGAGGGCGCGGGCGTGCTCGAGGGCCCGGTCGAGGGCGAAGCTGTCGTGGGGGCGACGGGTCGCGATCATCCAGTACAGGACGTAGTCGCCTGCTGGGTTGGGGGGGGCGGTGTTGGCGAGGGTGAGGCGGTCGGTGGGGACGGGCATGGCGGCGATGTATCGTTCAGCGCGCCGGATGGTGGACCACACCGAACACCGCGTGCAGGCCTCGGTCCTCACACGAGATCGTGGCGACCACCCGGCGGGAGGCCAGGTCGACCCCGACCACCCGCGTCGGGCGGCGGGTGACCTCGACGCGGCCCCGCGCCATGCCCCGGGCCCATGCCAGGTGATGCCGCCACCGTGTGGCCCGCAGCCGCGTGAACCCGACCCAGACGCGGCGATGGTCGAAGGCCAGCCCTCGGCACCAACCCAGGGGCTCTCCGGCCCCATCGATCGCGTTGAGGTCGAACACCTCACGCTGGCGCCCGTCGGTGGCCACCACCCGCCCATCGACAGTGGTGAACCACACCCGGCCATCGTGAACCACGCCGTCGTGGATGCGCTCCTGGTCGACCGCCAGCACCTCCCCCGACGAGGTCAGCGAGCGCGCGTGCCCCTGGTGCAGGCAGGTGACCCACACCTCACCGCGCCACACGAACAGGTGGTTGGGGTGCACGGCGTGGGGCTTGAGGTGGCGCCCCCGCAGGTCGCCGGGCGGGGGGGGATGGGCCAGATGGTGGACCTTGCTCTCGCCGTCGCGCAGCTCGATCACCGTGTCGGCGCCGGTGCTCGCCACCCACACCGCACCGTCGTGCTCGATGGCATGGTGCAGGTCGTTGAAGCCAGGGTGGCTGAGGCGACGCTCGACCGCCCCGTCTCGAGTGAGCCAGAGCAGCTCGCGCTCGGTGCAGGCGAGCAGGCCGCCGTCGGGGCGAACGGAGAGCCCCTTCAGGGCATGGCCGGGGTGGCCATCCTCAGTGCGGTAGCGGCCCAGGATCTGGGTCGGCGTCGCGAGCAGGGCTTCGTCGTAGAGGGGCTTGTGGTCGCGGTCGATGACGCCAGCGGGGCGAGACTGGTGGGCGGCAGCGAGGAGGATCATGAGCTCCACCATGCCAGATCGTTCCGGCGGGGAATCAGCGCCGACCAGGGCGAAGCGCCTGCGCGCCACACGAAGGCCAGCAACACGATCAAGCCCTGCAGCCCGTAGGACACCGCACTCGCCGCCGCCGCCCCCAGCGCCCCATGGGTCGGGATCCACCACAGGTTGAGTCCCACATTCACCAGACCCGCCACCGCCAGCGCCCCGACGTTGACCCGCTGCTGGTCGACGCCCTGGAACCACCGCGCCAGCACCAGGTACAGCGAGTAGGCCACGGTTCCGGGGGCGAGCACGGCCATCAGCCACACCGCCTCGGCGTAGACCTCGCCGAACAGCCACGGCACCACCCACGGCGCCACCGCCAGCACCGCCACCGCTCCCGCCAGGGAGGCCGCCAGCGACACCCGCGACGCCTGGCTCGCCAGCCGCACCCCCTCCTCCGGGTCGGCCCCCGCCACCGCCGGGAACAGGGCCGAGGCCACCGCCAGCGGCACCATGCGCAGCCGGTTGATCACCCCCACCGCCACCGCGTAGACCGCGATCTCCACCGGGTCGCCGCGGAGCATCGCCAGCAGGAAGATGTCGAGGCGCTCGTGCAGCTGGCCGGCCACCGCCGTCAGCGAGGCCGGCAGCCCGAAGCGCACCGCCGCCACCAGCTCGTCGACCCGCGCCGTCGGCCGCCCCACGTCGCGCAGCCCCCAAGCCGCCGCGCCCACGACCACCAGCTCCATGACGGCCGCCGCGAGGAGCAGGGTGACCGGCTCGGCGAGCCCCGTCGCCCACAGCAGCGACCAGGCCCCGAGACGACCCGCGCGCCCCAGCCACTCCAGCCGCGTCCACAGCCCGAAGCGATCGAGGCCCCGGGCCAGCCCCCCGGCCACCGCCCCCCACAGGGTCGGCGCCAGCAGGCAGATCACCGCCCCCAGCACCATCGGGTCGGCTCCCAGCAGCCACTGGGACCGCACCCACGGTGATCCCAGCCACAGCCCGGTCGCCAGAACCGAGCCCGCCACGCTCACCCCCAGCAGCCCCACGCCCACGGCCTCGGCCGGCGGTCGGCTGGCAGCCCGCACCCGATGGATCGTCGCCGCCACGAAGCCCGCGTTGCCCAGCGTCGTCGCGAGCACCAGCAGCGCCAGCGCGGCCTGGAGCTGACCGTGGTCCGCCGGAGACAGGGCGCGGGCCAGCACCACCGTCGACAGCAGCGCCAGCGGGGCCGGGCCGACCGTCGCGAGGAGCGCCCAGCCCGTGTTGCGGCGCAGGCTCACCTCGGCAGCTCGACGTAGCGGATCCGCCCCAGCACGGGGCCCACGCCGAGTTGTGCCCGCCACACCACGGTGCCGTCGGCGTCGTGCTCGGTCACGTCGCCGGGCACCGTCCACGCGCCGAGGACGTGGTCGTCGGGCGCGGGCTGCACATCGCCGAGGAAGGTGACGGTGCGGCCCTCGGGCGGCTCGTACGACCACCGCTCGACCACCGGGTCCACCGACAGATCGTAGTGGACCAGGCGGCTGGGGCGCTCGGCGTGCACGCCGTTGTCGAAGACCCATGCGTCGGAGGCGGTGACCCACGAGGTGTGGGGGTGGTCGAAGGGGGTGGCGTCGGGGGCGAAGGCGCGGGTGGCGTCGCGGCCCCCGAGCTGCCACACGACCTCCCCCGTGGTGTCGTCGAGGGCGAGGAGCGCGTCGAGGTGGCGGGCCACGACGTAGAACAGGCCTGCGTCGTCGTCGTGGACCAGGCTGTTGGAGTGCGTCCACTCGAACACGCCCTGCCAGCCGAACTTGTCGATGGGCGTGGAGGCGTGGGAGCAGGGCACGTAGGGCGGGCCGGTGTCGAAGAAGTCGAACAGCACCTCGTCGTCGACCACCACGGTGTCGGTGAGCACCTCTCCCTGCACGCCCTCGAGGAGGTGGGACTCGACGGTGTGGCCGAGGAACGCGAGGCGCCCATCGGGCAGCTCGGTGGCCATGTGGTGGCCGGTGGCTGTGCGCACGTCGTCGCGGGCGCGGCCGTCCCACGACAGGCGGGTGACGATGGAGAGGTCCTCGACGCGGTCGCGCTCGTGCTGCGGGAACAGGATGCCGCTGCCATCGCGCAGGGGGCGGGGGGAGGCGGTGGTCATGCCGGGATCCGACGGAGTCCACCACACCCAGTCGCCGTCGACGTCGAGGACCGCCACGTAGGAGGCGAGCTCGGTGGTGATCGCCATCATCACGCCGCCGTCGCCGAGGCTGGAGACGCCGAGGAGCTCGACCTGCACCCCGGCCAGATCGTCGGGCGCGGGGGGCGTCTCGAACACCTGCGTTGCGGCGGTGACGCCCACGGGCACGAGCTCGTAGCGGGTCGACGGCTTCAGCCCCAGGATGGGGACCCCGCTGTTCGGCGCGCCCAGGCTCACCACCCAGCTCGCCTCGGGCCCGACCACCTCCACCGCCCCCTCCGACGCCTCCCACGACAGCACCGGGACCATCGGGGTCGCCTCGGCCACGGTGAGCTGCACCTCGACGATGTCGAGGCTCGCCGTGCCGGCGCAGGCCAGCAGCAACACGATCAAGGAGACCTCATGAGGTCTTCGTACACCGCTACGAACTGGGCCGCGACGGC
>CBDUIC010000181.1:0-9785 GCA_965367245.1 uncultured bacterium | reverse complement strand
TCGAGCTGCGACTGCGTCTCGCGGGTCATGCCGATGGTGTGCTCCATCCGCTCCTTGTCGGCGTCGAGCTGCAGGTGCTCTTCCATGAGCAGCTGCATGCCGTGCGAGGCCGCGTCGATCTGGGACGGCACCTCCATCGGAGGCGCGTTGTCTTGCATCTGCTGCGAGGTGCGCTCGTAGGCGGACTTGACCTGCTTCTCGTAGTCGGGCCAGCCGCCGTCGCCGGGGCGCAGCTCGCTGCTCGGGGTGCCAGCGAAGGCATCGAGGGCATCGGTGGTGGGCTTGGCCTCGGCGGAGCCAATCGTGTCGCCCAGCTTCTGCAGCGACTCGATGTACTGGTTCTGCTGGACTTCCTGGTCGAGCTGGCGCTGCTCGAGCAGGCCGCCAGGCTCGGTCTGGCTGTCTTTGAGCAGGCCGGTGAAGCTGCCGGTAGCGCCAGCGCCCAGGTTCTGCCCGTGGATGCTCGACGGCCCGCCCGTGTAGTTGGTGTAGAACGGGTTGGCGTTCATCTGGTCGACGCGAGCCTGGTAGGCGTCTTCGCCCTTGGCGTACTGCTGGACCTTGCCGTCGGCCTCCGACACCTTGGTGGCGCCGTCGGCGAGCACGGTGAACACCGAGTCTTTGTTGGACTCCGCTTCCTCGAGCTGCAGGCCCTTGCCCTGCTCGATCTCCTCGGCCTCGGACTCGGCCTGCTTCTTCGCGGCCTGCAGGTTGGAGCGGTGGGACTCCGCCGCCGCCAGCATCTGCTGTGCCTCGCGCTGCTGCGAGGCGATGTTGTCGGCTTCCTGCTGCGTCGTCGTGGCGAAGGCCCGGGCATCCTGCGCCGCGGTGCGCTTCTGAGCATCGCCGGGTGCGAGGTCGGACTCGTACTGCAGCCGGCGTGCGACATCGTCGGCTGCCTTGGCCTTGGCCTGAGCGGGCGCGGCGTCGAACTCGGCCACGAGCTGCTTGGCCGCGTTGACCTCGCCGTCGGCGACCTTCAGAGCCTCGGGCGTGCCCCGGGCGGCGTCGGTCGCCTTGCGGGCGGCGTTGTACTCCTCCTGTGCGGAGCGCACCTTCTCAGCCTGCGTGTCGGCCTTGACCTTGGCGTCGTCGTAGGACTTCTTGGCGGTGTCGTACTCGGTGTGGGCGCGCTGGTAGTCCTGCGTGTCGTTCTTGCCGTGGATCTGCAGCGTCTTGTCGACCCACTTGCGGTGGGTGTCGTTGCCGAAGACCGGGATGCCCTCGGCCTCGAGCTTCATGAGGGTGGACCCGTCGATCGGCTTGAACAGCAGATCGGACTTCAGATCCCAGGTCGTCTTGGCGAGGTCTTTGACCTGCAGCGACTCTTCGCCCTTGCCCCGGATGGCGCCCATGTCGACCGGCGAGGCGAACTTGAGGGCCTCCACCAGCTTGTTGGGCTTCTTCGCCGGAGGCGCGGTGCCGTCGGTCTGGGCAGGCTCACCGCCGGCCTTCTGCTGGCGACGGGTCTGCAGGTTGTCGCGGACCTTGTCGCCCTTGCGCTCCACCCAGTTCGACACGAAGGTCGTCGTCTGGTCGCGGATGGTCTGCTGGGTCTTGAGCAGCTCTTCGGGGTCGGAGTCGCCCCACAGCAGCTTGGCCGACTGCAGCGCGATGACCACCATGCGCAGGGCGGTGGTGCACAGCCCGATGAGGGTGGCGATGGTGCCGAAGGCGACGGCCCACTTGGCGGCGAGAGCCACGAAGGGCAGGAGCACCGGCCAGAACAGCGAGGCGATGAAGCCCAGGCCCGTGACCAGCCAGCACACCTTCGACAGGGTGGAGATGGTGCTGGCGACGCCGTCGAACAGGTCGAGGACGCCGGTGAAGATTTCGATGGGGTCGCCGGTCTTGAACCGCGAGAACGCCGAGGCGAACTTGCCGTTGCCGGTGATCCCGTTCAGCACTGACTCGCCGTAGGCGAGGGGGTCCATCGCGAACTGGAACACCTCGATGAAGCCCGCCAGGTAGGGGATCTTCGAGCTGAGCATGTTGATGGCGGTGTCGGTCGCGATGGAGAAGGCGCCCTGCTTGAGGCCCTCCAGCGCGCCGGTGCCCAGGGCTTCGCCGAGCATGGCGAGGCGGTCGGGCGACTCGGGCAGCTTGGGGGGGACCGCGTTCACACCGGCGCCGAGGTCGTCGGTGAAGAACTCGATCTTCGACATCTCTTCGAACCAGCCGATGGCCTCGCCGACGACCTCGAAGTTGTCGAGCTCGGTGGGGAGGCTGGCTGCGTCGATGCCTTCGGCCTGGGCCTGCTCGGCCGACGCGTTGGTCTGCCCGCCCTCGGCGTTGGCGTTGTCGGCGTCTTGCTCGCTGTTGCCGGGGCTGGTTCCCTGGGTGTTGGACCCGTCGTCCTTCTTGCCCTCGGCCTCGGCGTCTTTGTCGTCGACGTGGGGGGTCGCCGGCAGCTCCATGCCGGGGAGCTGGGCAGCAGCCTCGTTGAGCGCGTCGGCGGCGTCCATCACCGACTTCCAGTCGCCATCCTTGCCGGCAACGACGCCATCTTCCGTCAGCACGCCCCAGCTCTGCAGCTGCCCGCGGTCGCCCTCGGCCAGGTAGTAGAAGTCGTGGTCTTCCTGGGTGAGGTGCTGCCGGTAGGGGCCCTCGTGGCTGGCCATCATGGTGGTGCCGTCGGCCGTCATCCACATGGCGTGGTCGTCGCCCTGCTCGTCGGTGAACTCCTGCTTGTTGTCACCGCTCTGGGAGTCGTGCATCCCCAGGTAGGACTCGGGGTCGAACTCGCTCACCAGGGAGCCGAGGAAGGTGTCGATGCCCTGCTTGACGGGGCTGACGGCCTTCTCGGTCTCCTTCTCTGGCTGGTCGTCGCCCTTCTTCAGGCCGAGGACCTGCGCGAGCAGGTCGATGGCGATGGGGATGACGCTGGCGAGAGAGCTCTCGATGCCATCCGCGGCTACGCCGAGGTTGCCGAGCACGATGGCCTGCGCGTTGCCGATGACGGCCTGGACCACGCCGAAGATGGTCTGCATCTTGTCGCGGAACCACATGAACACGTCCCAGCCCGTCATCACGGCCTGGACGAGGGCACCACCGGGCACGAACAGCGACGCGAACTTCGCGGCGGCCTTCTGCGCGATGCGGGTGAGCAGCCAGTTCTGGATCATCTCCTTGGCGGCGGAGTAGATCGGGTTGACCTTGTCTTTGATGTCGTCGTACAGCCCGATGACACCGCCCGACACCTTCTGCTCGACGACCTGCCAGGCGTCGGCGAAGCGCGCGACGTTCTCCTCTCCAGCGATCTGCTTGGTGCGCTCTTTGAGGTAGTCCTTCGTGACCTGACCCTTCTCGGCGGCGGCATTGAACATGCCCTTGGCCGAGAACTTCTCACCCGCGAGGTTGAGGCCGAACTCGAGGGCCTTGTCGGTCGCCCAGCTCAGGAAGCCGTTCTTGAGGTGCTCGAGGAAGTTGTCGGCGAACTGCCCGAAGCCCTGGCCGCCTGCCTCGATGGCGTTGTTCACGAAGGTGCCGGGGTTCTTCATGATGTACTGAAGAACGTTCTCGGCCTGGCTCAACACCGAGTAGAAGTCGCCAGGCGGGATGCCCGCGAGCTTCAGCACGGCATCGAAGGCCATCTTGATGGCCATCACCCAGTCACCGGTGAGCACGCCGTAGGTGACGCCGAGGGTGATGTCGACGAGGCCTTCGAGAGCGAGGAGGATGGTGTCGAGGCCCGCCTTGAGCTTGTCGGCGAGGCTGTCGATGAACTCCGTCAGCAGCGTCTCGACCTCGTCGAGGAGATCGTTCGCGACGGCGACCGCTTCGTCGACGAACTCTGTCAGCTCGCGAGCGAGCTTCGGGAAGAAGGTGCCGACGAGGAGGTTGATCTCCGCCTTGAGGAACTCCGCGTACAGGGAGATGGCCTGCTTGACGAAGCTGATGGCCTCGGCGATGACCTGCTTGGCGAAGTCTTTCGCGGCGTCGATGATGTCGACGACGGCCTCGCGCACGGCGTTGAAGATGCTGTTGATGGCATCCGACAGGCTCTTGAGCTTGTCGGCGATCCAGTCGCGGGCGAACTCCCACCACTTGCGGTCGTTCGCGTCTTTCTCGGCGTTCTCTTTCTCGGCCGCGGCCTGCTTCTCGCCTTCGATGACCTTGCGCTCGGCTTCCTTCTGCGCGTCGACGAACCGCGCGTTGACCTGGCCCTGGGTGCTGTTGATCTTGTCTTGCGTGGCCTTGAACTGCTTGGCGTGCTCTGCCTTGGCCTTGGTGCCGAAGTCGGCCATGGCCTCGGCTTGCGCGTCCATCGTCTCTTTGCGCTTGTCGTGGATGGCCTTGCGCTGCTCGTCGACGACGTACTTCTGCTCGCCCTGCAGCTCGAGAGACTTGGCGTGGGCTTCCTTGTGGGCGTCGGCGATGGCCTGGGTGCGGTCGGTGTCGCGCTGCTGGATGGCAGCCTGCAGCTTGGACTCGGGACCCTCGAGAGAGGCCTCCATGTCGGCGCCGTACATCGCGTCGAACTGGGCGGTCACGTCGCCGGGCAGGCCCAGGTCTTTGTACTTGTCCATCCCCTCGATGCCCGACACGGCCTGCATGTCGTTGGCTTCGTTGAGGGGCTCGACGGCGGATGGGTAGTCTTTGCGGCGCGGCTTGACGATGGCGTCGGGGCTCGGGCTGTCGACCACCGCCTGCATGGCGTCGACCGTGGCGTTCTCGGCGGTGCCGAGGCCCTGGCCGATGAGGTGGTTGAGGCGCCGCGGGTTGGCGCTTCCCGTCGCGGGCACGACCGGGGCCGGACCGGGGTTGGTCACGATGCTGGGGTCGTGGGTGGGGATCTCGTTGAACCGCTCGGACACCTGCTCTGCATTCGGGACCGCGTTCATCTCGGGCGCGGGCTCTTCCCAGCTGGTGATCTGGGGCGTGCGGCTCAGCGGGTCGGTCGAGGGGCGAGGCGTGGGGTCGATCTGCACGGTGGGGTCGGAGCCTTCCGAGCCCACGTCGAGGGCGCCGTTGGGCGCGCCGACGGCGCGGTTGGCTTCCGCGGTCTCACCGACGAGGTTGCCCTCGAGGGGGTCGACGGTGGCCTGGAAAGCGGCCTCTTCCTTCTTGTGGGCCGTGGAGACATCGGTGTCGACCTGCTCCCAGTTCTCCGCCTTCTGCGTGGGCGTGGCCGACTTGAAGTTGGCGTACTGGCCCTCGAGGTCTTGTGCCTGCGGGATGGGCTGCGGAATGTGAGCCACCGGGTCGGGGTAGCCCTCGTTGCGCTGCGACTCGTCGTTGCTGTCGACCTGGGCGTCTTGGCTCTCTTCGCCGAAGTCGCGGTTGTCGGCCGGATGCTGTGGCACCGGCTCTTCCACGTCGCGGCCGGGCTGCGCCTCTTCGATGCGCACCGGCGGAACCTTCTTGGCCTCGCGCAGCGTCTCCGCCATCTCGTCGAAGGTGGCCCACTCGGCTTCGATGTCGGCCGTCGTGGCCCCTCGGAGCTCTCCGAGGGTCTGCTTGGTGGACTCGGTGACCGTCTGCACCGTGCTCGCTGCCTGCTGCGCAGCCTCCACCATCTCCCGCACGGCCTCGTCGATGGCCTCGCGAAGGCGCTGCTGACCCTCCTGCCCCAGATCGCCGAGCTTGGAGCGGCTCTCCTGATAGAGGGTGGGGACCACGTTGCCCAGCGTGCCCAGCTGCTGCGTGGCGCTGTCGCTCGCGACGTACAGTGTCGCCATGGCCTCGGTGTGCGCACCCACCAGGGTGAGCTCGACGGCCGTGTTGGCGCTGTTCCACAGCTGGGTGAGCATCGTGGCGATGTTCGCCGTGAACACGCTGGCCTCGGTGCGGAACCAGCCCCACATCGTGAGGGCCTTCGTCATGCCCTCGATGTTGATCTGGGTGGCATCGGCGGTGGCCTTCGACTCGAGCTCGAACGCCTTGCGCTCGCCTTCCCGCATGATCTCGTCGGCGCTCATCCGGCCGTCGTCGAGGAGGCGCTGCATCTCGTCGAAGTGCTGGTCTTCGCGGCCCTTGGCGCCCTGCTCCAGCTGCTTGATGGTGTCGTTCTGGGCGGTCTCCATCCAGCGGCGGATCTCGCGGAACACCGAGTCGCGCTTGGTGAGCGCGGCATCCATCGCCTGCTGCTGGGCCGTCTGAGCCTCGACCGTCTGGCTCTGGGCCTCCTCGATGACGCCCTTCTCATCAGCCTCGTGCGTATCAGCGCGCTCGTTGACGCGGTCGAGCACCTCGTCGTAGGCCATGCGGAGCAGTGTGGAGGGGTGGTCGACATCCTTGTGCAGCGCGAAGCGCTCGGGGTTGTCTCGGAGGACCTCGTGAGCTGCGTACTGCGGCGCGGCTAGCTCGGGCACGGGGTTGAGCTGCAGCGCGGGAAGCTCCGGCACCGGGATGGCGGCGGCCGAGTCGACCTCGGGCTTCTTGATCTGTGGCATCGTCAGGTTGTCGCTGACCCCGGGGCCCAGCAGCTTCACCTCGGTGGGCAGCGTGCCGATCCATCCCTGGATGGCAGCGATGTCGCCGTCGATCAGGATCTGCTGTGCGTTGTAGCCGAGGCCGGACGTGTCCATCGGCTGCAGGTTCTGGAACTCGGGCTGGGGCGGCAGCATCGAGGGGAGCGGCGGGATGGTGTGGTAGATGTGCTCCGCCGTCGGGATCAGGCCCTGGGCCTCCCGGATCTGCTCGGCGCGGCTGGCTTCCTGGTCGATGAGTGCGTCGCTCGCGGGCTGCGACAGCTGGGCCCGCTGGGCCTCCGGCGTGAACGGCGGCTGCGGGTCTTCGGCGCGCTTCTCGATGCCCGACAACATCTGGGTGAGGTCGGGGGTGAGGTCGCGCTCGGTCACGAGCTCGGCGTTGGACGCCTCGGGGGGCTGCTCGGCCCGGTAGCCGGGGTCGTACGAGCCACCGCCGGCTCCGCCGACGAGGATGGGCTGCACCTCTTCTTTCTCGCCCTGGTCGTGGTCGGACCCGGGGATGATGTCGGCGCCGGGCTGGGCCATCGTGGGCTGCTTGGCCGCTCCGACGGTGACCATCGGGTTGCCGAACTGCCGGTAGGCGTCGAGGGCCGCCTTGAAGATCGACGTGACCACGAAGGGCAGGGGCGTGGCCTGGATGAGCTCGGTGGGGATGGCGCCGGCGACCGGGTCGGGGTGGCCCATGTCGGACGACACGGGGAGGGGACCGACATTGGTGACGGTGCTGCCGGGGGCCTTCGCGCTGGGGTTGGTGACCCCGACGCCGTCCCAGCCTCCAGGGGCATCCACGTATTCTGGGCTCACGCGGGGACGCATGGGCCCTGCTTCCGACAGGTTGTTGGAGCTGTTGGACTCCGCCGTCGACTGCTCGGACTTCAGGTTCACGTCGAGCTGCCGGGACCGCTCACGCAGCTCGGTGGCGTCGCTCTCGGCCTTCTCGGCCTTGGCGAGGGTCTCTTCGGCCGTGGCCTTCATCTCCTGGGCTTCCGACCGCGTCTGCTGGGCGCGGGCCTGGCTCGCCTGGTCGGTGGAGATGCTCTGGTTGAACGTCGTCTGGGCGACGGCGCTCTCGTTTTCCTTCTCGACGGCGCGGTCGTGGCTTCCCTGGGCCGTGTCGAGGAAGGTGGTGCCCAGCTCCATGATCTTGCCGAGGTCGCCCGGGATGAGCTCCTTGAGGATGGACCCCGACAGGATCTGCTGCATGGCCTGCTGCAGGATGATCTGGATGAGGGCCTGCGCGAGCATCGAGGCGATGCTGCCGCCGCTCATGGCGAGCTGGTTGCCGCTCTCCATGCCCGACTCGGCGTTCATCTCCGACTGCATGGCCTCCTGACCGGCCTGATCGGTCAGGTTCATGCCCTCGGTCATCTTCGCCATCTTGTCTTGCAGCTCGCCCTGCAGGTCTTGCGACAGCTTCATCAGGTAGTCGGTGAAGCTGACGCCCTCGTGGCCCTGCTCCTCGTTGAACTGCGCAGACGCTTCCTGGTCGTCGCTGATGTCGATGAGGTTCTGCGCGGCGGTGATGCTGTTCTGGGCGTTCTCCTGCAGAACGCGCGACTCCTGCATCCGCTGGCTGCCCTGCGTCTCCAGGGAGGCGGAGACCTCCTGGTACTGGATGACGTTGTTGAGGTAGTCGAACGTCTCGGCGATGTCGGAGGGGTAGCCGCCGAGATCGAGGGCGTGCTGGGTGAACTGCACCGCATCCGTCACGAGGGACTCGGTGTTCAGCGGCGTCTGCGCCAGCGTGCCGACGACCCCCATGGCGCCTGACACGATCGAAGAGCCGCTTCCGGGGCCGCCGCCCTGCGTCTGCCCGGGGTGGGTGTGCTCGGGGGCTCCGGGCATGCCCGAGTCGCCGCTGCTGCCGCCACCGATGAAGTTGGTGACGACCTTGATGCCGTCGCTGGGCTTGGGCTTGAAGAACGAGGGCCAGCTGATGGGCTCGACGATGTCTTTGTAGACGTCGTTGCCTTCACCGGTGCGCTCGCCCTTCTTCTGGGCGAAGGCCTCCTGCACGCCGCTGGGATCCTGTGCGCCATCGGGACTCGACTCGCCCACGCCCGGCACGGCGAAGCCGAGGGGAGCGGGGGTGCTCTGCTCGTTGACCGGGCCGATGTCGGACTCGCCCTCGAGGACGTAGTCGATGACAGGGCGCGAGCCCTCCCAGAACTTGGTCGCGTACTCCTGGTAGCGGCCCCCGCCGAGCTGGCCCATGAGCTCGCCCGAGCGCTCGCTGGCGGCGTTGAGGTTCTCCGCCGACAGCAGCCGCTCGTTCGACGTGTCGGACATGAACCACTCGTAGACGTCGAGGCACTCCTGGATGGTTCCGCAGATCTCGCGGATCATCTCGATCTTCTCTTTGACCTGCTCGATCTTCTCGATGGCCTTCTGCAGCGGCTCGATGATCTTCTGGACCTTGTCGGCCAGCCCTTGCGCCTTCTGCCCGATGTTGAGCAGGTCGCCGCCCCACTGGATGAACTGCGAGCCGATGCCCGCCGGGATGACGACGAAGCACAGGCCGGTGCCGATGCCGATGAGGATGGCGCCGAACACCTGCATCGCGTTGGCGATGGACTCCAGCAGCTGCACGAACGACTCGACGATGTTCATGATCTCGGTGACGACACCGATGATCCCGTCGAGCACCGCCAGGGCCTTGTCGCAGATGCCCATCACCAGGCCGACGACCTCGCTGACGATGTTGTCGTCGCTGTTCTTGAGGCTCGTCTGGAAGGCGTTGGGGTCGAGCACGCCGAACTGGTCGCCGCTGAACAGCGAATCGACCTTGTCGAGGGGGAAGGCCTGGCTGCTGTTGATGACGCCCTTCACGGCGTCTTCTCCGGCCTGGACGGCGGAGCCCTCGCCCACCCAGGTGTTCATCATCTGGCTGTAGCCGTCGGGGATGGCGCCCTGCACGACGGCCTGGAAGACCTCGCCCTGCGTCTCACCGATGCTGATGGAGCGGGCGATCTGGATGCCGCTGTTCGACACGGCATCGGGGGCGACGTTGGTGCCGGCAATTCCGCGGGCCTCGACCTCGACCGCGTCGGTGGGGCTCGTCATGCCCACCGAGCTGGGGATGCTCTGCAGCTTGCTGAGGTGGCCACCCTGCTGGATGACGTGGGTGACCTCTTCCTTGACCAGCTCGTAGGAGGGCGCCCCATCCTTGAAGCAGATCATGTTGCCGATGGCGTAGGCCTCGGCCGACAAGGAGCGACACGACGGGTCGGAGATGTAGACGTTGATGTTGTCGAGCATCGTGGAGTCGATGCCGCCTTCGCCGTCGTCGAGCAGGTGGCGGAGGTCTTGGAGGAGCCGCTGCTTGTGGGGCAGCGAGATGTTGGACCCCTG
>CBDUIC010000180.1:0-9930 GCA_965367245.1 uncultured bacterium | reverse complement strand
CGCTGGTAGAACGCATCCCACAGGTCGGGCGTCTGGAAGCGGGTGAGGCCCAGCAAGCCCTCGTCGACCACCGCGACGGTGTAGGTCATCGGCTGGCCGTTGGCCTCGGCCACGTCGACGGTGACGGTGGACTCGGGCTCGAACACGTCGGCCGTGGTGACGGTGGGCTCGAGGCGGGTGGACGGATCGACGACCTCGACGGGCACGACGCCGTACAGGCGAATCGGCAGGTCGTTGTCGCCGCCGTGGGGCTGGACCAGGGTGACGTGGGCGTACACCGAAGGCGCCATGGCCGCGGTGGCCGTGAAGGTGTACTGCGTCGTGTCGCCCGTCGGCTCGACCCACTCGCTGCGCAGCACGCTGGTGCCCGTCTCCAGGCTGACCAGGGCCCGGCCTCCGCGGGCCGTCGGGATGTTCAAGGTGACGGTGTCGCCCACCTCGACTTCCTTGTCGGCGGTCGTCACCGACAGCACGCTGGCCCCCCCGGGGTTGTCTTTCTGGCCCCGGCCAGCCCAGCCGGGCCAGTCGATGTACAGCGTCTTGCCGGTGGTGTGGCCACCCTTGCGGTCGGTGGCCACCAGCAGGTAGCGGCCCCATGCCGGGTAGTCGATCTGCACGTTCCAGGTGGCCTTGCCGCCCTTGAGCCGCACGAACTCACGCTGGATGGGCGTCACCGAGTCGGAGCCGACGTAGTCGGCGAGGTTCTCGGAACCGGACTCCCACCACCAGCGCCAGCGCACCTTGTATAGAGCGACCTCGACCTCGCCGTCGCCGGCCAGCTTGCCGTCGGCGTCGACCGCGACGAGCTCGACGGGGTGCTCCACGTCGGTGAGGAGCATCCCGCGGGCGGCGTCGCCCTTGGGGGTCTTGATCCCGATGTAGCGCTCGTGGGGGGAGACCTTGACCGAGCCCTGGTCGATGCTCGCCGCCCCGCTGGGCTCGAAGACCCGCGTGAAGAAGGTGGCCTTGAGCATGCCCGGTGCATGGTCGGGGACGAACAGCTTCTCGTCGATGGCGACCGAGCCCTCTTCGTCGAGGGTGCCCTCGAACAGGTCGACGAGTTCCGACGAGAACGGGCTCGCGGGGTCGTCGAACACGTAGTCGTCAAAGCCGGCGAAGGTCGTGGAGGTGGGGGCGAGCTTCATCTGCACGGTGGCGCGCAGGCCGGGCGCCTTGGCGCCATGCAGCCAGCGGCTCGACAAGGTGCCGTCGAGGCGCAGGTCGGGGGCCTTGATGAGCTCTGTGCCGTAGTCCAACGCGATCTTCAGCCGGTTGGGCACGATGCTCTCGACCCGAAGCGTGCGCTCGAAGGTGCGCCCGCCCACCCGGACCCGGGCGGTGTAGGGCCCGGTGGGGGCGTCGGCCTCGGTGCCGGTGGTCAGCGTGTAGAAGCGGTCGGTGTGGTCGCGGACGACCCGATGCTGCACCCGGTTGCCCGTGGGCCCCACGAGCTCGAACTGCACCGGGTGGTCGTCGGGGAGCTCACCGGTGGTGTCGAACAGCACGAAGGTCAGGTGGATGTCGTCGCCGGGGCGCCACACGCCGCGCTCGGCGTAGAAGGTGCCCTTGAGCCCCTCGGCGACCGTGGTGCCGCCCACGTCGAAGTGCGACAGGGTGTTGGCCGAGCCCTTGTCGAGCTTCACCCACGCGTGGTGCTCCCCGTCGATGGCGTGCACCAGGAAGGGCTTGCGCTCGAGGGCGGCGAACACCGCGGAGCCGTCGGCGCCGGTGGTGGCGCTGGCGAGGCGCTGCTGCTGGTAGTCGAGGATCTCCACCTCGACGCCCTGCTCGGGCATCGCGGTGAGCAGGTCGGTGACCATGGTGACCAGCCGGCCGTCTTCGCCCAGCTTGGCCATGAGCCCGACGTCGGTGACGAGCACGTTGCGGCCCGCGCTGACGTCGTGGTCGTAGTAGGTGCGGTAGTAGCCGCGGGTGCAGGGATCCTTGCGGTTGCGGTACTGCTCCCACGAGGCGAGGCCGTCGTCCCATGCGTCCCAGTACGAGCTGTCGGAGGAGCCGCCCTCCCAGTCTTCGTCGAGGGGGGGAAGCTCCATCGACTCGGGGCCGGGGGTAGGGCAGTCCCACACGATGTCGGAGCGGGTGAACGACAGCTCCAGCCGGTACATCCCGCCGGGGTGGTTGGCCAGCAACGGCGAGATGTCGAGGCCGACCCGAGCCCAGCGGTTGGCGCCGGAGGCCGAGGCCTTCAGCGGCACGCGCTGGCGCCAGACCGGGCGCCCGACGCGCTCGAGGTTGCGGTCGCCGTCGAGGGCGTTGTCTTGCAGGAACTGCGGCATGTTGTCGTCGAAGATCTGCCGTGCGGTGACCGTGACCGACGACAGGTTGGCGACCTCGACCGGGAGCGTCAGCGAGTCGGTCGTAGGGAGGATGACCCCGCTGCCCGCGAACCGGACGCCCGGCTTGATGGGCTCGAAGGACACCGACAGCGACTGGGCTTCATTGAGCTTACGGCCTGCGGCGTTCTTCACGTCACGGACGCCGATGGCGGCCTCGCCGGAGAAGCCGGACGCCGAGTAGACGCGCACGATGGAGCCCTGGATCACGAAGCGCAGGTCGCCCTTGCCCTTGATGGTGATCAGACCGTCGAGGCTCTGCTCGGCGATGGGATCGGTGAAGCGCAGCTCGACGTAGCGGTCGCCCCCGGTGACGGCCTTGGCTTCGGTGACCGCGAACTGCGACAGGGCAGGGATCTCGACCGTCTCGTCGAGGCTCAGCGCCAGGCCGAGGGGCTCCCCCTTCAGCACGAGCTCGAGCTGGCGAGCTGTGTCGTCGGCGCGGGTCAGGCCGCCGATCACGAAGGCGTGGTCGCGACCGTCGGCGGAGTGGATCCAGGTGGCCGTCTTGGTCTCCCCCTCGAAGGTAGCGGTCAACACCGCCTCGATCGCGGCGGGGTCGGCCTTGTCGGCGGTGAGCACGGCGCCTTCGTAGCGCTGCGTGCTGCCCGTCTCGTCTTCGGCGGACAGGCCCTTGGCCTCCGTCCAGAACGACTGCTCGAGGATGTCGATGGTGAACCCAAAGTCGGAGGCGTCGGCCACGACCTTGGACAGCGCCACCTGCACGGCGACCTCGGACCCGGAGGGGAACGGGGTGGTCGGCGTGAACACGATCTCGCGGGTGCCCTTCCACGTCGTCGTGCCAGGAACCGACGGCGTGAACGTGAACACGTCGGGGGCCTCGCCGCCGTCGGTGGCGCCCTCTACGGGGCGGGTGAGCTGCACGCGCACGGGGCCGTGGGCTGACAGCGTGCCATCGCTGTGAGCGGCCACCGCCTCGGGCCTGGGGGCCTCGAAGGACACGTCGGCGGCGTCGTCGCCGCCCGTGCAGGCGAGGGTCCAGAACAGGACGACCGCGAGCACGGCGAACAGGGAGCGAGCGCGATGCATGGGCACCTCGGGAGTCAAAGCAAGGGGATGGCCCGGCTTCTATGGGGTCCCAGGTACGGGTGCACGGACTCTGCCAGGAATTGTCCGGGTTGGACCGTGTCGGAGGCCGGGCTCAGCGCGCAATCGTAGAGCGGCTGCGACCGCCGGTAGCGACAGGGGCGTGCCGGTGCGGGCAGGGGGAGGCACGCGGCGGCGATCGGCGCTAGGGGACCCCCTGCTGGAGGCAGATCATGTCGCGGTTCATTCTCTGGTTCGATGAGGTAGGCAACGAAGACGTGGAGCTCGTCGGCGGCAAGTGCGCCTCCCTCGGCGAGATGGTGCAGAACCTGGTGCCCCGCGGGATCCGGGTCCCCATGGGCTTCGCGGTGACGGCGGAGGCCTACCGGCACTTCGTGCGCAGCGCGGGCCTCGAGCCAGTGATCACAGAGCACATCGTGATGCTGCAGGCGGGTGAGCTCACGCTCAAGGAGGCCGGGCGCAAGCTACGCACCGCCATCGTGCAGGCCCCCTGGCCCGCGGATCTCGAGGCTGAGGTGCGGGCCGCCTACGCCGAGCTGTCGCGGCGCGACGGGCGCGACGCCACCGACGTGGCCGTTCGCAGCTCGGCGACCGCCGAAGACCTGCCCGACGCGAGCTTCGCGGGCCAGCAAGACACCTATCTCAACATGCTCGGCACCGATGCGGTCCTCGACGCCACCCGTCGGTGCTTCGCCTCGCTGTTCACCGACCGGGCGATCACCTACCGGCGCCACCAGGGCTTCGACCACCTGTCCATCGCCCTCGCGGTGGCGGTGCAGAAGATGGTGCGGTCCGACCTCGCCTGCGCCGGCACGATGTTCACCCTCGACACCGAGACGGGCTTCCCCCACGTGGTGGTCATCGACTCGAGCTGGGGCCTCGGGGAGTCGGTGGTCGGTGGGCACGTCACCCCCGACGAGTATCGGGTGTTCAAGGGTGTCCTCGACGATCCCGCGCTGCTGCCGGTCATCGAGAAGCGCCTGGGGGCCAAGCAGACCAAGCTGATCTACGGCGAGGCGGTCGAGGGCCACACCGAGCGGATTCGCACGCCGAAGGCCGACCGTGACACCTTCACCCTCACCGAGGCCGAGGCCACCGAGCTGGCGCGCTGGGCTGCGCAGATCGAGACCTACTACGGGCGCCCGATGGACATCGAGTGGGCCCGTGACGGCATCACTGGCGAGCGGTTCATCACCCAGGCGCGCCCCGAGACGGTGCAGAGCCGTCGCACCGCCGGCGCGACCCTGCAGACCTGGTCGCTGGAGGAGACGGGCGAGGTGTTGGTGGAGGGCGTGGCCGTCGGTCACGGCATCGCCTCGGGCACGGCGCGGGTGCTCTACGATCCCGCCGATGCGGCCAACCACTTCCACGACGGCGAGGTGCTGGTCACTCCGATGACCGACCCCGACTGGGTGCCGCTGATGGAGCGGGCCGCCGCCATCGTCACCGACGCGGGGGGCCGCACCTCCCACGCAGCGATCATCAGCCGGGAGCTGGGGGTGCCTGCCATCGTCGGCTGCGGCGATGCGACCCGGAAGCTCGAGACGGGCGACACCGTCACCGTCAGCTGTGCCGAGGGCGACCGGGGCCACGTCTACGACGGCGCGCTCGCCTTCAAGACCACCGGCGTCGACATGGACGACGTGCCCGAGACGAAGACGAAGATCCTGATGATCGCGGGCTCGCCGCAGACGGCCTACCGCTGGTGGCGGGTGCCCTGTGAGGGCGTCGGGCTCGCCCGCATGGAGTTCATCATCAACAACGTCATCCGGGTGCACCCGCTGGCGCTGCTGCACTACGACCAGGTCACCGACGACGACACCCGCCGGCAGATCGACAAGATCACCCGCGGCTACGCCGACAAGCCCACCTACTTCGTCGACAAGCTCTCCCGCGCCATGGCCGGCATCGCGGCGGCCCAGTGGCCCCACCCGGTCATCGTGCGGATGAGCGACTTCAAGAGCAACGAATACGCCGATCTGATCGGCGGCCGGCAGTTCGAGCCGGTGGAGCACAACCCGATGCTCGGGTTCCGCGGGGCGAGCCGCTACTACAGCGACAAGTACCGCGAGGGCTTCGCGCTGGAGTGCCAGGCCCTGCGCAAGGCTCGCGAAGAGATCGGCATGACCAACCTCATCCCGATGATCCCGTTCTGCCGCACCCCCGGCGAGGCCGACAAGGTGCTCGCCGAGATGGGCAAGCACGGCCTGGAGCGCGGCAAGGATGGGCTGCAGGTCTACGTGATGGTCGAGGTGCCCAGCAACGTGATCCTGGCAGAGGACTTCGCCGAGCGCTTCGACGGCTTCAGCATCGGCAGCAACGACCTGACCCAGCTGGTCCTGGGCATCGACCGTGACTCCGGCGATCTGGCGCACCTGTTCGACGCCCGCGACGAGGCGGTGAAGCGGATGATCCGCTCGGTCATCGAGGTCGCGAACCGCACCGGCACCAAGATCGGCATCTGTGGTCAGGCGCCGAGCGACCACCCCGAGTTCGCTCGCTTCCTCGTGGAGTGCGGCATCGACTCCATCGCGGTGAACCCCGACTCGTTGGTCGAGGTGCGCCGGCACGTGGCGGCGGCCGAAGCTGCGAAGGGCTGACGCGGGCTGTCAGTGCGCGTGGTCGTGGCCCTCGTGATCGTGATCGTGGGGGTCGGCCGTGGGCGCTGTGGGGTCGGGGGGCAGTAGCTCGAAGCGGGTCACGGCCAGGATGCCGCCCTGCACCACGCCCTCCACCACCGCCTGGCGCTCCATGGTGCACATCCCCTCGGGGCCGTGGCTGGGGAGTTCCTGCTCGCTGGGCAGCGCGTCGCCCTGCATCGGGTAGGTCTGGCCGTCGACCTGGGCGGCCCAGTAGCAGCCTCGGCCGCCGACCTGCTTGAACATGCAGGTGCCGCAGCCCACGGTGAGGGTCTGGCCCTGCACCTGCACCTGGGGTGGGGGCGTGCCGCAGCCCACCAGCGGTACGCCCGTGAGTATCCATGCCAGCCACAGCGTCGTCATCGGGCCTCCGAGCTTCGATCGGTAACCGGATACGTCGGCGGTCAGGGAGGTGCTGTGCGCATCGCATCGTTGCTGTTCTTCGGGCTCGCTGCCGCGCCGGTCGCCACCGCGACCCCGGCACCTGCACCTGCACCTGTTCTCGACACAGCCCTGCTCCCTTGCCCCTTCGCGGCGGGCACGACCCACACCTGGGGCCGCAGCGCGACGGGCACCATGGGCTCGGTCACCAGCACGGTCACCCTGGCCGTGGTGTCTGCCGACGAGGCCTCCATCGTGGTCGACGTCGACAGCACGCTGACGAAGGTTCGCAGCAACGACCCGGTGATGGAGCAGCTGCTCCCGGCCTTCGACGCCATCGATGTGAAGCCGCGGGTGCAGTTCGACCGCGCCACCGTGGCGCTGTCGGTCACCAACCTCGACGCCTTGCAGCCGAAGTACGCGGCAGCGGGGGCGGCGGTGGCCGATGCCCTGGTGGCCGACGGTGCCCCTGAGGGGATCCGCGATGCCGTGCTGCAGCTGGCCGGCAGCGCCGAGCTGCTCGAGCAGTCGGTGGTGCGCGACCTCGTGCCGTTGTTCGGCTTCACGTGTGGCCCCCTCACCATGGAGGCCACCGAGTACGAGACCCAGCTGCCGAGCCCCTTCGGTGGGGGCATGGTGCCGGCCAAGGGGGTGCTGGTCGCGAAGCGCGGCGAAGCCGGGGAGGTGCTCGTGCGCAACGACGAGGTCCTCGACCCCGCCGCTCTACAAGCGGATGCCCTGCGGGCGATGACGGCGATGGCCGGCAGCCTCGACGCCGACCCTGCCCTCAAGGCCCAGGCGCTGCAGCTCCTGGAAGATGTGCCGGTCGAGGCCGAGACGACGATGCAGGCGACCGTCGACACGAAGACGGGCTGGGTCACGACGGTGCGCTCGGGGAGGGTGGTGTCGGCACCTGGGCAGCAGCGGGTCGATCAGGTCGAGCTGATCAGCCGCTGATCGAGGGTCGTTGGCTGCCTAGATGACCGCGGCGGAGATGACGATCCGGTAGCGACTTCGAAAGGCATCGACTGCTCGTGCCCACCACAAAGGCTCACAAAGGTCCACAGAGGATCTACGGCGGCGGCGGCGAGGGCGGGTCTCCCTGGACAAGCCGATGGATCCCGCCATCCTTCCACCGCTTCACATTCTCCAGAAGACCGTGTCCCAGACCTGTGTGAACTGCGAACGCTGCGCCCAGGATCCTCTCGGAGAGTCTGTTGAGTTCGCTGATGCCCATCCGCTCCGGCCTCGATCTCTGTGGTTCCATTGTGGGCCTCTGTGGTGGGAATTGCGGCGTTTCGTCATGCCAGAAGCGGTCCTCCATCGTCCGGTCAAGACCGAGTCGCCAATTCGCCCGTCGTCATCTAGGGCCGCATGGGCCACATCCATCCCACCACGTCGCGAGGCACCTCGGCGGTGGACAGTAGGTGATGCCCTGTAATGCCAATGCCAAGCCGGTTCTCGAGGTCTGCGACGGACACATCGGCCAGCTCGACGCCCTCTGGCAGGTTGACCGGCAGGGCGACCTCCCGCGTGATGCCGCCGTCGAGGAAGGTGAGCCTCAAGGGGGCCGCGCCATCGGCCACGATGGCTGCCACGACCACCTCGTCGCCTAGGATGACCGCATCCGCTGTGACCACGTACTCGCCAGGGTGGACGGTATGTGGAAGGCCATCGAACCGCACGGTCATGCCGAGGCCCTCCCCCGGCAGCTCCCAGCCCACGTGGTGTGCCCCCGTCGGGCCTTCGCGGAAGCCTCCCTCCCGCACGTGGAGATCCGGCAGCTCGGTCGTCGACGTGAGGGTGAGGGGATCGAGCGCCGTGGGGCGCTCGAACACCACGTCGAAGCAGCCACCGGCGGAGCGGCAGGACCTGACCGTCAAGGTGCCCGCGGTGACGGGCTCCATCGGGAAGCAGGAGCCGCCGCCCAGACCGACGCCTATGGCGTTGGAGGTTTGGACGCCCGCGCCAGACGCGGGGGACGCGTGAACGACGGTGAGCTGGGGTTGCTTCCCGCCGGAACAGGCAATCAGGAAGAGGTTGCAGTACTCGTCTTGGAGGACTTCTACGTCGCTGGCGCCGAACTGGCCTTCATACTCCTCGACGAACGACGTACTGGCCAACAGCTCATGGCGTTGGGGCCAGAGGGTCTTGCCAACGAACTCCTGGTTGACCAAGTAGACAACGCCGTCGTAGACCTCCTTCGAGGAAGTCACGACATGAGCGACTTCGCTGCAGTCGTCTCGTTGGGTGGTGTCGGTGTTGGGGTTGGCAAAGGACTCGCTCCAGCTGGAGCGCTTCCATTCCTCGACGACATCCATCGAGGGCTGGACCACCACGCGCTCTGCGAACAGCTCGAACGTACCCTCGCCCCCTGGAGGCTCGTCTCCCACGGCCAGCGCCTCCGCATGGGTGTAGAAGAGGGCTGACTTGTTCAGCGACTCCGCCTGCAGCTCCGTGGGCCGGTGCCAGGCCAGCGGCGTGCCGTCATCCATTGCAAACGCGAAGCCTTCCGTCGCCAACCAGCCATCACAGTCTTGGTCGACGATGTCGTCGTCGAGGTCGACCGCGCCGGGGTGGGCCGACGGGTCGTCGTCGAGGCAGTCGCCCGACGCCGGAGCGGCCTGGCCGGTGGGGCCCCAGCCCGACGCCTCGGCCTGGTAGCCCCACGCGCCCACATAGGCGCTGTAGTCGGCGTCGACGGAGGGCCACTGGAGGTCGGAGACGAGGTAGCCGTCGGCGTCGATGTCGAAGTCGTTGTCGCGCGCGCAGTCGGTGTCGACCCCGTCGTAGGGGGCATCGACGAGCTCGGGCCTGCCCTCGCCGGGGGGGTAGACGGAGGCGGGATCGACCCCGGGGATGGCGTCGTCGTCGAGACAATCGACCGCATCGACACTGACGGCACTGGGCCAGGCGGCGGTGGCCGTGGGCTGCCACGACGCGAAGGCGATGCCGGCAACCCCGTCGCCATCTTGATCGACCAGGTCGTCTCCGTCGCAGTCTTGGTCGATGCCGTCGTAGGGGACCTCCTCCGCCAGGGGGTGCCTCGTGGGGTCGGCGTCGTCGCAGTCGGCCTCTCGGGTGGCGCCGTCTCCGTCTCCGTCTCCGTCGCCGTCGTCGTCGTCGTCGTCGTCGGTAGGCGTCAGCGACGGTTGGCTCGATGGCTCGGGGGAGGAGCTAGTGGAGGTCGGTGCTGGGTCTTCGCTGGCAGCACAGGCGAACAGGAGGGCGAGGGGAAACGTGCGACGCATGATACCTCCGAGGCAGCCCCCGACGGCTGGCACCTGCTCTCGAGCCGGCGTTCAGAGGCGTGAGGAAGCGTACTGCGCACAGCGGCGCGGAACGCGCCCAGCAGGCGGCGCTCTGCCATACACGGCGTTACACCTGCCGCCTCAGCGCGTGGCTCGCCACACCGCGAACCGACGATCGCTCCACACCCGGTCGACCGTGCGGAACTTCTCGCGCAGCGGTGCCCCCAGCGCCATGGC
>CBDUIC010000179.1:0-10036 GCA_965367245.1 uncultured bacterium | reverse complement strand
AGGTACAGACCCACGGCTCAAGCGACGAACACCTCGCTACCGCTCGCCTCGCAGCCAGAAGGCGAGGCGTGTGCCGTGGGCGTCTGGGAGCCCGCGCGGCCGTTCTCCCGGGCTGCGCGCGCTCTCAGCGCATCCGCCGCGCGGAACGCGCGCTCCCACCGACGGGCCAACCTTCTTTTTCCACCGATTCGCGCTGGCTCGAAGACTGCATGGAGGAAGGGTGTTCACGGAGGACACCATGACGGTATGGATGATGCTCACCCTCGCTCCTGCCCTGGCCGGCGACGCTGCTGTTCTCAAGGGGAAGCGCTGCGACGCCCGTGGGAGATGCACCGACCTGTCGATCGAGCTGTACGACACCGGGCGCTTCCTCACGTCCGACGGCATCGCGGGGACCTACAGGATGCCCCCGGGTCGCGACGGCACCCCCACCTTCGAGTACGACATCGGCAAGCTCGGTGGGAGCATCCCTTCAGGGCCGCTGAACTGCTGGGAAGAGGCCACCTCTCCCTTGAATCCCGATCTGGGCAGCATCAACGTGTGCCTTGGCATCGAGCTTCAGGAGTTCCAGCCCTTCTCCGACAGCTGCATCTTCGGCAACTTCTACGGCACGTACCCGTGGTCTGACGAAGACGGGCACTGGGCCGCGAGCCTGCTCGATCCCGAGAGCGACTACTGGGTGCATGAGGTCAGCTACCACACCATCCCCGCCGCCAACGGCACGTCGTGGAACTGCCAGTCCCTCGACCACCGGGTGCAGGTCTTCCTCGGGGACGAGGGCTCGCCGCCACCGGCCACACCGGACGTGATCTTCGAGTTCACCCAGACCGACCTCGACCCCTTCGAGAGCCGGCACCGGATCGACCTGCCGTCCCAGGTCTTCGTGCCGGACGGCCAGGTCCTGTGGGTGTCCATGGAGCAGATCCATCAGGCGAACGGCGAGCGCACCTGCATCCGCACCTGCAACATCACCCCGCCGCTAGGCGAGTCCTACTGGTCGGACTCCGACACGACGCCGTTTCCCTGGAACGACCTGGCTAACTATGGCGTGCCCCCGCTGCTGGTGGAAGCCCAAGGCATCTACGCGCCGTGACGGCGCGAGGCGCGCAGCCAGACAGGCACGCCCCTGGCGCCCGCCACCTCTGCGGGTCACTCCTCTTGGACCGAGACATCGGGCCCGGCGGCGTGTCCCACCAGCGTGCCGGCCGGAAGCGGGGGGACACGCCGGCTGAGCCCATCGCGTCCGTGGGCGCGGCTCGACGGCAACGCCATCGTCTACTCGCTGGGGGGCTGCTCTGCGCTGGTGTTCGTCGACTCGTCGGGGCTGCTGGCAGCGTCGAGGGCTTTCGCCACGCGTGCGTCGAGGATGGCGAGGGACTCTGCGGCCATCGCGCCGAAGGGGCGGATGCTCGACCGACGCAATGGCGGTAGGGTGGGGCTCCGAGGAGGCAGAATGAAGCGCATGGTGATGGCAGTAGCGGCCTTGGCGACCCTCGCGTGCAGTGGCGCCTTGACGGGCACGCCCGTTCCGTCCGAGCACGAAGACCTCGTCGGCGACTGGTCGGCGCCCGGCTACACGCTGTCGATCCGTGCCGAAGGCCTGGTCGAATACGAGCACGACAGCGGCGGCGCCAAGACGAGCGTGAACGGTGGTGTCACGTCGTGGTCCGACGACGAGTTTACCGTGATGGGCATCACCACCTTCCACATCGACGAGGCGCCCGAGCTCTCGGGCGGAACGTGGGAGACCACCATCGACGGGGTCGACTACACGCGTCCGGGCGACGGCGACGAAGAGCCCGCCAGGGAGCGCCCCGATCGCGGCGAGCGTGACGACCGCGGAAGCAAGGGCGGCAAGGGCAAGTCCGGCAAGGGCAAGCGCAGCCGCTGACAGGCGGCTACGCCGGGCCCACGAACACCACCTCGACCGGGCCCTTTCCCCCGCGGTCAGCGCACGGTCACGCCCTCGTGGCAGCCCGAGCTGGAACCGACGGCGTAGCTGCTGCTGCTCACGTCGACGAGCAGCGTCTCGCTGGCCCCTGGAGCGAGCTGCAACGAGCCCGAGGATCCGCCCGCCACGCCGCTGTCGCTGTAGACCGAGACCGCGCACGGTGACACCCCCGTGTTGGTGACGGTCACCGAGGTGTAGAAGCGGTCCCGCTGCTCGATCAGGGTCTCCATCAAGGTGCGTTGGGGCTTGGCCACCGCGGCCCTGGCCACCCGTTCGCGTTCTCGCGCAGCGTAGATCGCATCGATCTCTCGTTGGCGCGCCTCGCGTCGCTGGGCCCACTGGGCATCGGACTCCTGCTTCAGGCTCACGTACCCGAGCTCGGCTGGCTGCTCCGACCCGTTGTACACGAGCACCGCGTCGTACTGGGAGGTCTGGAACCGTCCGAGCTTGGCCGCCCCGCTGTCGGTACCGCCCCACGTGTTCTCCCGCCGGTACCTTCGGTCGAAGCGATACCGGCGGATCAGGGTCACCGTGTCGTCCTTCACTCCCAGAAACGCCAGGTCGCCCTCGCGGCTGCCCCAGATGTACGACAGCGAGTGGTGGTCGTCCGACGTGGGGAGTCGGGAGTACCCATGAGGCAGCTCGACCCAGTCGACGATGGTGGTCTGCTGGCGTCCGCCGGGCAGCTGGCCGACGTGGCCGTCCTCGGCACGGACCGTGCTCGGTGTGGATGGCGTGAACTGGGGTATCGGCTGGTCGAACCCCTCGAGCGTGACGGCGTCAGGGTCCGACACGGGGAGGCGGTCGAGGCCGAGGGGGTTGGGCCCGGACAGCAACACCCCGAGCTCGGCGTCGACAACCATCGGCTCCGCGGGGACCCATTGCCCGTCGTCCAGCACGTAGGTGGGATGGGAGCCCGTTCGCAGCTCGAAGCCCTCCCAGTCGCCGTGGACCGCGACGCGAGGCACGTCGGGGTAGGTCTCGAAGACGATGACGAAGAACCGGCCCGAGCCCTCTCCCATCTCGCCCCGGTCAATCTGGCCGTCGCTGAGCACCTCTCCGAACAGGGCCCCCATACGCTCCCCGGGGTCGGCGCAGCCCGAGATGCAGACGAGTCCGCTGCGATTCCGCCACCAGCTGCGCAACCTCGCCAGCGCGTCGTCGTCGCCGTCGAGCACCGCCATCGGCCGCGCCGCCGCATCCCCGACGTGCCGCGAGAAGTCCCTGGAGAGGATGAACTCCACTTCCTCGATCGACCCGTCGGAACCCGGCGTGACCGCCATGAACACTGGGGCGTCGTAGTCACCCGCATCCGATGGGATCTCGACCAGCACGTGGGAACGCTGCTCGCCGTTCAGCCTGGACTGGATGATGTCGGGGTGCAGCCCACGGGCGATCGCCTGGTAGACGACATCGCGAGCACTCCCCACGCCCCAGACCTCGAGGGGACGCGCCTCGGATGGCCTCAACGCAAGGCTCCATCGCGATGGGTTGCGATCCGTCCAGGCCGCGAGGGCGGGGGCGACGTAGCCGAGACGAACGAGCGGGTCTTCTTCCTGCCGGCGCCCCTCGACGTTCACGGTCTGGCGCCGGTGATCGCACCAGATCGCGGTTCCGTCGGCCGTGGTCGCCGGGTAGGTCCGAGTGTCGACTGGGTACTGCTTGGCCATCCGCTTCGCGATCTGCCGGGTGGCCTGGCAGCTCGTCGGGGGGGCGTCGACCAGGCGCCGGACGTGCCGAAGGATGAAGGGGTCGTCGGTCGCTGCGGAGACGATCTCGGCGACGCGCTCGCCTCGCGACTCGGCGGCGGTCGCGAGGGTCGTTGCAAGCAGGGCCAGTGCGGTCACGATCATGTCTCTGCACCTAACGGGCCCGGCCCATCAGCCCATGGCGCGAACGGCGTACTCCTGTCGGCCTCGGTCGCGGGCCCGGTGGCGCTGGGGGCGCGGGCGGGAGAGGCGCCGTCAGTGGACGCCCCCCTCGACGGCGATACGCCTATCCTGCGTACAAAGCTTCGTTTGCGCCCGTGGTCCACGTCTGACCGACCGTGAGGTGCGCCAGATACTCTGGTGCGATCAGGGCATGCAGGGTGGCGCTCTTCTTCTTCCGGTCGGTGAGCGCGCACTTCGCCTTGAACGAGAAGGAGATGTGGCCGGTCTTGTTCTTGTAGAGAATCCGCTGCATCGGCTCCCACACCCCGCCGGGGGCAGCGGCCTGTTCCATCACGCGAAGCGCCCACAGCAGGGGCTGCGGCCTCGACTTGGGCATCGACACGTCGGAGGCGATCAGCGCCACATCGGCCCGAAGATAGGTGAACGCTGGCGGCTTCTTGGACGGAAAGACCTGGTGGAGCAGGGCATCCTTGTACACGAGGACCTCTAGATTGTCCCGATCGGGCGCCACCTTCTTGTTGGGCGGCAGCGCGCGGGCCGCCCCGCGTTCCCCCGCTGCCTCGACCACCTGCCGAAGCTGGGCGTCCAAGTCGTCGACATTGCCCTTCTTCCAGTCGTCGAGCTTCGCCAGCTTGGCGAGGACCCTCACCGCACGCTCGCCGAAGGGCGACCCACGCAGGCACGTGTGGGCGGGGGAGAGGTCACGAACGGTGATGCGAAAGAAGTCGGACACTGATGGCTCCATGGCTGAACATCCGCACGATACCGCCACGATGCCTCCGGGCACCAACCAACGCCAGGCAGCCGGGTCGAACCGCCCGCCCCGCTGGGCAGGCCTGCCGACGTGCGCCTTGCGCACCCTACGGGCACAGACACGCGCTGTGGACGACCGAGAAACACCACCTTTCGGTACGGGCTGCCGCTTGATTTCCGAGCGCTGCGGTCGGCCGGGCTCTCCTTCCACCGTCGCGGCACCCCGGATGTCAGCTAGGATGGGACGTGGGATGCCCTAATGCTTCTTGGGGGTGCCCCTGGTCGCCGTGACGGACGAACCCTGGTCGGTCATCCAGCGCTACTTCGGTGCCGTCGGCGGTCGTGCACGACCCGACGGGTGACGGCGCGGCGCTCTGGCGGGTCTCGGGTCTGCCCGACACGTTCGTCGTCCACGACGGTCGTGTGGTGAACCGGAGCCCGAGCCCGGCTGGCCAGCGAGCGCTCGGCCACCCTCCCACCCTTGACGCTGGGGGTCTTCTACGAGGAGGAAGGAGACGAGCTGCGGGTGGGGCCCTCGGTCTCGGTCACGGTCCCCCTGTGGAGCCGCAACGCAGACGGTCGAGCGAGCGCGCGAGCCGCACTCGACGTGGCGGAGGCGCGGGTGGCGGAGCGGGAGCGTGTCGTGGACACCGAGCAGGCGGCCTGGAGGGGCAGCGCGCTTGGCTCCTGGGCCGGAGGGTGCGCGCCGAGGCTCGGATCGCCGCCGCCCTTGCCCACGACGCGACCGCGCTCCTCTGCCGGAGCCCATGAGGCGCCGCAGGTCCGGTCCCGAGGCCCGCCGCCGTGTGCGACGGGTCCGCGCGTCAGCAGCGGCGATTCACAACCAGCGACTCATCCAGGCCGCCCGTCGGCGCGGGGTCGCGTCAGGATGGCCGCGTAGCGTAGGACGTAGGCTGCGAACGCAGAGGCGAAGACGAGCGCGGAGCCCCACAGGAGCCACGGGTCGGCATGGCTGGACCAGGCCGCACGCAGGAGCGTTGCCAGAGACACTGCGCCGAAGGCTACGGACATCGCCGGCGGAGCCACGATGGTGCGCCCCGTGTGACCCAAGGCGACCCGGCTCATCATGCCCAGGGTGAGGGTGCCGATGCCGCCGATGGTGAGGAGGTGGGTTGCCGTGGAGACGGGCAGCAGACCGAGCTCCGCGCCGGAGCGCGCTCCGAGGGCGAGGGCGGTCCAGAGGTACCCGAGGTGGAGCACCCACAGGATGGGCGACCGGAGGGTGTGCTCCCCCCTCCATCCCGCCAGTCGGACGATGTGCACGCCGCATGAGATGGCCAACAAGCCAGCGATCCCGGGGAGGCGTAGCAGGTCCCAACCCAGCAAGACGAGCACGGAGCCGATGGAGGCGACCTCCAGCCAGCGGTAGCTCGTGGGGCGAACACCCAGGCCGTTGCGCGTGAACAAGGGGATGATCCGCCCGCCGACGAGGACGACCATCACCGTGACCGCGTCGACCGCGACGGACCCAAGCCAGCGTGGGTTCAGCCCAGCGTGCAGGGCCCCATCGGCGGCGGCGAGCACCAGCAGCAGGAGGGGAAACAGCGCGTTCCGTCGGTTGCCCGTAGCCCAGAGAGGTCGCCCGATGGCGAGGGCCAGGGCGGGGAAGAAGGCCACGTCCAAGAGGACACCGACCCCGCCCAGGTCGACGAAGGTCTGGAGCCTAGCGACGAGCCAGAGTGCTGTGAGGGCTGCCAGCGATGCCCCGGTCACGGTGGTCTGACCCGTCCAGTTCTGCACGGCGGTGAGCAGGAATCCGGCGACGACCGCGCCGGTGAAGCCGAACAGCATCTCGTGGACGTGCCAGTGCACGGGCGGCAGGGCGGCGAGGTGGGGAACGTGTCCGGTGAGCAGCGCGACCCACCAGAGGGGAGCGACGACAGCCCACACGCCGGCCAGGAGGAAGAACGGTCGAAAACCCGTGGCGAGGGGGGCCCAGCCGGGCGTCATGACAGCACGGGAGGGGTGTCGGCGACGCCGAGGAAGAGACCGAGGGACTGCTGTCGTGTCGTCATGCCACACCTTAGTCCACTGAAATCGGTGGGCGTCTCTGTCCGCTGTTCGGTGAGCCTGGACTTGGCGGAAACGTCACCTCTCAGATTCCGGTTATGCGGATGGGCGCATCGCCGACCACAATCGGGGGATTCTCTCCTCCCGATGACGCAGCTGGAAGACTAGCCCTTGCCTGCTACGCGAACCTGGCTCCAGCCTGGGACCTCGAGACGGCCGCTGCACGCAACATCTGACGACGGAGTCCGTGATGTCTCACCACAACGTTGCTAGTCTGTTCCTGCTCGCCCTGGCCTGCAACTCTCCCGAGCCCGGGGCGCTCGCGCCTCTCCCGCAGGAGGGCGTGGCCAGCTCCGGAGGCAGCAAAGCGGGGGATCTCGGGCCTCCCCAGGGCGAGCCGATCCAAGCGGTCCTCACCCAGGCCCCCGCAGTGCCCCCGCCCACCGGACGAGATGCTCCTGCCAAGGTGGTGGTGGAGCTCGAGGTCGTAGAGAAGGTCATGCCCATCTCCGAGGGTGTCGACTACACGTTCTGGACGTTCGGCGGCCAGGTGCCCGGCCAGTTCATCCGCATTCGGCAGGGGGACACGGTCGAGTTCCACCTCCAGAACCACCCGGACAGCAAGATGCCCCACAACATCGACCTGCACGCGGTCACGGGGCCGGGGGGCGGTGCGGCCAGCTCCTTCACGGCCCCAGGCCACGAGTCCCAGTTCAGCTTCAAGGCGCTCAACGCCGGGCTGTACGTCTACCACTGCGCCACGGCGCCCGTGGGGATGCACATCGCCAACGGCATGTACGGGATGATCCTCGTCGAGCCTCCGGAAGGGCTGCCGGAGGTCGACCGCGAGTACTACGTGATGCAGGGCGACTTCTACACGGTCGGCAAGTACCGCGAAAAGGGTCTGCAGCCCTTCGACATGCAGAAGGCCATCGAGGAGAACGCGACCTACGTCCTGTTCAATGGGTCCGAGGGAGCGCTGGTCGGGGACCAGGCCATCGAAGCCAACGTGGGAGAGACCGTTCGCCTCTACGTCGGAAACGGCGGTCCCAACCTCGTGTCGAGCTTCCACGTCATCGGCGAGATCTTCGACAAGGTGTTCCCCGAAGGAGGCACCACGTCCCAGGAGAACGTTCAGACCACCCTCATCCCGGCCGGAGGCGCTGCGATGGTCGAGTTCCATGTGGAGGCGCCCGGCACCTACGTGCTCGTGGACCACAGCATCTTTCGCGCCTTCAACAAGGGCGCCCTCGGGATGCTCAAGGTGGGCGGAGAGGACAACGTGGCCGTCTACTCCGGAAAGGAGGTCGATAGCGTCTACCTTGCAGACAAGGCGGGCTCCGCGGAGCCGATCGTGGCGGCGGCAGCTGCCGCGGCGGCGGGTGATCTCACCGAGGCGCAGCAGGTACAGGCGGGCGGTGTGCTGTTCAAGGGAACTTGTTCCACCTGCCACCAGGAGACCGGCAAGGGTGTACCCGGTGTGTTCCCGCCGCTTGCTGGCTCCGACTTCCTGAAGGCCGACAAGGAGCGGGCCATCGCGGTGGTGCTCAATGGCCTCAATGGACCGGTGACGGTCAACGGCACCGAGTACAACTCGGTCATGCCTCCCATGAGTCAGCTCAACGACGACGAGATCGCCAACATCCTCACCTACGTACAGAACAGCTGGGGCAACGACGGCCCCGCGGTCACGGCCTACGAGGTCGCCAAGGTCCGTGAGGCGCTGCCCCGTCCCGCAGGAGCAGCGCACTGATGCTGTGGGTGTGGGCTGGCGTGGCGGTGGCAGGCAGCCTCGTGGCGATACCCGCGGGGAGCTACGAGCCGCTGTATCCGGCGGACCCCGACCGGAGGACCACCGAGGTGGCGGCGTTTCGACTCGACGACCGGCCCGTCACCGCCGAGGAGTTTGCTGCTTTCGCGATGGCGAATCCCGAGTGGTCTCGAGAGGTTGTGTCGCCGTTGATGGCCGACGCAGGCTACCTCGGGAGGCGCCAGGCTCCACGGGAGCCCGCCGTGAACGTGAGCTGGTTCGCGGCCCGCGCCTTCTGTGCCAGCGAGGGCAAGCGGCTCCCTACGGAAGACGAGTGGGAGTACGTCGGCCGTGCATCGGCGACCCAGGCGGACGCAAGCGACGATCCAGAGCACCTCCAGGTGCTGTTGGACTGGTACGGGAGGCCTGGGTCGGAGCCTCTGAGGCCGGTCGCCGCCGGTGATCCCAACCTGTACGGGGTCCACGACATGCATGGTCTCGTGTGGGAGTGGGTGGAGGACTTCAACAACACCCTGTTCGGCACCGACGGCCGAGAGGGCGGCGACGGAGAGACGCTGAAGTTCTGCGGCGCCGGGGCGCTGTCGGCCACGGATGTGAAGGACTACGCGCAGTTCATGCGCATCGCATTCCGAACGTCGCTTCGCGGTCGATATACTACCTCTAACCTCGGCTTTCGATGCGCGGCCGATGCGGAGACACCATGACGACCCAGCTGATCTTCTGGCTGCTAGCCTGTGGCTCGGGTGAGCCCACCGTCGACCCCTTCGCTGAGCAGGTGGAGGCTGCACTGGCCCAGCCGCTGCCCGCGGATTCCCTCTACACCCTGGAGCTCCCGTTGGTGAACAGCCAGGGGCAGGCTTCCCGGCTGGATGCGGGCCGTGGTCACCCCACCCTCATCACCATGTTCTACGCGAGCTGTCCGACCGCCTGCCCCATGCTCGTGGGCGAGGTGCAGGCGCTGGAGGAGCGGCTCAGCCCGGAGGAGCGCGCCGACCTGCGGGTGGTGCTGGTGAGCCTCGATCCGGAGCGGGACACGCCACAGGTCTTGGCGGAGGCCGCCGAACGGTATGGCGTGGATGGCGCTCGCTGGACGCTCAATCGAACGGAAGACGAACACGTACGCACGCTCTCCGCCCTCCTCGACATCCAGTACCGAGACCTGCCCGACGGCGAGATGAACCACAGCTCGATCCTCACCCTCCTCGATCGCCGGGGCCGCATCGTCGCCCGCAGAGAAGGGCTGGGAGGGGGTGTCGACCCGTTGGTGGAGTCGATCAGGGCCCTTCCCTAGGAGCCTGTAGCGCATACTCCCGTCGCCTCGCGCCCTGACGGATTGCTGGCCTTCGTCCGTCGGTCGGTCACGTGCCTCGACGGTGGGTTGAGGCACGATCATGCCGACAAGGGCCACGGGTACGGCAGACATAGCAGTGCTGCGCAGACAGGTGCCGAAGCGCGCTACGGTTCCTGTAGAACGGCCACACAGGCGCTGCTAGCGCATGCGAGATTGTGGCCAGCCATCCCCGGAGTCCCCATGCGCCTGGTACGCCCCCTTCTGATGACCGCGATGCTGCTCGGCTGTGGCTCCAAAGACGACGCTCCGTCCGACACGGGGCAGCTCACCGACACCGACACCGACAC
>CBDUIC010000178.1:0-10064 GCA_965367245.1 uncultured bacterium | reverse complement strand
CAACCGGTCGTTCCGAATGTCGTGATGGACATATGCAGGACCCGTGCCAACATGGAGCCAACGGCAGAACCCCCGTTTTCCCGCCATCCATGAGGCAATCTATTACCTATCGATGAGTCGCGCCGGCACAGCGTCACGCTGCAGACTCTTCCCGATGATGCCGTGCAGCACGCGCTTACAGGTAGCCGCGAAGTCCTTGACCGAATGGGTAACAGTTTGCCCAGCCATCACGGCCGCCCTCTGAGGCCGGGCCGTCTGCGTTCGGGGTGCGACCACGGGTTGGGTGGTATACAGGCCTCCTCGAACGATATCGGTGAGGCACCCGGGGGGGAGCATGAGCCTGGTCACCATCAGCCTGCTGGCAGGCTTGTCCGTCATCACGGTCATCGTGGCAGGGGCCGCCTACCTGCACACCCGTGAGGTCAACGAGCGCCTGCGCGCCACGACCGACCACGCGCGCGCCCTCCTCGATGCGCTCGGGCAGCCCGTGCTGGTGTTCGACTCCAAGGGTCGCATCCGCGAGGCCAACGGCGTGGCGAGGGCCTGGCTCGGCCCGGTCGACACGCTCCCCGACTGGCTGGCGGGCCGGCTGCAGCTCCACGGCACCGTGCCCGACCTGTCGGCCCTGTTCGGGCGCTCCGGCATGGTCGAGGGCCAGCTCGACGAGCCGGGTGGTGGCCGCACCGTCCAGGTCACCGTGCGCCCCGGGCGACTCCTCGGTGGCGACCTCGGCATGGTGGCGGGGATCAGCGATGTCACCGCCCTCAAGCGGGCCCAGGAGTCCGGTGCGAGGGCCGCGGTCGCCGAGCGGGAGGCCAACCAGACGAAGTCCCAGTTCCTCGCCAACATGTCGCACGAGCTGCGCACCCCCCTCAACGCGATCATCGGCTACACCGAGCTGCTGCTGGAAGACGAGCCCAGGCACGATCAGATCGAGGATCTCGAGCACATCCGCCGCGCGGGCGGCCACCTGCTCAACCTCATCAACCAGGTCCTCGACCTGTCCAAGCTCGAGGCCGGCAAGCTGTCGTTCGTGGCCGAGGAGGTCGACCTCGACCACCTCACCGGCGAGGTCATCGACACCGCCGAGGTGCTCGCGCGCCGCAACCGCAACGTGCTCGTGGTCTCCGGTGGCGCGCTGGGCATCGCCCTGCTCGACGGCACCCGCCTGCGGCAGGTGCTGCTCAACCTGCTGTCCAACGCCTGCAAGTTCACCCACGACGGGCGGGTCGTGGTCGCAGGGCGCGACCTGGGAACCCACGTGGCGATCTCCATCACCGACTCCGGCGTGGGCATCGCCCCCGACACCCTGGAGCGCCTGTTCCAGCCCTTCGTCCAGGCCGATGCGAATACCTCGCGCCAGTATGGAGGCACCGGGCTGGGCCTGGCCATCGCCCGGCACTTCGTCGAGCGGATGGGCGGTCGGCTCACCGTCGAGAGCGTGGTGGGCGAGGGGAGCACGTTCACCGTGACCCTGCCGCGCACCATGCCTTCGGCCAAGCCCACGGAGCGCGTGAGCCTGCGCGCCAAGACCCTCATCCCCTGAGGCCCGCCTCGCGGTCGTCGCTGAGGGTAGAGTGACGGCCCTGGAGGCCCCCTCGGACGCCCTCGGACCATTCCGGCCCAGTCAACGCCTCGACAGTGCCCGCGGTGAAGTCTTCGTCGCCGACGGGCCGCATGGCCCAGCCCTGCTGCGCCGTCTACCCGATGTAGACGCCCACCAGGTCCTCGACGAAGCCCTCGCAGGGGTGCGGGTCGACCATCCGCACCTGGCACGCATCCTCGACGCGGGGATCGACGAGCACGGCGTGCCCTGGATCGCCCGCGACGAAGGCCCGACGCCCTACGAGCCCGCCGCCACCTGGCCGTCGTACCGCGACCGGATGCGGGAGCTCCTCGGGGCCCTGGGCGCCCTCGACGCAGCGGGCCAGGCCCACGGAAGGGTCCACCGAGGCAACCTGCGGCTGGTCGACGGCCGTGCCCTGCTGGTCGACGCGCGCGGGCAGGGCGCGCCCCCCGACGATCTGGTCGCCCTGGCCGCCGCGGTCGGCGCTCCGCCCCCCGACGCTCCCGAGGGCGTCGACGACTGGCTGACCGCGCTGGGAAGGGGCGACTACGCTCGCTCCATCGATGCGGCCCGGGGCCTCGCGGCGATCGACCCCGGCACCCCCACCGAGCTGCCGATCCGTGGCCCCGTCGGGCTGGGGCTCCTCGCGGTGCGGCCACCGCCGCTGCGAGGGCGTGAGGCGGAGCAGGAGCGGCTGCAGCGGGCCATCCTCGAGGGGCGGGAGCGGGCGAGGGTGGTGTTGGTCTCCAGCACCCCCGGCCTGGGAAGCTCGCGGCTGCTGGAAGAGGCGGGGCGCCGCGCCCATGCCCGCGGCCACCACACCACCTTCCGCGGCCACAGCCTGCAGCAGCTCGTGCCCACCGAGCACAGCAGCCTGCTGCGCGCCCTCGATCATGTCGAGGGAAGCGACGTGGGCCGCTACGCCAAGCTGCGCCAGCTCCTCCGGCAGCGCTCCCGCGGCCGCACCCCGCTGGTCATCCTCGAAGACGCACACCTGCACCCCCAGCATCTGCCCTTCGTCGCGTCGTGGCTGGCGCGCGGTCGCCCCGGCACCCTGCTGGTCGACCTCGACGCCACCAGCCTCGAGCGGAGTCCCCAGCTCACGAGGGCCGTCGACGAGCTGGTCGATGCGGGCGCCGAGCACATCGCGCTGGGTCCCATCTCCGAGGAAGACCTGGTGGAGTCCCTCACCGAGCTCGCGCCCGAGCAGCTGGAGCTGGCACGCTCCGCTGCCGTGCTCGCGCAGGGCAACCCGATGGCGGCGCATCACGCGCTGCTGTCGTTGGTCCACACCAGCGAAGTCCCCCTCGACAGCTCGCCGTGGTGGTCGTGGATGGAGCTCGTGCTCACCCACCTCGACGACCGCCGGCATCTCGAGATCGCGGCCATCCTCGATCAGCCCATCGATCCCGTCGAGTGGGCGCGGGCCGGCACCAGCCTGGGCCTGCGGTGGTCTCGGCGGCTGCCGTTCCTGCTGCGGCTGCACGGGCTGGCCCAGCGGCGCGAGGGGCAGTGGCGCCTGGCCCACTCCGATCTGCGGGTCACGCTGCGTCAGCGCTGCCGCGACGAAGGCCGGTGGGAGGAGGTCCATCGCGCCTGTGCCGCGGCCGTGCGGGGTCCCAGAGCCGAAGAGCGACGCGGTCGGCACCTGATGGAGGCCCGCGACGTGGAGGGGGCCGCGGAGGCGCTGCTCGCCAGCGTCGACCGCGTCGAGCGCGCCGGGCAGGTCGAGCTGGAGGAGGTGCTGGGGCTGCTCACCCAGGCCCTGGCCGATGCCGACCAAGACGACCCCCGCCGCGTGCGCCTCGGCCTCGCGCAGATGCAGCTCGTCGAGCCCGAGGAGGCCCTCACCCTGGGCAAGCTCGTCGCCAAGCACGGCACCACCGAAGACCGCTTCCGGGTCGCCATCCACATGGTGAGCGTGCTGCACGACGCACCCGACGAAGAGCAAGACACCTGGGTGGCACGCGCCTTCGCCCTGGCACGCAAGCTGGGGCGGGGCGAGGCCACCGGCATGGCCTGGCAGGGCCTGGCGGGCGTGCGCCTCGCGCGGGGCGACCTGGGGGGTGCCGAGCGCGCGCTGGCCAAGGCCCACGCCCTCCTCGACGACCCCGAGGCCGAGGTGTTCCGCGCCGAGCTGCTCACCACCCTGGGCCGCGCGGAGGAGGCGAGCAAGCTCCTTGGCCAGGTCGACACCGACAACGACGCCATCGCCTTCCGCATCCAGGCCGCATGGGGGCACGCCGCGTTCCAGCGGTCCGAGCTGCCGCGGGCGCTGCTGCACTACCGAGCCTCCGAGGAGCTGGCGGATCGGTCCGGTCTGCCCTCGGCCGAGCCCAGCTGGCACGTCGCCAAGACGCTGGCCCTGCTGGGTCGTGGCGGCGAGGCCCGCGAGCGCCTCGAAGACCTCGCGGATCAGCCCGGAGCCGGGCGGGTAGCGGCACGGGTCGGGCTGCTCGCCATCGCCGCTGCCGACGGGAAGACCGCCCTGGTAGGGCAGCACCTCGAGTGGCTCGACGACCACAGCGAGCCCATCCCCGACCCCGCCGTGGTTCGCCTGCTGGAGCAGGCAGCCTCGAAGCTGGACGAAGGGGTGGCCGACCGGGTACGTGCGGTCGCCCGTCGCTGCGGAGGACCTGGGTGAGAGCACACAGCATGCTGGCGCCCTGCGCATTCGTCCTCGCGCTGGCCTGCGGATCGTCCGAGCCAGCCCGGGGCCCCCGCGCCGTCGAGGAGCCGCCCCCCGTCACCGGGCCACGGGCGCCACCCCAGGCCGTCGAGGGCGCGCTGTCGGTCGACATCCACTTCGACGCGCGCAAGCCCCGCAGCCGCACCTACCAGGTGCGTCAGGAGTGGCACGGCGCCCGCAGCCCTCTGCGCTTCAAGCGGCACGGCGACGACACCTACGTCATCGACAACGTGCGCCTGCAGGTCGACGGGGTCGACCGCAAGATCAAGCGCGACGGGCGGGTGTTCACCCCCCAGCCCCCGGTCGACGGGGTCGCGGTGCTCACCTACAGCGTGCGTCCCGGCGGGGAGTCGGGCCTCGGCCACCAGGGATGGCTCGACGAGGAGTTCGGCGTCTTCGATGGGCGCGCGCTGCTGATGCCGCTGACGCGGCAGCCGATCGCGAGGGCACGCATCGGCTTCGCCCTGCCGGAGGGGTGGTCCGCCGCCACCTCCCTGCTCGACGACGGCGACGGCTGGTATCGCTACCCCGACGAGCTGCCCCCGGCGGCCCTCACCGAGCGACTGCGCCGCGACTGCCACGGGGTCGGCGTGTTCGACGCGCGCACCGAGATGGTGCGAGGCGTGCCGGTGCGCTCCTACGTGCACACCTCCCTCAAGGAGGGGTTCACCAGCTACCTGCACGACAGCACCCTGGCGATGGCCGGCTGGTACGACACCCAGGTGGGCCTGGCGACACCGTTCCCCCGGGCCTTCGTGCGCACCCCGGCACGGGGCAAGCGCGTGTTCGGCGGCTTCAGCCCCGGCGGAGCCTGCTTCGAAGGGCGCGCGCCCGACAAGTCGATCCGCAACGCCCAGCTCCTCGCGCGCCGCATGGCCGACCCCCTGTCGGCGGGCATCGGCTCGCTGCGGCCGGCCACCGCTGCCGACCGCTGGTTCGTCGCCGGCCTGCGGCACTACTTCGACCTGGTGGCGACGGAGTCCTCCGGGGCACTCGAACGCGGGCTGCTGGGCCCCGAGCTGTGGATGGAGCACCAGGCCCAGACCGCCGAGCGCCCCAAGTGGTCGACCGTGCCCCTGGGCGACGAGCTGCGCCTCGACAGCCCCACGGGCGAGCACATCCGCACCGTCCGGGGCCCCCTCGCGATGCACGTGCTGTCGTCGCTGATCCGGCAGCGCACCGACACCACACTGGAGGCCTTCGTCGCCCACCTGATGGCGTCGCAGCCCGGCACCGTGCACGTGCAGGCCGATCTGGAGCGGTTCACCGGCGCCTCCTTCGACGACTTCTTCCGCGCCTACGTCGACGAGGGCCTGCCGATGGCCCCGATGGTGCCGGGGCTGATCACCGACTGGGCCCGCGACCGGGCCACGAGGCCGATGGTCGCCACCACGGCGGGCTACCCGGTGCCGGTCGACTACCTCGTGCACCTGGCGCGCTCCGGCGAGTTCGATCGCTACGAGCAGCTGCTGGAGCACGTGGGCCGCGAAGGCCCCCGACGAAAGGCCCTGGCCGACCGGGGGGTTCGCCTCCTCGCCGGAGAGGCCCTGGCGACCCTGGGCGGCATCGACCCACGCACGCGGGTCGACCTGGTGCAGGCCGAGTCCCAGTGGCCCGGCCGGGATGCCACCACGCGCCCCTCGCAGCTGGCTCTCACCGACCATCCCGCCGCCGAGCAGCTTCGCCAGCTGGTCGACGCCGAGGCTGCCTACGACGCATCCCTCAAGCGGTCGGGGGTCGAGCGCATCGGCGTGCGCCCCGGCCCCAAGGCCGATGCTGATCGGAAGCCCGAGGTGCTGGTCGTGCACCCCGACGAGCCGTTCACCATCTACATCCGCTACCACGCGCCGCTGCCCGCGCTGGCTGTGGAGGTGTGGCGGGGCGACACCAAGCACTTCGGCGTGCCGGTGGTCATGGAGCCCGGCTGGGAGCGCAACCGCCTGGAGGTAGGCGTCGCCGACCGGCCCGCCACCCCCGGGCTCCTCACGATCCGGGTCGTCACGCCCAACGGCGAGGTATGGGCCGAACGCTCTGTGTGGCAGCACTCTCCGTCCTGAAACCCGGCCTTCGGCGGGGGCGGCCCCTGTCGAAGTAGTGGCCATCATCCGCCGCGACAGCTACGAGGTTCGCCGCATGGGACGCCGGAAGAGACGCTCGCTGCTGGGCCGCTCGAGCTCGCTGCCGACGGGAGGTAGCGACACACCGACAGCTGCGTCCGGCGACGAGCAGCCCACGGCGCCAGCGCCCGCGGCCGAAGCGTCTGCCCCCGAGGCGTCCCCACCCGAGCCTGCGTCATCCCCCGTCGAGGAGAGCACGCCCCCAGCGGGCGCCGAGCCAGAGCCGGAACCCGAGCCGCAGCCCGAGCCCGAGCCCGTCGACGAGGCGCCGGAGGAAACAGCTCCCGGCCCGACGACCGCTCCTGACGACGAGGCGGCTGTCGAAGAGCCGGCTGTCGAAGCGCCGGCTGTCGAAGAGCCTCCCCCCAAGGCCTCCGAGCAGCCCACCATGGCCCCGTGGGATGCCGCAGCTCAGGGGCTCGCCTCGTCACCCACGGCCGACCCACACGCGACGACGCCCATTCGCCCGCCCAGGTCCCTGTCGCCGCCGTCGCTGGGCGAGGTGCTCGCGCTGGCCTCCGAGGTCGCCGCCCTCGGCACCCCCGTCGCCGCCGAGCGCCGCCCTCCCGTCGCCGACCTGCCCCCCGCCCTGAGCCCCGCCGAGCTGGAGAGAGCCCATGCCTCGGCGAAGGAGCGGATCGGCGCCCTCCCGAAGGGCAAGCGGCGCAGCGGTCGCTGGCCCAGTCGCGCCGAGTCGGGCAGCAAGGCGCCGTTCTACGCCGCGACCCGCGCGATGCTCCTCGGCTTCCAGCCGCCCCCCAAGCCCGAGCTCTGGTACGACCCGGGCCGCCTCACCCACGACGAGTGGCAGATCCTGGTCGCCCTCGCGTCGATGGCGCTCACCATGATCCTGGCCGGGGCCATCGGCGTGCTGGTGCTGATCATCGCTCTGGGCCCTCGTGTGCTCGACGGGGCGCCACCTCCCTAGGAGCCCGGTCCTAGGCCTCGCCAGCGACCAGCTGGCCACGCACCCACACCGCCCGGGGCAGCGGCCGATCGTGGTCGAAGAACACGCTGCTGAGAGCTGACTCCGCCGAGTCTGCCCACCAGGGAACATCGACCAGCACCATGTCGGCCTCCAGCCCCACCTCGATGGCCCCCACCTGGGGCTGCCGCAGCGCCAGCGCCCCGGCCCGTGTGCCCATGTACAGCAGCCGAGCCAGCGACAGCGGGTGGCCGGTGCGCAGCCCGTTGTCGTAGGCCGACGACAAGATCCGCGGCACCTGGAAGGTGCGCCCTGCCGCGACATCCGTGCCCACGGTCAGCGGGATGCTCCGTCGCACCACCTCCCCTACGGGCATGCCCCCCGAGCCGAGGAAGTCGTTGGAGTCGGGGCAGTGAGCGACGATGGCCCCTGCCGCCGCGAACCGGTCCCACTCGTCGTCGGACAGGTGGATGCAGTGGGCGTAGACGCTCTTGTCGTGCACCAGGCCCAGCCGCTCGTAGACCTGCAGGTAGTCGTCGGCCCCGAAGCGCTCGCAGGCCACCCGCACCTCGTCGAGGTTCTCCGACAGGTGCGTCGTCACCCACAGATCGTGCTGCTTGGCCAGGGCCGCTGCCCCCTCCATCATCGCCTCGGAGCACGACAGGGCGAAGCGGGGCACCACCGCCACCTGCAGCCGGCCGTCGTGGCCGTGCCAGTCGGCCACCAGCGCCTCCAGGGCCGGCAGGGCCACCTCGGGCGGAATCATCAGCTCCTCGGGGCTGTGCGCGTCCATCAGCACCGGTCCCGCGATGGTGCGCAGCCCTCGCTCCGCGAACACCTCGAACAGCGCATGGGCCGCGTCGGGGTGCACCGAGCTGTAGACCATCGACAGGGTGGTGCCCGCCTGGGTCATCCGGTCGGCGAACTCCCGTGCCACCTCGGCCGCGTGGGCACCGTCGGCGAAGCGAGCCTCCTCCGGGAAGGTGCTGCGCTGCAGCCACTCCAGCAGCGGGCCGCTCGCCGAGCCGATGATCCGCGTCTGGGGGAAGTGCACGTGGGCGTCGACGAAGCCCGGCAGCAGCACGCCGGGCCGCAGGTCGGCATGAACGGGGCGGCCGTCGTAGGGAGCCACCTCCACGAAGCGACCGTCTTCGACGACCACCACCGCATCGTCCATCCACAGCAGGTCGTCGGGTGACGTGGTGCTCGCCACACGCGCTCGGTAGATCACAGCCCCTCCAGGACGGGCCAATCTACCAGCGCTAGCGGCAGTCGCGAAGCCCCGGGTCGGCACGACGCACCGACGCATCGGGACCCAGCGACCGCACCACCTCCGCCACCGCCTTCGAGGGCACCGCCACCAGGCCCGCATCCGCGAGCACCACCACCACCCCCCTCGCGACCACGCAGAAGCCGCCGGAGTGCAGCCGCACCAGGTCGGTGTCGTCGGAGCTCGTGCGCACGTCGGCGGGCACCAGCCAGTGGCCCTCGGGGATCAGCGAGCTCGGCACCGTCTGCGAGGGGCCGAGGTATTCGCCCCGCACCGCCTCCCCCGCGAACAGGGGGACCTTGACCGTGCGGCCCACCACATCCGCCGGGGCCGCCACCATGCCGCGGGGCAGGTCACGCTCTGGCACGGTGACCGCCACCACGTCTTCGGTGCGCATCACGTGCCCCTCGGGCAGGTCGATCCGCGCCGCCTGCACGGTGACCGTCTGCGCCCAGGCGCTGGCGAGCCACCAGATCATGGCTGACTCCCGGTGCACAGCGGCAGCGCAGGCTTCGACGCGCTCGGGCCCGGGAGCAGCAGCACCGCGTCGCGCTCACGCTCCAGCGCGGCCGCCTGTGGGGCGGGGGCCGACAGCGAGACCGGAGAGCCCCGCGACACCACCTGGGCCCAGGCCACCACACAGGCCGACCGGCCCGGGCGCACGAAGCCCACCTCGTCGCCCGCCTGCACGATGGCCGCCGCCACTCCGAGCTCGCGGCTCAGCGCCACCGTGGCGACCTGCTCGGCGGCCGCTTGCTCCACCACCGGCACCTCCACCCCCACCAGCCGCTGCGCCACGAACGGCGCCTGCTGGGCGACGGGGAAGGCCAGCGTCTTGCCCACCAGGTCGGTGCCCAGCACCACCGCGGTGGGGGGCACCAGCTCGGGGGGGAGCCGCACCGTCGACAGATCGTCCCACTCCAGCGTCTTGCCGGCGGGCAGGGGAAGCCGGGCCACCGCGACCGTGACGTCGTCGGCGAGGGCTGCACCGATGGCGAGGACCCACCACATCACGGCACGGGCGCGGCAACGCACAGGCCGCTCGCCCCGTGCCTGTGTGACCCACTGCCTTGCTGTCGTCGCATCCAGCCTCCGGCGCCATCCTGCCACACCGCGACCGCCGCCTCCCTCGCGGGAGCACGACGCGCACCACGCAACGGACGCAGCGTTGCGAATCGCCCCCTGAGTCGCGGCACCAGGGAGACCAGAGGGAGCAGCGTGCGACGAGGCGGGCGAAGGGAGCCTGCGAGCGCAGCCCACGAGTGCACGCTGCGGCTCCCTCGGAGGTCGACCGCAATGGGACGGGGCGCAGCCCCGGCCACATGAGGGGCGTAGCCCCGGCAACTGGTAGCGGGAAGATCGGACCCGCCAGCTGGCCGGTCGCGGACTCGGCCTCCCTCTCGCCAGCACGTCGCGCACCACGCCACGGACGCAGCGTTGCCGGTCGCCCGCCGTGTCGCGGGTCCGGGGCGCAGCCCCGGCGGGGCTCTTCGGGG
>CBDUIC010000177.1:0-10368 GCA_965367245.1 uncultured bacterium | reverse complement strand
CGCAGGCTCGCTACGGTCGGCGTCGCGTGCCCTGCGGCAGGTCGCGGTGGACGTGTCGGCGCAGGTGGGCGGCGGGTCCGGCTCGGTCCGGATCCAGGACGAGCTCCGCGCCCTACCCCACCGGCCGCAGGTCATCCCTCGTCGACCCTGCTCCCACCTGCTCCACCAGCACCTTGCGCTTGAGCTTCATGCTCGCCGTGCGCGGGAAGTCGTCCCCCCACGCCAACCAGCCGCTCACCCGCTGATGCTCGGCCAGCTTGCGATTCGCCTGCGCCAACGCGACCGTCGGATCCACCCCCTCCACCGGCCGCACCACCAGCACCAGCTGGTCCTTGCCCAGCGCCCGCTCCGGCCACACCGTGTTCGCCGCGAACACCGCCAGCTCTTCCACGTCGACCTCGCGGAACGCGAAGGCCACATCCTCGGGGTACACGTTCTTCCCGCCCGGCGTGACGATCACGTCTTTGATCCGCCCCACCAGGTGCAGGTGGTGACTCGCATCGAGGTAGCCCAGGTCGCCGGTGTGCAGCCAGCCATCCCGCAGCACCTCCGCCGTCTGCTCCGGGTCGTCGACGTAGCCGGTCATCACCGTCGGCCCCGCCACACACACCTCGCCCACCCCGTGCGCGTCAGGCTCGTGGATGCGCACCTCCACCCCGGGCACGATCTGCCCCACCCCGTCGGCACGCCACGGCTCCAGCCCGTGCACGCTCACCACCGTGCAGGCCTCGGTGAGCCCGTAGCCGATGACCACCGGGATCCCGAGGTCGTAGAAGAACTCCGCCGTCGCCCGGTCCGTCGCCGCGCCCCCGCAGATCAGCAGCTTCAGCGCCCCCCCGAAGGCGTCGTGCACCGGCGCGAGCAGCCGCCGCGACACCGCCGGCCGCGGCCCTCGCTCCGTGAGCTTGGCGTTGGTCGCCCGCAGCGCCTCGAAGGCCCCCCGCCGCCAGCCCGACAGCTCGTCGAGCTTCTCCCGCACCGTGCGCTCGAAGGCCTCCAGGATCAGCGGCACCACCGACATGTGCGTGATCGCGTACCGCCGCATCGTCCACCGGATCAGCTCGGGCCGCAGCGTGCGTTGGTGGACCACGGTGGCGCCGCACACGAAGGGGCCCACGAAGCCCACCATGAAGTCGATGGCATGGTTGCTCGGCAGGATCGAGAAGTAGCGGTCGCCCGGCGCCATCGGGAACCGCTCCAGCAGCGCGTCGAGCTGCGACAGGTAGGCGCCGTGGGTGAGCATGCAGCCCTTCGCCCGGCCCCCGGTCCCCGAGCTGTACACGATGGTCGCCAGGTCGTCCCGCGACGGCAGCGCCACCTGCTGTGGGACCTCGCCTTCCGGGTGGTCCTCCCACCGCAGCCCCTCCCCCAGCTCCGCCTCCGCGGGGGCCTCGTTCACCAGCACCACCGGCACCTCGAAGCCCTCGTGCTTGCGCCACTCCGCGTAGTCGAGCACCGCCGCCTTCGGCTTCGCGTGGGCCAGCAGCGCCGCCTGCTCCGGCCCCGACAGCTTGTAGTCGAGGGGCACCAGCACCCCGCCTGCCAGGAACACGCCCAGCGCGCTGATCGGCCAGCGAGACTGGTTGCCCATCAGCAGCGCTACGCGATCCCCAGGGTCCACCCCCAGAGACTGCAGGTAGGCGGCGAACGCTCGTGCTTCGCGCAAGATCTGCGCTGCCGTGCGCCGACCCACCTCCTGCTTGCGCTTCGCCTCCACCAGCAGCGTGGCCGAGGGATGCCGACGCAGCGCGTCGACCAGCAGCTCGGGCAGGGAGTCGTAGCCCCCCACCGCCATCGTCACGACGTGCTTCACCGGTGCCGCCCGATCACCTTGGCGAGGCCGCCGAGCGTGGTCACTCCCTGCACCTCGTAGTCGGGGATCTCCACATCGAAGGCCTCCTCGATGTCGGTGAGCAGGTCGAGGGCCTGGAGGCTGTCGATGCCCAGGCTGTCGAACAGGTCATCGTCGGGGCCGAGGGTGGTGGCGCGGTCGCCGAACCGCTCCACGGCCAGCTGCTTCAGGCGGGGGGACACATCAGACATCGGAGCCTCAGGGCAGGTAGGGCTGCACACCCTCGTCGTCGACGAAGCGCTGCAGCGCGGCGAAGGTCTCGGGGCGGGTGACCAGGTCGCAGAACACGTCGCGCTCGCGGGCGAGCTCGGCCACCGGCAGCGGCTTGAGGAAGGCCTTGGCCGTCGCCCGGGTGACCGGGTCGAACTTGGCAGCCTGCTCGGCCACCCGACGCCCGGTGTCGAGCCCCATTCCCTTGGGGACCACCTGGGAGACGAGCCCCACCGCGTGGGCCCGCTTCGCGTTCAGGCTCCGGCCGGTCAGCAGCAGGTCGCGCACCACCGCGTTGCCCAGGTCGCGCTGCAGCCGCGGCACGCCGCCGAAGCCGGGGATGATGCCCAGCCGCAGCTCGGGAAAGCAGAACCGGGTGCTGCGCTCGGCGACGATGAGGTCGGCGGTCAGCGCGAGCTCGAAGCCCCCGCCGAAGACCACCCCGTGGGTGACCGCGATGGTGGTGAGGGGCGCCGTGTCGAGGGTGTCGAAGACCGCATGGATCCGGTCGATGAACGCCCGCACCTGACGGCGGACCACGGGGCGAGCGGCACGGCGCAGGCCGCGCTGGGCCAGCGAGGGCAGCCGCTCGGCCGCCGCCCGCAGGCCCTCGCTGCGAGAGGCCAGCCCGGCATGCAGCTCGCGCAGGTCGGCGCCGGCACAGAAGCCAGGCCGCGAGCTGTAGATCAGCAGAGCCCGCGCCCCCCCCGCCCCCTGCCGCACGTAGGCGGCGAGCTCCTCGAGCTCCGCCAGGGTGGTGGTGCCGATCTCGTTGAGGGGGGCACGGTGCAGCTCCACCTCGACGGCGTGGCCGCGATGACGCCACGACAGGGTCTGTCCGACGAAGTCCATGGCGCCGTCTATCGTCAATAGACTGACGTGTCAGTCTATTGGACGGAAGGCCGCGTCGGAGTTGCGGACGCCCCGCCTGGGTGCCATGTTCCGGCATGTGGCTGACGTGCTGGCTGTGGGCGTGCACCGCGCAGGAGGGGTCCCCCCCCACCGCGCCGACCCCTGAGCCCGTGCCCGTGCCCGTGCCCGTGCCTGTGCCCGTGCCCGTGCCCGTGCCGACGACCCCCGAACCCACCGAGCCCGACCCCCTGCCGATGGCGCTCCGCGCCGGCCGTCCCGACCCCGACGTCTACCTGTACTGGCAGCTCACCCTGGAGGAAGGCGGCGAGGGGCCCCTCGACGTGCACCTGGTCGGCGACGACGGCACCGACCGGTGGCTGGCGGGCGACAGCCCCGTGGCCCTGCCCTGGCTGCACGCCGACACCACCTACACCGTGCACGCCACCCAGGAGGGCTACGCCGGCGAGGTCACCTTCACCACCCTGCCGCTCCCCGAGCCCTTCCCGATCTTCGAGGTGTTGCACCACCAGCCCGACCGCATCGGCCCCGGGCTCACCGTCGTGCCCGCCTCGCACCCCGACCACGGGCTGATCATCATCCTCGACGAGGGCCTGCAGCCCGTGTGGGTCGCAGTCAGCGGCAACCCCTGGTACACGGTGGAGTGGTCCGACGACCGCTTCGTCGGCATGCGCGGCCACGACATCCGGCGGGTCACCCTCGACGGGGTGTGGTCCCGGGTCAACGCCGAGCGCAGGCTGCACCACGACGTGGTCGACCTCGGCCCCGACGGCGCCGTCACCCTCGCCGAGGAGGTCGTCGAGGTCGATGCCTACCCCAGGGGGGTCGACCAGTGCGACGAGCTCGGCTCCCAGACGCTCCTCGATCACCAGGTCGTGCACTACGCCACCGACGGCAGCGAGCAGCGCGTCCTCGACATGATCGACGTGCTGCAGACCTCCCGCTGTGCCTACGGCGGCTTCGCCCGCATCGACGGGGGGCTCGACTGGGCGCACCTCAACGCCGTCGTGCCCACCACCGACGACGAGCTGATCCTGTCCTCACGCACCCAGAGCGCGGTGTTCCGCACCAGCTGGAGCGGCGAGCTCGCCTGGATCCTGAGCGACCCGGCCGGCTGGGTCTCCCCGTGGTCCGACGCCCTGCTCACGCCGGTCGGCGAGGTCACCTGGCCCGAAGACCAGCACAGCCCCCACTTCGACGAGGCCACCCAGACCCTCACCGTCTTCGACAACGGCGGCCGCCGCTACACCCCCTACGACGAGCCCCCCGCCACCTCCGGCGAGTACAGCCGCGTCGTCGCCTACCAGATCGACAGCGCCCAGCACACCGTGTCGGAAGCCTGGAGCTGGCAGCCCACGCCCCCGCTGTATGCCTCGATCATGGGCGATGCCGACCCCCTCCCCAACGGCCACGTCTTGTCGGTGTGGACCTGGCTCGACGGCGACACCACCCAGACCGCGGAGGCCCTGGGCTGGGGCGACCGCGCCACCCGCGTCATCGAGTTCGTGCCTGGTGAGCCAACGCCGCTGCTCGATCTGCGGCTGAGGAGCGATCGCGACGATCTCGATCTGGGCTGGTGGACCTTCCGGGTGCAGCGCACGACCCGTGCTGAGATGGAAGGCCGCTGACCGCCTCGACGACCCAGCCGGCCACCGCCTCGCTGCCCCGCCCCACGGACCGCTCCTCGACGTAGACCACGCCTCCCTCCCGACGCACGGCCACCGGCAGCGCCCACCGCCGCTCGCCCAGCCGCAGCTCCCCGTGCTGCACGAACAGCTGCAGCCTTGGACCCGGCTGCGCCGCCGCCAACAAGGCCATCCCCAGCGCCCACCCGACGCCCATGCTGCCCGCCATGCCCGCCGCGCCCACGCCCACCAGCTCGCGAGACCACAGCCCGAGCCCCAGCAGCGTGACCGCCAGCGCCAGCACCCACACCCCCGCCAGCCACAGCAGCACCTGGCTCAGAGCCCGAAAGGCCGGCTCGTGCCACGCGGGCTCGAGGGCCACATCGAAGCCATCGGATCGAAGCGTGACGCCGTGCGGAGGAACCATCAGCCCTGGAATATCGCGTCGATCCGATCTGCGTGGGCCAGCTCGATGGCCCGCCGCCGCAGCTTGCGGTTCGCCGTCAGCAGGCCGTTGTCGATGCTGAATGGCTCGGGCACCACCACCGCCTTCCGCACCCGCTTGTAGTGGGGCAGCCCCTCGTTGACCGTGGCCAGCGCCACGTCGACATCCGCCTGCTTCACCCCGGGCCCTGACACCAGCGCCCCCAGGAACGACCGCCCGTGCCCGACCAGCACGGCCGCCTCGACCCCGGTGATGCACTCGACCAGCTTCTGCTCGATGGGCTCGGGCGGCACGTTGTGCCCCGACCCCAGCACGATCAGGTTGCGCACCCGGCCCACGATGCGCCAGGTGCCGTCGGCATCCACCTCCGCCTGATCGCCGGTGCGGAACCACCCGTCGGCGAAGGCCTCGGTCGTCGCATCCGGCCGCTCCCAGTAGCGGTCGAACACGTTGGGACCCCGCACGAGCAGCTCATCGCCCTCGCCCAGCTTCGCCTCCACCCCGTCGAGGACCCGGCCCACCCGGCCGGCCCGCACCACCGGGGGGCGGTCCATCGTCACGATGGCCGTCGTCTCCGTCAGCCCGTACACCTGGTAGACCGCGATGCCGAGCATCTCGAACCACCGCTGCGTGTCTTCGCCCAGCGGCGCCGATCCGCAGATCAGGCAGCGCAGGTGCGGCCCCAGCCGGTCGCGCACCCGCTCGAAGATCAGCCGGTCGGCGAGCATCAGGGCCAGCCGGTCTCTGCGCCCCCGCTCCCGCCGGGCCGCCGCCGCCAGGGCACGCCGGTACAGCCACTGGATGGGCAGCACCTGCTCCCCGAGGTTGTTCTCGACCCCGTTCTTGATGCGCTCCAGCAGCATCGGCACGTTGAGGAAGTAGTGCGGCTGCGCGGTGCTCATCTCCTGGGCGAGGTTGTCGAGGTCGGTGCTCACCATGATCGCGTTGCCCCGCGACAGGCAGGTCCACAACACGATGCGGGAGCCGGCGAAACAGAACGGAAGGTAGTGGAACACCCGATCGTCGCCGTCGACCGCGCCGCCCAGCGCCATCATCGAGCCGATGGCCTCACCGGTGACGGGCAGCATGTAGTCGACGTTGCGCACCTGGTAGACCACGCCCTTCGGCGCCCCCGACGTGCCCGACGTGTAGATGATCGTCACGTCGTCTTCGGGGGACCACGTGTGGGGCGCGGCCTCGGTGGGCTCCCCCGCGAACAGCTCCATGAACCGCACCAGCGGCGCCTCGGGCCAGTGCTCGCGGACGGCCATCGCCAGCTCTTCGTTGGCCACCACCACCACCGTGGGCTGGCAGTCGTGCATCATCGCCACCAGCTCGGCGGGGTCTTGCCGGGCATACATCGGCACGACGATGCGGCCCTCGCCCAGCAGCGCCAGATCGGCGGCCACCCAGCGGATGCTGTTGGGGGCCAGCAGCACCGCCCGGTCGCCCGGGGCCCCGTGGCCTTGCAGCCAGCCCCGCGCGCTCGCGACCAGCGCCCCCACCTGCTTGCCCGTGGCGTCGACCAGGGTCTGCCCGTGCACCTCGCGGACCAGCGGCTTGTCGGCCTGGGTGGTGAGCACGTCGTAGAAGGTCTCGATGAAGGTCACGGGCAGCTCCTGAGGGCCTCGGCTGTATCCTGGGGGGCAGGAGGCGCGCATGGACCTCACCGCTCACCTGCACGCACCCGGGGCCCACGTCGTCGTCGTCACCGGCGCCGGCATCTCCGTCGCCTCGGGCCTCCCGACCTTTCGGGGCAGCGACCCCGAGGCTGTGTGGTCGAACGAGGTGATGGACAAGGCCACCAACGCCTACTTCGAGCGCGATCCCGTCGGCTCGTGGGCGTGGTACCTGCGTCGCTTCGACGGCATGCGCCACGTGCGCCCCAACCCCGCGCACCACGCCATCGCCACCCTCGAGCAGCAGGTGCTGGGCCGGGGCGACCGCTTCCTGCTCATCACCCAGAACATCGACGGGCTGCACGTCGACGCCGGCAGCCAGGCGCTGGTCGAGGTGCACGGTGCGGCCCGCCTGGTGCGGTGCACGCGGACCGGCTGCCAGCACGGTCCCCCTACCGGAACCCTGCCTCGCGACGACTTCGACCTGGCTGCCTTCGCCGCCGAGCCCCATGCCGACCGCCTGCCCCGCTGCCCCGCCTGCGACGCGCTGATGCGCCCCCACGTGCTGTGGTTCGACGAGTACTACCAGGGCCACGATGCCTACGGCTTCGACAAGGTCGAGGCCCTGCTCCACGGCGACACCCCCACCTGCCTCGTGTTCGTCGGGACCTCGTTCTCGGTGGGCCTCACCGAGGCGCTATGGCAACTCGCCGTGTACGGCCGCGTGCCCACCTACGTCGTCGACCCGCACTTCCGTGAGCCGCCGCAGCTGCTGCCGTGGATGACCGCGCTGCGGGAGCCCGCCGAGGAGCTGCTGCCCCGTGTCGTGCACAGCACCTAGCAGCCGCTCGACTCCGGGCTCGTTTTCGGGGTCAGGACGCTAGGTGTTAGATGTCGCCGGGTCTCGATTTCGGGGTCAGGACGCTAGGTGTTAGATGTCGGGCCCAGCCCATCCGGCCCCCACGACAGGCCGCCAGCGCTCACCTGTGCTGTATGGACTCGGCTCGGCCAGTGGATACAGGGGCCCCGCACCCCAGCAAGACCTGGCCCTGCAGACCCGAGGCGCGTCGCATGAACCCATCTCCCTTGTCCCTCGACGAGCTCCGCACCCTCCTGAGGCGTCTCCTCGCCGAGCCGGGCATGGTCCCCGACGACTGGAAGCCCCAGGCCACCACCTACGACCTGCCTCGCTTCCACGGTGAGCAGGGCTTCCTCGAGCGCTTCCACGTCGCGGCACGGCAGATCCTCGCCGGGCACGACCCCCGCGAGGCGTTGATCGCGTGCGGCATCCCCTACGACTACGCCCGGCTGGGCACCCCGTGGTCGACCGTCTACGAGCTGTTCCTCCAGACGCTGACCGGCGCCGACCGCGTGGTCTCCTTCGCGTCACGCACCAAGGCCTTCCTGGCTCCCCTGGAGGTCCCCGGGCGCACCCAGCCCGTGCGCATCTACTGCCGCGGCCAGCTGCCCCTGTCCGACGACACCCGCGCCCAGTGGCAGCGCCGGCAGGTCACCTTCCACGAGGGCTGGCAGGGATCCCTGCCCGAAGACGACCCGAGTGTGCTCACCCTGTTCGTCACCGACACCGCCCCCGAAGACACGCCCCTGGCCGAGCTGTCGGCCGACGCCGTGTCGTGCCCGGTCACCGATGGCGGCGTGCTGTTGATCCGCCGCGGCGACCGCTTCGACCCCAAGGCCATCCAGCTGATCCGCAAGCGCACCGTCGCGGCCCTGCTGGCCATCACGTCGAGGTCGGAGCTCACTCGACTGGTGGGACTCGACGAGCCGCCGTTCCCCACCGCGACCGAGGCAGCATGCGAAGCGGCCCTGGCTGCCACCCTGCCCGGCGTGCACGGCTCCGCCACCTTCTGCACCGGCCTCGCCGCCGAGGCGGCCGTCTTCGGGGCCGCCGCCGACACCGTCACCGACGGCACCCCCGTTCGCCTGTTCTACGCCGAGAACGGCTACGGCGGCACGGGCCAACTCATCCACGACATCCTCGCAGCCGACGACGAGATCACCGCCTGCCCGCTGCCCGTGATGGGCGCCCAGACCCTGGTCGACCGCGTGCTGGCCGAGCTCGAGGGCCCGTCGACCGGCCCGGGCGTGGTCTTCCTCGAGACCCCGACCAACCCCCAGCTGCAGCAGCACGACCTCCCCAAGCTGGTAGAGGGGCTGCGCGAGGTCCAGCAGCGGTCGGGGCACACCATCCCCGTGCTCGTCGACACCACCATGGCCCCTCTCTACCCCTTGTTCGAGCAAAACTTCGCCAGCGACTGGCCCTTCCTCATCGTCAAGAGCGGCTCGAAGTACATGACCCGTGGCAAGGCCACCCTCGGCATCGTCATGGCGGGCGAGCACCCGCTGGCGCAGCGCATCCTCGAGGCCACGCGCGCGCGGGGGCGGGAGGCCGACAGCTTCGCCAAGCCCTTCCAGCGCCAGGCGCTGGTCGACGGGCTGTCCGACCTGCGTCCCCGCATGGAGCAGATCTCAGCCCACACCCGCCACCTCGCCGACCAGCTCCGCCAGCTGCTCGCCGAGCGCGGCCACGACCTCACCCTGTACAGCATGACCCCCGAGCAGCTCGACCAGGGCCTGCACAGCGGCGTGCTGTCGTTCTACCTGCCGGCCGCGCCCACCACCTACCCCGACCTGGTCGACGAGTTCGTCGACTGGCTGCTCGAGCACGCGCCGGGCCTGGTCTACAACCGCGTCAGCTACGGCCAATCCACCGGCGGCGGGAAGCGCGACCCGTTCTACGTGATCAACCCCGAGGAGTCCACCCAGGGGGCCCTGTCCGCGGAGGTCAAGGAGGCGCAGAAGCGTGGCGGCGTGCAGATCTGCCGGATCTCCGTGCCCGAGCATGCCGACGTGCCGGCGCTGGTCGAGGCCATGCGAGGCTTCTTCGACAAGGCCTACGGCACGCCGGGCTGACGCCACCTGCGGGCATCTGGGCGATCCCGGGTCAGTAGCAGGTCACCGTGACCATGGCGACTTCGCCCGCGACGAGGTTCACCGCCACCAAGCCGTCCGCCCGCACCGCTTGGTTGTAGGTCGGTATGCACGGCGAGAAGTCGAACGCGGCCAGGCCGACCGGCTCCACATTGAGCACATAGGCATGGCCCCGTCCCAGCTCGGTGAGCGACGGGTCGTACTCCCCGTTGATGTCGGTGTACACCAGCACCTCCCCATTGGCCGGCACGGGGAGTGGCTCGCCGCGCAGGCCAGCATGCCGCACGGTGATGGTGGACTTGGTCGGGTCGCGCACCACGCCCGCCGTCGTGTACACCTTGTCGACATCGACGATGGGTGTCGCGAACACCGAGTAGTCGCCGTTGAGCCCCTCGGTCTTGACCGTGTGGGTCGAGCCGTAGCCATCCACGGTGAGGGTCATCACGAACTCGCCCTCGGCCAGCGACGTCGTCGTGAAGGGGCCGTCGACGTCGAGACAGGCTCCGTCGACACACAGCTCTCCCTGCAGGCCCGCAGCCGTCCAGCCGTCGAGGGCGTTGCCCGCCACCACGAAGGCGTTCGTCGGGGAGGTCGAGCCCGTATCGGGGCCAGTGTCGCCGGTGGCTACCGGGGTCGTCGGGGTGGGCTCGGTCGGGCCGGTGTCCTCAGGGGACGTGTCGTCGACTACCCCAAAGTCCGCCGGGTCTGGGGGAACGGGGAGGTAGGTCGGCCTGGCCCCGCAGCCGGGAAGCAGACATGCCGTAGCGAGCAGCCGCCAAGGTCCCATCAGAACGA
>CBDUIC010000176.1:0-10415 GCA_965367245.1 uncultured bacterium | reverse complement strand
CGGCTCGGTCCGGATCGAGGACGAGCTGCCCACGCAGGACAGGGCGTTGCATCCGCACCACGGGGTGCCGGGGGGCTCTGCCCCCGCTCGCCCCCCGCCAAGGGCTGCGCCCCGGGACCCGCGACGTGCGTCGGCGAGCGTGTGGTCGAGCCTTCGCAGGGGTCACCGCTTTCGCAGCCCCACCTTCTTCGCCTCCTTGATCACCTTCGCGAACCGACGCCGCTCCTGGCGCGACGCGGCCACGTCGCGGCGCAGGGCCTGGCTGGCGACCTCGCGCTGCAGCTTGTGCCAGCTGGCCAGGCGCTCGGCTGCGAGCTCGCCGTCGTCGACAGCGGCCTGCACGGCACAGCCCGGCTCCCCCGCATGCCCGCAGTCGCGGAAGCGGCAGCCCTCTCCGTGGGCGACGATGTCGGCAAAGACCTCGTCGATCCCGGCGTCGTCCCACAGCGCCAGCTCACGCATCCCCGGCGTGTCGAGGAGCAGGCCACCGCCAGGCAGCTGGTGCAGCTCCCGACGCGTCGTGGTGTGCTTCCCCCGGCGGTCGCCGGCGCGCACCTCGCCCACCGACCCGGCCTCGGCGCCCATCATGGCGTTGATCAGCGAGGTCTTGCCGACCCCCGACGAGCCGACGAAGCCGACGGTCTGACCAGGGCCGGCGTAGGCGGCGAGGTCGTCGATCCCCAGGTCGAGCACCGCGCTGACGACGCACACGTCGACGCCGTCGGGCACCTGGCGGCGGTAGCGACCCTCCTGCCCGAGGGCGAGGTCGGCCTTGTTGAGCACCACTACGGGGGTGGCGCCTCCTCCGGTGACGGCGACGAGGTAGCGCTCGAGGCGCCGGGGGTTGAAGTCGGGGTCCATCGCGGTGACCACGAACACGGTGTCGAGGTTGGCGGCGACGGCCTGGGCGCGGGTGGCCCTGCCCGCCGCCTGGCGCACCAGCGACGTGGTGCGAGGGAGGACCTCCACCACGCTGGCCGGCGCATCCGCCTCGGGCACGTCGACGAGCACCCAGTCGCCTACGCAGGCGTCGGGGTGGCCGCGGGCGACGAGGCGCCCGTCGGGGGTGAGCAGGTGCAGGGTGGCGCCCAGGTCGGAGGCGACGCGGGCGGTGGTGAGGTCAGGGCGGCCAGCCTGCTGGCGGGCGCGTGCGAAGAATGGCGTAAACCCCAGAGGGGCCAGTTCGGTATCGGTGAACAACGTGGGTCTCTCGATGCAGAAGGGCGGTTCCACCATGGCACCGTGCCATGGGGATGCTGCGCAGCTGCACCAGCGGGGCCTCGGGGCCGAGCCGCTGAGAGGGCTCTACCAGGCGCCGTCGCTGGTGCGGGTCGGGACAACGGGTCGATGCATCTCGCCTCCAGCGAACACGGGTTCTTTCCAAGACGTACCTGGGTCGGGGGGCCCTGTCGAGGGTGGGAGCCCACAAGCGACGGCAGGTTGGTCGGGCACGAAGCGTGGGCACGGCAGTCGCGCGGCTGCTGATCGACCGCGGCCTGGCGTGGGCGGCCTGACCCCAGCACGTAGCTCACAGATTCTTCTAAGCGCTTGGCAGCCCTGGCCGGTATCTGCCGGTGATGACCCAAGATGCGACCCATGCTGACGCGGTACGAGCCCGACAGGGCGACCGAGCGGCCCTTCGTCGGGTGTTCCACCACTGGTGGCCGCAGGTGCGCCGGTGGGCGCTGTATACCTGCGGCGACGCCGTGCTGGCCGACGATGCCGCCCAAGACGCCCTGGTGCGACTCCTGCGGCATCTTCCGTCGTGGGACCCCGCTCGTCCCCTCGGTCCGTGGCTCCGGCAGATCGTGCGCCGCGCGGGCATCGACATGCTAGCAGCTCGTAGCAGAGACGCCGCTCGCCTGCAGACCCTCGACGACCTGTCCGCGCACAGCTCGACACCTGGCGTCGACCGTGCCCTCGACCTGGCACAGGAGGCCGCGCGTGCCAAGGCCGCGTTCACCTCCCTGACGCCCAGGCAGCGCGAGGCGCTCACCCTCGTCGACCTCGACGGGCTCACGGCCGTGGAGGCGGCCCAGCGGATGGCCATCGAGCCGTCTGCCGTGCGGGCGCACCTCACCCAAGGTCGCCGCGCCCTGCGCACGTGGCTGCTGCGCCGCGGTCACGACGTCCGCCTCCTCCTTCAGGAGACCGCATGACCTGCGAGCAGGCTCGCCTCCAGCTCCTCGAAGGAGACCTCGATGACCCGCAGCTCGCTGCTCATGCAGCGGGCTGCACCACCTGTCGCGCCGACCTCGAGCGGCTGCGGCGTGCCGAACAGGAGCTGAAGGCCATGATCATTGCCTACGACCGCGTCGACACCTTTCCTCGTGCCTGGGACCGGGCCACCGCCACGCCAGTGTGGCAGCGGTCGCTGTTCGCGGGCCTGCTGGCGCTGGCAGCCGTCGCGACGCTGTGGCTGGCGGTCGCAGGGCCGTCGGTCGAGCCACCGCCGCCCGGCCCTGCTGCACCCGGCCCCGAGCAGCATCCGACCCCACCGCCGACGGGCACCACCCTGCAGCTGCACACGACGAGCGACGAGGCCGATCCCCCCGTCGTCGAACCGCAGACCGACGCTGAGGCGCAGGAGCCCGAGGTGGAGCGATTCAACGCCATCATCACGTCCAAGCGCATCGCTGTCGGCACGCGGATTCGGGTCGACGGCTCGATGGTCGTTCCCATGCCCGGCAGGGTGAAGTGGCCCGCTGGGGAGAGGGTCGTCGAAGTCCTCGACGATAGCGGTGAGGTCGTGCACACCGTGCGGATCGACTTCGCCCCGACAAAGGGCGCGAACATCTCCCGGGTGAAGCTCGACGACTACCTGCCGTGAAGGGCCTCGGCCGGCGGGCCTACAGCGGGGTGTAGCGGATGGTCAGGCTGTCGCCCGCGTCGAGCACATCGGGGTGCACCACCAGCAGGGCAGGGTCGCTCGCCGAGATCGCGTAGTCGCCCACCCCCTCGGGCCCCTGCACGAGGGGGACCACCCCTGCGCTCGTCGTAGCTTCGACCGTGAGGGTGGCGGGGTCGGGCGTCGCGCTCAGGGGGATCTCCTCCCGGGTATCGGGGAGCACGAGCAGCCCCAGTGACTCCATCATCGTGCCGTCGAGGGAGGTGATGTCGAACGTCGCCCCGTCGGTGGCGTCGCTGACCTCGAGGTAGCGAGAGCCGGTGATGGCGCAGGGTGTCGTGGTGTCGAGGCAGGCGATGCTGTGCAGGGCGACGGCCTGGTCACCGGCCTTGGTGCCCAGCAGCCACGAGGCCATGTCGGCGGGCTCGACGGGGAAGGGCCCGGCAGGGTCGCCCGACTGGTCTTCCTCGTCGGAGAGCACGACGACGTGTAGGTCGGCGTCGTCGCGCACGAAGCCCGCGTTGCCCGGCACGAGGGTGTCGTCGAGGGCGACGCGCGCAGCGGTGAGGCCCCGCTCGCAGCCCGACCCGTCGGTGCCGACCATCACGAGCTGCTGGAAGGCCGTGTTGGGATCGGGGGTGTCGTTGTCGATCCATAGATCGCCGCCGCTCGCCACCAGCTGGCCGCGCTGTGCCTGCCGACCAGCACAGAAGCCCTGGGCGTCGACACTCGTGGTCGTGCTGCCGATGTGCACGTCGGCCCCGCCGCCGAGGATGGCGTTGGCGAAGCTGGGGAACGAGGAGGCGAGGGTGGCCTGGTGAGACGCCATGGAGCAGGAGTCGTCGATGACGAAGAGCACGTCGACGAGGCGTGGCGGCTGCTCGTAGTGCTCTTCGATCGTTCCGGGCACGGTGGTCTGGGCCGTGTCAGCCGTTGCGACGGGCTCGGTGGTGGGGCCGGTGTCGGCAGTGGCGTCGTCAGAGCCGCCGCCTCCGGAACATGCGGCGGTCGTCAGGGCGACCGCGACGAGGAACCTGTTCATGGGTACTCCTGCTCGATGGTTTCCCCAGGATGCCCGCTCTTCCCTGTCTCCGTCACCTCATCTTCCCGCTCCGATCTCGGCGCAGCACCGAAAGCCGGTGCTGTAGTCGTGGTAGTCGAAGCTGTGGGCGGTGGTGGCGTAGCTGCAGCCGGTGCCGTTGATGCTGGCGTCGACGTAGAAGCCGCCGCGGAAGGTGCCGGAGGCGTCGGCGACCCACTCGTGCAGGTTGCCGTGTAGATCGTAGACGCCCTCGTCGGTAACGCAGGCGGCGTAGTCCCCCGAGGGTGCCAGAGAGTCGGGGAGCTGGTTGAGGCGGGGGTCGTTGAGCTCGGCGCTGCTCCAGCTGGCGTTGCTGCCGAACACCTCGATGACCGGATGGGTCGCTCGGCCCTCGTTGCAGGCATCCGCCACGTAGGTGTCGCCGTAGGGGTAGACGTGGCCGGAGGGGCCCTCGCAGGCCCGCAGCCACTCGTCGGTGGTGCACAGCCGCTTGCCCGCTGCCTGGCACGCCGCCTGAGCCACCTCCCCCGAGATGTAGCCCTGGGGGACCTCCCCTGCCGCGGTCGCTGCCACCCCGGCCGTGGGCACGGCGAACGGGTCGGCGCCGACGAGATGCGCTTCGTAGCGGTCGATGCAGGCGATGTCGATGTCGACCATGTCGGCCGGACAGTCGCCGGGGCTCGACACCAGCTGGTCGACGGTGAGCTCGAAGGGGCCGGGGTACTCGACCCCCGCGGTGTCGCGCCAGGTGTCGACCACCACGAACACCGTGCTCGGCTCTACCCACGCCTCGACGGTGGCGTCGTCGCGGGCCAGGCAGCTGTCGGGGGTGGTGTCGGACAACAGGTGGATGTCGACGTCGATGCCGTCGCCGGCGACCTCGTCGACCGAGGCGATGAGCAGGCCGGGCTCGGCCACCTCGAGCTGGTACCACACCTCGGCGCCGGCCTCGTCGCTGGTCGCGCAGGCATAGGTGTCGATGTGGCGGACCTCGCTGGAGCTGGTGTCGCCGGCGGCGAAGAAGGGCAGGGTGTCGATGGGGATCGGCGCGCAGGGAGAGCCGAGGGGACAGGGGGCGGTGCCCGTGTCGGTCGGTGGGGCGGTGTCGGTGGACGTCGCCGGCTCGGTGGTGGGCTTGGTGGGCTCCGTGCCTGGCCCGGTCGTGTCGGTGTCGGTGTCGAGCGTGCCGGGGCCCGTCTCCGCCGCGGGGGGCTGGTAGGGGGTCGGGGTGCAGCCGAGGGCGAGGAGGAGGGCGACGCGCATGAAACAGCTCCCACCGCACCTATGCCCCGTAGCCGCAGCCACGGCCAGGGGTGTAGCATCCCGTCGTTCACCCACACGGGAGCCACACATGGGAATGGTAGGGCTGATTCGGGCCATCAGTGAAGAGCAGGCCGGCCAGGTCAAGCGGGGCGAGGCTGACAGCTGGGAGCTCCTCGACGCCGACGAGTCGGAATACCTCGACAAGGCCTGGCACGGGCTGCACTTCCTGCTGTGCGGGGATGCGTGGGGAGCGGTCGGGGTGCTCGGTGAGGCCCTCATGGGCGGCGCCTCCATCGGCGAAGACGGCGGCTACGGGCCGGCGCGCTACCTCGACCCACAGCGCGCGGCGGCCGTGCACGCGGCGCTGTCGGCGGTCGACGTCGACGAGCTGCGAGAGGGCTTCGACCCCGAGGCCTTCCAGGCCGCTGAGGTCTACCCGCAGATCTGGGACGAGGAAGACGCGGTCGACTACCCCCTCGGCTACCTCGAGGCGGTGCGTGGCGTCTACGCGGCGGCAGCGGCGGCCGGGCACGGCGTGCTGATCGGCATCACCTGAGCGGGCCTCACAGGTCGAGGAGCTCCCGCACCCGCTTCGCCCGACGGCGGCTGATGCCGACGGTGCGACCGCCCTCGACCACGGCTGACCACGTGCCCGATTCGCCGGGCACGAGCCGCTCGACACGGTCGAGGGCCAACAAGGCGCCACGGGACACGCGCACGAAGGGCGGGCTGGGCAGGGCCGCTTCGACCTCGGCGAGGCTCTCCCCGAGCCGGTGGCGGGCGCCGTCGACGGTGTAGGCGAAGGCGACCCCGCCCTCGAGCTCCACCGAGGTGAGGGAGCCGACGGCAATCGCGGACAGGCTCGCGCCGTGGTGGGCCGTGAGGACTGCGGGGGCCGCGGGGGCGACCGGTGCCGCGGTGCTTCGAGCTCCGCCCCACAGGGCCCGACGTACTCGACGCAGGCAGTCAGCCAGCCGGACGCGCTCGATGGGCTTGAGCAGGTAGTCGAGGATGTCGAGACCGAAGGCCTCGACGGCATGCTCGGCGTGGGCGGTGGTGAACACCACCTGGGGCCGCACGCTCTCCGGCAGGTAGTCGCGCAGGCGGGCCGCGACCGTGGTGCCGTCGCCACCGGGCATGTGGATGTCGAGGAACAGCACGTCGGGGCGCAGGCTCAGCGTCTGCTGCAGCGCCGCCTCGCCAGAGCCGGCCTCGCCGACGACCACCACGTCGTCGTGGGGCTCCAGGAGGCGACGCATGCGGGCGCGGGCCCGGGGCTCGTCGTCGACGATGAGGGCTCGGATCGTCACGGGTCCTCCGCGGGAAGGGTGATCACCACCCGGCTGGGTGCGGCGTCGATGTCGATGGTGGCCTGCTCGTCGGCCCACCCCAGGCGCACGCGCTCCACCACGTTGCGCAGCCCCCCCGGGTGCACGTCGTCAGGGAGGACCTCCCCCATGCGGGCCCGCACGTCTGCAGGAATGCCCGGCCCGTCGTCTTGCACCACCACCCGCACCCGCGCGCCCTCACGGGTCACCGACACCGACACACGCCCGCCGTCGACCCGGGGGGCGATGCCGTGCTGCACCGCGTTCTCGACCAGCGGCTGCACCAGCAGCCCCGGCACGCGGGTGGAGGCGGCCGCCGGGTCGAGGTGCAGCTCGTAGTCGAGCCGGTCGCCCAGGCGCACCGCCTCGATCTGCAGCAGCCGGCGGACCACGTCGAGCTCCTCGGACAGAGGGACGCGGGTGGCGGAGTGGTCGAGGGCGTAGCGCATCATCGAGGCCAGGTCGGTGACCAGGTCTTCCGCACGGTCCTCATCCTCGTGAACGACCTCCGCGATGGTATTCAGCGTGTTGAACAGGAAGTGCGGGTGGATCTGCGCCGACAGGGCGGTGAGCCGGCTCTGGAGCGCTCGCCGCTGGGACTCCGTGGCCCGCGTGGTGGCCGCCTGCACCTCGGCTTGCAGGCGCCGGTGCGTGTAGGCGAGACCCCCGACCGCCGTGGCCAGCAGCCCCGCGGCGGTGAGCAGCGCGACGAGGCGCGTCCATCGCAGCACCAGGTAGGGCACGCCGCTGGTGAGGCCGGTGGTCGCGACCAGGAACAGCACCCCCACCACGAACACGCCTCCGTCGAGCCAGCTCGCGACGAAGGGGGGCAGGTCGGACCATGTGGTGCGGACCACCCTGGTCGCGAGGGCCGAGCCGCCGACCGCCCACAGGGTGGTCCACCCCCACAGACCGTCGTGGAGGAACAAGGTCGCGGCCAGCCCCACGAGGAGACCGGCCGCGGCGACGCCCATCGTGCGTGGGCGGATCAGGCAGCGCCCCGGAGCACCGACCAGGCCGCGCCCATCCCGAGGAAGGTGGCGGCGAACCAGGCCAGGCCACCGAACCAGGGGATGGCGCACAGCACCACCAGCGGCACGAGACCCACCGCCATCGAGAGCACCGGCGAGCCGACCGCCTCGGGGCGGAAGCGCTGCAGCACCAGGTCGCCGAGGGCCTGGGCTGCGAACAGCTGGGCGACGTAGAGCGCGATGGCCAGCACGGTGAAGCCCAGCAGCCCCAGCGGGAAGGGCACCACCATGGCGAGGGCGAGGGTGGAGGCGACGGGGAGCACGCAGGCCACCAGGAAGCCGACCCCGAGGCTGTGACCCGGGTGGGTGGTGATGCGGCGACCGACGGCCGCGAGGCGCCCCCCGGCGACGAGGAACAGCGCGGCACCGACCATCAGCTTGGTGACGAAGCCCCACACTCGCATGCTCGCCCACCACGCCGCCTGGGCCAGCAGGGAGCTGTCATCGCGGTCGGTGGCAGCCACCTCGTGGTCGTCGACCTCCACGGCTTCCTCGGTGAAGTCGATGGACCCCGCGGTCACCCCCTCGAGCCCCGGCATCGGCTGCACGGCCGCGTAGTCGAGGGAGCCGGCGATGGCGCCACTCGCTCCTACGACGACCTCTCCGAGCTGCAGCTCGGCGTCGCCGCCCACGGGCGCCTCGAGCTCGAGCCGCCCGGCTCCGAGCTGCAGGTCGCCGCCCACCGGGCCACGCACGGTGAACACCTCGGCGGCGCCGTGCACGTCGCCACCGACGCTTCCGTTGGCGGTGACGACCACCCGCGCCCCCATGGCGTACAGGTCGCCACCGACCGGCGCGTCGATGGTGACGGCCTCGCCCATGGCGAACAGGTCGCCGTGGACGGGCGAGGTGACATCGAGGGTCTGGGCCATCACGAAGGCGTTGTCGCCCACATCGGCGGTCACCGACACCGACTGACCCATGGCGAACACGTCGTTGGTGGGCAGGTCGACGGACACGTACTGGTCCATCTGGGCGACGGTCGGCAGGCGCGGAGGCGCAGGGGCAGCCGGTGCGTCGGGCACGGTCGGGGGAGCGGGGGGAGCGGGCTGGGCGGCCGCGAGCGAGGTGGCGAGAGCGAGTGCGAGAGTCATCGGGTTCCTCCTGTGACGCCTTTCATGCGACGGCACGGACGAATTCGTTGCCAGCCTACCGCTGAGCGGTCGGCTTGACCGGTGAGCGGTCGACGACGGCTCAGGTGAGCTGTCGGAGGGCTTGGCGGAGCTCTTCCTGCATGCTCGCGCCCTTCGGGATGATCTCGTTGGCTTGGGACCGCAGCGCGTCGAGTTCGGCGAGGTCGAGGTCTTTGGCCGACACGACCCACACTGGGACCTCGCGGAGGGCGGGCTGCTGTCGAAGCCACGCCAGGAACTGACCGCCGTCCATCACCGGCATCATCAGGTCGAGCACGATGAGGTCGGGCACGAACCGAGCGGTGGCCTCCATGGCCTGCCGACCATCCTCTACCTCCGCGACCTGCCAGCCTTCGTCTTCGAGCATCTCGGCGAGCACGAAGCGTGTGTCGCGGTCGTCGTCGACGACCAGCGCGCGGCACGTCCCCGGTCGCACGGTCGACAGGGCGCGTGCGAGGTCGGCGGGGTCGACGGGCTTCTGCAGGTAGTCGATGGCGCCCACCAGGGTGGCCCGCGCCTCGCCCGCGATCATGCTCACGATGAGCACGGGCACGTCGCGGAGCTGGGCGTCGCTGCGCAGGCGCGCGAAGGTCTCCCAGCCGTTGACCCGCGGCATCATCAGGTCGAGGGTGATGGCGTCGGGCCGCCATGCTCTCGCGATGCGCAGCCCTTCGTCGCCCTGGGTGGCGAAGCGGACCTCGCACCCGAGCTCGTCGAGCTGATCGCCCAGCACCGCCCTCGCGTCGGCGTCGTCGTCGATGACGAGCACCCGTCGGCCCAGCGACGAGGCGGTGGGGGGGGCGGGCTCCGGCACGTCGGCCGCCGTCGGGGTGGGGCGTGGGGGGCTGGGAGCGGGGGAGGACGACGGTGGAGGCAGCACGATGCGGAAGGTGCTGCCTACGCCCACCTCGCTGTCCAACTCCAGGCGGTAGTCGAGCAACACGGCGAGTCGCTGGCAGATCGCCAGGCCGAGCCCGGTGCCGCCGTAGGTGCGGGTGGTCGAGCCGTCGAGCTGCCGGAACGGGAGGAACACGGTGGCCTGGTCTTCCGGGGCGATGCCGGGGCCGGTGTCTTGCACTTCGATGCAGGCGGGCTGGTGCGTGCCGGGGTGCGAGATGATCCGGACGGTGACGCCGCCCGACTCGGTGAACTTGAGGGCGTTGCCGACCAGGTTGATCAGGATCTGGCGGAGACGGCCTTCGTCGGTGTGGATGGACTGCAGCTCGGCGGGAACCTCCGCCTGCAGCGTCAGCCCGCGCTCCTTGGCGATGGACTCCTGCAGCCGGAGCACACCATCGAGCACCGAGCCGACGTCGGCGTCGGCGAGGTGGATGGCCAGCTCGCCGGTCTCGATCTTCGAGATGTCGAGGATCTCGTTGATGAGCCCCAGCAGGTGCGTGCCGTTGGCGGTGATGCGCTCCACGAAGGTCAGCTGACCGTCGGTCAGGTTGCCCGTCTTGTTCTTGCGCAGGATGTTGGAGAAGCCGATCACGGAGTTGAGCGGCGTGCGCAGCTCGTGGCTCATCGTGGCGAGGAAGGAGCTCTTGGCGCGGTTGGCTGCCTCCGCTTCGTCGCGGGCCCGGGTGATGGCCTGGCGGGAGCGGGTGCGCTCGATGATGCGGCCCACCTGCACACCGAGGGGCTCCGCCGCGCCGAGAAGCGCGCGGCTCTCGGCCATGGGCTCGAGGGAGAAGAACTCGAGGACCGCGAACACCTCGCCGTCGACGATCACGGGGAAGCCGAATCCGCCGCGCACCTCGACCCCGTCGA
>CBDUIC010000175.1:0-10647 GCA_965367245.1 uncultured bacterium | reverse complement strand
CGGTGTCCGTGTCGGTGTCGGTGTCCGTGTCGGTGTCGGTGTCGGTGTCGGTGTCGGTGTCGGCATCGGTGTCGGTGTCGGTGTCGGCATCGGTGTCAGCGTCGGCATCGGCATCCGTGTCGGCGTCGGTGTCGGCATCCGTGTCGGTGTCGGCATCCGTGTCGGCGTCGGCATCCCCCGCCGTGGTGGTGGGGGTCTTGGTCGAGCGCACGTCACAGGCACCGGCGAGCAGCAGCAGCGGGATCAGGAGCGAGCGCACGGAGACCTCCGATGGCCAACATACAAGCCCCGCGCGGCGACAGCACCTCGGCGGTGCTCTGCGCCGATCTGGATCACCCGCGAGCGATCCGTTCTGGCGCACCCGCGAGGTCCCCCACGAGGCAACCAGGCTTTTGGGCTGGCACGGCCCTTGCTTGGTCCCAAGGTAGCCAAGGAGGTCGTATGAAGGTTCGCTTCTGGGGAGTTCGGGGAAGCGTCGCGGTGAGCGGCGGAGAGTTCGCCCGCACCGGCGGCAACACCACCTGCGTGGAGGTGGAGCACGAGGGCCAGCGACTGATCCTCGATGGGGGCACGGGGCTGCCCGCGCTGGGTCGGTCCCTCGGGGCGCCGGCCGACGCGACCCTGCTGTTCACCCATGTCCACTGGGACCACATTCAGGGCGTGCCCTTCTTTGGGCCGGCCTTCCACCCCGACAGCCACCTCACCTTCGCCGGGGCGCCGGGGCTTCGGGCGGCGCTGTCCAAGCAGATGCGCCCCCCCCAGTTCCCGGTGCCGCTGGAGGCCTTCCAGGCCCAGCTGGGCTTTCTGGACCTGGTGCCCGAGCAGCCGGTGGAGATCGGCCCGTTCCGGGTCATCCCGGTGGAGATGACGCACCCGCAGGGCGTGCTGGTGTACCGGATCGAGGCAGGGGGTCGCTCGCTGGTGTTCGCCACCGACGTGGAGCACGGCGAGCGCCTCGACCCGCGGTTGCTCAAGCTGGCTGAGGGCGCCGACCTGCTGGTGCACGACGCGCAGTACACCCACGGGGAGTACGTGGGCGACGGGGGGCCGTCTCGCCGGGGCTGGGGCCACAGCAGCTGGGAGCAGGCGGTGGAGCTCGGCCGCGCCGCGGGAGCCTCCCGTCTCGCCCTGTTCCACCACGATCCGTCGCGGACCGATGGCCAGGTGGCTTGGATCGAGGCGGTGGCCGGTCAGCGGCTCCATGGCTGCTTCGCGGCGCGGGAGGGCGGGGTGGTGGCCCTTTGACCTCCGCCCCTTCCAGCCCCTACCCTCGGGTGACCGTCCCCGAGGAACCGTTGAGCCAGGCGTGGATGCAGCAGCTGGGGTCGCTCCTCCGCGACCGGCAGGTCGACCTCGACGAGGTGCTGGCCAAGCTGGTGGAGGCCCTGCAGCGGCACTTCGATGCCGAGCGGGCGACCATCTATCTGGTGGACCACGCCGCCCGCGAGCTCGTGAGCCGCGCCGCCTATCTACCGGAGATCGCCGAGATCCGGCTGCGGCTGGGGGAGGGCATCGCAGGGTGGGTCGGCGCGAGAGGGGAGTCCATCCGCCTGGGCGAGACCCGCACCGACGCCCGCTTCTCCCGGCGCATCGACGCCACCACCGGCTACGACACGCGCTCGATGCTGTGCGTGCCGGTCCGCGACGCCGACCACGTCATCGTCGCCGTCGTGCAGGTGCTCAACCGGCGCGAGGGCGAGTTCGCCGAGCACCACCTCGCCGATCTGCAGCAGGTCGCCGAGCAGCTGGCGCGCCTGCTCGACGACACCTCGCTTCGCTCGCAGCTGCGCCCTGACCACGAGCGGCCGCTGTCGTTCCGGTTCAACTTCATCGTCGGCGCCTCGGCGGGCATGCACGCGGTCTACGAGCGGGTGGAGCGCTGCGCGGCGACCGAGGCGACGGTGCTGGTGCGCGGTGAGACGGGCACGGGCAAGGAGCTGATCGCTCGCGCCGTGCACTTCAACAGCCCGCGTCGTGACCGGCCCCTGGTGAAGGTCGACTGTGCGGCCCTCCCCGAGCAGCTCATCGAGAACGAGCTGTTCGGCCACGAAAAGGGTGCCTACACCGGCGCGGATCAAGCGGCGCCGGGGAAGGTGGAGGCGGCGGAGGGCGGCACCCTGTTCCTCGACGAGATCGGCGAGCTGTCGATGGCCACCCAGGGCAAGCTGCTGCGGCTGCTGCAAGACCGCACCTACCTACGGGTGGGGGGCTCGACGCCGCGCCGCGCCAACGTGCGCTTCGTGGCGGCCACCCACCGCCCCCTGGAGACGCTGGTGGAGGAGGGGGCGTTCCGCTCCGACCTGTACTACCGGCTGCGGGTGGTCGAGATCGGCATGCCGCCCCTGCGAGAGCGGGGCCACGCCGACCTGGAGCGGCTCATCGACCACTTCCTGTTCGAGCACAGCCGCACCCACCGCCGTCGCGGGCTGGAGCTTACGGCGGAGGCGCGGGCGGCGCTGCACGGCTACAGCTGGCCGGGCAACGTGCGGGAGCTGGAGCATGCGATGGAGTCGGCGGTGGTGCTGAGCCCCGGGCAGCGGATCACCCCCGACCTGTTCCCGTTCCGGCAGGCGACGCGCTCCCTGCAGCGGGCGGAGGCGCTGGGGGCGGATGCGTTCGTGTCGCCGCTGCGGCCGCTGCGCGAGGTCGAGGAGGCCTACGTGCGCCACGTGCTCGAGCTGTGCGACGGCAACCGCAGCGAGGCGGCTCGGCGGCTGGGCATCGGTCGCAACACCCTGCTCCGCAAGCTGAAGGGCTGAGTGGAGGAGGTCTACCGCCGCCTGTCGCTGCTGTCGGAGCCCGTGCGGGTGCGGCTGCTGGCCGTGCTCGCCGACGAAGAGCTGGGGGTGGGCGAGCTGTGTCGGGTGCTGCAGCTTCCGCAGTCCACCGTGAGCCGCCACCTCAAGGTCCTCCGGGAGGCGGAGGTGGTGCGGCGTCGAGCGGAGGGCACCCGGTCGCTGTTTCGGGCAGTCCGCCCCGACGACGACTGGTTTTCTCTGTGGGACCCCGTCTTCCGCCGGTTCGCGACCACGCTGCAGCACCAGGAAGACGACGCGCGCCTGCAGGCCACGCTGCAGGCCCGTCGGGTCGACGCCGAGACCTTCTTCGGCCGAGTGCACGCCCAGTGGGACCAGCTGCGGGCGGAGCTGTTCGGCTCGGGATTCCTCGCGCCCGCCTTCGCAGCCCTGCTCCCCGAGGATGCGGTGCTGGTCGACCTGGGCTGCGGCACGGGGGTCAACCTCGAGCTGCTGGCACCGTGGGTAGGGCGTGCGATCGGGGTCGACCGGGAGCGGGCGATGCTGCAGGCGGCCAAGCAGCGGCTGGAGGGGGTGGGCGGAGTCGAGCTCGTGCAGGCGCCGCTGCAGCGGCTGCCGCTGGGCGAAGGGGAAGTCCACCTCGCGCTGTGCACTCTGGTGCTCCATCACGTCGACGACCCGGGCCAGGTGTTCGCGGAGGTGGCGCGGGTGCTGCGACCGGGTGGGGTGTTCGTGGTGGTCGACATGGTGGCCCACGACCGGTCGGACTGGCGCCACACGATGGGCCATCGCTGGCTGGGCTTTCCCGGTGAGCAGCTGCTGAGCTGGGGCGCCGACGCGGGGCTGACCGCGGGCAGGGTGGCGCCGCTGGCCCCCGAGGCCGACGCGGCGGGGCCTCCTCTACAGGTCGCCCGGTGGCGCAAACCCGCGCCGTAGCAGGGTCGCTGTGCGCTACGGCAACGCCTCGTGTCACCTCGGCACAACGCCTGACCTGTAACGATCGACCCATCCGCCATACACATAGGACAGGAGGTGCCCATGGCTACCCGCGAAATCACCCACGAGACCATCGAAGCGACGGTCAACGACAACGGCATCGTCATACTCGACTTCTGGGGCCCCCACTGTGGCCCCTGTCACCGGTTCGCGCCGGTGTTCGAGGAGTCCAGCGAGAAGCACACCGACGTGGTGTTCGGCAAGATCAACACGGCGGAGCAGCAGGCCCTGGCCCGCGAGCTCGGCATCCAGGCCGTGCCCACGCTGATGGTGTTCCGCGACAACATCATGCTGTACCGCGAGGCAGGTGCGCTGCCGCCCCCCGCCCTCGAGGATCTGCTCACTCAGGTGAAGGCCCTCGACATGGATGACGTGCGCGCCGAGATGGCCAAGCAGCACGACACCGCAGAGGCCTGACGGCCTCGCGGCCTCGCGTTACCCGCCCCCTCCATCGGGGGGCGGGCGCGCCCCTCCACCAGCCATCCGGAGGGGCCATGAGCATCACCGTCAGCGAAGTGTCGAAGGGATACGGCGGGCGCACGTTGTTTCGCGACGTGAACGTCTCGTTCAACCCGGGCAACAACTACGGGCTCACCGGCCCCAACGGCGCCGGCAAGTCGACCTTCATGAAGCTGCTCATGAAGCTGGAGGAGACCGACTCGGGCACCGTGTCGATCCCCAAGCGCACCGGCTGGCTGCGGCAGGACCACACCGCCTTCGATGCCTACCGGGTGATCGACACGGTCATCATGGGCAACGGGCGCCTGTGGCAGGCCATGGTGCGCAAGGAAGAGATCTACGCCAAGGGCGACGACATCACCGACGACGAGGGCATGGAGCTCGGCGAGCTCGAAGGCGTGGTGATGGAGGAAGACGGCTACGAGGCCGAGGTGCACGCCGCCATCCTGCTGCAGGGCCTCGGGGTCGACCTCGAAGAGCACGAGCGCACGGTCGGCGAGCTGCAGGCCGGCCTCAAGGTGCGGGTGATGCTCGCGCAGGCGCTGTTCGGCGACCCCGAAGCGCTGCTCCTCGACGAGCCCACCAACGGGCTCGACATGGAGTCCATCATCTGGCTCGAGGACTTCCTGGTTCGCTACCAGGGCGTGCTGGTCGTGATCAGCCACGATCGTCGCTTCCTGAACTCGGTGTGCGATCACATCGCCGACATCGACTACGAGACGATCATCACGTACACCGGCAACTACGACGACATGGTGCGCCAGAAGGCGCAGGTCCGTGGCCGGATGGACCGTGACAACCAGGCCCGCGAGAAGAAGATCAGCCAGCTGAAAGACTTCATCGCCAAGTTCGGGGCCGGCACCCGGGCGTCGCAGACCCGCAGCCGCGCCAAGCAGATCGAGAAGCTGCGGCCCGACGAGATCAAGCGCAGCAACATCGCCCGGCCGTTCATCCGGTTCCCCGAGGGCGAGCCCAGCGGCCGCGACGTGCTCACCGTCGAGGCGCTCAGCCACGCCTACGACGACGAGGTGATCTTCTCCAACGTGCACCTGGTCGCGCAGCGCGGCGACAAGGTCGCCATCCTGGGCCAGAACGGCTTCGGTAAGACCACGCTCATCAAGGCGCTGCTCGACGAGGGCAACCAAGCGTCGGGCGCGGTCAAGTGGGGGCACAACACCCGCATTGGCTACATGGGCCACGACCATCGCGACCTCATCGAGCCTGGCCAGACGGTGTACTCGTGGCTGTTCAGCAAGCGGCCGGAGATCGGTGCCGAGCACGTGCGCGGCGTGCTGGGGCGGATGCTGTTCAGCAACAAGGATGGCGAGAAGCCCACGGCGACGCTGTCGGGGGGCGAGGCGGCCCGGCTGATCCTGTCGTACCTGATCCTGATGGAGTTCAACGTCTTGGTGCTCGACGAGCCCACCGACCACCTCGATCTGGAGAGCGTGTCAGCCCTCAAGGAGGCCATCGAGGCCTACAAGGGCACGGTGTTCTTCGTCACCCACGACCGCGACGTGGCGAGCGTGGCGAACCGCATCTGGACCTACCCGAAGAAGCGGGAGCTCATCGACTACGGTGGCACCCTCGACGAGTACCTCGACTGGCACGAGAAGCACTACGCGCGCAAGTCGGCGTAGGCGGGCGGCCGCCCGAGCCTCTCAGCGCATCAGGCCGTTCTCTTCGAGGGCCCTCACGGCGCCCTCGCGGGTCTTGAACACCGCGATGAACCGGTTCTTGTGGCAGAACACGGAGCCGGGAATGCCGGTGACGGCCTCGAGGTCGTCGTCGGTGAGGCCCGCCCAGGGCTCGGGCAGGGGGCGCTTCTGCGCGAAGCTGCCCTGCACGGGGGGGATGGCGACGATGCGCCAGCTGCCGTCGGTGCTGGGGAAGAGCACGAAGTCGGTGGGGTGCTCCTCGCCGCCGAGCTGGAAGTAGACGGGCTTCCAGCGCACGTAGCCGTCGAGGAACAGCACGCGGCGGCCGTCGGCGACGGCCTCTTTCATGGCGGCGTCGATGATGCGGCGGGCGCGGGCGATGCTCTGGTTTTCGGCGTCGAGGCCGCGGACGATGCCTGCCGCCATCTCTCCGGCGGCGCGGAAGGCCGCGTCGTATTCCTCGTGGGACCCGGCGGGCTGGTTGAAGGCATCCACCAGCTTGGGAAAGCAGGGCACACCGGGCTTGGGGGCGACCCGGCCGTTGTCGACATCGTCGACGTAGCTGACGATCTGGGTGCGCAGGTGCAGCGCGAGGTGCGGGTCGATGCGCTCGGTCGACTCGAGCCACGCGAGGACCATGCCCGCACTGGACAGAGGGCCTTCGTAGCTGGCCTGGTGGTGGTCGAAGCGGCCGCGGTCGGGGTCGAAGTCGCCGCCGACGTCGAAGACGATGTCGGCCGCGTCGAGCAGCTCGGGCTTGCGGGTGCGCACCAGCTCGGCCTGCCCGTCGACGTAGGTACGGAGCAGGGCCCAGGCGAGCACATCGTCAGCGTGGAAGGGGCCATCGTGGGTGGCGACCTGCAGGGGCATGGCGTCTCCGGCGAGCAAGAGGACAAGGTAGCGGAAGTCGGCGCGTGCACCAAGCCCCTGCACCCAGATAGCCAAGGGCGTGCTCGACCCCGCCTCCATCGCTGTGCCCGCCTTGCTCGCCGGTGGGATCGCCATCGGGGCCACCATGGCCATCGAGCGGTGGGGAGGGGTCGCCGGTGGGCTGCTGGCGACGCTGCCGACGACGGTGGTTCCTGCGTCGTGGGCCTTCTGGGGGGTCACCACGCCCGAGGCGCTGCGGGATGCGCTGGGCGCGGTCCCCGTAGGGATGTTGGTGAACGCTGGCTTCCTGTATGTGTGGCGGTGGCTGCCTCCGCGGCTGGCGGGGTGGTCGTTCGCCTGGCGGCTGGCCACGATGGTGGCGGTGTCGCTGGCGGTGTGGGCGGTGCTGGCGGCGGCGGTGGTGTCGGGGCTGGGCGCGCTGCGGGGAGCGGGGATCGACGTGTGGAGCGTGGGTGCGCTGGCGATGGGGGTCACGGTCGCGGTGGGGGCATGGGCGGTAGGGGGCACGCGGGCCGCGCCGCGGGGCGGGCGCAGGGTCCCATGGTGGAGCCTGCTGGCGCGTGGTGGGCTGGCGGCCCTTGCCATCGGCACGTCGGCGGTCCTGGCGGGGGCGGGGGGCGAGCTCGTCGCGGCGATGGCGTCGGTGTTCCCGGCGATCTTCCTGACGGCGATGGTGTCGCTGTGGTGGTCGCAGGGCGATGCGGTGCCGGCGGGGGCGGTGGGGCCGATGATGCTCGGGTCGGCCTCGGTGAGCGGCTATGCGCTGGCGGCGGCGTGGACGATGCCCGCGCTCGGCCCGTGGGCGGGGGCCGCCGTGGCCTGGGTCGTCGCCGTCGGCGGCGTGACGGTGCCGGCGTGGGGATGGGCGCGCAGGTCGAGTGGGTGAGGTTGGGAGCTGACGCTCGCGAGCACGGCTGGCACCGCGCTCCGTGCCCGCTGCGGCTGCTCCGGAGGTGGACCGCAAGGGGGCTGGGTCGACCCCGTCTGGGCTCTGGGAGGCTGATCGCCCCACGAACCCACTACCATCCGCGTGGAGGAGCGCCCGGTGGAGCCGCTGGACGTCGGGGCCGCTGACTCCGATCAGGGAGGGGCGAAGCGCACGAGCAAGGCATCGCCCTGGTCGGGGGTGATGGTGACCTCGTTGGGCTGGCCGGCGCCGAAGGTGTAGGGCTGGGTGATGGTAGAGGTGAAGACGAGGCCACCTTCCTGGTCGATGAGGCCGTCGACGTCGCCTCCCGACATCCCGAAGGTGCCGACGCACTGGGGCTCGAGGTCGGGGGTGAAGGTGTAGTAGACGGTGTGGCTGTCGGAGCTGCCGGTGGGCACGTAGGGGGGCAGGTCGAGGGCCGGGCCGCACTCCCACTGGGTGGTGATACCGTTGGGGTAGTTCAGCGTGCCTGCCGTCACGACGAGGGCATCGTTGGCCATGATGGTGCGTGTGGCTACGGTCATCGAGTTGTCGTCCTGCTTGAGCACCATGGGCTGCTGTGCGACGAAGTCTTCGTCCAGCGCGTGCAGTCCGGTCATGCTCGGAGGCACGAGCCGACCGTTGATGGCCACGGGGTGTCCCATTGCTGTACCGAAGGAGCCGTATTGGTGGCTCGATTGCTCATCAGTCCACGTTGCCAAGTAGTGGGTGATGGGAGTGGTCTCGGGGGCAGAACTGAGCTCGCCCGTCATCGCGTCGTAGGTAGCGACCACTTGGACGTTCTGTGGGAGCCCCGTGACGGGGTCGACGTGCGGAGAGATGGTGGTCTCGTAGGGGGTGCACGCTCCCCACAGCTGCGTGTTGTACTGCGTGTGGAAGACTCTGATCCCGTCGCTGACGGCGCGGAAGTACAGGGCCCTCACGTCTTCCTCGATGCGAACCCATCGGAAGTCCCCGTCGGGGCCCCATGCGGCCAACCATTGCTCGCCGTCGTTGCCGGTGGTGAGGGTGTGCTCGTCGGGCTCGCCGGCATTGAAGACGATGCCCTGGTCGAACGAGCCCTCGAGATAGATGGTGCCGTCGGGGCTGGCGTGCATGCTGGTGATGCTGACGTTCTCGTGCGAGCCGTAGGGGGCCTCGATGCCCTGGATGACGTGGGCATGGGCCACGTCGGCGTCGGCGTCGAACACGCCCCACCATTGGCCACTGACGCTGTCCGCATACAGCGTGACAGCGCCTGGTGTCCCAGGCCGCACCAGTGACTCTGCGCCCGCCGACCCATGTAGAAGAAGGTCGCCGTTGACCATCGTCTGGATGTCTTTGGCGAGGGCGACACCGCTCGCCTCGATCATTCGGACGGCCCACCTCAGCTCTCCATCAGGGGTGACGCGTGCCATCCATCCGTTGGAGAACAGTGTCGGTGGCGCGGGAAGGATGACCTGGTCGGGTCGCCCCGGGGCGAGGGTGAGCTCTGCGGTTCGGCCTCCGACCAAGATGAGGTCGCCGTCAGGCAGTAGGGTGGTGGCGAGGGCGCTCTGCGACGAGGGGCCCGTTCCGCGCAGCGCCCAGTCGAAGGTTGGGCATGCGATGGGTGGGGCGGCGGTGTCGCTCACGCAGGTAGGCCCGAAGTCGGTGATGGGCTCGGTTTCGAAGCAGACCGGGCGCGCGTCGGGGTCGAGCTCGCCGCAGGTGGTGGAGGTGTCGCCGGTAGCTCCTGTGATGGCGCCCGTATGGCCCGTAGGGGGGCAGGTAGGCTCGAGGGGGGTGGTGCCGGTGTGGGCGGTCGACGCGGTGCTCGCGGTGGTCCCCGTGTGGGCGGTGGTTGCCGTGGCGGAGGTGGAGCCGGTGGTCGGGCTGGCGGTCTCGCCGGTGGCCCCCGCCGTCGTCGCCGCCCCGGTCAGCGACGTCGCGGTGGTGGCGTCGGTGTCGAGGGGCACGTCGGCGGGCGCAGGCGCGGTTCGGCAGGCCCACAGGGCGAGGAGCATCAGCATCCGTCGGCTCCGACAGGACTGCCTGGTGGGCTGCTGGGGCAGGCATCACAGGGGTCGATGACGCCGTCGGCGTCAGTGTCGGCCCAGGTGCCTGGGTCTGCCATGGGGGTGGCGTAGAAGACGGTGTTGTCGTTGGTGCGGGCGTTGAACAGCATCGTCTCCGAGGCGGGCCAGAGGTAGGGCAGGTCGCTGGCACGGAACCAGAGCCTGACGTCATCGTAGCCGTCTGCGTTGGTGTCGGAGCCGCCGCGTCGGCTCACGGAGGGGCGAAGCGCACGAGCAAGGCATCGCCCTGGTCGGGGGTGATGGTGCGCTCGTTGGGCTGGCCGGCGCCAAAGGTGTAGGGCTGGGTGATGGTGGAGGTGAAGACGAGGCCACCTTCCTGGTCGATGAGGCCGTCGACGTCGCCTCCCGACATCCCGAAGGTGCCGACGCACTGGGGCTCGAGGTCGGGGGTGAAGGTGTAGTAGACGGTGTGACTGTCGGAGCTGCCGGTGGGCACGTAGGGGGGCAGGTCGAGGGCAGGACCGCACTCCCACTGGGTGGTGATACCGAGGGGCTTGTTGAGGGTGGTGGCGGCCAAGACCAGCGAGTCGCTGGTTGCAATCGTCTTGGCAGTTACCGTGTTGTCGATGGCGTCCACCCCCGCGAGCAGGGGCTGCATCGCTTGGAGGTCCTCGTCCAGGCGCACGAGAACGCCATTGAAGGGAGGCAGCTGTCGCCCTGCGATGACTTGGGGATCTTCTCGTGTGGTCGCGTAGGCGATGGACTGATCAGGCGCAATGGTGGAAAGCGATGGGGGTAGGGGTGTGACGTCCGGAACTCCCAAGAGGTTGCCGGAGATGGCGTCGTAGGATGCGACGACTTGGATGGGCTGGGCAAACCCCGTGAGGGGGTCGATGTGGGCTGTGATGGTGGTCTCGTAGGGCGTACAGGCGCCCCAAACGTGTTCGACGTACTGGCCATAG
>CBDUIC010000174.1:0-10771 GCA_965367245.1 uncultured bacterium | reverse complement strand
GGCAAGACCGACTGCGGCATCATCAACGACTTCTGGAGCTACGACCTGGCGGCCACGACGTGGACGATGCATCTGCGGGCCACCGATGGCGAGAGCTGCGTGCGCGCCTTCGATCCGGCGAGCTGCAGCACCCTCTGCTTCTAGGCTAGGTCGGGCTGGTCACGGGGTTCGCGGCGGCGAACCCCATCGATGCCTGGGGCCCGGGCATCGACGGCGGCGTCTTGGGCGTCCATCCCCACGTCAACGCCTTCTTCTCTGGGGTGGCCGAGGGGCAGCTGATCTTCGGGCAGGGGCTTGGCTCGCGGTTCGACGTGAACCTGTCGCTGGCGGCCGACACACCGCCGCTGCGCCCGGCTCCTCAGGAGCTACTGCCGCGTTGGTTCGTCACCGAGAACATCGGGCTGGTGGCTCACCTGACGTGGGCGCCGGCGGAGCCTTCGGTGTCGCTGGGGCCGGCGGTGCACAGCACCTGGCCCATCGAGCGGTCGGCGGTGTACGTCGACGTGGGCTGGGCACCTCGGATTGGGCCTGAGGCGGCGGTGGGGGCGGCGACGTGGGTGGCGGGGGGCGAGGTCCCCGTGCATCCACACCTGTGGGTGTTCCTGGAGACGAACCATCGCTACGAGGCGGGTGCGACCGTGGTGCTGGTGACGCCGGGGCTGTACGCGACCTTCGACGAGGCGGGCGACCGTGAGCTGTGCCTGGGGGTGCGGCGTCGGCGGTGGGGGGCTGGGAGGAGGGGAGCGTGGGGGTGTGGTTCAACCAGAACGTCGGGGTGTGGTAGCCGACCTGCGCTGCGCGGGTCGCTGGCGGTCAGGGCATGGGGGCATGGGGCACGACGTCGGCGGCCGATGCGTCCATCATGGCTCCGAGGGCCGCTCGCACGTCCTCGTCGGACAGAAGGGCGCCATGTTGCCTGGCGTCGACGTCTACTAGCAGGTCGCGGTACTCACGCCTGAGCTCGATGTCGTCGACCGTGCTCTGGCGTGCGGCGTGGAGGCGCGCTTCAAGCTCTACGATCTGCTGCAACTCGCCGGTCGGTGCACCAGCAAACGCCAAGTCGAATCGACGGCGCGTGAGCGCAGCCTGCAGTGCCACAATCGAGGAAAGAGCGCCGTTCGCTTCCACTCGACTGATCTCCTCCAGCGTCCAGCGCTGCAGCTGCGCCTGCAGTTGCGGCTGGCCCTCGATCTCAGGTTTTCGCCTCTGTACGCGCGCCCAGACGTTGTCGGGGCGACCCGAAATAATATCGATACTGTGCTGCATGGTTGGTGGTCGGTGCAGCCCGAACGCTTCGCCGCGGAGCCATGTCTCCCCGTGATGCTCCACGAATGCATCCTGGGCCATGCTCGCGCCCGTTGGAGCAGGGACATCCGCCAGCGACTGCCGCGGGGGAGGTGACGGTGGCGCCGTGCGTGGTCGCTCCGGCCGGTGACGTGCCGGCTCTTCGAGCGCCGGCCTCGTCCACACCGCTAGAAGTGCCAGGACCACCCCGGTGACAAGTGCAGCCAGAGGGAAGCGAAAAGATGGCTTCATGCCGCGAATCCCATTCCCATACGCCATTCCTTACACTATGGATAGGAAGACCTGCTGCAGCCCAATCACGACAGCCCACCACTTCGTCGCATCCGCATACTTCGTTTTCCCCAGTCGTGGACGGGGCCATTTCGAGGGCGTTCCAAAGCGTCCCAGCGAGCACAGCCTCATAGGCCTTTGATGGACAATCATCTCGTTCCATCCGAGTTGATGACTGCACCCGGCATGACCATGCCGCCTGGTTCTTCCACGCGCCGCTTGATCTCCGATGTGGTCAAAGGCGATGACCCCATGCACCCCTCGATGCGCTCCACGTCGTTTGGTGACTCCGAAGCACACACAAGCGCCCCCGAGGCTGTTGCTAGCTCGCTTCTGTCACCCACAACGAAGTAGCTTCCAATCGAATGAAGGACCACGAAGTCTCCGAACGGGGCCCAGCCAGCCTCGAGTTGGCCATCAAGTGGGGCTCCGACCTCGGTGCCGCCCACCTTTGGTTGAGCGAAGAGAAGCAGCTCACCATCCGTAGGTATCGGCTGTTCGAACGGAACCCAGAGGTTCACGATGCCGGAGGAAATGCGCCCCTTCAGCATCTCGGAAATCCTGAGGCGATAGACCATCCCTTGCAGAACACCGCCACTCTCGTCGAACCACGTGCCAGCGGTATCGGTCTGGACCGTCGCCGTGAAGACCAATGGAGCCTGGTTGAGTTGCTCCATGCTCGAACCGAGCATCGCCCGGTCGTCATTGCCTACGCCCTGACGAGGTGTGCGCATGCCGACCATGTTGTCGGACGGGTCGAGGTCGCTCGCTAGTGCCGTAGCGGTGACGGCTGCCCATGCCCATGCCCATGCCGGTAGGATCACAGTTCGCTCCAGGTGTCCATGGCGCAGCGGTCCATGTCGTGAGGATGGTACGTGTGGCCGTCGCGTCCCTGCAAGGGGTGTAGGAGCCAGGTGGGTGCTTCGTCGTGGACCGCGAATGGCGAGCCGCGAGCCGCGAGCCGCGAGCCGCGAGCCGCGAACCGCGAACAGCGAACCGCGAACCGCGAGCTGGAAGCCAACGTGTGACCAGGGGACCTGGGGCTGCTTGAGCCTGGCCTGCTCACGGCATGGGGGCGTGGGGCTCGTCGGGCGCAGACGTGGCGGTCGCGAGCTCGGAGAGCGTGGCTTCGAGGGATGGGTCGAGGAGCTCTCCCGCCATGGCGCGGTCGGCCCTCCTCGCGCCCTCGATGAGCTGGTCTCGGAGCGCCTGGTCGTCGACGCGCAGGTCGATGGCGGCATGGCTCAGCTTCTCCAGCTCCAGCATGGCAGCCAGGTGGGCGGGATGGGTACCGGCCAGGGCCAACGCCTCACGTCGCGCCGTCATCTGCTGCCGGTAGGAGAGGATGGCTAGGAATGCTCCGTACGTCTGCCTCCGCACGTCTTCTTTGTACCGCCACTGGCTGACCTTGCGGTACCTCTCGCGGTCTCCCTGCTCGGATAGCTCCGCCAAGCGATGCGCCGCCCGAACCTGGTGCGCGGTGGGTCGCGTGCTCGCCAGCTCCTTCTGGAGCTCTCGAATCTCGTTGCTGGTCGTGAAGCCGAACGCGGCGCCGATCAGCCAGGTGGCGCCGTCAGCATCTGTGTGGAGGGAGGACGATGGGATGGCAGATCCGCGCGCCGCACTGCCCTGAAGGATCGGCTTTGTAGCGGTGTATGGGAGGTGGCGGCCGTCGGGGTTCGAGCTGGCGATAGCTGCCATCGTCTGCGTCAGCTGGTCGAGCGTGGTGGGGGCTTCGCGATCGCCGCATACGCGGAGAAGGTCGTCGACGACGCACGTTGGCTCGCCCGTCGCAAACGCTAGGGCTCCATCGTCGGCCACGCGAAGATGAGAACCGGGGAAGGCGAGGGACAGGATATCTGCGAACGGCGGCCAGGGAATGCCATTGGTTTCGTGGGTGCCTTGTTTCAGGTATCTTCGGTTTCCTGACTTCGGGCCGGCGAAGACCAGGGCTCTTCCAAGCGGCATCTCATCTTCTATGGGAACCCATACCTGGATGCTCCCGGAGAGCACGCGGCCAAGCACCTCGGCCTGCACGAGGTGCTCCGTGAGGTGCGCCTGCAGCGTGCCCCCGTCGAGCATGAGCCAGGAAGGCGTGCTGCGTGCATGAGGTGCGTCGAGGAGGAGGACCAGCTGGGTACCCTTCAGGGCTCGAGGAAGGCGCATGCCGATCATGTTGTCGGACGGGTCGAGGTCACTCGCTAGTGCCGTAGCGGTGACGGCTGCCCATGCCCATGCCGGTAGGATCACAGTTCGCTCCAGGTGTCCATGGCGCAGCGGTCCATGTCGTGAGGATGGTACGTGTGGCCGTCGCGTCCCTGCAAGGGGTGTAGGAGCCAGGTGGGTGCTTCGTCGTGGACCGCGAATGGCGAGCCGCGAGCCGCGAGCCGCGAGCCGCGAACCGCGAACCGCGAACCGCGAACCGCGAACCGCGAACCGCGAACCGCGAGCCGCGAGCGCGAGTGCGGGGAGGGTCCTCGCGTCGCGCCGTCATCTGCTTGGCACACCACAGCACGAGGCTCATCGTTCACTCCCTGACAAAGCGCTCCCTCCTTGACCACAGGCACGACGACCGGTTCCTTCCCGTCTTGCCATGCTCGCCTTGACTCTCCGAAAAGAAGTTCCTCCCGACATCGTGTTCCTTGATACTGTCAGGGCGGTATCGGGGTAACCAGATGGCTCGAAGCTACGCTCCACGCGACAAGGAAGCTCAGAAGGTCGCCGACGCGGAGCAGGCTCCCGACGCCGCCAAGGAGCGTGCCGAGGCCCTGCAGAGCCTCAAGGGCAACGCCGACGCCATCGATGCGATGGCCCACGCCGCCGAGATGGCCGGCCCGGCCGCTACCGCCCCCACCTTGCTCGAGTTCGCCACCGACTACCTCCGCGAGCTCGAGGGCGTCGGCGAGGAGTCTGGCGATCAGGGCGAGGAAGGTGGGGGCTACGCACAAGAAGAGGGCGGAGGCGGCCCGCCGGCCGACGAAGAGCCCCCGGCCGATCCGGAAGATGTGGCGGAGCGGGTCGAGGAGATGGTCGAGGAGGGGCCGCCCCCGGAGAGCGACGAGCCCGGCGGCCCACCCGCCATGCGCGATGCCGCCGGTGGCGGGCCACCCGATCCCGATGCGGTGCGGCCCCTCCTCGATGGGTCCACCGCTCAGCCCCTTCCGGAGGCCACCGCCAGCCGGCTCGGTAGCGTGCTCGACCACGACATGAGCCACGTCATGATCCACATCGATGGCAAGGCGGCCGAGGCGGCCGACGCGCTGCACGCCAACGCCTTCGCCCTCGGCACGCACGTGTTCTTCGGCGGCGGCCGATACCAGCCTGGCACGCCAGGCGGCGACATGCTGCTGCTGCACGAGCTCACCCACGTGATGCAGTACGACCACAAGCAGCTGCGTGAGTCCACGACCGGCGCCATGGAGGTCAGCGCCCCGGGGGAGGCGGCAGAGTCCGAGGCGCGCACCGCCGCCTTCCATGGCCTCACCGCCCTGCGAGCTGCCGACCGCGACGGCGACGAGGCGAGGGTCCTCGGAGACCGGGTGCACCCCATCGGGCGGGGCATGCGGCCAGAGAACCAGCCCATGCGGCACTTCCCGCGGGAGGCCCTCCCCGACAAGGGGGTGATATTCCGCGAGGAAGACCTCGCTACGGGGGAAGACGAAGGCTGGGTCATCGCCAAGGTGCGCGACTACTCGCCCGAGCTCGCCGACGTGCTCACTGAGGGCTTCGAGGCCACGATGGGCACCGATCTGCTCACCGCGGCCAGCGACTGGATCGGCTCGGTCGCCCCCGAGCTCGACCTCGATGGCATGCTCGTCGAGCTCACGACCTCGCTCACCGAGGGCGCGTCGCTGCTGCTCGGCGCCGTGCAGGGCGACATGCTGTGCTGCGAGCGCATCACCGACATCGCCGAGGCCCTGAGCACCTCCCTCGATCAGCTCCTGGGGGCCAACGGCCTCATGGAAGCCCTCGAAGACGAGATGACCGCCACCGGCAAGTTCCTCGCCGGGCTCGGCGCCACGCTGGTCGACGGCGCTCTCGATCTGGTGGCGACCCTCGCCGACACCATCGGCCTGACGGCCCTCTTCGACCTGATCGACGGCTTCGTGGGGTGGCTGGGGGCGGGGGCCGCGGCCCTCGCCGACAAGGCACTGGTGGCCCTCGGGCTGCCCACCCTCGCCGAGCTGCCGGGCCTGCTGGCCGACCAGGCCGCCGAGGTCATGGCCACGGCCTACGCGGGCCTTCAAGCCGTCGTCGACGAGGTCGCGATCTATCTGGCCAGCTTCGACATCGTGGCTGCGCTGGCGGAGGTGGGCGAGCACCTCACGGAGGCCGCCGCGGCCGTGAGCTGGCTCGCAGAGCACTGGGGGGAGCCCGACCTGTGGGAGACCCACGGCGCCGAGGTCGCCGAGCAGTTCACGCGCTTCGGTGGCGCCATGGAGCTGGCCATCGCCGGGTGGGCGGGCGTGCAGAGCTGGATGGTGTCGGGCAGCGAGCTGTGGGGCCAGGTGCAGTCCACCGCCAAGGGCCTCGTCACCTCGCCCCTCTTCGGCTGGCTCTTCCTCGTGCCCGGCTTCAACCTGCTCCTCTCACCCATCCTCCTCGTCGCGGTCGCCGGCGAGCCCCTGTGGGGAGAGCTCGCCTCCGCCCTCGAGGCCGTGGGCAGCTGGGTGATGTGGGCCACCGAGATCTTGATGGAGGTGGGCACCGTCATCTCCGGCATGGCCAACCCGGTGACGGCCATGCCGATGATCGTCGGCCTGCTGCTGGGTTCGTTCACCCTGCTGCCCGAGTGCTACCAGGCCCCGGTGCTCGACACCCTGATCCTCCTCGGCGCGGTGGCCAGCGGCATCCTCACCTTCCCGCTGTTGGCCCTCGGCCCGCTCCCCACCATGGTCTACCAGGCCGTCGTGTCGTTCTGGGACACCCTCGCCGACAAGTCCGTGCAGGAGAAGGCCACCCTGCTGGGGGCCCTCGCTGCCATGCTGCGCATGAGCTTCGTCCCCGACCTCCTCGCGGGCCTCGTGGTGGGCGTGGTGAAGGGCCTGTGGGACGAAGTGGTCGGCATCATCACCCTCATCGTGGGGGGCCTGGCCCTGGTCGTCGGCAGTGCCGGCGCACTGCTGTCGCTTCTCCCGCTCCTGGCCAAGGCCCTCAGCGACTATGCGGAAGGCGCCAAGGAGCGGAGAGACGCCGAGGCAGGCGCCCCCGGGCAGGAGGAGGGGGTCGACGACATCGCCGACGAGCTCGACCCTGGCGTCGCCCCCATCGAGGAAGGCGACCTCGACCCAGGCGAGGTCGACACCGCCCCTCCCACCTCCTACGACAGCCTCCGCGAGGCCCTCGGGGGCGCGTGGCAGGCGCTGGAAGACAGCGCCGACTGGGCCGGCGCCAAGCTCGCCGACGGCATGGTCGCCATCATCGAGGGGGCAGAGAGCGGCGCCTACACCCTAGGCGAGTGGGTCGGCTGGGGGGCGGTCATGTTCTTCGCCGGGGGCCTCTTCGGCAAGGGCGCCAAGATGCTGGCCGATGCCTTCCCGCTGCTCGCCCGCATCATCGACGACCTCGCCAAGGCGGCAGCGGGGGCCGGGCAGGCGCTCGACAAGGTCCTCGGGCCGTTGCGCACCCTCGCGGGGATGGCCGGCGACGCCTTCGACGCGATCCTCGACGGCCTGAAGGCCATCCCCCTGCCTTTCGTCACCCCCCTCATCGCCGGCATCGCCCGGGCGAAGGAGCGGCTGCTGCACTGGCTGGGGGTGCTGCTCGCCAAGCTGACCAAGAAGCTCGACGACCTCAAGAAGAAGAAGAAGCAGCCCGATGCCGACCAGCCCGGGGGCGACCCGAAGAAGCCCGAGCCCAACGCGCCGGGCAAGCCCAAGGACGGCGCAGATCCCAAGAAGAAGAAGCCCGACGGGGAGGAAGACGAGAGCCTGCGAAAGGAGGCGGAGCTCCGCGCGCAGCGCATCTGGCCCACCCTCGACGCCGACACCCTGCAAACTCGCACCGACTGGAATCGCGACCTGGCCAAGAAGGACAGCCGGCCCACGGCGGGCGTGCGGTTCAGCCATGAGGTCGATCTCGACGCCAACCGTTGGCAGCTGATGGTGACGGCCAAAGAGGGCATTCGGTGGGGTCGGGCCACGGCAGGAAAGGGCTGGCGCGCGTCGGTCGATGCGGACGACACCGTCCACGAGCGCGAGGCCTGGCTCGGCAAGGTCGACAAGAGTGCGGCCAACAAGCAGGTGCTCCAGGCCTCCGCACCCGACCTCGAGGCCGCTTGGAACGACGCCTGGTGGTCCGATGGCGACCTCGACGCAGTCATGAAGAAAGCGATGGCGCAGGAGGACGGTGAGCTCGACCGAGCGTCCTACGACGAGACCGACCTGTTCCTCGACGTGGGCGACCTCCAGATGTCCAAGGTGTCGGGACGACTGGTGGCCTCCCCGAACAGCCAGGCCACCGACGTCGACATGAAGGTCGAGCCCTTGAACTCCAAGGAGTACAAGGCGGCCTTCGAGCGCGCGGCGCCGGCCGCCTTCGACAAGCACATGCGGGAGCCCTGGGCGCAACGGATCGAGCAGGAGATCGACGGCTTCGATTGGTCTGACGTCCCTGACTACGAAGCCTGCCGAGCTGATGGCTTCGACCGCGCCACCAAGGCCATCAACGAGTGGTTCCAGAAGAAGGCCCGGCGTCGCTCCGTTCCCTGGGACGAACGCCTCGAGCGCGAGCTGCTGACCGTCGAGGAGCACCGCGGCGCCCTGTTCGGGCCCGTTCTCGAGGCCGGTGCAGAGCACCTCAAGCAGCTGCTCGCCGGACAAGACGACATCCTCGAGACCATCGAGGTCGACCATGCCGCCGCCGTCCTCTACGTCGGGCAGGCCACCGGCGTCGCCCAGATCCTGGTCGACGCGGTCAAGGAGTCGGGCAGCGACAACCAGGCCATCGTCGACTTCCTCCTGAAGCTCGGAGGCGGTGGACGCACGAGCAACGGGGTTAGCTCACGGGAGTTCGGCGACAAGGGCGCCGTGCCCCACAAGGCCAGCTGGTACGCCACGGATGGCGGCGGCTACCTCGCCAACCGCAAGTGGGTGAAAGACAAGTTTCGGAAGGCCGACGACGAGAAGCACGAGTGGGTACCTTCCGACATGATCGAGGAGATGGTCGACCGCGACGTGTCGGCCGCCGACGCCACCACCACGGCGGAGTGGATCGAGACCCAGCACCAGATGCGCTCCCCCACCGAAGCCATCCTCTTCTGGCCCGAGGCCAACATGGAGCTGCAGGACAGGTGGGAGGACGCCCTCGACGCGGATGAGGACGCCAACCCGCAGGTGTTCATCGAGACGTGGAAAGTGAGCAGTGTGACCTTCGACCTGCAGGGGCACTCCGGCGCGCTGTACGTTCGCGAGAACGACAAGAAGGTGCCGCAGACCAAGGGGCAGGGGGAGTTCCACGACCACCTGCGGCGGCTGGTGCGGGCCTCGGACACGCCCCAGGGATACCGTTCGCAGCTGACGGACTTCCTGAAGAAGGAAAAGGGTATCTGGAACGGAAACATCGACTTCCTGCCGAACGAGTGGGACGAGCCCGAGCACAAGGCCATCCGGACCACCCATGAGGGCAAGAACAACAAGCCACTGGGCGGGAATCTGTTCCTCGTGGGCAAGTCCGTCTACAGCGCGTTCCAAGCCGTTTTGAAGGTAGTGGAAGGATGAGCGCCGACGAAGACATCACAAGCGAGTTCTCACCAGGTGTCCTGGAGGGACTGGAGTTGCGGTTGGGTCATCCACCTCCATTTCGGCGAGGGGAATGTGAGGAGGTCGACCACATACAGGTCCTGCAGGATGCGAACCACCGGGGTCTCCGGCTCCTCACCGGTTTGCGGAACGTGAACTTCCGCGGATGTGAGGTGGTGGACTTGTCCCAGCTTGGGGCCTCCACGCTTCGCGACGTCTACAGCTGGAGCTCCAACCTCACCGACATCTCCCTCCTCCCGAAGATCGCCCCGCAGCTCACGCACTTCGACGGACCGGTGAACCAGATTCGCGACCTGCGCCCCCTCCTCGAGCTGCCCAAGCTGCGCGGCGCCAAAGTCGCCGGCAACCCCCTCGACGAGCACTCGTTCCGGGTCGTGCTCCCCGAGCTCATCCGTCGCGACATCGTCCCCGACTGGTCCAACGACGGGCCCGTACGCGAAGACGAGTACCTCCTCATGCGCCGCTTCACCGAGCGCAACCTCCGCCTCTCCGCCTTCACGCCCCAGAAGTGGATCCGCGTGAAGGCCCCCGGGCACCTCCTCACCACCTCCCCGGAGGGCGGCGGCGTCGAGCTCCCCTACGACGAGTGGAACGCCCTGCTCGACGAGCACGCCGACGCCGACGAGCGCGCGCTCCTCGACCTCGCGAAGACCCGCAAGCGGGAGGTCCGCCGGCGCCTGCGGCAGGCGAAGAAGCCATGAGCCGCACCGACGAGGCCATCGCCCTGCACCAGCTTGGCCAGCACCAGGCCGCCCTGCGCGTCCTCGACACCGCCCACGCCGAGGCCCCCACCGACGGCGCGCTCTGGTACCTCCGCGGGCGCCTCCTCGACGACCAGGGGCGCCCGGGCCTCGCCTGCGGTGCCTACCGTCGCGCCATCGAGCTCGACCCCGCCCACCGCCTTGCCTGGGACAACCTCGCCTACCTCGAAGGCCGCCTCGACCCCGACCAGGGCATCGCCCGCCACGAGCAGCTCCTCGAGCGCTTCGGCGACGATGCCACCACCTGGCACAACCTGGCCTGCCTGCTGCGCGACGAAGGCCAGCTCGACCGTGCGTTCGCCGCGTTCCAGCGGGCCCTGGCCCTCGACGGCGCCCGGGCGGCGATGTGGGTGAACCTGGGCGGGCTCCATCTTCAGCGCGACAATCGCTTCGAGGCGATGGCGGCCTTCGAGCACGCCCTCGACCTGGAGCCCGGGCTCGCCGAGGCCGTCGCTGCCCTCGAGGCGCTGTAGCAGGCACCCCGCGACGCCGAGGCTTCCAGGCTGCGAGGATGGGAGCCGAGTCCCAGTACGAGCTCGACCTCGACACGGCGGGGAAGGGGGAAGACGACGGCACCTGGGGGGTGAAGGCCACGGCGGGCAAGGGCACCGACGCACGCACGCGGTCGTTCGGCAGCGGGTGGGTGGCCGACCCTCACGAGGCGGTGGAGGGCTC
>CBDUIC010000173.1:0-11233 GCA_965367245.1 uncultured bacterium | reverse complement strand
GGTTGATGTTGGATGCGCCATGCCTGGCACACGGGCTCTTCGGGGCAGAGCCCCGTCAATTGGTAGCGGGATGCTCGGACCCGTCAGCTGGCCGGTCGCGGACTCGACCTCCGTCGTGCGACCCTTCGCCGGCTGTCCGGCCCGCCACGTGGCAACCCCAACGCCTCCTCGACGACGACCAGATCAACGTCCCGCTACGGGCGCCTGCAGCGATCGTAGCCACGGCGCTCGAAGCCCCGTTTCTCGCGGCTTCGAGACTTCGAGTGGTAGGGCGTACCGGAGGTCGAGGAAAGCGCTCTTCTGCTCGCCCGGCTCGGTCCGGATCGAGGATGAGCTGCCCACGCAGGACAGGGCGTTGCATCCGCACCACGGGTTGCCGGGGGGCTCCGCCCCCGCTCGCCCCCCGCCAAGGGCTGCGCCCCTGGACCCGCGACGTGCCTGGGCGAGGCGGGAGCGCTGGGAGGTACGGAGATCTAACACCTAGCGTCCTGACCCCGATTTCGAGACGCGATGGCACGCTACCCTGGCCGTCATGGACCTCACCCTCGACGACCGCACCTGGGCCCAGACGGCCCACGACCTCGCCCACGACGCCGACCTCCGCCGCGCGCTGACAGACCGCATCGCCGCCCACGAGGCGGTGTTCTTCGAGTGCGTCCCGGTGAGCCGCGCCACGCGCCACGAGCCCTTCCGCTTCCTGCTCATCGACAGCCCCGCCGTGGCTCGCCTCCGTCCCGACCCGACGGCCTTCGCCGCCCACCTGCACGACCCGGTCTCCGCCTTCGACAACCTCGGCCACGACGCTCGCCTGGTAGCGCCCGGGGGCGCCGTCCCGGCAGGATGCGCGCACCTGGCAGCCTGGGCCCGCACGGCCCCCGACACCGAGGTGCATGCCCTGTGGTCCACCGTCGCCACCGAGGTCACCGCGTGGTGGATCCGCACCGATGCCCCGGTGTGGGTGAGCACGTCGGGCCTGGGCGTGCCGTGGCTGCATGTGCGCCTCGACCAGCGTCCGAAGTACGTGACCCACGGCCCCTACCGCCGGTGGCCGCTTCCCTGAGGTCCCCATGTTCGACCTGCGTGCCCACACCCAGCTGTTGGTGGTCGCCGGTAGCCGTGCCTACGGCCTGCACCGGCCCAGCTCCGACGTCGACCTCAAGGGCTTCGCCGTGCCCCCCTCCGCGTGGCTGCACGGCTTCCTGCACCGGTTCGAGCAGGTCGACGACACCGAGGGCATCTCGGTCTTCGCCGACGACCTGACCCCCGACGAGCAGAAGATCGTCGCCGCTACCAAGCTCGAGGGCAGCGTCTACGGCCTGGCGAAGTTCGTCCGCCTCGCCGCCGACGCCAACCCCCACATGCTCGACGCGCTGTTCTGCCGCGACGCTGAGGTGCGCCTGTGCACCGAGGTCGGCCAGGCCCTCCGCGACCACCGCGATGCCTTCCTCAGCCAGCGGTGCCGCGACAGCTTCGGAGGCTACGCCGCTGCCCAGCTCAAGCGCATCCGCACCCACCGTCGCTGGCTGCTGACGCCCCCCACCGAGGCCCCCAAGCGGGCCGACTACGACCTGCCAGAGCACAGCCTGATGCCCCGAGAGCAGCTCAACGCCGCGCAGGCGGCCATCCGCGCACAGCTCGACCGGTGGGAGCTCGACCTCGACGGGCTGGGCAAGGCCGACGCCCGCCGTCTGCGCGACCGCATCGAGGAAGTCTTGAGCGAGCAGATCGCCGCCGACCGCTTCGTGCTCGCCGCCCGAACCATCGGCCTCGACGACAACTTTGTGGAGCTGATGGACCGCGAGCGTCGCTATCGCGCCGCCCGCAGCGAGTTTCGACAGCACCAGCGCTGGCTCACCGAGCGCAACCCCGACCGCGCCGCGCTGGAGACGCAGCACGGCTACGACACCAAGCACGCCGCGCACCTCGTGCGGCTGCTGCGCATGGCGCTGGAGATCGTTCGGACGGGGGAGGTCCACGTGTGGCGGGGCGGTCGCGATGCCGACGAGCTGCAGGCGATCCGGGCGGGGGCGTGGTCCTACGACGACCTGGAGGCCTGGGCCGAAGAGGCGACGACCACCCTACGGGCCGAGGCGGCGTCATGCCCACTGCCCCGCCGACCCGACCTCGAGGCCCTCGACGCCCTCACCGTGCGCCTCACCGAGCAGGCGTGGCAGAGGCCTGCGCGCTGAGCGGATCGACGAACGCCCAGGCAGGCCGCTCCACCGACAGCTGCACGAAGTCGACCCGAAGCCGAACCGGGGCCGGCGCCTCCCAGCGCGTCGCGACCCTCGGCGGGGGATGCGCCTCGATGGTGCTCAGCAAGCAGCGGTCTACGTCCTCCAGCCCGGTGGTCTCCACCCATGCCACGCGGCGAAGCTCGTTGCGCATGGTGATGTGCACGTCGAGCATCGCGAACACCCGGTCGTCGGGATGCCCGCCCCCCTCGAGGAAGCACCGCTCCATCTCGGTGGACCACGCCTGCGCCGCCCAGCGCCTCAGCGCGAGGACCGGCGGGGAGTCTTCGTAGCTGTGCAGAGGGGTGACCTCGGTGGTGGCGCGATGGTCCACCCCCACCTCGATGGCGAAGGTGCCCGGCGTGTCCTGGGCGGGCAGCACCCGCAGCCCGCGCGCGCCCTCTGCGAGGCAGGTCGACAGCGGGCCCCTTGGGTCGCCCATCACCCGTAGGCCCGCCAGCCTGCCATCGGCCGACACCCAGCCATCGATGGCCTGCGGGCCCCGCAGCTCCGGCTGCTCCGAGAGAGCCTGGCGCAGACACGGTCGAACGAAGGGGATCACCGTCTCGAGCAGGAACATCCGGTAGCGCTGGGTGTGGTCGACCATCTTCAGGGGGACTGCGTCGCCGCCGGTGGCCAGCCAGTCTGCTTCGCGACACGCCAGGGGCTCCCCCGCTGCGCACAGGGCCCCCACCGCCTCCGGGCCTTCGCGCAGCGCCTGGTCGACACAGGCGGCCGCCGCGCCGAGGCGACAGGCGTGGTCCACCGCCCACACCGACGCCTCCTCATCGTCGTGGACCGCCACCAGGGCACACGCGGCCGCGACGCCCTGTGCACAGGCCGAGCGAAGGGACGGCAAGGCGCGAACCGGATCCAGCTCGCCGAGAATCAAGGCCGCACGGGCTTCGCCCTGGTCGAACGCCGCTAGCGCGACCTTCCATGCCGCCGAGGGGCGCTTGGACACGTCGAGAGCGGCCACCTCCGCGCATCCCAGCGCCACGCCGCCGGCGCAGGCGCGCTCCGCGAGCTGCCGCCGCCAGCGCCTACCCGAACGCGAGGTCCTCCCGGTCCGTTCCGCGAACGCGAGCTCGGCGCACGCCACCAGGTCGTTCCGCCGACACGACACGCTCCAGTCGAGCACCTCCTGGTCCGAAGATGGAACCATCCAGCCCGACACAGGAGCGCCGAACGCCGTCGATGCCAGCATCAGTAGTGACGAGAGGAGTCCCACGCCCTTGCCAGTGTCCGGTTCGCCGCCACCGCAAACACGCAGGTGCCGGATGGCCCACTCTGCGCAACCTGACGCCACACCTGCGCAAGGTGACGCCATCGGTTGAGCCACTCTCCGCACCTGCGCAAGACCGCGCCACGTCGCTCAATCGTCACCTATGGATGCTTGTTCCTACGTAATAGCGTATCCGCCAAGAAGAAGAACGCGTGGCACAGCACGTGCAAGGCTTTGGGACACAAGCCTCGGAGGCCCCTGATGCTGTTGACGCTTCTCACCGCTGCTCTTCTCACCCCCGCCCACGCCGGCACCGAATGGGGTGAGCCCCTTGCCGTGGGCGACGGCGAAGTCCGGGTGAAGTACAAAGAGAAGAAGGGCGTTCCGACCTACCTCGGCATCAAGATCCAGCGCTCCGCGATGGAGAACCTCGGCGCCCCCACCCACGGCCCCGAGTCGGTCTTCGACCTGCCCATGCCCGACGGGCTGGCCGACGCTACGGCCCTCCAGATGATCCACATGAACTGGAACCCCCATGGGCATCCCCCCGTGGGCCTGTGGGACCTCCCTCACTTCGACTTCCACTTCTACATGGTAGATGGCCCGTCGCTGGGTGCCATCACCCCCGGCGACTGCGAGGGGACCCCGCTGTCCTGCGATGCCCTCGAGCTGGCACGGGTCCCGCTGGCTGAGGGCGCCATGCCCCCCGGCTACGCGATGCTCGATGCCGTCGCTCCGTTCATGGGCAACCACCTGCTCGACGTGGCCGTCAACGGCCCCGCCCCGCCCCGCACCTACATCTACGGCGCCTACGACGGCGTGGTCACCTTCCTGGAGCCGATGGTCACCCTCGACTACCTGCAGAACCTGACGGAAGACGACGACGACGCCTGCATCGCGGTGCCCACGCCCAACACCTTCGAAGAGGCGGGCTACTACCCGACCGAGTACTGCATCAAGGCAGACGACGACGACTGCGATGACGATGACGATGACGATGACGATGACGACGATGACGATGACGATGACGAGTGCGAGGTCGTCGTAAGTCTCGAGTCCTGGGAGTGGTTCGACGCCACCCCCTGAGCAAGGCAAGTCCCCCCCTGGCGCCCCGCGATCGGTTGCTCCGTCGCGGGGCGCTCTGGTTGGTGAGCAAGGGTGGTACGATGGCCCCAGGGTGCGGGGGCACGTGAACGACGAAGAGACCACACACTGTCGTCCGGTGGACGACCTGGCTGAGCTGCTCCATCCGGGGCCCATCCTGCTGCTGCAGCGGGCCGGCCGGGTGTCGGCGAAGCCCCTTCACGAGGGCGAAGCGATCGTCATCGGGCGGTCGCCCCACGTCCACGTGTCGGTCGACGACCCCCGCATGTCGCGACGGCACCTGCAGGTCTACCTGTCTGGAACCGACGTGTTCGTCGAAGACCTCCGCTCGACCAACGGCACCTTCCTCGACGAACAGCAGGTGTCGGGTCGGCGCCCTGTCGCGCCTGGAGCGACGATCACCGCGGGCGAAGCGGTCATCCGCATCGAGGGGCTGGAGGCCTGGCGGGCACGCTGCTCGAGTCTGGCCAGCCACGATCGCGTGGAGGCCGCCCTGGCCGACGCTGTCGCTCTGGGCGGAGTAGTGAGCCTGCTGGCCTTCCGGCCTCCCGCTGGCGCATCGCTGCTTGAGTGGGGTCGGCGCCTGGCCAAGGCCCTCCCTGCCGACGCCACCATCGGCCACTACGCCGGCACCACCCTCGAGGCGGTGTGCCCACGCCGCGATGCCACGGCCGTCGAGCGGCTGGCGCTGCCCCTGCTGCTCCACACCAAGGCCGTCGCCGGCGTCGCGAGCTGGCCCCACCCCATTCGCACGCCTCAGGCCATGGTGTCGGCCGCGCTGGGGGCCCTGGAGCAGGCCACCCACGAGCGCCCGCTGCAACGGGCGGTCGCCGAAGACGCGTCCGAGGTGCTTGCCCGCGACCCGAAGAGCATCGAGCTCATGGCGACGGTGGAGCGCATGGCCGACAGCCACGCCACCGTGCTCGTGGCCGGCGAGACCGGCGCCGGCAAAGAGGTGATCGCCCGCGCCATCCACACCATGAGCCCACGCACCGGGCCCTTCGTCGCGGTCAACTGCGGTGCCATCGCCCCTACCCTGCTCGAGAGCCACCTGTTCGGCCACGTGAAGGGGGCCTTCACCGGCGCCGACCGAGCCCGGCCCGGTGTCTTCCGCGACGCCCACGGAGGCACGCTGTTCCTCGACGAGATCGGCGATCTGCCGGCCCCCGCACAGGTCGCCTTGCTCCGCGTCCTCGAGACGCGCATGGTCACGCCCGTGGGCTCGTCCAAGACCCATGCCGTTGACGTGCGCGTAGTCGCCGCCTCCCACCGCGACCTACGGGCCATGGCCGACGCAGGCGACTTCCGGTGGGACTTGTTGTACCGCCTGGAGGTGCTGTCCATCGAGGTCCCACCCCTTCGGGCGCGGCCTCTCGACATCCTTCCGATGGCCCGGCACTTCCTCGACAAGGCCCGGTCCCTGCACGGCTCGCAGGTGGTCGCCCTGTCGCCGGCCGTCGAGCGCTGCCTGCAGGCCTACCACTGGCCGGGCAACGTTCGTGAGCTCCGCAACGTCGTCGAGCGCGCCTCGGTCATGGCCCGGGCCGCCGAGGTCATGCCGTGCGACCTGCCCGACCGCGTGCGCCAGGCCAGCCCCACCTCGGCCCTCGACCGCACCCCGCAGCCCCTGCACCCGGGCGACGACACCTTCGACCCCACCGAGGAGCTCACCCTCCCGTTTCCCGAGCTCACCCTGGCGGAGCACACCGAGCGGCTCGAGGCCGCGCTCATCCGCCGTGCCCTCGCCGCCTGCAAGCACAACCAGAGCGAGGCCGCCCGCCTGCTCCAGCTCCCACGCCGCACCCTCGTCTACAAGCTCGGTCGGCTGCCGATGGAGGAGCACGTCGCCGAGGCCGATCTGGCGCTGGCGATGATCGAAGAGCGTACCGACGACACCCTGCCCCACCGCGACCGCCTGGCGACGGTGCTCGAGCGCCTGCTGGTTCGCCTCCACCGCGAGCAGCCCGACCTCGACCAGCTGGCCGACCAGCTGGGCATCACCGTGCGCACCCTCAAGGGGAAGCTGCCGAGCTAGGCGCTACAGGCCCCGCACCACGTCGTCCATCCGATCACGCAGCCGCTCCAGCTCGCGGCGGAGCCGCGTGCGCTCCCGCACCCAGGCCTCCGGCGGGGCCTCCGGCGGGTGCGGCCGCTCGAGGCGGAAGACCACCATGTCGAGGTCGCGGGTGAGCTCTTCGAGATGCTCGCGGGGAGACGCCATGGGGCGGCGCATAACCGGTGGGCTGGTGGCCTTCCCGCGCGATCGGTGCAGTCCCACAGAGCCGGCGTGGGAGGGGGGCGACCTCGCGGCGTGGGCACTGGCGCTGCGTGCCTCGGCCGCATAGACCGCGCGGGCCCTTCCCCACCAGGAGACCGCATGGCCGCCACCGAAGAACCCGCGATCGAGGGCCCGACCCTCTTCGGGCACCCCACCGGGCTGTTCGCCCTGTTCTTCGCGGAGATGTGGGAGCGGTTCTCCTACTACGGCATGCGCGCCCTGCTCGTCTTCTACATGATGAAGGGCTTTCTCGCCTACAACGACGGCGAGGCCTACAAGATCTACGGCGCCTACACCGCCCTGGTCTACATGACGCCCTTCTTCGGCGGGCTCATCGCCGACCGGGTGCTGGGCGCCAAGCGCGCCGTCATCGTGGGCGGCGTGTTGATGGCCCTGGGGCACCTGCTCATGGGCATCCAGGCCGAGGCGCCGTTCTTCGTGGCCCTCGCCCTGCTGATCGTCGGCAACGGCTTCTTCAAGCCCAACATCAGCACCATCGTCGGCTCGCTCTACCCCGAGGGCAGCAGCCAGCGCGACTCCGGCTTCACCATCTTCTACATGGGCATCAACCTCGGCGCCGCCGCGGCGCCCCTGCTGTGCGGCTACGTCGGCGAGACCTACGGGTGGCACTACGGCTTCAACCTGGCGACCGCCGGGATGGTGATCGGGCTGGCGGTGTTCATCATGCCGGCGGGGCTGGCACGCCTTCTCGTGCTGGCGGGAGCGTTGTCCTCCGGCATTGCGCTGGTGGTGATCTCGAACAGCGCCCTGCTCCTCGTCGTCAACGGCTTCGTGGGCGTCGCCATCATCGTGGCCGCCGTCATCGCCTTCGTGGCCATGGGCCGTGAGGGGCTCCCCGAGGGTGCGGGCGCGCCTCCCGCAGGCCTCACCATGAACCACCAGCTCATGGTGGCCGCGGGCACGACCGTAGCCATCCCCGTGTTCGCCGCATTGGTGTGGTCCAACCGGATGATCTCCATCATCCCCTCGAGCATGATCGAGTCCGTCGCCGCCGGCAACGCCACCTTCGGCCCCATCGCCGCCGAGTTCCTCGGCTCGGTCAGCACCCCGACGGGCCTCATCCTCACCCTCACCGGCCTCGTCGCCCTCGGCTACATCGGCGTCAACGCCGTCAGTGGCACCAAGATCGAGCGGGAGCGTCTCGGTGTTGTCGTCATCCTGATGTTCTTCTCGATGCTGTTCTGGGCCTTCTTCGAGCAGGCCGGCACCTCGGTCAACAACTTCACCGACCGCAACGTCGACCGGGTCACCGAGGAGCGGGTGATCACGGCCGCCGAGGTCGGGCAGAAGGTGCCCCTCAAGCTCACCCAGGAGCAGCTCGGCTACACGCAGAACGGCAAGCCTTTCACGATGGACCAGCTCGACGCCGCCCGCGACGACAAGGCCCTCGAGACCGAGTGGCAGATCACCGACGAGCACGTCGGCATGGGCGTCAACGGCAGCGTCATTCCCGCGTCGACCTTCCAGTCCGCCAACCCGATCTACATCGTGATGTTCGGCCTGATCTTCTCCATCCTGTGGCGGGAGCTCGGCAAGCGCGGGATGGAGCCGTCCACCCCCATCAAGTTCGCCCTGGGGCTGGGCCAGCTGGGTCTGGGCTTCGTGGTGCTGTGGTACGCCACCACCACCTGCGACACCCGCGGCATGGTGGGCATGGGCTGGCTGCTCCTCGGCTACCTGCTGCACACCACCGGCGAGCTGTGCCTGTCGCCCGTCGGCCTGTCGATGGTCACCAAGCTGTCGCCCAAGCGCCTCGTCAGCAGCGTCATGGGTGCCTGGTTCCTCGCCACCGCCTTCTCCAACCTGGTGGCGGCGGTCATCGCCGGCTTTACCGGGGTGAGCCACGGCGGCGGCCACGACACGGGCATCCCCGTGCCCGCCGAGACAGTGCACGTCTACGGCGGTGTGTTCGGCCAGATCGGCGCCGCGGCCCTGGGTTCGGCCCTCGTCCTGGTGGTGATGACGCCCATCCTCAAGAAGTGGATGCACGCCGAGGCGCCGATGAACGCCTCGGCCGACGCCCACTAGCCTCACGAGGTCGTGCTAGGAACGTCCCATGCCTGAGCTCGACCGTCGCACGCTCCTGGGGGGCCTGCTCGGCGCCTCGGCCCTCGCAGGGGCCGGAGCCCTGGGTGCCCTCGCCGCGCGGCGCCTGGGCCGTGCCAGGCCGCCCAATGTGGTCCTCATCCTCACCGACGACCAGGGCTACAACGACGTGGGTTGCTACTTCAACCCACCCGACAAGGCGCCCTACGCCGCCATCCGCACCCCTCGCCTCGACCAGATGGCCGCGGAGGGGCTCAAGCTGTCGACCTTCTACGTCGCCGCCAGCGTGTGCACCCCCAGCCGCGCGGCCCTGCTCACCGGCAGCTACCCCCCACGGGTGGGCTTCGGCCACAAGGAGTCGGGCCTGGGCGTGCTGCATCCTCGCTCGGTCGGTGGCCTGTCGCCCGACGAGGTCACCCTGGCCGAGGTGATGAAGCAGGCGGGCTACGCCACGGCGTGCATCGGCAAGTGGCACCTGGGCCACCATCCCCCGTTCCGCCCCACCAACCAGGGCTTCGACGACTTCTTCGGCATCCCCTGGTCGAACAACCAGCAGCCCCTGCCCCTCATCCACAACGACAAGGTGATCCGGCAGCTCCCCGACGAGCCCATCCTGGTCGGGCAGTTCACGAAGTCGGCCATCAACTGGATGGCCCGCCACAAGGAGCAGCCCTTCTTCTTGTACCTGGCCTACAGCGCGCCCCACGAGCCCTGGGCCGTCGCACCGAGCTTCGCGGGCACGTCAGACCGTGGGCTGTACGGCGATGTCATCGAGAGCGTCGACCACCACGTCGGCATGCTCCTCGACGCGCTCAAGGCCCAGGGCCTCGACGACGACACGCTGGTCGTGTTCACCTCCGACAACGGCCCGTGGCTCACGCCGGTGGGCGGCGGCTCGGCCTTCCCCTTCCGTGGCGGCAAGGCCGACAGCTGGGAAGGGGGCGTGCGCAGCCCGTGCTTGTGGCGCTGGCCCGGTGTCATCCCCCCGGGCACCACCAACGACGAGCTGGTCACCGCCCTCGACCTGCTCCCCACCTTCGCTCGGCTCGCCGGTGCCCCGCTGCCGGCCGCCCCCATCGACGGCCACGACGTGTGGCCGGTGATCACCGAGGGTGCCGCCTCCCCCACCGAGGCCTTTGCCTACTACGCCCGCGGCCGCCTCGAGGCGGTGCGCCAGGGTCGCTACAAGCGGATGTACCCGGTGGCACTGCGCCAGCCTCCCGTTCCCGCTGGCCTGTACGACCTCGTGGCCGACCCGGGCGAGACGACCGACATCTCCGCCGACCACCCCGAGGTGGTGGCGCGCCTCGATGCAGCCGCGGAGGGCTTCCGAGCCCGGCTGGGCGACGCCCTCACTGGGCGGAGCGGCTCGGAGGAGCGGCCGGTGGGTATCTACACAGAGAGCCCGCCCCAGGTTCCATGACCCGGATGGCAGGCTCGACGACGCATCCCACGCTCGACGCCGAGGCGCCGACCGCGATCAGTCGCGCTTGACGTAGGGCAGCAGGGCGACCTGACGCGCGCGCTTGATGGCACGGGCGATCTGGCGCTGCTGCTTGGCCGACAGGCCAGTAGCCCGACGGGGAAGGATCTTGCCGCGCTCGGTCAGAAACCGGGAGAGCTTGCGGACATCCTTGTAATCAACCGTTTCGCCCGGCTGAAGGGGGGAGCTCTTGCGACGCGCCATGGTGCTTCCTCGAGACAATGAGAATTCGGTGGCCCCACGTGGGGCGGCCAGGCCAGGTAACGCAGGCCGGTGGAGGCGTCACCCCTGCACGGCCACGCCGCCAGGTCGTTGGCATCCGGGGCACCAGAAGGTGGACCTCCCTCCCTGCACCACGCGGGTGATCGCCTCGGCACAGCGCGGGCAAGGCTCGCCTTCGCGGCCGTAGACGGCGAAGGGGTTGTCGCCGCCTTCCGTCACGTACACGAAGTCTTCCCCGGGGGGGATCGCCTCGACGGCTTCGGCCAGCTGCTCGCGGATCGCCGTCGCCAGGGCGCGCCACCCCAACGCATCGAGGGTCGCGCACGGGGTCGCGGGTGCGATGCCGGCCCGCCACAGGGCCTCCGCGGCGTGGATGTTGCCTAGCCCTGCGATGCGCGCCTGGTCGAGCAGCGCGGTCTTCACCGCACGGCGACCGGGGAGCGCCGCTGCCAGCCCCTCGCCATCGAGGGCCGCGTCGAGGGCATCGGGCCCCAGCCCCAGGCCGAGGGCGTCGCGATCGCCCAGCGGCACCAGGCAGCCGAAGCGTCGCTGGTCGGCGAACCATACCACGTGGTCCCCCACATCCAGGCCGATCCGGGCGAAGCGGGGGGGCTCGGGGT
>CBDUIC010000172.1:0-11357 GCA_965367245.1 uncultured bacterium | reverse complement strand
TCTTGCCCTTCTTGCCCTTCTTGCCCTTCTTGCCCTTCTTGCCCTTCTTGCCCTTCTTGCCCTTGCGCCCCCCTCGATCGGTGAGCGGCGCGTCGTCGACCGGCCTCCGGGGGCGTGCGACCCCACCATCCCCCGGGGTGTCGTCGGCGGGCGGGCCGTCGACCAGCGGAGACCGACCGCCCCTCGGGGTGCGGCCAGGGGCCCCGTCGCCGTCGTCGAGCAGCGGGCTTCGGCCCTTGTCGGGGATCGGTGGTGGATCGAACAGCTTTCCGCCGCGCCCTCGCTTCGGCCCGTCGTCGGGCACCACCGTTCGGGGCAGGCCCACCTTGGGAGAGGTGCCTCGCTTCGGCTCGGGCGCCGTGAGGTCGTTGCGTGCCGTGCGCGGCTTCTTCGCCGCCGTGAGGCTGGCTGCGAACTCCACGCGCAGCCCCGCATGCAGCGTAGGACTCGCGCGAACCGCGGTGATGGGAACGCTGGCGGTGCCATACAGGCTCGGCCGTAGCGCCAGCTGTACCGACTGGCCCGTCACCCAGTTGCGTTGCTGGGGCATCGGCAGGCTGAGCCCGAGGGAGGCGCCGGCCGCGGGCCCGATGGCGAAGGCCAGGTCGTCTCGGGTGCCGAGCTCCACCCCGAAGGCGGGCGCGACGAACCCGTGCACCTCGTCGATGGGGCCCGCCGGGGTGCCCAGCTCCACCAATGCGTGGCTCAGGATCTCGGCCTCGGGGAGCGCCGCCATCCCCACCTGCCCGCGAAAGCCCACGTAGGTGCGGTCGGACGGCTGGGCGGCGAACAGGAAGCTCATGCCGCCACCTCCTCCGCTGGACCCTAGCGAGGCGGTACCGTGGCCATAGGCGCCGACAGAGCCAAAGGAGGATGTGCCGGCGAGGGCGGTAGCGAGCAGGAGCAGCATGGAGTCCTCGGGGTGTCTCGCGCGGACGTCGGGAGCGGTCAGTGTATTCGACGCGATGGGCCGCTCGCTGCTGCCCGCACAACGCAGGCGGCCAGCTCGGTGAATCGCCCTGGTTTGCGCTATGCAGGGCGAAGGCAGGAGCAGCCGTGGCCCCCACATCCCGACATGTGCCCGGCATCGACGCGTGGCGAGGGCTGTCTGTGCTCCTCGTCATGGCTCACCACGTCGCGATTCGGCTCCCCCTGGCGGCGTCTGACCTGGGCGCGTGGCTGCCCCAGCGCCTGATGCGGGCGCTGTGCTGGAATGGCTACGACGCGGTGATGATCTTCTTCGTGGTGTCGGGCTTCCTGATCACCACCCACACCCTTCGCCGCCACGGCAGCCCCGACAAGGTGTCGCTGCGCGACTTCTGGTCGCGCCGAGTGGCCCGCATCGCGCCGCCCCTGCTGCTGCTGGTGGCCGTCCTCGCGGGGCTGCACCTGGCAGGCATCGAGCACTTCACCATCGACACCGACCGCCAGTCCCTCGGCCTGGCCGTGCTGTCCGCCCTGACCTTCTGGCTCAACGCCTACGAGGCGAAGACCGGCTACCTGCCAGGCAACTGGGACGTGCTCTGGTCGCTGTCGGTGGAGGAGGTGTTCTACCTGGCCTTCCCGCTGCTGCTGTGGCTCGCCCGTACCGAGCGCCGCGTCGTGGCGGTGCTGGTGCCCCTGGTCGTGCTCATGCCGGTGTTCCACGCCCTCCCCGAGCAGGGCATCGCCAGCGACAAGGCCTACCTGCCGTGCATGGGCGCCATCGCCGCCGGCGTGCTCACCGCGCTGCTGGCCCGCCGCCTGCGCGACGACCGGGCGATGGGCTGGGCGCTGTCCCTCGGTGGCGGGGCGCTGCTGCTGAGCGTCCTGGGATGGGGGGACTTGTGGTGGAGCACCGTGCAGCACGCCACGCTGACGATGCACGTGCTCGGCACCTCGGCGGCGCTTCTCGGCGCCTGGATGCTGCGCGGCGAGTACCCCTTGGCCGTGCTGGCCCCACTTCGCGGTCTCGGCCGGCTGTCCTACGAGGTCTACCTCACCCACATGTTCGTGGTGTTCGCCGTGGTGGAGCTGTGGGAGGCCATGGGCTGGGGCAAGGCCGAGGGCGCGTGGGCCTACCCGCTGGTGTTCGCGGGCAGCACCGCGCTGGGCTGGGCCTTTGCGCGCGGGTGGTCGGAGCCCTGCAACCGGGCCATCCGCCACCGCCTGCTCCCCTCGGCCGAGTAGGACCGCCCGCAGCCTTCCAACGAACGTTGCCCAGGGGTCCACGTCGGGTCCACATCCGGGGGTTCTGTTGGCGGGGTACCCCACGGGAGCTCCCCTCATGAACCGCCTCCGCGCCGCCCTCCTCCTCGTCGTCGGCCTCGCCGCCATGGCCGGCGACCTGCTCGGCAGCGACGCCCTGTACGGCCTGGGCCTCGCCACCCACGCCAGCCCCGCCCCCAAGGTGTTCACCGCCCGCGACGGCCTCGAGGGCTTCTCGGCCGACTACGAGCTGCACTACGACAGCGCCGACGGCCCCGAGCAGCTCCCCCTGAGTCCCCAGCTGTACGGTCAGCTCCGCGGCCCCTACAACCGCCGCAACGTGTTCGGCGCCGCCCTCGCCGGCGGCCCCTTCCTCGCCGAGCACCCCACCCTGGGACCCCTCCACCAGCAGGTCAGCACCTGGGCCTTCTGCGAGCACGACGTGCTCACCGAGCTCGGCGCCCCCCCCGCCGTCGGCCCCATCGAGCTGCACGTCACCCCCCGAGAGGGAACCTCGACCGAGCTGCCCCTGACCCTGGAGGTGTCGTGCTGAGCCTCCCCAACGGCTGGCGCGCCCGCAGCTGGGCCCTGCTCCGCCTGTTCCTCGGCGCCTACCTCGCCCTGCACTTCGCCCAGCTCCTCCCCTGGGCCGGCGAGGTGTTCGCCACCATGGGCACGGCCCCCCACAGCCCGCTGTTTCCCTACGTGCCCAGCCCCCTGTGGCTCGCCGCCACCCCCCTCGTCGCCACCGGCCTCGTCGGCGTCGGCCTCCTCGCCAGCCTCTTGCTCGCCTGGGGGACCTGGGACCGACCCGCCGCCGCCGTCTGCCTGTGGGTCCTCGCCTGCCTGCTCGCCGCCAACCCCCTCATCCTCAACCCGGCGCTGCCCCATGTCGGCTGGATGCTCCTCGCCCAGGTGCTGCTGCGCCAGCCGCCGAGCCTGGGCACCCTGTGGCACGACGCCGAGGCCGGGTCCGACTGGCGGCTTCCCCCCGAGGTGTTCGCGGCGGGCTGGGCGGTGATGAGCCTCGCCTACACCTACAGCGCCGTCACCAAGCTCGCGGCCCCCAGCTGGATCGACGGCTCCGCGCTGCACGGGGTCCTCAGCAACCCGCTGGCCCGTGACCATGCCCTGCGCACGTGGATGCTCGACCAACCCCTGCTGCTGCAGCTCGCCACCTGGAGCGCCCTCGGCCTCGAGCTGCTGGCCCCGCTGGGATGGCTGTCGAGGCGGCTCCGCCCATGGGTGTGGACCGCCCTGCTCGCCCTGCAGCTCGGCCTGCTGGCGACGGTGGACTTCGCCGACCTGACCTGGGGCATGCTGGTGCTGCAGGCCTGGACCTTCGACCCGGCCTGGCTCAGGCGGTCCGCGCCTCGCGGTCCCGTCGCGTTCGCCACGCCGCCCCCAGCGTGAGCAAGGTGAGCAGCGCCCCCACGCCTCCGCCCGCCAGGGCCTTGCTCGGCGCGGGCGACGGGCGCAGCGCCACCGCGCCACGGAAGCCGTTGTCGGACGACAGCACCACATGCTCGCGATGCTCGGGGGTCGCGACGCGCAGCACGTTGTGCTGGTCTCGGTCGCCGCGCAGGGCGTCGATGTGCGCCTCCACCACCGACGCGTCACGGGGCGCATCGACCCACAGCTGCACCTGCGACGCATGGGGCGCCACGCTCACCGCGACCACCGACAGCTCAGCCGGCACGCCGTCGAAGGCCAGGCGCGTCCCGTCGTGAAGCGCCGCCACCAGCTGCTCCTCGTAGGCCTCGACGGACAGCTCCGACCAGGCCAGGTCGGGCTGGCGGTGGATCAAGGCCTGGTGCATGCCATCGGTGGGCAGCGTCACGTCGAGCGCCCACCCGGTATCGGCCGGAGCCAGCGCATAGCTGGCGATGGTGGGCACGTGAGCGAGGGCACCGACCACAAGCAGGGTCCACATCACTGCACGCTCATCGGGTCGCGCACCGAGGCGCCCATGATGCAGGTCGGCAGGTTCGGCGCGTACTGCGACAGCGCGTAGTAGTGGTAGATGCCGTCAGGATAGTCGTCGGTGGGCCCGAACAAGCCGTTGCAGGCATCGAGGCCGTCGGGCACCGCGCCGTCGACCAGGGGCGCGTAGATCGGGAAGCCGTCTTTGGCGAAGCCCACCAAGCCCTCCGACTTCTGCGGCACATCACCGCACGACACCTCGGTGATCCCGTAGGCATCGAGGACCGACTGGGTGTTGTCGGGAGTGAAGTGCCAGTGCCAGTAGCCCGCCGGGTCGGCGTGGCCTCCGCAGGGGTCGAGGGAGGGGATGCCGCCGCCCTGCGCGCCCGGCATGGGCGGCCCGTCGACCACCGACGGCGGATGCCCGGTCAGGGGCATGCCGTCGACGAGGGCCACGCCGTACAGCTCCACCGTGTCGATCTCGTTGGGGGTGTCGAGGAGCTGGGGCTCCATCGGGATCAGGAAGGTGATGGTGAGGGGCTGCAGCTCCATCTCCAGGCACGAGGCCTCGCCCTGCGCTGCGTTGAGGTTCACGTTGCCGTCGTCGTCGAGGATGTCCCACCCATCGAGCTCCATCGCCTCCCACAGGGAGCGCTTCAGCACCTGAAAGCCCGGGGAGGTGTCGCCGTCGTAGATGCCGACGCCGCCGATGTCGTCGACGGTCGCCGGGCAGAAGGGGCCGGAGGAGTCTTCGTAGTTGGTGAACGAGATCTGGAAGCAGTCGGTGGTGGCGCCGTTGTCGAGCTCACACGACACCAGGCCGGGCTCCGCGGCGTACAGCCCGTCGTCGAACAGGTCGGTGAGGTGGGGGTCGTCGGGGGTGGACGCGGGAATGGGCTCGAGCTCGTCGTCGCCGCAGCCAACGAGGAGCATGACGCCGATCAGCGGGGCAATGCGGGGCATGGTCACCTCGAGGGAGCTTGGGTGGCGTGCAGGAAGGCTCGGAGACGGAGGGCGCCGAGGGGCAGCAGCAGCACCCCAGTCACCAGCGGGATCCACAGCATGTCGGTCGACGAGGCGAGGGTGGGGTCCACCACCGGGCGGTTCCGGACGCACAGCAGGTCGCCCGACATCGCGCGGCAGGTGCCGATGTGACGCTCCCGGTCGCTCACGTCGTAGGTGCAGGTCTCGCCGACCTCGGCTTCATCGCAGGCATCCCATGCCACGGTGCTGGTGTGGCCCTGGTGGCCGTGGGCGAGTCCCAGGCACAGCAGCCAGACGGTGAGGCTCATTCGGTCACGCTCCCGACCTCACCGGCGAAGCAGCCGATGAACAGGTTCTCCCCCGCGGAGGCCACGTGGTAGTGGTAGCCGCGCACGTCGTCGGCGTGGCCGCGGCAGCTGTCGAGGTCGTCAGGCTCGACCCCGTCTTCGTCGACCATGGCGAACAGGCCGTAGCCGTCGATGGCGTAGCCGATGAGCGGCGCATGCCCATCGTCGCTGTCGACGGTGGCCGCACAGCCCGTGGCGGCATGGTAGTGGTAGCCGGTGTGCGGGTTGACGTGACCCCCGCAGTCGTCGAAGGGCGCGATGGTGTGCGCCCCCAGGATGGCGTCGACGGGGGCGGGCGGGTCGTGCACCACGCCCCCCAGCGACACGGCGACCTTGCCCCGGAAGTCGACCTCTTCGGGAGAGCTCATGGGCACCGGGGTCACCGGGATGAGCACGTCGAGGGTCGTGGCCCCCTCGAAGTAGGCGATGTCGCACTCGACGCAGTGGTTCTGGTAGGCCGGGTCGACATCGGGCCGAGCCGCCGCCTCGCAGGCCTCCTGGGTGTCGGTGACGTAGATGTCGCCGGTGGCCTCGTCGTACAGCTGCCAGCTGCTGTCGTCGTAGAAGGTAGCCAGGCTGGCGACGAAGGCGCCCGACACGTCGTAGACCTCGCCGCCCTCCAGCCAGATCCCGCTGGCCGACGAGTCCTCCGAGATGTTGCGCGGGCAGAACGGCCCTACGTCGTGCTCGACGGGCGTGCCGGTCAGGGTGAACCGGTAGCAGGTGGTCTGGGTGCCCCCCGACAGGGTGCAGTCCTCCGTCGTCACGTCGCCGACGATGGCCCCCGCGGCGAAGGCATCCATGTCGACCTCGACGGCGAGGGCTCCCACGGCGTTCGAGGTGAGGTCGTCGCCTCCTCCGGAGCAGGCGAGGACGAGCAGGGCCATCGGCAGCAGGCCGCGAGACAGCAGGGGCGTGGGCATCGGTGGGACCTCGGGTGGAGCACACCCAAGACCAATGCAGGGGCCATGCCACCGCCAAACCTAGGTTCGCCCGAGCACGCAGGCCCGAAGGTGCGGATTCCGCAGCCCGCAGTGCGAGATCGGCAGCCCTCAGCCCAGCTCGTACCGCTTCAGCTTGTCGTACAGGGTGCGCACCCCGATGCCCAGGGCCTCGGCGGCCTGCTTGCGGTTGCCGTCGAACGCCGCCAGCGCCTGCTCGATGGCCCGGCGCTCGACCTCCTCCATCGGCCGCACACCTCCGTCGCCCGCTGGGGTCGGACGCGGGCCCGAGGGCCCCAGGTCATCGGGCCCCAGCACCCGCCCCTCGGCCAGGATGGCGGCCCGCTCCAGCGCATTGCGGAGCTCTCGCACGTTGCCCCGCCACCTGCGCTGCACCAGCAGGTCGCGCGCCTCGTCGCTGAGCTCGAGCTGCCGACCCAGCTCGACGCTCACCTGCTTCAGCAGCGCATCGGCGAGGGGTGCGATGTCGGAGCGACGCTCCCGCAGGCTCGGCAGCCGCACCGGGAACACGGCCAGCCGGTAGTAGAGGTCTTCTCGGAAGGAGCCTTGCTCCACCATCGCCTGCAGGTCGCGGTTGGTGGCGGCGACCCAGCGCACGTCGGCGGTGAGGGTCTGCTGCCCCCCGACCCGCTCGTAGGTGCGCTCCTGCAGCACGCGCAGCAGCTTGGCCTGCAGGTCGGGGTCGAGCTCGCCCACCTCGTCGAGGAAGAAGGTGCCGCCCTGCGCCAGCTCGATCTTGCCGCGACGCAGCCCCACCGCCCCGGTGAACGCCCCCCGCTCGTGCCCGAACAGCTCGCTCTCCAGCAGCTGGGCCGACAGCGCCGCGCCGTTGACCGCCACGAAGGGCCCCTCCCTCCCCGAGAGTCGGTGGACCTCGCGTGCCGCGACCTCCTTGCCCGTGCCCGACTCGCCGGTGAGCAGCACCGTCGCGCGGGTGGGCGCGACCCGCTGCAGCTGGTGCACCACCGCCTCCATCGCGGGCGCGCCGTAGGTGAGCACCGGCCCGCTGGGGGGAGACAGTGCCTCGATGGTGGTGCGCAGCCGCCGACGCTCCGCCGCCCGCGCGATGACGTGCCGCAGCTCGGTAGGGCTCTTGACCGGCTTCTTGAGGTAGTCGGTCGCGCCCGCGCGCATCACGTCGACCACGGTGTCGACGGTGGAGTGTGCCGTGAGCACCACCACCTCGAGCTCGGGGTCGCGCTCGCGGGCCTTGCTGATGAGGGCCACGCCCCCCATGCCCGGCATGCGCAGATCGGTGAGGAGCACGTCGATGTGGTGCCGCTCGAGGTGGGCCAGGGCCGCCTCTCCGCTGTCGGCCGCGGCACAGTCGTGCTCGTCGCGGCGGAGGGCCTCGACCAGGTAGTCGCGGATCCCGGGCTCGTCGTCGACCACCAAGACCGATGCCATCAGGCCGGAACCTCGATGCGGAACAGGGCGCCACCGGTCGGAGCATCGTGAAGGGTCAAGCTACCTCCGTGCTTCCCCACGATATCCCGGGCCACCGCCAGGCCCAGCCCGGTGCCCTGCGACCGCGTGGTGAAGAACGGCTCGAACACCCGCTCCCGATCTTCGACCGCGACGCCCTCGCCGTCGTCTTCGACCTCGATCACCAGCCGCCCCCCCTGCACGCTGACCCGGGCCGCGACCGTGCCCTCGGGGCTGGCAGCCCGGGCGTTGCGGAGCAGGTTGACGAGGACCTGGCGCATGCGCATCCGGTCGAGGGGCCACTCCGGGGCCGTGCCCTGCACCGTCACCCCCCGCACCCCCGCGTGGGCTACCGCCAGCCGAACCAGCTCAGCCGGATCGACCAGCTCCAGCGACAGCTCGCCGGTGCGGGCGAAGCGGAGCAGCGAGTCGAGCAGCTCGTCGAGGCGCATGGCGCCGTCTTCCACATGCTGCACGCGCGCATTGTCGGGCAGGTCTTCGCGCAGCAGCTGCACATGACCGAGGAGCACCATCAGCGGGTTGCGCAGCTCGTGGGCCACCACCGACGACAGCGTGCCGAGGTGCGCCAGGTGTCGACTCCGCTCCGCAGCCAGCTCCGCCGCCTCGAGCTGCAGACGCGAGCGGAGCCACAGCACCGCCGACAGCACCAGCAGCCCCGAGGCCATCACTGAGGTAGCCAGAGCGATGCTGGCGCGCCGATGCAGATCCATGGCCAGCAACGGGGCGTACTCCAGCACGACGAAGCCCTCGCCCTCCGGGTGCTCGATGCGGTAGCGCCCCCGCGCGATGTGCACCGCGGTCGCTGCCCCTCGCGCGTCGGGCTCCACCGCCTCTCCGGCGGTCCCCACCCATCGGCCGTCGGCGTCGAAGCGGCTGATGGACATCGCCCCCATGGGTCGCAGCGCGTGCAGCAGGTCGTCGAGCTCGCTGGGCGCGGCCGGCAGCTGGCTTACGACGTACTCGCCGTGGATGTGCGCCACCTCGTCGGCGTGGGCGCGCAGGCCCAGGTAGATCCACAGCGTGCTCGCCACCAACACCACGGCGACACCGACGGTGGCCCACAGCAGACCCCAGCGACGGACGTGACTCACAGCGCCTCCCAGGGCGACCGGCGGGTGCGAACGGGCACCTATCGCACCCGGTCGGGGGGTGGACCGGGAGGACCCGGGGGGGGAACCCAGTCGACGAACTCGGCCGCGAGGTCCGGGTCGTCGAGGGCCTGGAGCGCGTCGTCGTGCAGGTCGTCCCAGGCGGCTTGCCGCTCCTCCTCGACCTCGGGAGGTGGCCCCTCTGCCGGCGGCGGGCCCTCCGGCCGCAGCGCCTCCATCCGCTCGTGCAGCGTCGACAGCGCCGTCACCAGCTGGGCCTCTACCGCCCCATCCAGCTCGTGATCGGTGGCGAAGGCGGCCGCGTGATCGAGCATCCGCTCGAGGTGGTGCTCGCTGCGTGCCTGCCGACGCTCGGCGCGCTCTTCCTCGATCTCCGCGAGCACCTCGCGGCGCACCTCCTCGCGAAGCGCGTCTCGGTGGCCGTCGTCGGCGATCGGCGCGGCCGCAGGGGCTGTGGGTCGGGGTCGCTGGGGCGACCGCCGAGACGACGCGGCACGGGCGCGCCTCGACCGAGGCTCGTCGGCCATCGCTGCGGGCTCGGCCGCTGACACCGCGGCCGCCGTAGACCACCAGGCCATCACCGTGGCGGCCCAGCCGAGGGTCGCGAAGGTCGCCACCGCGCGCCAGGTCGCGGCGGGGGTCAGGTTCATCGACATCGGTACCTCCCTTCAGGGGCCAGGGTCATCGCTCGGGGGCGTCATCGGGACGACAGGCCAGCGGGGCCTCCGGGCGCGGACCGGCCATGCACACCCCCGACAGCTCCTCGTCGTCGACCACGAAGGAGCACGCATCGTCTTCGGCGAGGTCGACGCAGGCCTCGATGGCCTCGACCGGAGGCCTGGGGGGCTTGCCGTCGCGACCGCCGGGGGCGGCGAGGACGGACAGGGGAAGTCCCAACAGGACGGCGACGGGCAGGACACGGGCGATGCGCTTCATGGCAGGCTCCTTGGTGGGGTGCCCCCTGGTGGAATGCAGGCTCCGTGCCGACGCGTGGCGGGCGGATCCTCGGCGTTTCCCCGTTCGGTGAGATGGAAGGTCGGCAGATCTCGCAGCCTCGCTGCGGGAGCTGCCGCCCCCCCCAGGTACGCTGGCATCGACATGCCGGATGCCTCCGAAGCCAGCCACCATCCCCTGTTGGCCCGCCACCCCGTCCACGACAGCCCATGGTGGATGCAGCGCTGGGAGCGAGCCGCGGTCGCCATGGTCTTGCGCGACGGAGAGCGCGGCGCCGAGCTCCTGCTGGTGACCCGGGCGGAGCGTCCGGGGAGGCGATGGTCGGGCCATGTGGGGCTGCCCGGCGGGATGCGTGAGCCCAGCGACCGCTCCGTGGCCCACACGGCCCGACGGGAGTGCGAGGAGGAGGTCGGGCTACAGCTGGGTCCGCCGGGTGGGCGGCTTCGGTCGGTGGTGTCGCTTCGCCCCCGCGGTATGCGCCCCATGGCCATCGCCCCGCTGCTCTTCTCCCTGCCCGAGGGCCAGCGCCCACGCATCGCCAGCCCAGAGGTCGTCGACCTCGACTGGGTGCCCCTCGAGCGCCTCGCCACCCGCCCCGCGTGGCGCTGGCATCGGGCCGGGCCGGTGTGGGCGATGGCGCCGACCATCGAGCTGCGACTCGGCCCGCTGTGGGGGCTGACCTTGCAGATGGTCGGCCGACTACTCGCGCCCGGTTACCCGGTCTAGGCGTTCGCGACCGCTCATCCCCCGGCTCGATGCTGCACAATGCCCGTGAGGCTCAACCCAATCACCAGCGCCATCCCGCTGTTCTTCGCCGCCATCGGCGTGGCGCTGGCTGTCGGGCGCTTGGGCTGGGGCAGAGTCGAGCACCACAGTCAGCAGTCGCCTGCGAGAGCCGCGAGCTCCAACAAGCCCTCGACGGTGCTGCAGTCGGCGTCGTTCCAGGTCGCCTCGAGGCAGCTGTAGTGCTCGACCTCGTCGTCGGTGAGGCCCTCCTCCGCCGGGCACGCCTGGTCCATGCCATCGAGGAACACCGTGGTGGCGTCGTCAGGGAGAAGTTGCTCGGCGACATCGGCGCACGCATCGATGGCCTGCTCGTAGCGGACACAGGGGTTGGTCTCGGGGGTGCCGACACACCCCACGACAACGAGCCACGCGACGGGTGTGAACACAGAACCCTCCCGGGACGCCGAACCTACCGCAGGTGCCCACCCAGGCGCGCCCCTTAGGGGTACGGGCATGGGTCATGCGGACCCGCAGCGCGGCCCAGTACACTACGCCCGACCCAGGAGGCCACCATCCGCTCGACCCCACTGTTCGTCCTGTCTCTGTGGACCCTGTGCGCCTGTGGCGGCGACAAGGAAGGCGACACCGACGAGACCTCGCCTGCCTCGGACACCGACACCGACACCGACACCGACACCGACACCGACACCGACACCGAC